>JACPRW010000004.1 GCA_016193585.1 Candidatus Aenigmatarchaeota archaeon
CGTCGAAACCCATCCCATGACAAGGGTAGCAATGGCAACGGTGACAGCAATAAGCAGCACAGCAGCGAGGAGCGGGGATATGCCTTTCATGAACGTCACACTTGCATATAACTATGCATGTGGCCTGTTTATATAGTTTTTTTGCTCTAACACTGTTACCTAATCGGAGTACGACATCCTGAAACATGTCTGACAAGATTCAACAATTTTCTTCTCCCAGGTTTCAAGTCAACATCCGCAGCTTCAGCAGGCGTAAGCCCTTTCAGCCCCATGTGAGGATTGACAAAATTGTGAATTGTCCGTTTCATGTTCAGAAAACTCTCTGCGCCTTCGTGGCTTCCGAAATCCCCATCGTTTTTGTCCTGTCTTTGATGTCGCCGTTGTAGCGCCTATCGGGTTGTTGTGCGTCAAACCATACTTCTTGCACGTCCACGACTTTATGTGCAAAGCCTCAACGCTGGTGGTGTGCACAAGTATCCACGAGCTATTTCTATACCACCCTCAGGTCTTGGTCACGACGTGCCGCACGTCAGCGACGACGAAATCGGCGCCTGCGTAGAGCGTGTAGTACACGTCGTATTCGTACGTCGAGTTGATATAGAAATGCACGATACAGAGCGGCAGGTTGGTGCCTTTCCATAGCACTTCACTGTAGCCGGTGCCGTTTTTCGACGACGTGTCGCCGTTTATGATGATTGACGAATTCGCAGGGTAGACGGCGGTGCCATTCGTCTTTTCCTTTATCATAAGCGTCATGTTCTCGGTGGTTATGCTTGCAAGAGTGCTGGCCTTCGGCACCTTTTTGTAAGCAATGGACACGAACGAGTTTTCCTGCGTCAGGTTGCTCCCCGCGTCATCGCAGCGGACGTCGTTGCCGGCAATCTGCACAATGTCGCCTGCCAGCCTCCGGGACAGGTACTCAATCACCTCGGCTCCCGACTCCAGCTTGAACTGCAGCGAATCTTCCTGGCCGGTCACCTCGAATTCCCGCGGCGCGGTGAATTTGACGACGCGCTTCGACCCCGCCCCCTCGGAGGCAACCTCGCGGATGGCGTTGTCGAGCATCTCCATTGCACTGGTCGCATCCCTGATGACCGAATTCGATACCGTCCTGTCCGCAACCGGCTTTACGACGGTGATGACAAGCGCTATCGCTCCGATGCTCATCAGCACGACGAGCGTCATGGTCACGAGCGGATTCACACTATTCCACCTTCTGTATCCTCGTTTTCTTACTCCTCGCTGCTATCCCGAATGTCATAGCATATCCGAATAATACTGGAACTTTTCATTCGAACCTGCTATGCTGTATGTTCAGCATAAAATGTTCCAAAATCAACTGAACATACTATCACATTGCGTACGGCCGTTAGCGTGTCCTGTTAAGCGTCGTGTTGTATGCCGACTGCGAGCGGAGCCTGATGTCGCTGTCCTCGAGCTGTATGTCGAAAAAGCCGAACAGCATGTTGACCTTGGTGTCGACGGAGAACCGCTCGGTATGGTTGATGTTCTGCCGGTTGTACAGCACGGTGACGTTGACGAAGCCGCTCAGGCTTGTGTTGAAATGGCGTGTCGCGTTGGTCTTGTCGTTGACGTTGCTGATGAAATACCCTGCCGGCGTCGAGTCGGTGCCGTTGATGGTGACATTGAGCCGGTCGTTCAGGTAGTTGCCGACGGTCACCGAATAATTTTTCGCCGTCGCGTTGGTGTAAATTATAACATAGAGGATTTTTATGTCATGCCTATTTCTGAGGAAGCCCGAAAAGTTCGCTGCGTAGTCAATGGCGCTCACGTTCGGCTCGGTTCTTCCCGAGGCGATGCCCACCAGATAGTGGTATTCGTTCCGTATGTTGTTGAGCTGCTTGTCGGTGATGAGCGACTCCTGAAAGCGTTTTTCCTCCAGTGTCGTATACACCGACAGGGTGTTCCTGAACGTTATGAGCGCGACGATAATAAGAAGTGCCGCGATGATGAAGAACTGCCCCTTAAGACGACCGCAGGGAAACCAAGGTTTTGTTTCGATTCCTTTGGAATCGAACAAACTGTCAAGCACTGGTGTTTGACATTTCCCTTCAGTCGTCCTGGACCCCTGATTCCCTTCCTTGTGCGTTGTTTCATTGCGGCTAGTTGTTAGTGCAGACATCAGAACTTCCTCCACAGCCATACCTTCACTTCCTTCCCGATGTATTTGTCCTTGTAGCCTGCAACGTAGTAGTCGACACCGATGACGGTCTGGTTCCGGGGAACGTTGCTGTCGTCGCACGGCGACGTGCACAGCTGGACTTCAGCGAGCACGTTCTTGGGCAGCAGCGCAAGCAGTTCGCCCTCGATGACCGATTCGTTGTCCGCGTCGACCCACTCCCTGAGCCTGTTCCGCGTGGTGAGGAAGTCGAGTGTCTCGAAGCCGGTGCGCTTGATGAGGCTTATCTCGCTCTCGGGCTTCGTCGGCGGCGTTTTCATCGCAAGGAAGATGGTGACGAGTATGAGCGACAGGGCGATGAGCACCTCAAGCGTGTAAACGTATCCCTTGTTCATTCACCACACCTGGACCGTGAGCCTCCCTTTCCGCACGGCAGCGGTCGCGTTCTGGTAGACGACAAATCGCTGGAGCGAGATGACGTCGCCGCGGCGCGGTGGCGCGCCGCCGTAGCTGATGTAGGTCTGGTTGATGTCTATGTCAGCCAGTTGTATGCGGAAGTTGTTTTTGATATCAGACATGTTCTTGACGAGGGTGTAATTTGAGGTATTCAGCCTCTGGAGCTGCTTGTACTGCAGAACTGGAATCCGTTCGGCGGCGAATATCTTTTCGGTCAGGTTGTTCACGCCGCTCACCGTCGACGAGCGGGACGAGAAGTTGCTGTTGTCGTCGAAGTAGACGACGATCCACTTTTCCTCGCTTGCCGAGACGCTGACGTTGAACGTGATGTTCGTGTCGGTTATCTGATAGGGAAGCACGGTGTCGTTGTCGTAAATCACCGTCGAGTTGATGTCGATGCCGGGAAACCCGAGGTCTGAATAGTTGAAGGTAACGAGCTCGCCCTCGATGCGCGCGAGGGGATCGCTCGGGTTCCGCAGGTACGGCGTCGTATTGTTGATGAGCACGTAGAAGCGGTAGGCATAGGTGCGCAACCCGAGCCTGAGCGGCGCGGTAGTCCATTCCTTCGGCACGGGCTCTTGGTCAGCGATACGGAGGAGCCCCAGCGCCTCGCTCCGCAGCGCCGCCAGCTCGATGTCGTCCTTGGCAGCTGCGTAATAGCCGGTGATGTATTGCAGGAGGAACGCGAATATGACAAGGAACGAGCCGACGGCGATAACGAAGTCCACCTGTATCGCTCCCTTGCGTCCCTTGCCCTGGCGGTTGTGTAAGGCGTCCATCATGCTCTCCCCATGAAAATAAGGTCGATGCCTTCTGAAAATCGCGTGTAGTTGATCTCCGTCCTGCCTCCTGACGTGGAGCCCCGGTAGGTGATGTTGAACCCTATCCTGCAGGTGTCGTTGATAGACGGCGGGCCGAACGCCTCTATGATGGCCGAATCGTTGACGAAGCGCGCGCGGTAGTTCATGTCGCCGATTCGTTCCGGCAGGCTGACGAAAACCCTAGAGGTTATGTTGACCGACGAATTGTAGCGTTCGCCGGTATAGAGCTTCTCTATGCCCGATTTGATGAGCTCACAGGTGTTTTCGATTTCATGCGTGCCGATGAACGACCGAAAATCGCTGCGCACGGTGTTGAGGGACGAGACGATGGCGCCGACCAGCACCATGAGCAGCACGATTGACAGCGCATGCGAAATAAGGGGATTCTGACCTTTGGAACGAAGAGAGCGCTGTAATCTTTTGTACTTCTGCTGAGTAATAGTAACGTGGGCATCATGATTAAGAAAGGTCTGACTACCAAATTCCTGAAGGATATCAGGAATCTTAAAAAGTCTACATATCGGTAGGCAGGAGAATTTCTTCAGACTCATGTTCCCGTAACACCCCATTAATCACAGGTATGTTACTTGTCAAGTGTTTCCTGTTATAGTGAACCAAGTAAATAATCATGTATATTATATCTTGGTTCACTTATAGCGGACAACAAAAGTAATATGTCGGTATTCTTTTGTTGGTCCACTATAAAGGTTACTAGATTTAGATTGAAAGCGCTGGCAGCAACAATCAATGCGGCATCTTCCCCTTGCATGTCATGTTCTAAAAGTTCTCTGGTAATCTTCGCGACATCGAGTTGTTTTCTTTCACTTTCCTCCATTATGGAGCATGGTGTTGTAATCGGCAGAGAACAATGCATGTAGAATTGCTTAATTTTTCCCTTGAGCTTTCCGTATTCCCATTTTTCCGGCAGTTCGAGTGAAATGCAGGGTGTACGACATGCGCTTTGCATATCCCGAATGCCTTGTACTTCATCTGCTGGCCCGAGCCAGTAGTTTTCAAGGCATTCAGGATAAACCACACGTTCGCCTCTGGAAGGGAGAAGCGCTTCTCCCTTCTTGCCCCAGAAAGCTACAGTCAAAACGCCTACATCAACCAGAATCTTTCTGTTCATCGTATCACGCTGATGCGTATTTTCGGCATTCCACGCTCGTTGGTGCCCTCGTTCTCGATGATGATTTCCCTCGGACCTGCCGCCCAGCGCGTCCTGCCGATGATGTCCACGTCGTCGTACACCAGCTTGAGGAACGTGGGCACGGCAGGCGGCGTTGGCGGCCGCTGCGGGAAGCCGAAGGTCGTCCGCACGATATCCTGATCGCCCATCACATTGACGCGTTTTTTAACCTCCTCCCGCGTCCCATTGGTAAAGATGATGTAGAACCGGTTGCCCTCCAGCGCCTCGTCAAGCTGGAGCAGATAATCAGAAGCCGAGTAGGTGGGGCTCGCCGAGCTGTTGAACGCCTTTTTTCCGCCCGATGCAATGCCGAGCACGACGCCGTCGTCCTCTGCGGTGATCAAATCGTTCCGGGAGTAAATGGTGTCGTCTGATTTGTCGTTGATGTTGAAGGCGAGGTTGAACTGGACGGTATTGCCGGTGATGCCAGCACCCCCTGCAAGTGAGGCGATGAGCAGGAGTGCCACCAGAAATTTCATACTAATCATTAGGGGCTGAATTAGCTTAAAGCTGCAACATGCTTTGTTTATAGCGGATCAACAAAGGAATACCGGCATATTATAGCAAGTGACAGAACTATTCAGACAAAGTTCTGTCCTTGCTATAAGAAGATGACATTAGGAACCGTACGAAAACTAATGTCATCGACTATACTTTTGTCGTCCGCTACACGCGAAAAACAAGGTTTTCCGGTGCACCAAAAAGCTTTGCTTTTTGGGTGTACGTGAACCAAGATATATAGTGAAACAAGAAAATAACATCGGCATATTGCTTCTTGTTTCACCTATCCCCAGAAAGCAGAGCTCTCTGGGATCTCGAAGAACCTCTGTTCTTCGCAGATAGCAAACAAGGAAGTAATATCGTCAGATTCTAAGGAATCTGGCGAATTGTGCGATTGCGAAGCAATCAGCACAATATATCCTGTTTATTTCCTTGTATTGCTATAATACCTGATTATTTACTTGGTTCACTATAACTTCCTGAATTCAGTGTACGTTAGTGCCTTTTCGTAAATCCCATCATTTCTTATTTTTTGCAGAATATCCTTGTCGCCTGAAACGAGATAGGCTTGTTCGTTCATTGCGATGAAAAGGCGCATGAAATTCAGCAGCGTTCTTAGTTTCACTGGAGATTTTGATACGGCATCAACAAGTCTTTCATTAAACTCAAAACGAGGAATAGAGGTGCGTGCAGAGGAATCTAGAAGCCTGTCCCGGGTGAGCGAAACGTCAGCAACGGCAGGTATATGAGAATCTTTAAATATATTAACGTAATTAACGTAATGAACATAATATGCATGAGGTGGTAGTATGGTGAGCATAACGCTTTCGGTTGCTGAAGAACTAAAAAGAAAGATGGACGAGTTCCCTGAAATAAACTGGAGCGAGGTAGCGCGGCAGGCATTCGCGCAGAAACTGCGCGACCTTGAGTTCCTCAGGGAGTTCAAGTCCAAGAGCACGCTCACTGAGCACGATGCGCTGGAACTGGGGAGAAAAGTCAATAAAGGTGTTGCAAAAAGGCTCCGCGAGATGGTATAAGTGGATCTCGTGGTGGACGCTAACGTGCTGTTCTCAGCGCTCATCAAGGAAGGAATTACATCAGAACTTCTTTTCGTTGAAGAGCTGCACCTGTACGCTCCTGAATACATCATTGCCGAATATGCACAGCATAAACGTTTCATTCTGGCGAAAACTGGGCGCTCAGATGAAGAATTTTCAAAACTGCTTTCTGTTGTGGGTAGAAGGGTATCGCTCGTTCCGATGTCTGAAGTAAAGCCGTTTGTACAGGAGGCTGAAAACATCTCTCCTGATCCTGATGACACCCCCGTATGTTGCGTTGGCGCTCAAACTGCGCTGCCCTATCTGGTCAAATGACAAACGACTCAAAGAACAATCAGCAGTAAAGGTGCTTGACACAGGAGATCTGCTGAGGCTCGTCAGATAAGTGTTCAATTCCTTGGCGATTTCATTTTTCATAGCATTCCACCACGATTGCCGGCATTGCCGCCCCTATAAAGGAATGTAGCGTTCGCGTTCACTCATAGCACCGTATGCCTGTTTCCCCTCAATTCCCGCCAGCCGCTCCCCGGGCGCCGCAACTTTGCCGTCGAGCTCCTGCACCGCCGTGGCGGGCGTCCACGGCGACAGCTCGGAAACCTGATAGTAGCCGTCATTGCCCAAGCCCGATATTTTCCTGACTCTGCTTACCTTTTTACTACACATTGTGCCTACTAATGAAAAAGCGGCACTGCTGACAGTGGCGAAATTGGATTTTTTTCATTGATAGACTTTCGGTCTCTTGTCAATTTTCACTATACCTATCAAATTATTTTTGTAATCCACTTCATAAAGTATTCTGTAAACGCCAACCCTGACCCTGAAAAGACCTTTTGAGCCCTGAATTGATTTCGTGTCATGAATTACAGGCGCTCGCGTAAGCTCTTCTATTTTCTGCATAATCCTTTTGGCAATGATTTTTTCAGCTTTCTTCAGGAATTTGTCAGCCTGATTAGAATATGATACTTCAAACATTATCATAATCCTAGTTCTTTCTTCAGTTTTTCATGCGATTTTAGCCTTCCCCGTGACTTTTCCTTTTCGTAATTCAATAAAGCCTTATAATCGTCTTCTGTCATTATGCTGTCTATATCTACCATATGTTCCTTTATCTCAACAACTTCCTTCTTAAGGAATTCCAAATCCTCTTGTATCTTGTTCAATATTTCAGTTTCCATTTTCAATCCCTATTAGTTAATAACAACGGTGAATTTAAATAAGTAACTCCAGCCAAAACCCACAATAAGCTTTGTTTTCCATGTCCCACATTTTACGAGAAAAAGCCCCGAATTCTTCATTCTTCATCTCTGCCCGAAATGTGCAGAAAGCAAAGCTTTCTGACGTGCCAAAGAAACTGTGTTTCTTTGGGCATATCCGGGACATGGACTCCCGACCCAGTGGAATGCTGCCCTTATGTGCCTCTAGTAGCCTGAATTTTCAGTTTCTGGATTTCTGCCTTTAGTAAAATAATATCTGTCTTCAATCCTTCGTTTTCCCTCCCAAGCCGCGCTAGTTCCGCATCCTTTTCGGCTTTCAGCTCCTGCACCGCCGTGGCGGGCGTCCACGGGGACAAGCTCCGGGACCATATACTTGACCACTGGCAATTCCTTTTCCTATGGATAAATCGTTACGGTCGGCTCATAGGTAGCAACGTCGCTTACTGACCACACCTCGACCATGACCGTGTTGAACGTGCCGACCGAGGTATCTGCGGGCACCCCCATTCCGACACCGCTACGTACTGCTGGTTCCCGGCTTCGGTGCCGGTGTTGCGCTCAATAAACGTGACGCGGATGAAGTTGACGTGCGCCGTCACGGCCACGGAGATGTTGACAATCATCTGCACGGAGTTCCGGGATGTCCCGCCGTCCATGTACACACGATAGCGGCCTTTCGTGCTGTCGTTGTTATTCGCGCCCTGGATCAGTGTCGTACCCGTCGACAAGAAGCCGAGCGTGGCCCGCGCCTGGCCCGAAACATCAAGCTTTGTTGCCGGGCTCGCCGTCCCGATGCCGACGTTGCCTGCTTCTACTATTAACCCATAATTGTTCGTAGCACCAGAGGCAAGGAAATATCCTCCAACGTTGGTTGTTGCGCCACTACCATATGCTTGAAACACGCCCCCGTAGTTGGTTCCCGTCGTAGCGGTATTACTTCCCCTTACTGCTTGATCGTTAGCTGTAGAGGTCTGTACGTCCAATTTATAACCCGGACTCGCCGTCCCGATGCCGACGTTGCCGCTGTTATTGATCACAAGAAGGTTCGTGGTGGTTCCCGCATCCGTGTTCTTGCTGATGTAGAGGTCGCCACCGATCGTCCAGATGTCCCACCAACGCTTGTTGGCCGCCCCGCCGCCGTTGACGAGGCTTTGCCGATATTATTCAGAATTGAGCATTTTAGAAGAGTTGTCGAAATTGTTTTTATTCCACCATTACTTTAAAAGGCAGTTCGCCGCTTTTTGATATGCTTACATTAAGCTTCTCAAACCCTATTATTTTCCCTTTTTTGTCCTTTTTTAAAATAATTTCCTGTCCAGTTTCTTCGCATAAAAACTCTTTTTTCGGCTCATCAAACCACACATCTACCGTATCCCCTTCTTTGTTGAATACTACTATTATTTTTTCCATATAATGCCACCTTCTTTTATCTTATCTGTTATGTACGCAGTAATTATATAACCTTTTCCGTTTTCATGCTTACAGACAACACAGCAAAAATAGCCATTGTGTTTTCTGTAATAAAGATATGTCTTTTCATCGTGTTTGCTTTTTCTTATTTCAACAGGATCTTTAAGTGTAATTTTTACAACATCTTCTTTGCCTGTCATACTTGGATGCTTGATTGCTATAATGAATTCCCAATATTTTCTTGTTGTCCTTATTTTCTTTCCTGAAGCAGACATGACTTCAAAATATACATCATCCATAATTATATTTGATTAGTGCCTATTAATTCATTTCTTGTTATTTTCACTCTAACTAAAATCCATAATAAGCTTTGTTTTCCATGTCCCACATTCCGCGGCAAAAAAGCCCCGAATTCTTCAGATTTCAGCTCTGCCCGAAATGTGCAGAAAGCAAAGCTTTCTGACATCTAAGAAATGCTTTGAGCATTTCTGGATGTTGAAAACCAAAGGTTTTCAAACATGCCAAAGAAACTGTGTTTCTTTGGGCATATTCGGGACACAGGCTCCCGACCCTGTGGAATGCTGCCTCTATGTGCCTCCATTGCCCAATACTTTGACTTCCTGCTTCAGCATCTCAATGTCGGACTTCATGGCTCTGTTTTCCTTCTTCAGGGCGTCCTTTTCGGCTTTGAGCTCCTGTATAGCCTTGATAATCACAGGCTGCGGGAGCTCCGAAACTATAAGATACCCGTCATCCCCTACCCTGACAAGTTCCGGATAATTCCCGGCTGTTTCCTGGGCGATAGGCCCGGTTGCCCTTTCCCCTGTAGCTATCACAGTATAGTCAAAAAGCGGAATACCCAGCACATATTCAAGCTTAGGCGACGCGCTGGTGATATTTGCCTTCAGCCGCGCGTCAGACGAGCAGCTCCACGTAAGCCCGGTGGTGGAGGGCTGTGCCTCGCAAAGACCAGAAGAATCTTCAAGGAGAAGCACATCATCAGCACTTGCGGTGTTTTCCACTTCTAATTTGCTTCCCGGGCTTGCCGTCCCGATGCCGGGGTTGCCCGAGTTGAACTTTATTCTGATAAACTGTCCCAGAAACCGTTTTACCCCTTCATTTCGTTAATGCTTCATTGCCGAAATTGCCCTTTTTTCCGCCATTGTAAATCTTGATGCATGAAGTATTTCTATTCCTATGATTTCATTGTTTTCATCAAGCTCTATATTTATTCCAGGAGCTATTTCTTCAAAACTTTCCTCTTCCCCGTCTTTTAGGTGAATAAACAACGAATCCGATTTCTCGTCATAATAATATTTCTTATCCATCTTTTACCCACCTCCTTTTCATTATACGGTTTATAATCTTTTCTTCAGTTACAGGATGTATTGTAATAATTTCAACGTTACCGCTCTTTTCTTCATATGCTATCATCATATTCCTAACTTTATTATTGTAAAAAAGCTTTTTAATGGAGATTTTTGTTTCTTCCGACACATCAAAAAACATTTGTTCAGGATTTTTATAAATCTTTCTTGGGTAATCCTCCGGGATTTTCCTTATTTTCAGCCTTAGCTTCAAATGCGCTGTATATGATATCTTTGCCACGCAAACACCTTTTATTAATTACCCCCTTAACTTTATTAATTTTAATTCTTATATTTTATAATCAAGAAAAATGATTCCATGTCCTGCCGATGTGAAACGCTCTATTCGCCTCCATTGCCCAATACTTTGACTTCCTGCTTCAGCATCTCAATGTCGGACTTCATGGCTCTGTTTTCCTTCTTCAGGGCGTCATTTTCCGCCTTCATCTCCTTCACGCCCTCGACCAGCAGCGGCACAAACTTCGTATAGTCAAGCTGCAGATACTGCGTGGTAGTATCGCCGACAGTCTCCTGTAGTATCGCTTCTGGCAGCACATTTTGCACCTCCTGGGCGATTAAACCAACACTGTGCGGGCTGTTGTTAAACCTTGCCATTAGCGGGTAATGCGACAAAACTTCGCTGTCGTTCACGCGCCAGTCAAAAGACACGCCGCGGAGCTTCTCAATCTTGCCCAGCGCGCCGGTGATGTTCGCGATGTTCGTTTTCAGGCGTATGTCATAGTAGGTTCGAATAATACTGGAACTTTTCATTCGAACCTGCTATACTGTATGTTCAGCATAAAATGTTCCAAAATCAACTGAACATACTATCAGACTCGGAAGCGATGCAGCTGCTGGCAGTGTCGTCGCTGTTTGTATCAACGCACACACTCCCTCCTTTCACTTCCACTTTTCCTTTGTTGGGGTTCGTCGCCCCGATGCCGGGGTTGACCGATATTCTTTTCGGCCTTTGTCCCTGTAGCCGTTTGACCCCTGCCGGGGCTGCACGACCTAGAGGCTATCGCTCCAAATTTCATTTACGGTGAATCCAATCCTGCCTCTATTAAGAAATTCCTTAAATTTCTGTGATTTATCCAAAGGCATTACAACAACACTTTTTTCCAGTTTTTTTCCGCCTAGGCTTTTTATGATGCCTTTTTTCTCATATCTTTTCCTGCCGATCTTTTGTGCATAACCGTAAAGCCTTCTCCACATGCCAACCTTTCTTGCTCTTGCCATTCCGCCAAAATCCAGCCTGAACAGAAGGTAAGCTTTCATGTTTTCCGGGAGTTCGTTGTACCTTCCATAGAGGATGATGCCATAACTCTGCATGCTTCTCTTTAGACTCCGCCATTTATCAAGGTTGCCAACTTTTAAGGACAACGGATTGGAAATGCCTTTCAGCCCCCATTTCTCGCCGAATGTTTTCTCAAAAACTTTCAATACGTTTTTTATCTCCTTCTCCTCAGGCTTGTCAGTATCAATAAAGACATCTATGTCGCTTTCCCTGTCAAACTCCCCGGTAACAACCGAACCGAACAGAATAACTCTTTTTGGCTCTATTCCATTCTCCAATAAAAATGAGGTGAAATCAAGGGCATACGCAATCATTTTATTTTTCATCTTTCATCAGCTCCTTTAGCATTAATTCCAGTTCGTTTACAAGTTCAATGACTTTCTTTACTTCCTTTTCGGATTTTTGCGATCCATACGTCAGGTTTTCTGATTTGCTTTCAAGCTCTACCATCTTAGCGACTATAGGATTCTTCTTCGGGAAATCAGGGAATTTCCCGCCCACTTTCTGGCTCTTGAACCACCGGTGATTTATCTGAAAACCCGCATCAATCCTGCCTATTTTGTGCAGATAAGCAGTCAGGAGCTCAGTTATCCCGCGGGAGGCATGCGTGCCAACAATCCTATGGGATTTCTCAATGCCGCGGTTTATTGCCCAGTCTATCGCATCCCTGTGCTCCTGAAATGCCTTCAGATGCTCTTCTATTCTCATACGCATTCTTTATGTTACCGAGTATATAAAGTTTATGTTACTCAATAACATATGTAACTGAGTATACTATAGTTATGGTGCTGAGTCACTAAGAATTAATAAAACCTCGGAACCCCGCAAAAATTCGGCCACAAGTCGTAAGATTTGCAGTTCCTGCGAAAGTCTTCCGGGGAAAATCTGCAAAACTGAAGGACTGCCTGAACAAGCGCAGGCACTCCGTCTCCTGAAGCTGTATTTTGAGCCAGTCCACTATAAGAGTAGTATCGTAAATTGCGCTAATTTGTTGACGTATGATTACGCAATTTACGAGATTAGAATTGCGCAATCAATAGTCTAATCAATGCAATTCTCTATATGTCCGTGCCCACTACGAGCTTACGGTTTTGGTTAATCTGCTGACCTGACGTCGTCACACCAAGCCTACCGAACGTTACTCTGGACATTTAATACGCCATTCACATCTAGCGTGTAACTTGGCGTCGTCGTGCCGATCTACAAAGAAGCGGAGCTTCTTCTTGCGGAAA
This sequence comes from Candidatus Aenigmatarchaeota archaeon, assembly GCA_016193585.1. Classification (GTDB taxonomy): domain Archaea; phylum Aenigmatarchaeota; class Aenigmatarchaeia; order GW2011-AR5; family GW2011-AR5; genus JACPRW01. Next base: position 12,686 of record JACPRW010000004.1, read on the forward strand.
GCTGAGCTTTCCGAAGACTCAAGAAAGCTGTGCTTTCTTCGAGTTGAGAGCTCAGAAACCTCTGGTTTCTGCAGCTGCCGACGTTGCCGCTTGACTTAAGAAGAAACTTTTGAAATCTCAGAAAAAACCTTTGGAGGCACGACCTTACTTGCGGACAAAATCTCTATGCCTATAAGCTTTTTGTCTTCATCAAAGTCCAGAATTATGTCATCGTTCAGGGCAATCGTGCTTTTTACCTCACCTTTTCCAATTCTATCCTTTAAGTAAATATATGCTGCATCCACTTCCTTATCAAAACTTAATCTCATACCCATCCCTTATCAATATATTGTTATTATCTTTATATGCGTTTCTTTTTCCGTGTAAACAACACTGACGTATCTGCCTTCAAATTTCTTTACTGCAATCTTTCGTCCATCAAAAGACGTCTTCGTATAATCTGAAGACCTTATAGTTTCTTCAACCTGCCTCTCAGTTATATCTCTTTCAAACCTTCTCTGGATTGCATGGCTTGAATAGCGAATAGGCTTTGCCATACATCCATCTTGTTGACTTTACTATAAATCTTCTTTCTGCAACGTTTCCGCTATGGTTTCTCACTTCCCTTCCAGCCTTGAGAGCTTTGCCTTCAGCTCATCCTTTTCGGCTTTCAGCTCCTGCACAGCCTTGACGAGTGCCCACTGCGACAGCTCTGGGACCATATACTTGACCACTGGCAATTCCTTTTCCTATGGATAAATCGTTACGGTCGGCTCATAGGTAGCAACGTCGCTTACTGACCACACCTCGACCATGACCGTGTTGAACGTGCCGACCGAGGTATCTGCGGGCACCCGACGACGCTGCGCACTTGCGCCCCGCCGGTGACAACGCTATTACTGTCGGTGACCCATTCCGACACCGCTACGTACTGCAGGCTCCCGCCTTCGCTGGCGGTGTTGCGCTCAATAAACGTGACGCGGATGAAGTTGACGTGCGTTGTGACAGCCACAGAGATGTTGACGATCATCTGCCCAGAGTTCAGGGCTGTGCCACCGTTCATGTAAACCCGGTAGCGGCCTTTCGAGGTGTCATTGTTGTTGGCGCCCTGGATCAGGGTCGTGCCGGTCGACAAAAAGCCGAGTGTGGCCCTCGCCTGCCCTGAAACATCAAGCTTTGTTGCCGGTCCCGTCGTCCCGATGCCGACGTTGCCGTTATGTCATTATTTTTTCATGTCCCTGCTGCCATTTGTCCCATTTCCTCACATTGCCGATAGTATCGTGTTAAAAATAATGCCGAGACCGATGATATCCAAGAACAATCTAAGAATTTACTTTAAGTCACTGAGACTCAAACAATACGTATGGTGTATAGTGTTGAAACTACAGAAACCTTTGAAAGGGCATTCAAAAAGAAGCATAAAGATAAAATAGAGTGGCTGAAGAAAGCCAAAGAAAGATTGCAATACAATCCAGAATACGGGAAGCCTTTGAAAGGCAGGCTGCACGGCATCTGGCAGATAAGAATAGGACCATTCAGGGTCTGGTATGAAATCAATGACGTGGAAAAGAAGGTTAAACTGCGGGCGATTTTTCACAAAGATGAAGCAATAGAGCGCTATTAGCCTTCGAGTTCTTTTATGAATTCATCTATATTTCTGGTTTTACCTTTCTGTATATCCTGCTCGCTCTTTTCCAGTTGCTCCATTACGTAACTATTCTGCAAAGTTTCAATAGTGGCTTCCAGACCTTCCAATTCGCTTTTAGGTATGCTCACCAATCTTTCCTGCATATTTACCACTGCATTAAATGATGCAGCTGTATTTAAATTCATTTCTCCTCTCCACCTGCTAGTGCTTTGAGCAATGTTTCTCGCTTCCCTTCCAGCCTTGAGAGGCGGGATTTCAAAGCCCCGTTCTCCCTGTCCGGCTCCTGCGCCGCCTTCACGAGTGCCCACGGCGACAGCTCCGGGACCTGGTAGTAGCTGTCGCTGCCATTGGTATCAAGGGTCATTTTGTCTAAAATGCTGAGTTCCATTCGTATATGACATCAAGGAGTCCACCTGACCTGTTTTCCACCTCTACTGTTCCATCACTCTGGCATGAAATGGTGACCTGACCGTCTACGCCTGTAGTTCCGGTAACATCAGATGTGGTAAAAGCAAAGGTAACGCTTGACGCTGCTGACGTAACGATATTCCCACTAGGCTCGGACCCGGGCCTGCATTCGACTATTGCGAAACCATGGGCTGTACTTGACGGAGACACGCCGATGTTCAACACTACCAGCTGTACAGCGCCCTGACTTGAAGCCCTGAGTGTGGCGGTATTGTCATCGGCGATGTTCGAAATAGCTCCTTTTGCTGAATTTAGTGCTATAGCTGTTCCAGAGCCGCTTACTGCCTGTTTATAGGTGAGCATCGGAACCGCTGCTGTGTCTTCCTCGATGGAAAGCAGAGCACCTGGCCCCGTCGTCCCGATGCCGACGTTGCCGTTTGCCATCACCGCCATCCGCGTGTTCGTCCCATTCGCAAGCTCAAGGATGTTCCCGTTGCCCGACTGGTTGAGCACGAGGATGGGTGTGCGGAAGCCGGTGTTGTCGGCGTACAGATTGACCATCTCGGTGTCGGCACTGCTGCCGGCGTTGCTGAAGATCGTGAGCGCCCGCCTGGTGTTGCCGCTGTTGTTGATGGTGAGCGCGCCGGAGTATTGGTGTAAGCTGACGCCACCGAGCTGATTGATGAGCATGGCAACGCCGTTGTACTGGGTGTTGGCAGTGAGCGGATTCGTCATGTTGATGACGAGCGCACGCTGCGTCTCGGAATTCGATGCGATTTCGAGCTTCGCTCCGGGAGCCGTCGTGTTGATGCCGACGTTACCGGAAGACTGTTGCAAAGTAACCATCTTAGTTGCCCAAGCAGTGCCTGCGCCGTTTGTGGTTCCAAGCTCTAAATCGTTACCATTTATACCAATGCCCATGAAAGCCGAACCTGGATTATTGAGAATAATATTTGGGTATCCGCCTGTAGAATCGTAAGCAAGCATTGCTAACTGCTTATGGGTGGTGCTATCTGCATTAGTTCCCATTGTTAAAGCAAAGCCCGGACTCGTCGTCCCGATGCTGACATTCCCCGAGCTCCCATTGACGAACAGTAGCTGCGCCCCGGTCGTGTTCTCGATGCGGAGGGCGCCCAGGGCGTTGGAGCTGTTGATGTGCACGGTGCCGAGCGGGCTGGTCATGTTGAGGCCGATGCCGACCTTCTGGCTCTCGCCGATGGCAAGGTACGCTGATTCATTGGTCTCGAGCGAGACGCCGGCTGAGCCGTTGACCTGCAGCCGGCGGAACGGCGTGATGGTGCCGATGCCGACGTTGCCGCCCGTGATGCTGAGATCGGCGTCGAGGGGCCAGCTGTCGCCGAGCATCGAGGGCACGATGCAGTCGGTGCAGGAGACGTTCGCCGCGACGAGCGACGTGACGTCGAGCTGGACAATGCCGGCTGCGGTCGAGCGCATGCCGACCCAGTCGGTGCCGGTCCAGACATAGTTGAGCGAGGCGTTGACCGCGCTGATGTTCGCGCCCATCGACCAGATGGTGCCGGTGACGTTGAGGTTGCCGCCCGCGTCAGCCGAGCCGAGGGCGCCCCCGCTGTCGGTCTGCCACGCGATGAGGTTGGCCGCTTGGCCCGAGACGCCCCTGACGAGGATGCCGCTCGTTGACGCGACGGTCGTGTTGACGAACAGCTTCGCTAACGAGATGTTCGAGCCGATGCTGAAATTGACGTGGGGCGTATGGTTGTAGGAGAGGGAGGTGTAGTTGCTCCAGCCGCTGCCGCCGCCGGTGTCGTCGCCGCAGATGAGGTTGCCCACGTCGTCGGTATCGATGGTGTTGCAGGACGTGAGCCTGTTGAAGCGGAAGCCGCCCGTGGTGTTGATGCTTGCCAGGATGCTGCCGGTGTAGTTGCGCCACTCGGTGAGGTTGGCGGTCTGGCTCGTGTTCGCGATGATGGCCAGCGGCACCGCGCCGGGATACGGGCTCGTGATGTTGACGGTCCCGTTGAACGTGTAGTTGTCCGGGAAGATGCCGCCGACGGTCTCGTTCGCGCCGTGGTAGACGGTGAGACCGGGCGGGATGGCAAAGGCAAGGGAGGAGAATACCGCCAGGAAAATTATGGGCAATGAAAGCGCTATGGATGGTGCGAGCTCCATGCCATGGCTCTGCCGCTTCACCTTCCCGTCACTCGGGTAAAAACCAAAATCATTCATTTCCTTGGCACCTCGCCTTTCAAAAAGCCCTTCAGCGCAATGCCGTTGCTGACGGTGTCGTTGAACATGAGTGTGCCGCTCGCCGAGGCGTCGTGGATGCGCACCGGGACGTTGCCGGCAGTGAGGAGCTGTCCGCTCGTGCTGTTGACTGCCGTGCCCTGCACGGACATGACGTGCTCGGTGGCGGCGGAGGCGGTGAATGGCAGGAGTGCGGCAAAGAGTGAGACGGGCAGCAACTTTAAGTGTTTTGGCTGCGAATAATGCCTTGTATGAGGGGCAAACCATCGATACGGGGCATGGAACGAGCGTTCAGGAAAAAGACGGGCATGACAACGCGCGAATTTGCTCGCTATATCAGGAATAAGGTCGCGCGGCAGCGATACCAATAAGCTACGCATAGGCAAACCTCTTTATCGCTTCTTTGCCGATAACGAATGCCGGCGTCCTGAGCTTTCGGTTCGCGTTGACAAAGGAATACACGAGCCTTGCCCTATCTGACGCCATTGTTTTTCTGTTCAGGGTGAGGATAGAGGCAACATTGTCCAGAGCAGCGCACGCCACAATGGTGAAATCAGGCTTCATCTGGCTTGCCGTTGCCACGCCCAGCTTTCCCGCTTCTGACGCGTATTCCTCAGCCAATCCGGATACGGCACGTGTTTCCTTGATGACCGGCTTCTTGACGTCCAGATAGAGCTCGTGCAGTACGTCTGCACCTTCGATCCTTTTTCTGCGCAAGAAGCCGTATGCAGCTTCTACTTCCATTTCAACGATTTCGCTGCTTCGCAATTCGTGCTGCTCAGTCAAGTGCCTCACTGCCGTCTTCAACTCCTCGTCTATCCTGCATTCCAGCCATACCGATGTATCTATCATTATCTTCACCTTAAATTCGCCTTGTTGTTGAACGTGTCGTTGAACATGAGGGTGCCGCTCGCCGAGGCGCCGTAGATGCGCACCGGGGCGTTGCCGGCAGTGAGGAGCTGTCCGCTCGTGCTGTTGACTGCCGTGCCGAGGCCGGCATGGCGTGCTCGGTGGAAGCTGAGGATAGCGTCATGAGAGGCGAAAAAGACCGCCACCAGCAAAAGCTTTAAGTGTTTTGTAATAGCACTATGTTTAGTGGTGTTCATGAAGAAGAAAGATATCTGGTCTGATATAAAGGAGCACCAGAAAGACCCTGAATTTATAAGAGCTGCGCGCAGATTCATAAAATCAACTACCTCGTAATCATAGCTTTGAATCTTTCATAACCGATGAAATCTGGGGTCCTTCTTTTGTAAATGCTGTTCATGAGCTTGTAAGCGCGGACAGCGTTTTCTGTAAGCATTGTTTTCTCATCTTCGGAAACCACAATATCAATCCCGTGCACGCTTGCACAAGCAATTAGTATGAAATCGTTTTCGAGTTCTTCCCATTTTCCGCTGCCGCCGGCTTCCTTGTAGGCAGTATAGTACTCGCCCGCACGTGTCCGCATCTTTCCAGATATGTCATATTCCTTTTTTGCAACAGTGTCGTATAAGGCAAGAAGCGCGTTTCGGGGGTTTCTTGCAGCCCTTCTGCTTCTGTCATAGATGGTTGATTTTTTGGGTGTGTCGCGTAGCTCTTTTCTTATTAGGCGCAGGCCAACATCAGAGGCGTTCCTGGCATTCGCCGTGAGCCGCGCGTCAGGCGAGCAGCTCCACGTCAATCCTGTTGTCGTTGGCTGCGCTTCGCACAAGCCGGCCGAGTCCTCCAGCAACAGCACATCATCGGCACGTGCGGTGTTCTCCGCTTCTAATGTGCTTCCCGGCCCCGTTGTCCCGAACCCGGCGGTGCCGCTTCCATATTTTTCTTTCCTCGTCCCCGCTACTATTTGTCCCACGACGATTTGTCCCACTTTGTCACCGTGCCGGCGTTGGTCGTGGGAAAGCCTTATATGATTAGTTTCATAATAATAAAGCAGTGATGACATGTCCGAAATTGTTGTTAAAGTTCCTAGCGAATTAAGGGAATTCGAATCGATATCCCCGATAAACTGGCAGATTATAGTAGGCAAACGCCTGAAAGAGGAATTTGGCGAAATGGTGCGCCTTAAGAAAATAGTCGCAAAAAGCAGGCTGACAGAAAAGGATGTTGAGGAACTTTCTGAAGAAGTCGGCGTCGCGCTTGCAAAAAGATTTCTTAAGAAGTGATTGTTGGTGCTTGTAGTAGCCGACACAAATACAGTGTTCTCCTCTTTGTATGTCCGAGGCAAGCCGTTTGAAGTGTTTATGCTTAACAAGATGGTTGGCTTGTTCGAATTCGTCGCGCCGGAATTTTTGTTTTTTGAAATTGGTAAAAGAATGGACAAGCTGCTGGCAAAAAGCAGGCTGTCAAAAGAGGGGATATCAGATATTTTTTCGTTCCTCAAAAGGGAGATTGATTTCGTATCTTCTGATAAATTTGAAGATAAGGCGGAAGAAGCTGCAAAAAGAGCGCCACATATGAAAGACGTGGCATTTGTGGCTCTGGCGCTTAAGCTTGATTGCAAGATTCTCACCGGAGATAAAGGTATAAAGAAATCTTTGCCCGACAGGGTAATTACCCCTTCTGAAGCTATTGACATGCTGTTAACCAAGACAGCATAGTTCACACTAATGCCGTTTTTGACTCCTGCCAAAAGGCATAGTAGCGGCACAGATTCCATCTCACGGCTTCCATAGCCAGAAATCTCACGACGTTCATCGTTTTTCGGGTTTTCCCGGAAACCCGTGGGCTGCAAAGAACCGCAGGTTCTCTGAGCTCTCAGGGAGCTTCGCTCGCTGCAGTCATGATGGTGCAGTAGGCGAATGCCGGATTCGCCTGATGCCGCGAAATGCTCGGCTTTCCCGGATGTTGTGCCGAAATCACTGAAATTTTCGAAACCTTTCGCTTTCATCGTTTCCCACCATGCTCCAATGCCGCCGCTCCCGCCTTCAGTTCCTCGTTCTCCTCATTTTGTTCCCGGGCTCGCCGTCCCGATGCCGAGTTTGACCGATATTGCACGATTCTTTGTTTATTCTTCAATTATTCTTTTGGTTTCCCCTAGAATTCTTTTTGTAGCATCAAGCAGTTCATCATAGGTCTTATCTTCTATTGAAAGCTTTGTTCCATACTGATATTGCTCTCTTATTTCAGTTATAGTTTCCTTTTCATGGCTGTCATTTTTTATTATGCTGTCCAGCAGGGAGGTGTCGAATGATATAGTTTCATCTTCTGCCATGCCTTCTATAAGCGCAAATGTACATTCCTGATTTCTGGATTCGTAACCGAATTTTGCGAGTATAGCTAGAAGGGAGTGATAAATAGAATAAAACGCTGCAGACCCACACCAATCCGAGAACTCCTTGTCTTTCAGGCTCATCATGAATCTCAGATTATGCTCAGCCTTTACTATGTGCTGCCTTGCTTTCCTGATATCACTGGAGGTTCTGACCAGCCCCTTATGCTTTCCTTTTTCTCTCAGTTCCTTTTTGCCTTTCTTGAGGCACCATTTAACCTTATTTTTTGCATGACTCATATTATAATTGCCTCAATTAACCTTTCCTCGCCAAAAGCAACAATTCCTTTCAGGGCATTCAGAACTACTTTATCCCCCTTTGCTATGTTGTTTTGTAGGTCATCCGCAATCTGATAAACCACATGCATGCGCTTCTCGTTGATTTTGTTCAGTTCTGCCACCTCTTCCTTCAGCTTTTCAAATCTGCTCTGGTCTGTTATTACAAGGACATCAATATCGTTGGCATCCTTGCCTTTTCTCAGCACTGAACCGAATAGTATTGCCGTATCTGCGCTTTTCAGCTTTCTTATTTCATTTAACCACCGCTTTGTGTATGGCGGACTGTGGGCAGCTTCATTCTTAAGAACGAACTTGACGTAATCTCTCGCGTATTCGCTATTGTTAATGCCGTAAAATACCGCTTTCCCTGCAGCCTTTGAAATGAGTATGCCGTCCTTTTCGAGCCTTTTCATTATTTTCAGCGCTCCCATGGGCGTTATGCCAATTTCCTTTGTTATGCTGTTGGAATTGAACGCCTTTTCAGGAGTTTTGAATATCTTCAGGACAATAAGCATCTCATTTTTTGTCATGTCGTGCATCAGTGTCAACTCACAGTTTATATATGTAAACTGCTAGTTTATATATTTCCATGCCCCACATTCCGCAGCGAAAAAGCCCGGATACTTCAGATTTCAGCTCTGCCCGAAATGTGCAGAAAGCAAAGCTTTCTGACATCTAAGAAATGCTTTGAGCATTTCTGGATGTTGAAAACCAAAGGTTTTCAAACATGCCAAAGAAACTGTGTTTCTTTGAGCATATTCGGGACATGCCAGCCCGCTGTTTTCTTGCGGAATGCTGCCTCTATTCGCCTCCATTTGACTGAATTTTCAGCTTTTCGACTTCGTGCCTCAATAATCCAACATCCGCTTCCATGTTGCTGTTTTTCTCCTCAAGTTTCTGAACTGCAAGCCGCAATGCCATGTTAGCGTTATTTAACATTGTTATGTTTTTGTCCTGTTCCTTTGCAATATCCAATAGGTAAACTGTCAATAGCTTGTATTCAACGCTTTCAATCTGCCCGTTGTAGTAACCGACCAGTTCTGGAATCACAGGCTCAACGTCTTCAGCAATCAAGCCCACGCTGGACTCATTCCTATTCTTCCACTTGAAACTTACAGGCTGAAGCTGGAACACTTTATCCTTATCAACAGACAAAGGCTCAATATTCTCCTTATATCTTCTGCTGGATGAGCAGGTGGCAAACGTATTCATACCGCTAACAGTTGTCGTGTCATAACAGAGTGAGTTTCCAGCCGCACCCGCAAGGGTATTAACCGCAGCTTTCCTGTTAGCGGTTATACTAAATGCTGGTTGATATGCACTGCCCTGACTTGTAACAAATGAAAAAGATATACCTGATTCTAAACCGCTGTCTGTCGTGAAATTCATACCCCCTTGAGGCCCAGCGGTTGATATAGTTGCACCACTTCCTACTCCGTAATAATCAAGAACTTGGATAGTTTTATAAACTCTTATTGTGCCATTTACCTCTAGCTTAATAGTGGAAGCTGGACTCGTCGTCCCGATGCCGACGTTGCCACCGAAATATGCTGCCACATTTTTAGTGGACCCAGTAGTAGGACCTTCAACATAAAGCCCGTAGACGTTGGTAATTGTTGTGCTCGCGCCTTTTGATCCTGCACTTATATAAAGGCCATACTGATTTGTTAATGTCCTGGCTGATCCATCATCAATAGAATAAGGTTCTATGACCTGACCAAAATGGCTGGTTCCATCTCCGGTCATTTTCATTGTTGGACGTAAATCTAAACCATATTGAGCTGCGGATGCGGCGCTTATGTCGGCTGTAGTTGTTGATGCTTGACCGAATTGCAGAAACCGTGCATTTGTTGGAGTTACTGCTCCACCAAGGACGTGAACTACAGCCCCCGGGCTCGTCGTCCCGATGCCGACGTTGCCTGCTGCGCTATTGACGTAGAGCGTGCTGCCGCCAACGCTCAGGTTGTGCTGGACGGTGAGGTTGCGCTGGACCGTGAGGTTCTCGGTGATGGTCATGTTGCCGCGCACATCTAATCGCTCTCCAGGACTCGCCGTCCCGATGCCGAGGTTGCCGGTGGTATCAATCGTCACGTAATCACTGGTCGCGTCTCCGTTCGAGATAAAAAAACATCCGGCGCACCCTGATTCTGTCCGTTGCCAGAGGGTATAGCCCAAGGTCTGCGAGGTCGCGTCCGAATCAAGTCGAATGCCTGCGCTGCCAGCAGCAGCCACATGCAATCCTTTGATTCCTACACCTGAGAACGGACTCGCCGTCCCGATGCCGATGTTGCCGGAGCTTGCGTTGACGAAGAATCTGCTTGAGTCTGTTGCGTTGGTAACCTCGAACCCGCCCCGATTGCTGGATGAATTGACGGTTAACGTATTTGCTGGAACTGTCGTCCCGATGCCAACGTTGCCGGTGGATTTCACGAAAGTCATCACAGTTACATCCGGATCAGGCTGAAAATCAACGATTTTGAATTTGTCGCTGTCCAGTCCATCTACCTGAATGCCCCATGTCTGTGCATCATTAACAAGGGATATATTCATGCGTAGACCGGTCAACTTGTAATCTTGTGTCGGTATCAAGCGTCGCCGTCCCGATGCCGACGTTGCCGCCACTGACTGCCAGATAGACAGAATCATTAACCTCCAAAGCCCCGCCTGTGCCATTCACTTGCAAACGCCGGTAAGGGCTCGTCGTCCCGATGCCGACGTTGCCTGTCCAATCCATAGTCATGACTCGTGTATAAGTGACTCCAGGGTCGGCCTGATTCGTGTCCACTTCAAAGCCCAGCTCATCATTCGCATCATTAGCGTCGCCAGTCCTAATAACTAATGACCTAAACCCTGGTCCTGTAATGTAATTCGTCAAGTCAGTAACATCGCTAAGTGTAATATCATCTATACCTGTTACATTTCCATTCAGTTCTACATTTCCGACAACATCTAGAATTGCTGAAGGCACCGTCGTCCCGATGCCGACGTTCCCCGAGCTGCCGTTGATGAACAATAGCTGCGTCCCGGTCGTGTTCTCGATGCGGAGGGCGCCGAGCGCGTTCGAGCTGTTGATGTGCACGGTGCCGAGCGGGCTGGTCATGTTGAGGCCGATGCCGACCTTCTGGTTCTCGCCGATGGCAAGGTAGACGCTCTCGTTCGTCTCGAGCGAGACGCCGGCTGAGCCGTTTATTTGGAGCTTGCGGCGCGGCGCGACGGTGCCGATGCCGACGTTGCCGGAAGTATCAATTGTCACTCTGTCCACCGCATTAGTTTGTATTCGTAATGGATGATTTGATTGCGTTCCCAAATAACCTATGGATGTATCGCTGAACATCCGAGTATCGGCATTACCGACGCTTCGCCTAATCCTAATTCCCGTTGCTCCGCTATCGAGAACATCAAGAATAGTCCCCGGCGGCACCGCCGTCCCGATGCCGACGCTGTCGTTGAAGTACGCGCCGCCGAAGTGGGTGACGAAGGCGTTCACCGTGTTCGCCGAGTTGCGCCACTCGGTGAGGTTGACGGTCTGGCCGGGAAAGCCGCGGACGATGAGCGGCCTCGCGCCGGTGCCGCTCGCATTGATGGTGATGTCCGTGCCGTTGCCGCCGATGAGCAGGGTGTTCGCATTCTCGGCGAGCGCCTGCTCGGTCTGGAGCTTCAAAACGCCCGCGCCCGTGGTGAGGAGCGGTATGAAGTCCGTGTTGTTCCACCCGTAGAGCAGCGACACGTTGTTCGGCGTGATGTTCATGCCGTTCGACCAGACGGTGCCGGAGATGTTCGCGTGGCCGACAATCTGGAGCGCCTGGTTGGGCGACCCCGAGATGCCGATGCCGAGACGGTCGGTCGTGATGTTGCCGGCGTCGATGGACGACGTGCCCAGGTACGACGCGCCGGTCACGTTGAGGGTGCCGTTGACGTGGAGCGTGTGCTGGGGCGTCGAGGTGCCGATGCCGACGCGGTTGTTGAGCGAATCGACGAAGAGCGTGCCCGTGTCAACGGTGAAGTTGCCGGAGATGTTCGCGCTGCCGGCGCTGATGTTGAAGAGGTTGATGTCGACCTTCGGCCTGCCGTCGCTCGTCGCGAGCCACGGGATCCACTGCGTCCCGTCCCACACGTAGTTGAGCGACACGTTCGTGTCGGCGTGCACGGGCAGGGCGAGGAGCACTGCCATCATGCCAAGGAATAGTATCTTCGCGTTCGTTCATATCACCGTATGCCTGTTTCGCCAGCCGCAACGCCAGCCCGCCGGGCTCTGTAAGCCCTCTGCCTGCGCAATTGTTCATTGACAGGAGTGCGGCAAAGAGTGAGGCGGGCAGCAACTTTAAGTGAAGTGTTGCTTGTCGCGGATAGTGACAAAGTTAAATAATCACATGAAGAGGTATTACTATGCAATTCACCGTTTTGATCGAGCAGGACGAAGATGGAATTTACATAGCTAAAGTCCCAGATATTCAGGGGTGTTACACGCAGGGCAAGACCATCCCGGAAGTTCTGGAGAGGGTCAGGGAAGCCATACAAGTCTGTCTTGAGGCGGAAGAAGTCGAGTCGCTCAAGTTTATCGGTATCCAGCAAATAGAAGTGAATAAATGAAGCTGGTTCTTGTTTCCGGAAAAAAGATGTGTAAGATTCTTGAAAGTCTTGGATTCCAGAAAATTCATCAAGTAGGCAGCCATATCCGTTATGTGCATCCTGACGGCAGGAAGACTGTCGTTCCTGCCCACGGAAATGAATCGAGCAACATTCCTCTTCCAAGCGAGATTCTACAGCAGACAAAAATTTCCCGTGTGGAATACGAGAGGCTAAGATTGAATATATAATTTTGCACAAGCAGGATATCGTGGAAGCATTTTCTCTTTCAGAAGGGCAGTTCTCATTCACATTGAAGCTGCTGAACGCCACGGTGCAATTCGTCGGGACAGAAGAATACAAGAGGTTTCTTTCAAGAGCAATAAGAGCCTCGCCTGACCCCGATGACATAGACTTCTTTGCGCTGGCCATAAAGCTCGGTTGCCCGCTCTGGCCGGAAGAGAAAAGACTAAAAAGGCAGCCAAAAGTAAAGGTGCTGTCAGCAGAGGAAGTAGTGGCGCTGTCCGGCTGATTGCCCGGCAAACAGGTGCCGGATCTAATCCAAACTCCAATTAAAATATGTAGTGGCAACGTACGAGCTATCCCACGAATTTCATAGCCTGCGCAAAGGCAGCCGCGATATGATTTAAATATCCGCATGCAAGAGTAGATAGAGTTGTGATGCCTATGGAAAAGGATTTCATGAAGAGGATTGTAGTGGACCCAAAGATCATGGTAGGCAAGCCTATAATCAAGGGAACCCGGATCACCGTGGAAGCCATCGTCCGCAGGGCCGCTCAAGGCATGACGTTTGATGAAATACTCGAAGATTATCCTTACATCACCAAGGAAGACATCAAGGCCGCTCTCTTCTATGCCGAAAGGCTCGTCGCTGGCGAAGAGATATTCCCGGTAATTGTCGATAAGCATGCGGTTTCTCGTTGATGAAGATTTGGGCAAAAGACTTTCAAATGTCCTGAACAGGCATGGGTATGAAGCTTTGTTTGTAGGCGACCTGATGCGCAGCTCTCCTGATGACAAGATTCTTGAATTCGCCGAGAAGGAAAATCTCATACTAGTGACGGGTGATAAAGATTTTGGCGAGCTTATTTTTAGGATGAAGAAATTGTCAAAAGGCGTTATTCTGTTCAGGGCATTAACAACAGATCCGGAAAAGTTATTTGAACTGGCAAAAAGCGTGCTGGACAAATCCATCGGCAAGTTCATAGTGGTTGAAGAGGACCGCATCAGGGTAAGAAAACTGGCATGACGCCCGACAGCATCTTCATAGCCTGCGCCAATGCAGCAAACGTTCTCGTCACCGACGGCAAAAAGACCGCGCCATGAGTCAAGGCAGGCGTGAGTCCCAAACTGCTCCGTGACATGACGTAATTGTCCCGCGCGCGCCACTGCCATTCGCTGGCATATCATTTTTCCCATCTCACGAGTTTCTTTAGTGAAAACACGACGTTCATCGTTTTTCAGGTTTGCCCGGAAACCCGTGGGCTGCAAAGAACCGCAGGTTCTTTGGGCTCTCAGGGAGCTTCGCTCGCTGCAGTCATGATGGTGCAGTAGGCGAATGCCGGATTCGCCTGATGCCGCGAAATGCCCGGCTTTCCCGGATGTTGTGCCGTAATCACTGAAATTTTCGAAACCTTTCGTTTTCATCGTTTCCCACCATGCTCCAATGCCGCCGCTCCCGCCCTCAGTTCCTTGTTCTCCTCATCCAGCTCCTGCGCCGCCGTGGCGGGCGTCCACGGCGACAGCTCCGACGCCTGGTAGTAGCCGTCGTCGACAGGTCACTGCTGTCGAGCCTTCAACCGCCATAGCGGATGTCACTTTTTTGCCTCCTCGGTGAGCATGCCTGATAGCTGCTGCTTCAATACGGGTAAATCACTCTTGATAATATCCCATGTTAAATTGAGGTCTACGCCGAAGTATTCGTGAATCAGAACGTCCCGTAATCCGGCTATCTTCTTCCATTCCACATCAGCGTGCTTCTTCGTGAAGTCCGGAGGCAGTTCTTGACCGCCTCTCCGATTATTTCCAGTCGCCTGAGCACCGCATCCTGCACCTGGACGGCATGCATGAAATCAGCTTTTGGCATGTTTCGTGTGAATTCTTCGATTCGTTCGATTGACTCAAGGATGTGCCGCAGGAAAATACGCTCATCTTTCTTCGTATATTCTCACCTCTTCTTTGAGGATGGTGTCTCTCAGGAGGGGGTGCAGGGAGTGGTACGTGAGCACATCAACTTTCTTGTTCAGTTTCTTTTCCAGGTCGAGTTTGAGTCCCACCAAATCAAGCAGGCTCTTGTTTCCTTTGAACTCAATGAGGATATCGATATCGCTGCTCTTGGTGGCTTCGCCCCGCACGACAGAGCCAAACATACCTGCCCGTACCACATCGTTGCGCTTGAGAATGGGTATAATCTCCTGTGTGAGTGCACGTAGGTGCACGTCTCGTGCTTGCTTCGTCATTACCATCACCTCTGCAACTGCCATTTTGCCGCCTTTTCTCACTTCAGCTCCAGCGCCGAAATTCTTGCCTCAAACTCTGAATTCTTTGCCTTCAGTGCGTCGTTTTCGGCTTTCATCTCCTGCGCCGCCGTAGCGGGCGTCCACTGCGACAGCTCCGGGACCTGGCAGTAGCCGTCGTCGCCGAATCTTTCCATGGGTACGTCAATCTTTGTAATCATGTCGGTTATCAGGGTGACCGCCGCGGTGAGCTTCTGCCTCGACATGTCCTTCGAGTCGTACATGTTGCCGTATTGCCCCCTGTCTCTGCTATAGCTGCCGTATGTCATTTGATTCATACCTCAACGCCGTGCTTGACGGCATCTCTTACAATCGTTATTCCTTTCGACTTTGCCCTGAATTCCTCAGGCGTGTAGCACAGGAAGTCGACGGGCTTGTTTTTTTTCTGGGCGATATGCCATTCCTTTGAGAGTGCAGACATGAAGACCGCCCGCTTTTTCACATTTTTTGAGACGACAAGCAGGTCTATATCACTCCCTTCCCTGGTCTTGCCAGTAGCTTGCGAGCCGAAAAGTATTATCTTGTCTATAGCAAATTTACCGGCCGCCTTTTTCTTGAAATCCTTGGCCAGTTTTATTGCTTCAGGGTTTGCTTTGCCCATGTTAACACCTTCCTCGAGCTCTTCAGCAGAGATTTCGCAGTTTTTTCGTCTGTTTTATCTTCCGAATCCGGATAGCGAGTAATAGTATAATAAGGATTTACAGAAGCGCAGCTTTCAACGACGCTCTCGGGTGCGCTGACGCTTTTCGCAAGTGTCAATAGGTCATGAATCCTGTCAAACCTGCCGAGTCTTTCTATCTGGACGGCCTTGAGCGATTTTTCAGCTGCCTGCTGTGCGAAAAACACGGCAGCATTCAGTTTTTTGCCCTTCAGATTGTAGCGTGCTGTTTCAATGTCCTCCTTCGCCTTCTTCAGCCACGCTTTTGTTTCGTTTTTCATGCTTCGTCCCTTATTTCCCTGACGGTTTCAGACAAGGTTTTGCCGGATTTCTTCGTGGCTCGTGATGTGATCTTTCTTACTTCTTCCTTGGTGCCAGCCTTGTCGCCATACTTCAGCGCAAGCTGGCGTATCGCGTCCCGCACGACCTCGGACTGCGACTTGTACATGCCGCTCTTCACGAGCTCTTCGGCTATCCGCTTTATCTCTTCTGTCACGTCTGCGCTCATGATTACCACATTATTCACCTCATAGTTTCTATTAGCCCGCTAATATTTAAGCCTCTTTTCCATGCCCCGCATTCCGCGATGGAAAAGCCCCGGATTTTTCCGGAATCCAGGGTTCCCGAAATGTGCAGAGAGCAAAGCTTTCTGACATCTAAGAAATGCTTTGAGCATTTCTGGATGTTGAAAACCAAAGGTTTTCAAACATGCCAAAGAAACTGTGTTTCTTTGGGCATATCCGGGACATGGACTCCCTCCCGCTTCTTACGGAATGCTGCCTCTATTCGCCTCCATTGCCCAATATTTTGACTTCCTGCTTCAGCATCTCAATGTCGGACTTCAATGTCCTGTTCTCTTCCTTGATGGCATCATTTTCCTCGTCCAGCTCCTGCGCCGCCGTGACGGGCGTCCACTGCGACAGCTCCGGGACCTGGCAGTAGCCGTCGTCGCCAGCTTGAAAACCTTGATATCATTCCTCAGTCTCCTCCAATCTTCATATAATATACTCTCCACCCGTCAAGTACTTCGCTCGCCGTGTCGTCGGTCATGGTATAGGTTACGGTATGGTCACCTGTGCCTGATAGGCTCACGGAATGCGTAACATCAGCAGCACCGGTGTCTGCAATTGTTGCAGAGTAAACATTGGAAGATGCACCGCCAACAAGATACGATGATATTCTGCCATGGTCATTGCCATTTGTCCACGAATACAAGTAAACAACCCCAATCTCATTAGCATCTATTTTAAAAGACCCGCTTGCATCGCCCGTTCCGCTTGCAATGAGGTTGCCGAACCCGCCGGTTCCCGAGTTAGGGTCGCTGGTTATCCTGCCGGTAAAGTTGATGCTCCCCGCAACATCGAGTGCCTGGTTAGGGGTCGTGTCGCCGATGCCGACGTTGCCGCTTCCTTTAATTGTGACTGTATTCTTCCAGCTTCCCGTTGAATCGACAATATCAAAAGCCAAAGTGGCCCCGTTATTTTGAAAAGTATCTGTATATCCCCAATTTATATTTGCCGTGCTATAATCAAGGACTTGACCAGTATACCTACTTTCCATATAAATCATATCTCTCACAGTGGTGCTCCAAGTTTTAGCAGTGCTGTCATCGAGTTGTAATTGAGTAACCTCTCCAGACCCATCTTTTTGAATATGCAGCGGAGCCGCTGGAGTCCCCGTCCCAATCCCGACTCTGCCTGCCGCGCTATTGACGTAGAGGGTGCTGCCGCCGACGCTCAGGTTGTGCTGGACCGTGAGGTTGCGCTGGACCGTGAGGTTCTCGGTGATGGTCATGTTGCCGGCGACGTGCAGCCGTTCTGAAGGGCTCGTGGTCCCGATGCCGAGGTTGCCGTCAGTATTTATTACCATACGGTATTGTGCCGCAGTAATATCGTAAAACACCAAAGCATCAGACGTGGTGCCATCCGCCGCAATATTCCATGACCTTGCATCGTTCTTTAGATCAATACCTGGGTACGAATCAGCAACTGTACTTTGTATAGTCAAACCTGCGGTTCCCGCCCCAGATGTACTGTAGATATGTAGCATATCCCCCGGCCCCGTCGTCCCGATGCCGACGTTGCCGGTGGATTTCACGAAAGTCATCACAGTTACATCCGGATCAGGCTGAAAATCAACGATTTTGAATTTGTCGCTGTCCAGTCCATCTACCTGAATGCCCCATGTCTGTGCATCATTAACAAGGGATATATTCATGCGTCGGTATCAAGCGTCGCCGTCCCAATCCCGACGTTCCCCGAGCTCCCATTGACGAACAATAGCTGCGTCCCGGTCGTGTTCTCGATGCGCAATGCGCCGAGCGCATTCGAGCTGTTGATGTGCACGGTGCCGAGCGGACTGGTCATGTTGAGGCCGATGCCCACCTTCTGGTTCTCGCCGATGGCAAGGTACGCCGACTCGTTCGTCTCGAGCGAGACGCCGGCAGAGCCGTTTATTTGGAGCTTGCGGCGCGGCGCGACGGTGCCGATGCCGAAGCTGTCGGCGAAGTAGCCGTTGACGCCGTAGACGCTCGCCCAGCGGAGGCTCGCGGCGCCGAGGTTGTACGTGTTGTCCGACTTGGGGTTGATGCCGATGCTCTCGGTGAGGTTGAGGTCGGTCATGAGCGCGCCCGCGGTGGTCACCCTGACCGGCGTCCAGTGCGTCTGGTTCCAGCCGTAGAGCAGCGAAACGTTAATCTCGGCGTGTACGGGCAGCGCGAGGAGCGCCAGCGCAAGCACGATGAAGATTCTCGTAGCATGCATCGTTAGTTCACCTCTCCGGCCGGCAAACCTTTACGTGTTATGGGGGCAAAGGGAATAGTGTGATGCATATGAAAACAAAATCTGTAGCTGACACGAAGGAATGGAAGAGGCTTGACGCTGCTATTCGAAAGGCTGCTAAGGACCCGGAATTCAGGAAAGCTCTGGATCGTTTTATTAGAATATCCTCTAACCATGAGCAATCATCTCCTTGAACCCCTTGTAGGTGATAAATGCGGGGATATGCAACCCGAACTCCTGGCAAATAGCTTTGCAGGCAGGGAGCGCGTGTTCTGAGAGCATGCTTTTCCCGTCATTCGTCCTCGCTTCTTTCGCAACATCCCTTAATTCGTTTCGTATTGTTTTGGTCCCGTAAATTACATAGTGTCCGGGCACCAGCTTTGCCGATGTATCTCTTGCTAATGCACCGGTGATCAATTCGCCGTACACTGACGTGTCAAGCAATACCCGTTTCATTTTCTCGCCCACCCGTACCGCTTCCTGAATTGTATCTTGTACAAGCCTTCGAGAAAGTCCGTGCCGGCATAGCCGGCGAGTATGGCGAACCGCATGTCGTTCTCGACGAACAGTCCGGCGATGATGCCCAGGAGGCTTGAAGCGAGGAGCGTCGCGAACAGGTAGCGCGGCTGCACCGCAAAGCGCTTCTTGCCGAAGTAGCTGTAGTACTTGAGCACGCCGACGCTCGCTCTGATGAAGCCGCCCGCGAAGCCGCCGAATACGGAAAGGAGGAGCTCGTTCATCTGACCTTCCTCCGTATCATCTCCTCAACGCATTCGGAAACCGTCTTGCTTTCGCCGATGGCCTGTATCTTGAGCCGCTTCCACAACTCCTCGTCGACGACAATGGTGACCGGTTTCCTTCCCATGCAGGGACCTCCTGTTCGGCATCGCAAGTATACATTTTTACATAAATACAGCAATATTTAAAGAAAGAAAGAAATATTATACGATTGTATAAGCGCCGTATAGATAATTGCGCAGCTTATGTCGTATTAACGCGCAATTTTCTATAGGTGAATTGCAAATAATATCAGGACATAACCAGTGCAATTCACCATATAAGGCACGGTGTTCGCGGTTTCCTGTATCGTCTGTGGTCGCTGCACCGAAACGGATGATGCAGCCGCATCATGCGGCGGTGAAATGCAATATAGACGTTAGTGTAAAGAAATATTTAAATATTGAAAGAAATATGTATTGGCATGGGGACGCGCGAGTGCATTCCGGTATCGCTGCCGAGCGGCATCGCGCGGGACATCGAGCTGCTCGTACAGGGCGGCAAATTCTCGTCAAAGTCAGAGGCGCTCCGCTTCGGCGCGAAGCTCGTCGTCATGCTGGAGAAGGGCAGCATCGGCGCGGTGCGGAAGGAATAAAGCTCAGCGGCGCTTCAGTCCGTGTTCGTGAATGGCACCTGCCCGTTCCATGAGGAATGTGAATGCCGGTGTCACTGAAATGCTTTTTTCCCCGAATGTGTGGACTTCCTCGGTGCGGGAAGAAACGATATAGCCTTTGGCAATGCCGAACTTTTTCATAAATACGAGCATGCCCTTGAAGTCTAGTGCACCGTATTTGATTTCAATGGGCACCGGCTTCCCGTTTGTCAGGACGATATCCACCTCATTTTTATAAGCGTCCCTCCAGAAAAAGTCGGGCTTGAGCTGGGCAACGACGAGCCACTCAAAAACCTTCGACCGTGAAAAATCGTCGTCTTTGAATAACAGGCTGGTGGAAATGAGCGCGGGATAGTATTTTTTCAGTTTCCGCTCGGTCTTCCTCGCATTTCTTGAAAAGTTGTATAATTTCTTAAGGAGGAATGCATGTTCAAGATATGTCAAATAAGCTGAAAGTGTTTGCCGTGAAACCTTCAGTTCTTTCGCCAATTGAGAAATTTCTATAACCTGACCCGGTTCTTCCATGAATATCCTGAGTATGGACTCGATAACCGAGCTGTCTTTAACTGCAAATAATTGTGGTATGTCTTTGTAAACTATTTTTTCTATGATGCTTTCGTGAATATATTTCCTTATTATTTCCTTGTCTTTGATGTTCACGAGCTCGGGAAAGCCGAGCGTCAGCGTGAATTCGCTAAAAAGCGCCAGCAATTCCTTTTCGTAGAGCTTATGCGGCGTAACCGCAACGCCTTTGAACGAAAGGAATTCCCTGAATGAAAGTGTATCGACCTTGAATTCAAAAAGCCTGCCTGCAAGCGTTTCCCGCGATTTCTTTCCGATAAACAAGGATCCCGAGCCGGAAATAACGAGCTTGATCGTTTTTCCGGATGTGTCGTAAAGTCCTTTGAGCTGGTCTTCCCAACCGCTTGCTTTTTGTATTTCGTCAAAGAGCACCACGTACGTTCCTTTTCTGATATCCTTCTCCATGAGCGCTTCGTATGCCTGCAGCACCTCCCGTAATGATGTGTTTCTGAATTCATCAAACGAAAAATAAACAATCATGAGAAGCATGCGAATAGCTTTCTGTACGTGCAAAACTCATAGGAAAAAACTTATGTAAGTGTGGTGTCTGCCAATTCTCGTATCTCTTTATCGATAACTTCAATAAATTCATCTTCTAACTGGCTTATCACAAGTTTTATCTTGCTCACAAATTCTCTAGCATTGTTCACAATAACGTCCTTTTCTTTGTAGCTTATGGGAACGCCGTACTGAACGGTTTCTCTTGCCCTCTTGGCTTTCCATAGATAGTCGATATATTTTTCTTTAATTGTCACATCTTCTATCTTGTCTTTCTTTTCTTTCAGTTGATTGAATTTTCCCATCATTTCTTTGCTTATCTGCTCTCTGAAGAAGTATTCCAGAATTGCAGCAGTAGTGGCGTGGTCTTTGCTTTCCAGCCCTATCTTTGCTAACAACGCCAAAGCGGAATGATACATTGCGTAATAAGCTGTGATGACTGTCCAGTCTTCATGACCTAGCTTGCTCAAATCTGTCATGACTATAAGATTGTGATCAGCCTTGCCTAGATGCCCTTTGCTCAGATTATTGTTCGGCTTTGACGTTCGTAGCCCTCTTTCATCTTTGCTTCTTTTGATGGCATTCACAATCATTTCTCTTGCTCTCATTTTCCGAACACCATCTTCACAAAATTCTCTGCTCCGTTCAGAACGCAATGGCTTGCTACAATCTCCTTAATGAGAGCTCTGTCTTTTTGCTTATTAAATTCGTCAGAAGTCATCATAACCGCGTTTATTTCCTTTCCGTATTTTGCGTATATTTCCTTTGTTACTTTATCAATACCTGATCCCCTCTCAGCCACAATAAGAACGTCTATATCGCTCTCTTTCGTTGCATTGCCTTTAGCGTAAGAACCGAACAGAACTATTGTGACCACATTTTCAGGGTTTATGGATTTCGTGAAATCCTCCAGAATAAGTTTTAGTTCCCTGTTTTTGTTATAAAACTCGTCTCTGCTTTCTATTTCGCTTAACTGTAGTAGTGTCTTTGTTTTTTCGTTGTTTAGATTCAGCGAACAAATATGAGATTTTCCTGCCTTGGTTTTAACGACTATTTCTTCTTCTGCCAGTTTGCCTAGTATTCTATGGACAAAGGAGTAGTATTCACCTATAGATTTGGCTATTTCATTTATTGTGAGAGATTTTCCCATATTTTTAGACAGGAAGTTTACTATCCTCAGTTTCAATTCCATGTTATCACTCTATATGATAATACTATCACTATTAGTGATATATAAAGCTTTCTTGAAAATCCCAGCAGTAGTCTCACAGTTTTGAACATTGTCCTCTATCATCAACCATAAAAATATCAAAGAATATCCAAATATGCACCAAAGTGAATAATACTGGTCACGCTGATGGAATCTATACTATGGCACAAGGAAGGTGTATGCAGAAATGCGGACTAAAGGCAGTGTTGGCATTGTCTATCGGATATTTGTGCAACAGAGCAATCTGAATCCATTTACAGCTGCTCAAGAATTTTGAGCATCTTTTTGTCTTCCCGTATCATCCTGTTGATTTCTTTCATTACTTCATGTTTGGGGACCTTTACCTCGGTTATTTTCCCGTTGCGGCCTATTCTATATCGGATGAAATAGTCCATTCATATCCTCTCCAATCTTTGGTAGATAAGGTTTACTAAATCATGGAACGTAATATCGCTATTGGCTATTTTCAGGGAAATATATATAAATCCGTTGGGAGGGATGTCAAGCTGGAAAGAGTTGACTTTACAAAACAACTTGGTAGCCTCTGTCGCAGTCCTTTTGTTTCCGTCTACAAAAACGTGATTCTGAATAATGTAGTACCACAACGTCGCTGCATTTCTTGCCACATCCATTTTGAAATCATCGCCAAGCTTCGATGACCTGATTTTCGATAGGATATAGTGAAACAAGAAAATAATACCGACATATTACTTCTTGTTTCACATATAGCAAACAAGGAAGTCATATCGTGTTTATTTCCTTGTATTGCTATAAACTCCATCTGTCCCTTCTTGGTGCCGCCATTGAATTTTTTGTTTATCTCGGCTACCTCTTCAATAGAAAGCACTGTTAGTCCGTCCATAAAATCATCCCAGCAGGATGAACACCGAGTAGCCGAGGATGCTGAGCGCGAGCGAGTGCTTGATGCCGGCGGATATCGTTCCCTCTGACATCTTGCCGATGGCCATGCCGGCGAAGAACCCCTGGATGACGATGAGCGACCTGAACAGCTCCGGGAATACCACGTCGAGCCGCGTGTCGCTTCCCGTGCCCTCGAAATTGAACGTGGGCACGAGGAACGACGAGATGCCGACCATGACGCCGAGGAAGATGATGTAAATCATGTAGCCGTTGATCATCTGCGAATAGACGCTTGCGCTGCGCTCCTTCTTTATTTTCTCCAGCTCGCGCAGCGAGTCGGCGACGGCCTCGAGAACGGTGTTCATGGTGCCGCCCGACCGGTGCGCCTCGATGATGGTCTGCACGGTCCGCCTGAGGCTGCTGCTGCCGACCTTGTCGGCGAAGTCCTTGATTGCCGCCTCGAACGTGATGCCCCAGGAGATCTTCGCGCTTATATCATTCGCGTAGGGCGTGAGGACGCCGTAGTCGTTGGTCGTCGTCGACCGCACCGCCTGCGGCAGCGTCATGCCCGAATTGATGTTCTCGGTGATGTCGCGGAGGAACCGCGGGAACATCGCCTCTATTTTCTTGACCTTCGAGTACTCGGCATACCTGTACAGGAGCGGGACGCCGATCATAATGACCGCAGCCACCAGGTTCAGCGTCGAGAAGAGCTGCGTGTCGCTTGCGTAGGTGGTGAAGTTGACGTAGATGATGACGAGCCCGACGAGCGTTGACGTGACGCTCATCGTGGTGAAGTTGACCGGGACGACGGGCTTGTGTTTTTTCATATCAGAGCCTCGGCTGCGTGAAATGGATGAAGATGATAAAGGCGACGTTGAGGAGCGGTATGAGGAAATAGATGCCGGCGCGCATGGCGTCGGGGATGCTCAGCCCGAGCACCGAGCCGCCGATGAGCGCCATGACCGCAAGGATGGATATGAAGAATAGCGGGGCGGCGATGAGGACGGCGGTGTAGAAGTCTGCATACGTGGAGAGCGTCTGGAGGTATTTCTCGCGCTTCAGCCGGTATTCGAACAGCGCGTCCTTTGCCGCGCCCTCGAAATACCTCTTCAGGTCGCCGCCGGTCTCGATGCTCGACACGATGCCGTAGAGGAACTGGCGGAACGATTCGTTGGGCGTGCGGTTGGCGACATTCTTGATGGCTGTGTTGAGGTCCATGCCGAATACCTCGACGTTCCGGACGATGCGCTTCGACTCGTTGGCGATTTCGCCGTATTCGGGCACGTAGCTCATGAGCCTGAAGAGGACGGACGGCGGGACGCCAGCCGAGGCTATTGCCGCCATGTGGTTGATGGCGAACGGCATGTTGCCTTCGATGTCGCTCTTTTTCGTGGTGAGCAGCTGATACGGGTAGGAGTGGTAGACGGTGAGGACGCCGAAGCCGACGGTGGTGCCGGCGATGAGGCCGCCGATCATGGCGACCCAGAGGGGCACCCCCACGAGTATCGTGGAAACCGCGGTTATCGAGACAAAGACGGCAATGAACGCGAGGAACGAAACGAACAGCATCCTGCCGACGTACAGCTCGAAGAGTATGTTGAGGTTTGACTTGAGTATCTCTTCCTTGAGGGGGCTGACGTAGCTCGACAGGTATTTCATTCCTATTTTGCCGAAAAACCGCAGGCTTGACTTGTACATGCTGCATATAAATTGCCGCGTGTGTTGAAATTGTTTTCGGGGCGGCAGAAACAGGAGCGCTGCCAGGTTATTTGCTGACTGAGATGGTATCGTTCGGGTACACGACAAAACCGCGCTCGGTAATCTTGTAGGGATGCAGCTTCCGCGAGTGGTTGGTGGCGCGTATCTTCCAGATGCTCATGCCGC
This sequence comes from Candidatus Aenigmatarchaeota archaeon, assembly GCA_016193585.1. GTDB lineage: Archaea > Aenigmatarchaeota > Aenigmatarchaeia > GW2011-AR5 > GW2011-AR5 > JACPRW01. The sequence continues at coordinate 37,445 of JACPRW010000004.1, forward strand.
GGCGGTACTCGCCGGCAACGAGCAGGTTGTGCAGGAGCACGACGCCGTCGGAAACGAATTCCTCCACGCCGAACCGCGACAGTGCATTGCTGTCAGCGAGTATCTCGGAGATGAGCAGGGACGTGCAGTTGTTCTTGCGGAGCATGTTGCTCACCTGCAGGACAGTCCGCCGCAGCTCGCTCGAATCCTTGACGTACACGCCTAAGGCAGAAATAGAGTCGATGACGACACGCTTGGCGTTGATTTCGCGGATGTTGCTCTCGACAACCTCGAAGATGTCCTCGATTTTGAACGGGTCGTACTTGAGCAGCCTGAAGGTGTTGGCTTTTTCGAGCCTGTCGGTATCCCATCCGAACGTGCGCGCCGTTGCCCTGAGCTGGGGAACCGACTCCTCGAAGCTCACGTAGATGCCCGGCTCTTTCGATGAGCAGAGGAACTGCAGGCCGAAAATGGTCTTCCCTGAGCCGCAGGTGCCGGAGAGAAGGATGAGGTCGTTCGCCGGAATGCCTCCCTGGATAAGCCGGTCGAAGCCCTCGATGCCTGACGGGACGCGGGAGATGGCCATATGGTATTCATGTGCGCAGGCAAGATAAAAAGATTGTTGGAAGCCGCATCGCGGCAATCTAATACAGCGGGAGCAGCGCTGCCATGTTCACTGCATAGAACAGCAAGCCGGAAATGCCGGGCACGATGAAGTACAAGGCTATGTATAGATAACTGCATAATTTGCATGACATATTATGAGCAGTTATAGTGAAACAAGAAAATAATACCGACATATTACTTCTTGTTTCACATATAGCAAACAAGGAAGTCATATCGTGTTTATTTCCTTGTATTGCTATATCTGTTCCTTGTTTTTGCTTTCAAATGGGAGTTTCCACCAGTAGAGCAGGGAAACCCATACTGTGTACCAGTATCCCATGAATGCCAGACCAGGGCTGAGTACGATGTGGACGGCGATGACCAGCCCGAAAAACGACAAGGTCATCTTTGTCGGACGGAGGAATGACGTGAGCTTGCTCCTCTGTTTTTGCTCGCTTTCATATAAATTCTCCGATGAGGTTGCGGATGCTTTCCGGATTCCTGTAGTAGAGTGCAATATACTTGACGATGTCCTTGATGGCGACGACGTTGTTGTCCGTCATCCAGTTGAGGAGCTTCTTGCGCCGGGCAATCTCCTTGATGATGGTGTTGATGGGAAGGCCCTTCTCGGTTGATATCTTGTGGAGGAGCCACGAGTCGCCGCGGTATTCGAAGCTGTCCGGTGCCGGAAGCCACACGAAGACTTTCGAGGTGCGCGGCCTGCCCGTCTCGGAATCGATGCTCTCTATCTCTATCAGTTCCTTGATACGCCGCGACGATTTCCCTTTCTCCCGCGCGTGAACCATGACGATGACCATGTCGAGCGATTCCATGAGTCCCGGCGAAAGGTTGATAGGCTCGGTCTGGAGACGCTTGATGACGTCGTCGACGCTGCCCGCGTGCATCGTCGACATCGACGGGTGGCCTGATGCCATGGACTGGAACATGACGTACGCTTCCTTGCCCCTGATTTCGCCGACAATGAGGAAATCGGGATTCTGCCTGAACGACTCCTTGAGGAGGTCGAACATCGATACCTCGCCGATGCCGGTGCCGGTGAAGCCTGAGCGCGCAACGCCGGGAACCCAGTTTTCATGCGGTAGCGCCAGTTCCCTGGTGTCCTCGATGCTGACGATTTTTGCCTCGGGCGGGATGAACAGCGAGAGGCAGTTGAGGAGTGACGTCTTGCCGGTTGAGACGCCGCCGGTGATGAGCACGTTGGAGCCGTGCTCGACGACGAACCAGAGGTACGCGAGCATCTCTGCCGAAGCGGTGCCCAGGTGCACCATGTCGACAGGCGTGAACGGCACGTCCTTGAACTTGCGGATGGAGAAGGTCGGGCCGCGCGTCGTCACGTCGCTGGCGAGGGAGGCGTGCACACGGGTGCCGTCAGGGAGCGAACCGTCCAGCAGTGGTTCAGCATAGCTGATGTAGCGGTCGCACCGCTCGGCGAGCTTCGTGATGAACTCCTTGAGTTTTTTCTCGTCGTGATAGATGATGTTTGTCTTGACCGAGCCGAATTTCTGGTGGACGATGTATACCGGGATGTCAATGCCGTCGACGCCGATGTCCTCGATGTACGGGTCCCTGAGGAACGGTTCCATCTCGTTGAGTCCGACGAAGTTCCTGTAGATGAAGTACATCAGCCTGAGGTAGCTGTCGTCGTCCAGGCGGAAATCGTATTCGCTGAGCAGCATGCGCACGTGCTCCTCGAGGAAGTCGGTCATGGTGTCGTGCTTCCTGACGTCCTCGAGGCTGATGTTGATGACCTGCATGAGTCCCTCGCGCAGCTTGTCGAATATGTACAATTCTTTTTCGGTGAGCGCAGGCTCGACGACGGAGTAGACGAGCGCGTTTTCGCCGGCATCCCATTCGATGCGCGCATAGGCGAACGGCTTGATAAGCGGGTACGTCATCGACTGGAGGCGGTCGGGTTTTGTCGCAATCGGCAGCAGGCCGCGCACCGGTTCTATCTGGAATTTCGGGTATATCGCCTCTTCCTTGCCCTTGAAGCGCTTGTAGAGGACGCCGCGGAGCGACTTGATTTTCTGGCCGACGGTGAACGGCCCCTCGGTCAGCGTCACGTGCGTTGCTGCGGTTGGCTTCACCACAGTCCCTGGCTGCACAACAGTGCGCTGCACCGGTTCTGACGGTACAGCTGGTCGTTGCGCAAGCAGTCCAGGAATGAACGGTGGTTTGGCAACAGGTTGCGATTCGATACGAATTTCCTTGGGTCTTGCAGGAGCGAGTTGCGGCTTGGTAAGCAGCTGGGTGACTGCCTCTGCCGGCGCAGCAGGCGTTGACTGCTGCTTGAGGATTGCAACCATGCGCGCAGCGCGTGATTCAGCCATGGATAATACATATCGCTGCCGCTAATTAAAGGTGACGGTGAACGAGACAAGGATTAGTACGGCTGGCCGGAAATCGGCGTGCGGGATTTTCTGCTCCTGCCGACCTTGACGATGCCGCGGAAGCGCGCGCAGCTCGGGCAGACGTACATCTTCCGCTGGAACATGCTCATGGCGCGCGGGTCTATCTGCTTGCGGAGCACGGGGTCGGTAATCCTGAAGCCGCGGTAGGACGTGAACGTTTTCCAGCGCGGCACTTTCCTGCCGCAGAAGCCGCAGTCAACAACGCTCTCATGGCCCTTTGCTTTGGTGTGATGATAGCCTCGCTTGTACGGTGCCGGCATATAACTCTCCGTGAGCTATACGTGGAAGCAAGCATTTAAAAGGCTACTTCGCATGCTTCGGTTTCCCGCGTATGGCGAGAAGGAAAAGCGGCGCGGCGAGGGCCAGCATGGCGAGCAGCTGCACGGTGGAAAATTCAGAAAGTCCCTCCTTGAAGACGAGGATGGTGCCGATGCCGGTTATTTCCGGGCTCGCGCGCGCGCTGAACTTGACGGGATAAACGCCTGCTCTCGATGCTGCTTCGGCGGTAAGACGCACCGTTATCGGCGCATAGGTGAAGTCCTCGCGCCGCTGCATGTCCCTGATGGTGAAGAAGTTGCCGTTCGCCAGGGGCTCGCACGTCGCCGTGAAGCTGGTACAGTCGAAGGAAAGCCAGTTCCAGAGGAGCTCCTGCTGCGCGTCGTCAGGCTTCATGTCCATTGCGTAGCGCTTCGCCGCGTCATCCGACGGGTCCCAGACCTGCACGACGAATGCTTCGCGGTTGTTCTGGCCTGCAACCAGCCTGATTTCAGTCGGTTCGATGGTTATCTTCGGGTTGCAATTGATGTGAATATCCTGCGCCTTGCTGTTGCCGAGGCCGGCAAGCGGACCGGCGGTCACTTCGACCACTGCCGTGACCCGGTAGACCGTATCGCATGAGAGCTGCCTGCTGCTCGTCGAAGCGTCCCAGCCAGGAACCGGCACGGCAAGGTCATTCCACGCCACCTTGCTGAACGGCGCGCTGCCAACCGTCACGCTCGTGACCTCGCAGGCGCCGCGCGTGCAGTCCTGCAGGAAGCCCGGATTGCCGGCACCGCCGCGTACCCGTCCGGCGATAGTTACGTCAATCGGCATGGTCTTGGTAAAGTCGGGGTTGCCATCTTTGAGTGGTATGAGCTTCTTCTCGGCGGCCGGGAAGATGAGCTGTATCTCAAGCGACTCGCCGACGACGTCGAACGGGTGCGTTTCCCGCTGCGAAGCGCCATTGGCATCCTGCGCCTGCACGAAGAAGGTGTGGGCGCTTTCGCCGAGGCTCATGGTGTTGTACGCGCAGGTATACGATGCTCTCTGAGGGCCGGCAGGGAACTGGCAGACCGGCAGCTGCTGCGTGCAGTCCGCATTCTGGCAGAGCCCTATGGTGACGCTGAAGTCGTTCACTTCGGGGTCTGTTACCGTTGCGGAGAACACGACATCATTGCCCCGTGTTACCTTGCGCGGCGACGCCTCGAGATTGCCCGGTTCAGGAGGGAAGTTAACGGAGAATCCGGCTGTTGTTGCGCCTGTTGCAATGCTTTCGCCGCCGGCAACCGGGTCGCGGTAATCGAACGCAGCTTCCATGGTGACAAGGCTCTCGTCAGGCTGCGGCGGCGGAGTGTTGGGGCCTGCGTTATAGCCGCACGTATCGGCGGGTGCGCTGCACTGCTCTGCCGCACCTTTCTTGGTGCCGGTAAAGAGCGGCAGGTCGTAGCGTTTGCTGGCAGCATCCCATCGTATGGTGCTGGCATCGGTGTCGAAGTTGCCTCCCTCCCTGCGCACGTAGCCGTCCTTGTAGTACTGGAAGTCGCGTATGAACGGCAGTTTTTGTGCGAAGGTGGTGATGGTCGCCGTTGCAGGCGTGCACGGCGTCGTCTCGGTGCCGGCGGTGATAGCGCAGCTGAGCTGGGCGGTTATTGCTTCGTTGAGGTTCGGATTGGTTTTGGTAAATACAAGTGACGGAACAAGCGTAACAGCACCGATGTAGAAGCGGAACCTGCCGGTTGGCGACGCCTTGTCGAACCAGTCATTGCCCGATGCCTTGAACAGTTCTGCGCTTCGCGCGGTGAGCGTTTTGCCCCTGCACTGTACCGGCACTTTCGACGGCGCGGTTTCCGCAGGTATGGTCCACTCGCCTGTGCACCGTTTGGTGGCATCGTTCCTCGTGCAGGCGATGCGCAGCCCCTGCGGCGCGAAGCTCGCGTTCGTGCTGCAGGCCTCGTCTCCTGACGTGGCGTTGACCGCGATGAGCAGGTTATTCGTGCCCAGCGGGCAGGCGCCGGTGTACGACGCGTCCACGGCTACTTTCTCTCCCGGCTCGCACAGCGCTGGATTGCCGCTGCTGCACTGCGCCGTAATCGTCGTGCCGGTGAGCCCGCACACCTGGAACCGCTTTTTCGTGGCTTCCGTTGTCCTGACAAGACCTGCAACATCAGTGATTTCAGACCAGTACTCGATGGTCGTTGTTGCAGGCTTCGTAAATGTTGCAGTACACGAGGCGGCGGTACCGCAGTCCTTTTCGAACGGAGCGCTGTTCTCCTTCCACCTGAGCACGTGCCGGCTGATGCCGCTTATCGCGTCAGAGCCGGTCGAGCTGATGGAAACGCCGGTACGGTAGCTCACCTCGCCCGGCGGTTCGGGCAGCGCGCTCAGCTGCGGCTGCGTCTTGTCGATTTTAATCGCGACCGGCGACGGCGCCGGCTCCTGGTCAGAACCGGCGGTATTCCTGCTCGTGAAAACAACGGTCCGTATGCCTTCCTGCGAGAGGCGCGCATCAGCTGCCGGCGCAACAGCGACCGTGCACGCCCCGGTCGCAGGGCACTGCAGCGTCGTCGTTCCGGCAGCGCCTGCAGCCGGCGTGCAACTGCCAGTGCCATCAGCCATGCAGTAGCGGATGGACTGGCACTTGCTGGCACCCGCATCCGTGCAGGTGAACGTGAGCGTGAGGTCGGACGTGTACCAGCCATGCTGCCCGGCAGTTCCTGTTGAAATCGCGGCAGTGGTCGCCGGCTTCGAGGTATCGACCTTGAGCACTGCGTCGTTGCCGCTGACTTTGTATAAATATTCCTTTTCCAGACCAGCACGGTCAGTCACCACATACCTGAACTTGTAGCACTTCCCTGACTGCGTCTGGACAGATGCCGTGGTGGTGTCAGCCGTAACGCCGGTCACCTGCTGCCACGACGCATCGAAATTGACGCACGCGTCATTGGCAAGGACCGCTTCCTTCTTGAACAGCTGCGCTGATGCGATGCCGGATTCGCTGTCCGTGCCTTTGGCGAGCGGCACCTCGGCGGTCGTGTCGGTTTCGTACCCGTTCGTGTAGCTGATGGAACCGCCTGACGGCGCGACCGTGTCGATTTTTGTTACTGATGAAGACTGGTAGATTGTTTCCAAGCCTGCAACGTTCTTGACGTGGTACTGGAACTTGTAGCACCTGCCGTTCGTGCCGGTGTACGAATAGCTTGTTGCAGCGGCGGTTTCCGAAACGCCCGCGTCGCTGAAGCTGCCGAACGTTCCGCAGGTGCCGTCGGCAGGCGAGAGCGTCGCGGCAGCCGCATCCAGGCGGTAGTCGGCGTTCGCCGAAGACATGCCTGATTCAGCATCAGAACCCCGGTTGACCGTCACGGCAATAGCGGTTGTCGTTTGATAGTCGTTGCGGTAGGTCACTGAGCCTTCTGAAGGCGCTGTCTGGTCAACGCGGAACTGCACCGGCGAGGCGGTAGTGCCGATGTTGCCGGCGGCGTCCTTGGCCGTGGCGCACACCCATTTAGGCGTCGAGATAGCCTGCGGCGTTGGTGCCGTATACGAAGCATAGTCAGTAGGGCAGAGCTGGTTGCTGTCGGACAGTTTCAGCTTGTACGTGGAGGAATCACATCCCGAAACCGTATTGACGCCGGTGGCTTTCGGGTCGGTGCAGCCAACCGCTGCGGTCGCGCCAGTGCTCTGCCACGCAGCAGGAGCGCCTTGCACGCTCGGCTGCGGCGCAACGCTGTCTATCATGATGATTGCCTTCTGCATGGTGTTTTCCTGATTGGTCGCTGTGTCGATGCTGAAGAAATAGACATAGGTAATTCCGTCCGCGGTAACAGGGAGCGATGTCGGGCAGCTGGGCGCGCTGGCGCACTGGTTGTAGCCGGTCCAGGAACCGGTGCAGCTGGTTCCGCCCACGGTGTCGCTGCAGTAGCGTATCTCGTTGCAGCCGCTGTGCTGGTCGGTGCAGGTCATGACAAGGGTATCGGCACCCGTATGCCATGTTGTTGTGCCGTGCGCATGGGCAAGCGACACAAGCGTGAAGAACGCGAAGAGCATATGCAGTGCCCGCGGCAGGTGCTGGAAATCCATTGCCATCATAGTATCATTGCACCGGCCCTATAAAATTCGTTGCGGTAGCTGTTTTTGAGTTGTTTTCTGGTAACGAATGACGAGCTGCAGGAGGAGTAGCATCTGCTGCGGGTGCCCCGGATGAAACCAATCTTCAGGTGATTTTGTGCACTTAAAATCTTTCCCGGCAGTAATGTCCTTTGTATGCACCGCTTCAGCAGGGAAACGCTCGCCACCATCCTTGTGTTCCTGTGCATCTACACCTTCATGCTTTTCTACTTCAGGCCATCGCTGCTGCTTTCGCTCACGACCACGTCAGGCGGCGACACCGCGTCGCACTACTACCCTGCGCACTACGTGAAGAATTACCTGCTGCCGCACGGCAAAATTATCGGCTGGTCGCAGGGATGGTACGCCGGCATGCCGATGTTCCAGTACTACTTTCCCCTGCCGTTTGCGCTCATCGCGCTGCTGTCGTTCCTCGTGCCGCTCCAGGTTGCGTTCAAGCTGATAACCATCCTCGGCAGCTTCGCGCTCCCTCTTGCAGCATGCGCTATGCTGCGCATGATGAAGTTCGAATTCCCGATTCCGGTCATTGGCGCAATCTTCACGCTGCCGTTCCTGTTCATGCAGGCGAATTCGATGTGGGGTGGCAACATACCGAGCACGCTCGCCGGCGAGTTTTCGTTCAGCATCTCGCTCGCATTGTCGCTGCTGTTTCTCGGCCTTGTCTACCGCGACAGCGAAATGGGAAAACACTGGGTGCGCAATGCCGCGCTCTTTGCCGCAATCACGCTGTCGCACGCGATCACTGCGCTGTGGGTTGCGGTGGCAACAATATGCTTCCTCGTCAGCAAACAATGGAAGCATACTGCAGCGTACTTCTTCAAAGTATACGCGCTCGCGTTCCTGCTCGCTGCGTTCTGGCTCGTGCCGCTCCTTGCGACAATGAGCTTTACCACGACCTATGCGGATTACTGGAACGTTGACCTGAACCAGGTATTTCCCCTTTCGATAGCCGCGTTCTTCGTGCTCATGCCGCCGGCATTGTATCTGTTCAGGAAAGACCGTCGCCTCGCGTACCTGCTGTGGGTAACCGCGTCTGCGGCTGCCCTTTTCTTTCTCGCCGAGCCGCTCGGCCTCATCAACATCAGGTTCGCACCCTTCGTCCAGGTGCTGCTGCTCGTCATCGCGTCGCTCGCGTTCGCCGTGACACAACACGGAAAGCGGTGGCTCGTGCCGCTGCTCGTCCTCATTGTTGTGGTGTACTGGACAGCGCAGCACACAACGTACATCGGCTTCTGGGTGCAGTGGAACTACGAGGGCTTCGAGAACAAGCAGCTGTGGCCGGCGTACAAGTCGGTGAACGAGTACCTTGCAGGGAACGAGAACGACCCGCGCGTCGTGTACGAGCACTCGCAGCTCCATGACCAGGCAGGCACGCCGCGCGCATTCGAGTCGCTGCCGTTATTCTCCGGAAGGTCGACGCTCGAAGGATTATACATGCAGTCCTCGGTCTCGTCGCCGTTCATCTTCTACATCCAGTCGGAAATTTCCGAGCAGAACTCCTGCCCGTTCCACCAGACGTTCCCGTGCGCGCAGTTTTCTATCGAGAAAGCGACAGAACACCTGAAGCTTTTCAACGTGCGGCACGTCATCGCGCGCAGCGACAAGGCAAAGGCGGCGCTCGACAGGCACAACGAGTATAAGCTGGTGCACCGCTCGGAACCGTACAGCGTCTACGAGCTGACGACGAACGAAAACAGGTATGTTGACGTCCCCGCCTACGAACCGGTCGCGCTCGAAACGGACGACTGGAAAAAAGATTTTTACGAGTGGTTCAAAGGCGACACGAACGTGCCGCTGGTGCACACCGATGACGCCATGTTTCGCAGAACGAACAGCATTCAGGACGCGCCGCGCGTCCCTGTAGAAAACAACTGCACCATCGACGAGCGCATAGCAAATGAGACGATAACGTTCACCACGTCGTGCGTCGGGAAGCCGCATATCGTCAAAATTTCATACCACCCGAACTGGGTTGTGGACGGCGCCGAAACAATCTATCTTGTCTCCCCTTCGTTCATGCTCGTGTACCCGGCCACAAGCACGGTGACGCTCAGGTACGGCACCACCGCAGTTCAGTACGCTGGCTATGCGCTCAGCCTTGCCGGCATCATCGCAGCAGTTTATTGCGCAGCCAGAAAGCGGCAAGGCTCCGGAAACGGTAGGCGACCTCGTCGATGAAATTGAACCTGCTCCTCCGCTGGTCATCACACGACACGGGAATCTCGGCGATTCCTTTCCCTTCGCTGCACAGGAAATACGCGAGCTCGATGACGTAGGCAGAGCCTTTCTCGGTCCTGCTGAGGTAGGTAAGGATATCTTTTTTCCGGTAGCCCTTCGCTCCTATCGAGTAATCGGTGTAGCGGAGGCCGAGGAGCACGCGGACCAGTGCGATGAACGTGCCGCTCGCGGCCCGCCGGAGCAGCGGCCGGTGCTGCGACCCGGTCATCTTTGAGCCGATGACCATGCTGCTGCGTTCGAGGAGCTTCGCGCAGTGCGGGATGAACGCCATGGAAACTGAAAGGTCCATGTCCTGCGTGATTATTTTCTCGTGGCGGGCTTCCTTGACCGCGAGCCTGAATGCGTCGCCCACGCTGCCGCGCTTCGGTATCGAGAAGAAGCGCACTGTTTTCGACTGGAGCGACCTCCCGATACGGGGCGTCGCGTCGGTGGAGCCGTTGTCGATGATGAGCAGCTCGTAGGGCAATCGCAATTTCTTCAGGAAAAGCTCGAGCCGTGCAACGTTCCCTGCAAGTATCGCCTCCTCGTTGTGCACGGGGATGACGACGGAAACAGCCATAGCATACATTTCCTCTGAACGGTTAAAAATAGCTGGTGCCGGATTGTTTTCACTTGAGGTATGATGGGCTGCAGGAGGGGGCATCATCTATTGTTGGCGCCCGAACTACACGAGCATCGGGCCGAAGATGTTGAAAAGGAGCAGGAACAGCGCGATGCCTGAGACTGCCTTGACGAGGAGCGCGTTTTTCTGCACGCCGCCGAGCAGCTCCTCGAAGAGAAGCCCGCCGTCGAGCGGCTTGATGGGCAGTATGTTCACGATGCCGATGCCGAGGTTCAGCACGAACACCCAGAAGAGGAGCGTGTACATACTATAGCCGAGAAGGTTGTAACTCACCGCAGGCGCGGCGGACGGGATGAGCACGCCGATGTACGGCTTGCCCGCCTGCCCGGGATGTTCTTGTAGTGTGACCGTATAGGCGCGTGCCGTCGCGGTTTCAATGACAGCGACCGGCTCGAAGACCTGCCCTTCCCCCAGGCGGCTCAGCGTCAGGTGCGGCACGACCCGTGCTTCCTCCGCAACAGCGATGGTGACCGTATCGCCTGGCTGGTGCGCAGCCATCGCCGAGCTGAGAGCTGCCACCGAGGTGACCGGCATGCCGTCTATGGAAGTGACGAAACCGGTGACGTTGCTGCCGAACGAGGATGTTTCGTTGGCTGCAAACAGAATACCGGCAGGGCTGAATGCAACGAAGAGCAGCGACAGGAACAAGAGTGCTATGACCGAGATGAGTATGTTCGCGAAGCTTCCTGCTGCGTAGACTTTCATCCTGACCGTGCGCGCGGCGCGCTTGAGCTGCCGCTCATCCGGCTCGACGAACGCGCCGGGTATGATGACGAGGAGCAGCCATCCGAGCGACTTGATCCGCACGTTGTGCAACCTGCACATGATGCCATGGAACACTTCGTGCGGCACGACGACACTGAAGATGGCGATGATCCAGACCCACCACGGAAGGAGAAGCAATCCCGGCTGGAGCTGCGCCTCGCCTGACGGATACGGCAGCACGAAGCGGACGCCCTCAGCATCCTTCCCCTGCAGTATGGTAAGGCTGCTGGTAGCGAGGAACGCCACGCCGGCAACGAGCGCGAGGACTGCGGTTGCAATGCCGAGGTAGGACATGACGTTCCAGAAGCGCTGGTGACGCTTCGTCATGCGGTCGATGGACGCCTTGCCCTTCTCGGTCCGCCTGATGAACATGACGCCCTGCAGCTTGACGTGCTTCCGGTCGCGGTAGACGAGCACTGCCATGAGAACAATGAATGCGGCAAAAGAAATGATGTCCAGAACTGCCATGCGTTATACATGCGCCAAAACGTTAATAAGCATTGTCATTTTGCACGGTATCGCACCTTCTCCGTCCGCTCCCAGCGCACAGGGATGCGGAACGCCCACTTGAGCGCGATGATGACCAGCACGCACGCCTGCAGGATGCCGTACGCAAGGAAGGTGAGCGGCGCCATCGCGCAATCACCGGCGCCGAGCTGCCGCGCGGCGATGAGATGGATAAGGAAGCCAAGTACAAAGGCTGCTGCTGCCAAGTCGTTTCCGGATGCAGCAAGTGTCAGGTACGCAAGCGAGAGCACTGGCGCGAGCAGAACGAGGAGCACAAGCGGCACGAGGAGGACAAACCTGCCGGTGAGTGCGGCGCCTGTTTCTGAAAGCCCGCCGTAGAGCCAGCGCTGCTGCTGGGTAAGGTAGCTACGCAGCGTGTAGGGCACCTGCTCGCGGCACGGCGCGTCAGCAAGCGAGACGTGAATGCCCCGGCGTATAAGCCGCACCGAGAGGTTGATGTCCTCGGTGAGCCCCTGGCGGAAGCCACCGGCTTGCACGAGCGTCTTCCGGAAGATGATGAAATTCTTTCCCGGCAGCATCGCCGAACCTGCAAGGCGCACGGCGGCCGCGGCGAGGGGGTTGAAGAGCGCGAGCTGCAGGCGGCCGATATACGATACGATGCCTGCCTTGCTCGACGGAAGCACCGTGCCGGCACTCACCACGCAGCCGCTCGTTTCGTCAAGCGAGGCGACCAGGCTTCTGATGGTGTGCCGTTCGACGAGCGTGTCCGCGTCAAGGAAATACAGCAACTCGCCAGTAGCGGCACGCACCCCGTTGTTGAGCGCCGCTGCCTTGCCTCCGCCCCTGCTGATGATGACGTTGTCGGCGTATCGCCGCGCAATCGCTCGCGTAGTGTCCGTGCTGCTGTCAACGACGATGACTTCGAGTTTCGGGTAGCTCGATTTCCTGAGGCGCTTGAGCGCCGCCTCGATGACCTGCTCCTCGTTGCGCGAGGCGATGATTGCAGAAACCTTCGGCATGCGCCGCATCGTTGCAGGGGCGAAGCGCCGCGGCACGAGCATCAGAACGGCAAATAAGGCGTATACGACTGCAATCGCGAGGAGTAGCACCGAGAGCGCGTCGGACATGGTACGATTATTTATGTTTCATCGCTAATGTATCTGCATGGTGGAGTTCTACACCTGGGCTGACAAGATAACCAGCGAACTCATAAACCGGGGCAACAGGCATGTGCTCCACGGCATGTGGACGCCCTCGGGCTTCTTCCACATAGGCAACGCGCGTACTGAACTGCTCATGCAGGCCCTGGTGAAGCAGGTGCTTGCCGAGCAGGGCGCAGACGTCACGCACAATTTCATTTTTGACAACTTCGATGACTTCGACAAAGTGCCTGCAGGCTTTGATGCAAAGCGCTTCGCGCCGCATCTGGGCAGGCCGCTCAGGGAGGTGCCTTCCCCTGACGATAACTTCGGCAGCTGGGCAGAATATTTGGAGAGCCACATCATCAATTACGCTGAGCTGTTTGGCGCCGCGCCCAACTTCATTTCCATGTATGACGAATACAAGCACGGCAGGTACGACGAGGCGGTGCGCATCGTCCTCAATAATGCGCGGCAGGTGCGCGACATCTGGGTCCGCATCACGAAATCAGACAAGCCCGAAAACTGGATCGCCGTCATGCCTGTTTGTGAAGGATGCAGCCGGTCCTCAACAACAACTGCGCTGGCATGGGACGGCGACATGCTGCGTTACGCATGCGACCAGGACAGGGGCTATTGCGCAGGCTGCGGCTACGAAGGCTCCCTGAAACCGGGAAAGGGCAACGTCAAGCTGCCGTGGCGTGTGCACTGGGCAGCAACGTGGTTCATCAACGGCACGACGTTCGAGCCTGCAGGCAAGGATCACTTTACGAAAGGAGGCTCTGTCGAGACGTCGCAGGCCTTCTGCAGGGAAATTTTCGGAACGGAGCCGCCGCTCCAGCCGCCGTGCGAATTCATCCAGCTCGAGGGGAAAAAGATATCAGGTTCCAAAGGCAACGTCATCACGCTCCAGGACTGGCTCTCGGTCGCCGAGCCCGAACTGCTGCGCTTTATGCTTGTCTCGTACCAGCCGAACACCGTCATTGAGTTCAATCTCACCGACAAATTCCTGCTCCTTTCCAACCGCTACGACGAGGCAGAGCGTGCGTATTTTGCAAAGGAACAATTGCCGGGAAAAAGGGTGATGCAGCTGAAGCGCCAGTACGAGCTCGCGCAGCTCCGCATGCCCCGCCGGCCGGTGCAGATGCCGTACGATTTCGCGGCGTTCCTCGCGCAGCTCGAGCCATTCGAGGATTTCAGTAAGGCGCTAGCAATCCTGAAAAAAACGGGCCACGTGCAGCACGAGCTCTCGGGGGAAGAAACGGAACGGGTCAAGATGCGCCTCGAGCGCGCAAAGCGGTGGGTCGAGCACTACAACCCTGAAATGAAACTGGTTATCAATGACACGGTCCCTGAAAGCATCAGGCAGGCACTGAGCCCGGGGCAGTGCACTGCCCTCCGCTTGCTGGCGAAGTCACTCCACATCGGGATGACGCACGACGACCTGTATGCGTCGTTCTTCTCAATAGCAAAGGAGGCGAGCGTGCCGAGCAGCGAGTTCTTCAGGGCGGCGTATCAGGTGCTCATGAGCCGTGACGCAGGCCCGCGCCTCGCGCACCTCATCCTTTCGATAGGCATCATGCGCTCGAAGAAAATCCTGGAGCAGGTATGAGATATGAAGAAATTTATAATAACCATATACCCATTGCAGGGAAATGAAAAAAAGATGGGAAAATTTCTTTCTGAAATTCCAAAAGCAATTAAGCAAATAGAAAAGGCTCACAGAACGGAAAAAGGGGATCAGATGTTTTTAGAAATTTATCGGGTTAGAAATAAACTAGTATATTGGGTCGGACACGAAACTATTGAAAAGGACGAAAAATATAGAAAATTAAAAGTTTACAGATTTGTTAAAGGAAAGATTCGAACGATTAAAGAAAGTGAACGTAAAGAAGACAAACCTAGTTTTGCCTCTTCTGTCATGCGTTCAGTACGCTCGCGCCTCGGTCTGCCCGTCGCTTCCCGGATATGGTGCGGGCACTCGCAATGCCCGAATATACCGGGGCGCGCGTGCCAGTAATACGCCGTGTTCTCCGCTCTATCAGGGCTTACTGATTCCTGCCGCCAGCTCCAGCGCTTTCTTCATGACGTCATGTCCTGCCATTCGTATGCCGCCCCTGCATGCGCTCTCGTTGAACGCAGGGACGCCGTTGGCACGCACTCCTTTCCCGCAGAATAGCACAGGCACCGGGTCCGCAGCATGCGCCCTGAGATTGCACGGCGTTGCGTGGTCGCCGGTGACGACCACGACAGCATCCGCAAGGTTTATGTGTTCTGCGAGCGTGCCGAAGAATTCCGCATCAATGCGCTCCAGCGCGCGCTTCTTCGCGTCCGCATCGCCCCGGTGCGCGTGCGTGTCCGTTTCCTTGATGTGCACGTAGAAGCTGTCGTACTTCCCGAAGGAAGCGCCGACGGCCATTGCAGCGTCGGCGAGATTTTCCGGAGTCTTCATGACGTCCATGCCGGCGAGCTTCCCGATGGCGCTTTCCACCGGCATGTCGGCAAGCAGCAGCCATCGCCCCTTCACTTTTCTTAATTTCGGCAGCGCACTGCTCGCGCTGCGCATGAGAAGCGTGTTTGCTTGGGGCATTTCCTTCCGAAGCCGCTCTTTGTTCACCGGGTGCGCGGCAAGCAACGATTCCGCCTGTTCCACGTACGCATTCACGGCATCAGCAGTTCTCTTGGCTGCAGCAGTCCTGCCCAGCGGCTCGCACCGTATTTTCTTGAGCACTTTTCCCTGCACCGGAAGCGAGGTCGATACGTTCCCTCGCACGATACGGTACCCCGGGTGCGTGTTGGATACGTCGGAAGAAAGCGCCGTGCCCGACAGTATGAGCACGCCCCGGTATCCCTTGGTCCGCACGAACCGCGCCTTCACCCCGCTAACTTCGGTGAGCGGCGCAAGAGCCTGCGCAAGCGCTACGGCTTCGTCGTCAGCAAGTTTTCCGCCTTGTATGTCGGTTATGGTATCCTGTTCAGCTGTCGCGAAATTGACCCGCATGATGACGTCGCCTCTATTGAACGGCACGCCGTACCCGTACGCCTCGAGGACGCCGCGGCCAGTGTAGTGTTTGAACACGTCATAGCCGAGCAGCGCAAGCATGCCCTGGTCTGATTCCGGGGCGATGCCTTCCGGCAGTATGGTCACGAGCCCTGCAATGCCCTGCGACGCGAGCGAGTCGAGGTGCGGCGTGTGCGCTGCCTCGAGCGGCGTCTTGTTGCCTAATGCCGGCAGCGGCCGGTCGCCCAGGCCGTCGAGCACCACGAAAATTATTTTGCTCTTCTGTACACTCATGCGTAATCGCCAGTTGTCAGAAAAACGTCCATTACCCGAACGGCGAGGCAAACGTCGCCCGTTCGCCGAGCATCTCCTCGATGCGCAGCAGCCGGTTGTATTTCGCGGCCCGCTCGGCGCGCGCCGGCGCGCCGGTCTTGATCTGGCCGCAGCCAAGGCCGACGGCAAGGTCGGCGATGAACGTGTCTTCCGTTTCTCCTGAGCGGTGCGAGACGACGACGCGCCAGGTGCTGCCGAAGGCGCGCTTCGCCGCGGCGAGCGCCTCCGTCACCGTGCCGATCTGGTTCACCTTGAGCAGCAGCGCATTGCACGACTGCTGCTGAAGCGCCACGTCGATCCGCTTCACATTGGTTGTCAGCAAATCGTCGCCGACAACTTGCAGTTTCCTGTGCGCTCTCGTGAATGCGGCGAATGACGCGAAATCCTCTTCGTCGAACGGGTCCTCGACCGATATGATAGGAAATGTTTCGATAAGCGACGCGTAGAAATCGAGCAGCTCCTCTGCTGATTTCCTTCCCTCGATGAGGTACGTGCCGTTGTCGTAGAAGCTTGACGCCGCGCAGTCAAGGCCGAGGCCGATGCGGTCCTGGTAGCCCAGTTCCTCAATCGATGCGGCGATGACCTCGAGCGCCTTCTCGGTGCTGTCGATGTGCGGCACGAAGCCGCCCTCGTCGCCGACGTTGATTGAGCTGCTGCCATAGACGAGCTTTAGTTCCTGTTTCAGGTGCTGGTACACGTCAGCGGCCATGAAGAGCGCCTCGCTGAAATGCGCTGCCCGGTGCGGGATGAGCATGAATTCCTGCACCGCAAGCTTCGAGCCCGCGTGCCTGCCGCCGTTGATGATGTTGAGCTGGGGACAGGGAAGCGCATAGTTCGATGCAGTTTCCTTATAATATAGCTCGTACAGATACGCAAACAGCTGCTTTCCTTGAACGAGCGCTGCAAGCCGCGCGGCTGCCATGCTCACGCCGACGAGCGCATTGGCGCCCAGATTCGACTTGTCGGGCGTGCCGTCGAGTTCGATGAGCGTCGCGTCGATAGCTTCCTGGTTTTCGCAGTCGGCGGCCGTAAGCTTCGGCGCGATGACGTTCTGCACGTTGGCGGCCGCCTTCCTGACGCCCCTGCCGAACAGCCTGCTGCCGCCGTCCCGCAGCTCGTGCGCCTCGTGCCTGCCGGTGGACGCGCCGCTCGGCACCATCGCTACGGCGCTCGCGCTCCCGGCGTGCATTTCCACCTCGAGCGTCGGGTTGCCGCGTGAATCGAGGATTTCGCGCGCAAGAACTTTGGTAATCGCGGTCATGCAATCAACATTGGTGAGAAAACATTAAAAACAACAAGAGGAGTAGCTACTGCGTAAATTTGCTCAAGCTCTTCATGGCGTGCAGTTTTTCCTTGTCCCCCACTTTGGCATTTTCTATCGCGCTTCTGAGCAGTCCTATAGTGTTATCATAATGCCTCTTGTTAATTTCATAAGGAACACCGTCTTTTCCTCCTACCGCATACGAAAACTTCACCGGGTCGTCCCAGCTCGGCTCAGCGCCGTAGACCAGGTGCGATATCAGCGCAAGCGCGCGGATTGCCTTCGGCCCGATGCCGCGGAGCGCGAGCAGCTCCTCGTAGTTCGCCGGCTGCAGCTCGTGCGCTTTCGCCAGCGCAGCCATCGTCGGCTTCGAAAGGTGGAACGTGTGGCGCGCATCCATGACGAGCGTCTTGACGCTCGTTCCGGTGAACGCATCAAGCGATTGTTGCCCGCCTGAAATCAGCCGCATGATGTTGCCGGTTTCCTGCACGATGTCAACGGAAATCTTCCGCGCCTCATCGCTCACCACCGACGTCATGTCGAGGACATTCCGCTCGCGCTTGTCGCAGCAGATGGCGGTATGCGGTTCGTCAATGAATGCCTTCACGTTCGACGAGAGCCAGTGGTAGCGGCGCGCGTATTTCGTTGATGCGTTCATGCCCTGCTGGATGACCGCCCATGAGCCTTTTTCAGTAAAGACGAACGCGTGATGGTAGAGCTGATACGAATCCTGGATAGCGGTGCTGTCGACCTTGGCAGACATTCGTGAAGCATGAACAAGCTTTTCGGCATTCGCAACGCCCAGTGCATCGCCGAGCTGCACGATTTCCTCAGGCGCTTTCCTGCTCGTCTTGCCCTTGCCGCCGGCAGCCTTGATGCCGAGGTCCGCTTCGTTGAGCGCTTCCTTGAGCGCGCCGGTGACCGTCGTCGTCAATCCAGAACTGTGAAAATCAAAGCCTAATACACATCCAAATGCCTGAAAGAAAAATGGGTCGGAAAGCCTTTTAAGAAATTCTTCCTGACCATACTCATAAATTAGAATCTCGCTTATGACCGAAGATAAATCTTTCATCCTAGTAAATAACCATGGCGGACATCGCCCCTCGTGCAATGGCAAATGCGCGACGCCGGTTTTCATAACGCTAATAGAAGGCGGATTACCTTAAGCTTATCGTGTCTTCGCAATCATGTCATTCGCAGCCTCGAGCGCCTGCTTGTGGGCATCGTAGCGCAGCAACTGGAGCGCTTCGTCGAAGGAAACCCACCTGAACTCGTCGTGCTCGTCCGAGAGAGTAACGTGCCCTTGCTCGTATCTCACGAGGTACACGCTCTGCTGCGCGCCGCGGAACGGCGACGCGAAGTCCTCGGGATAGTCATACGAAATCGTGTACGGCACCCTGCCGACCACCGCGAGGTGCGTGAGCCCCGTCTCCTCGGCAAGCTCGCGCAGCAGCGCCGCCTCGTCGCCCTCGCCGGGGTTGACGCCGCCCTTCGGCAGCTCCCATCCCTGCCAGTGCAGCTTGCGGTGCATGAGCAGGAACTCAGGCTCGCCGCCGCCCATCCTAAAGATGACGCCCATGACCCCCTTGCGGATTTTCATACGCATACTTCTTTCCTATGTATAAATTGTTGCTGATGCTGCAGCGGCACGATGATTTTTCTGAGCGTGCGGACCAAGAGAAAAAGGTTTGTACATTGCCCCTCGGCTACTCAAGAAGATGGAGAAATTCTTCCTTCACGAGCCCTGATTGCTTAATAATCGACAGTAACGTCTTCTTGGAAATCTCTTTGTGGTTTGGCACGGTAAGGCGCCTGTGCGGCGGTTCCCTGTGGCGCAAAATCATGTGGCTGCCTGTCTGGTGGTCGATTTCATAACCTATTTTTTAAAGAGCTCGCACGACATCTTTTCCAGAAAGAACAGGCAGCTTAGGCACGTACCTCTACCACTTCTTCTTCAATCGAAGGTGGAATAGGCTCGTTGTGTTTCTTCAGGCTTGTCAAATAGCCTTCTATAGCATCCCGGATATTCTTAACAGCTTCCCCGCGTGTTTTTCCCTGGGAAATACAACCGGGTAACGTAGGGCACGCTACTGCATACATGCCATCCTCGTCCTCCTCGATAACAATCCTGAATTTCATACGACTCACTGTATATCCCCTGCAAAAGTGTATTTAAACGTAACCTACGTAACCGTCCACTCCCGTTGATGCACATGCCTATCAATGAGAATGCCGGACATAGGTGGATAGCTCATCATCATATTTTTACTTAGAAAAAATCAGCAATCACTAATGACTTGACAGGTGACCCTACAGTGTCTCTGAGCTTCCGAACCTTCCGTATGAGTCCTTTCTCCTCTTCCGAGACATTCTCATGCTTCGACAAATCCTCAAGAAACGCCTTCACCTCGCTGTTCGTCAGCTCGGGCATCGGCCTGATGAACTTGGCCATAAAACCACAACTACTCCTGCTACTTCTTATGAACTATCTCAACAACAAAAATTAAATGGTATTTAACCTACGATGAGACTAAGCTTTCACTTATAGCAGGTTCTAATAATATCGGAACTTTTCATTCGAACCTGCTATACTGTATGTTCAGCATAAAATGTTCCAAAATCAACTGAACATACTATTACAATTAGTAACCTGATAGAATTATTGAACATCTTTCCCTGAAAACTTTTGTTGAGATGTGTGATGAGTTCCTTTCAATGGAAAATATAGACAAATGAAATTTTACAATCTTCAATGAATTCATCATTTATAGACTAAAAATGTATTGAAGTCATTAGATATTTCTAAATTCTAGATTATCTCTATACAATATTTCCTTCCATACTGGATGCTCGCCTTTCTCAATATCTAAGAGTACAGTAGGAGTTTTACCTATGATTTGTATTATTGAATAAAATGCGTAATCTAAATCCTGAAGCCACGAGTTCCATATAAAATCTATTTTTTCACGATGTTGTAAAAACCCTTTATTATTTTTTATTTTTTCTAAGGCTTTGATAGAATCATCTGAATATCTAAAATTATGCCCTTCATCGTAATTATCAATAATAGCTTCCAATCTTACATTTTTTGAGAAAAGTGGCTTAATGACTTTACAATTATCGAATAATTTCTTCAAATCATGACCATATTTTCTTTTAATCTCTTTGTCGGTAAGACTCCTTTTTTCCATGATAAACGATTTCAAACATTTCTCTAGAGATTGAGACCCCATATTTATTGCGTGAAACGGAAATGAATTGTGAAAAAGCAGTCTAGCGACAATATAGTCAATTGTACCAATCGATAACATAGTTATTGACGACATATACAGAAATTAATCCATTAGTCTTCTAAAAGAGTTCAATTTTCGGGCTGTATATATCCCAAAAAAATAATGCGAGGGGCCGGATTTGAACCGACGAACGGACTAACCGACAAGGTTTCTTAACCCAGACTGACGCATAGGCGTCGTTGCTGGTCTGGTTTCTGAGCTTCGCACTGTCCTAAGCCTTGCGCCTTTGACCAGACTTGGCTACCCTCGCAATCAGAACCACTCGCTGTTCGCTCGCAGTTCCGATACCTCCACTTACTTTTTGAAGTCAGAACCACTCGCTGTTCGCTCGCAGTTCCGATACCACCATCACTCCTTCCTGACGACGGCTATAATATTCCTCGGGAAGATGTTAAAAGCCTTCTCCTCGCTCCCGGAAAGGCGCGTGACCGCAAAGCCCGCGCCGGCAAGTTCGCTGGCAAGTTCGCCGCCGTCGTACAGATGATAGTAGCGCTCGTATGTTTTTCCTTTGTACGTCCACGGCACCATGCCCTCGCGCTTTCCGTGAAACCGCGGCTGCTCGCGGTTCCATACGGTGATGAGCGCCTCGGCGCCGGGCTTGAGGACGCGGTGCAGCTCCTCCAGCGATTTTCTCCGTGCGCGTTTCCTGAGGCAGTGGAGCATTGCCACAGAGAGTGCGGCGTCGAACGCATCATTCGCAAACGGAAGCACCGATGCATCAGAAAGTACGCCAAAAAAAGAAATGCCCTTTTTCTTTCCTGTCTGTTGCGCCAACTGGAGCATGTTCAGTGAAAAATCAATGCCGACAACTTTGTACCTTCCTCGTAAAAAATTCCTTCCAGAACCGCAGCCGACGTCAAGAACAAAGCCTTTCCGTTCCTTCAGGAACGCGGCGGCTTCAGAACCCGGTGTCGTGCGGTATTCATTCCACGGCGCCGCGATAGACTCCCATACATCTCTTTGGCTCACAATATCACCGGCGCGCCGGTGATGCCAGTGAGGAAGCCGGCGGCGGGCAGGGCAATTGCCATGTTGAACACGAAGTAGGTGACCGCGCCGAATATGTCCACTGGCTTGCCGAACATGAGCCGGTCCGCGAGCGCATAGACGACGATTTTCTCGATGACGACGAAGAACATGATGTAGCCGATAAAGAAATCCTTCATAAACGCGGCAAGCGCCGCGCCTATCGCGTCGGCGAAATTGTACGGCGCCGGCACGAAGAGCGGCCAGTCCGGCTGCATGGGTATGAAGAAGAACTTGATGGCATGGAACACCGGGATGATGAGCAGCGTGTAGAAGAACGCGAACACCGGCCCGTACATGACGCCGATGAAAATGGTGAGAATCGTCGTGAATTCGATGCCGATCTTGCGGAGGATGCCGCCCATGCCGAGAATTATCTTGTCGAACGCGAGCAGGACGAACAGCACTGCCAGCGGCGCGCCGCCCCAGAGCAGCGAGAACGCCGCGCCGACACCGAGGGCGGCGAGCGTGATGAGCGCTTTCTGCCTGAAGCTCAAGCGGAGCATACCAAAATAACTGTAGAAAGAGGCTTTTAAATTGAAGCCGGCAAATCCAAACGCTTATAAGTACAGAAACTAACTACTGTTATGCCAGAAATGATAACATTGAAGTTACCAAAGAAAGATGTGGAATCGTTCCTGCGCGTAGTCGGAGACATTAGATTTATTCAGAAAGCGGAGCAGGGTGACGAAGAGGTAACGAAGGGGGGATTTAAGACCCTCGCGCATCTACGAAAGAAGTACAGAATTCACTGATAGAACTCCTTATAGCGGTGCGATTTTCTTTTTTCTATCGCAGTCACCCTCACAGCGTGTTCCTCTTCAACGATGCGGAACGCCAAACGGTAATCAGTCCTGCCTACCTTCAGAATCCAGAACTTGCCGCGTGGTTCGCCTGCTGAATGGGGACGTTCCTCAAGGAGATGCAATCGCTTCATAATCCTGTCGCGCTCACTCTTACTCAAAGTGTCCAAGAACTCAATTACGCTGTCGGCGACAAGCACATTATATGCCATGAATTACTCTTCTGTTGCCTTAAATTTAAACATCTGTACAATCAATACCATTCGTGACCACGTATGACAACCACGAAGAAGCCTTCACCAAAAACGTTTGAGACCGCCACGTTCGGCGCCGGCTGCTTCTGGCACGTCGAGGAGGCGTTCCGGCAGGTGAAGGGCGTCGCCGCGACGGGCGCCGGCTACATGGGCGGCACAACGAAGAACCCGGCGTACGAGGACGTGTGCTCCGGCAGGACCGGCCACGCGGAAGTGGTGCAGGTCGTCTTCGACCCGAAACAAGTGACGTACGAGCAGCTGCTTGACGTTTTCTGGAGCAGCCACGACCCTACCACGGTAAATCGCCAGGGGCCTGACGTCGGCACGCAGTACCGCTCAGTCATCTTCTACCATACGCCTGCGCAGCAGCAGGCGGCGTTAGCGTCGAAGGCAGCGCTCGGGAAGGCGAAGAAGTTCACAAAGCCCATCGTCACCCAGATTGTGCCGGCAACGACGTTCTACCGCGCCGAGGAATACCACCAGAAATATCTCGCCAAGCGCGGCCTGAGCACGTGCCCTGTCTGAGGCTAAAGCTTTTTATTACTTGAAGTGAACCAGATACGTATGACAAAAATGGTTACACTTAAACTCCCGAAAAAGGACGTGGAATCTTTCTTGCGAGTGGTGGAGGATATGCGGTTTATCCAGAGTGCCGAGAAGGGTAACGAAGAGATAGCCAAAGGCGATTTCAAGACGCTTGAGCATGCCAGGAAGAAGTATACGTATCACCAGTAGAACTCTTTGTAACGGTGCGATTTTCTCTTCTCTACACGGCTACCCTGACAATTTTTTCCTCTTCCATGGTGAGAAATGCAATCCGGTAATCATTTCTCACTGCCTTGATTTAAGTTTGAAAGAATGCCATTGGCAGGTTTTGTTAATTACTTAAACACTTTCTGGAAGAATTACCGTATAGCTGCTCCCGTAGTCTAGCCCGGTCAAGGATGCGGCCCTCTCGACGAGCTTTTTGGGAAAAAGCTCGACCAAAAACTGGTCAATCAAAAACCGGAGCAAGAGACAGGCCGAAACGCGGGTTCGAATCCCGCCGGGAGCATCAGTGCTTCAAGGCAAAAGATTCTTAGTTTGACACAATCGGAAGCTAAAAAATTAGGTATTGAAAAGAGTTCGTTACACTATCTTAGAAAACATGCCATGTCTGATAAGCCTTTCAAGGTTTATGGAAACGTTAAAAGGCGAATTCAATGAAATCTGATATTATGGCTGAACTAAAAAAGGTTGATAACATATCTGAAGAATATTATTCTTTTGATAAAACTTCTACATTAGGCAAACTTATTCAGAAATGTGAAACTGATAACGATGAAGAAAGTAAGAAGCTTTTGATAGCTGAAAGAATGTTATTAAACAGTCCATTTGTACCAAGTGGAAGCGGTGACTTATGGGCTCATGTATTAGAAAATCTTAATGAGAAAATCCAATCATGGATTTATGACGATGATGTCGTAAAACATTTTGAACAAAGATTAGAAACAGATTTGCCAACATTAACAGGAGCTAGAATAGGCTACTTTTTATGGACAGCCAAGAAAGACATTAGATTTGTACAAAAAAGCGTAGAGTTATTCATACTGGGAGGTCTAGAAAATTGTGAGGTAGACTGGAAAACATCAAAGTTTTGCTTCAGCTTTGCATTTGAACTATCAAAAAGTCTAAATTTTAGAGACTTGGTTAAAAATGATTTAATTAAAACTTTAGCTACAGCTCTTTCAAAAGACATGGATAAGAAGTCTATAAATTATAGGTCTATGATTGAAATATTTTTCTCAATAGCCTCAGAAATGTGGGAAGAACTAGATACTAACGAAAAAAAGTTATGTGAAGATTTACTAGACTTGTGTTATTCTATTAGTAAGGAAGCAGCTTCTACAGGTATGTTTCATACTGTAGATATATGGCTAGGTTTAGCTAAAGAATTTTATGCAAAAACTAAAAACCAGACTAAAGTAGATGAAATAAATAAACTTCAATTAGATAGTATAATAAGCAGGGCTGAGCAGAACCCAAGCCCATTACTTAAAACATTTTTTTATCAAAGTGCAATAGTTCACATGAGTAAAAGTAACATGAAGGATGATACTTTGAAGGGAAAATTAACAAGACTTTTAGATGAGAACAACAAAGCTTCAGAACCTCTTTTTACGAAACATGAAACATCTGTCCAAATCAAGAAAGAAGATATAAGAAAAGCTGTCTTAGAAATTCTGAAAGACGAAAATGAGTCAGACAAAATAGTTAAACTAATGTCGAAGTTCTTAATACCAGAATATTCTAGAGTTGAAAAAGAAGTCAAGGAAATTAGTAAGGATAGTATTTCTCCAATATTTCCTATGACACGTCAAAGCGGTACTCATATATCAGGAGCTATTTCTGGTGACGCAAGGGTAAAATATGACACTCTATCACACTTTGCACTATGTCTACAGTTTAATACAATTATTTTAAGAGAGTCTATAGAAATGGGTAAAATAAACATAGATGTAATTAATTCTGTCATAGATAAAAGTAAAATTAATAGTGATTCTAAAGAAATTCTAAAAAGAGGCATCGAGAGATACTTTTCTTCTGACTGCATATCATCAATACATATACTAGTGTTTCAGATAGAACAATTGATAAGAGGTGTTATGGTACAAAATGGTTTTTCTAATTTTGTTTTTGACCAAAAAAGCAATTCTATGATGCAAAAGGTTTTAGATACGCTAATAAGAGAGCCTGAAGTTGAAAAAATACTGGGGAGAGATTTTGTTTCAGCCGTGATTAGCTGTATATCAAATATTGACCATCGTAATTTAAGGAACGAAGCCGGTCATGGTGTTATACCATTAGAGAAATTGAATCAAATAAACGCTACAATTGTGCTGTTTCTAAACTTATTTATTATATCGCATTTCCTAACTTAAAGTATATTCTGGAGTATACATTTAAGCGTTCAAAAATAGAGGGATACATATAACCCAGCATCAGTGCTTCATCTGTTTTCCGTTACTTCTTTGTTTCGTGTTCTGCCCAGAGGCTGTAGCCGAAGCCTATGGCTGTGTAGAGAATAATCATCTGCGGAAAGCTGGTGATAAGCCTGACACCAAGGTAATCGGCGAAGAAGATGAGCGTGTCGTGAACCGCGAAGATGATGACGAGCGCCGTGAAGAGGATTTCTTCCACGTGAGGGACCGGGTCGGTCTTTTGGACAACCATGCCGACAAACTTCACCACTGCATAGAAGAATGCGAGTGCAAGCGGCACGAGGAGCGGAAACGCCCAGATGCCGAATGCGTTTTCGATGGGCTTGAAGAGCGGGTTCCCCTGCGTGCCGCGCAGGACATCAAAGATGGTGTCGAGCAGGAGGAGCATGCCAAGCCCGATGAGTGCAGGTTTTTTGGGCAGGAACGCCGCGCGCCTCATGGCCGCCATGGTAATCATTGAAGCCGAACGCCTATAAAGCTGCGGCGAGGCGATATGTAACATTCAACAAATATGGCAAGCCGGTCTTACGCTAATTCCTTCCCGCCGCCGAGCCTTCTGAAAACCTCTTCCTCAAATTCCTTCCCGCGCTCGACGGCATCTGATTCCGCGACGATGGGGAGCAGCCTGTTAGCTACTATGGTCTCGTATTGCGGGGTGGTGAGAAATATCACTTGCACCGACTGATCTCCCGTATCGAGTAGGTAGAAATTGCCATCGACCTTACTTTCATTGAGCGCCCGCGTGATGAGGTCGATGAAAGAGAGGTCGAGCCAGTCGCCGGATGATGTCAAGTTTGTTTCATATCGTTTACCGTCAAATACAAAAGAGAAAGGCGTTGGCTCATCCATCGTAAAGTTGTCTGTAATATTCATCGGCGTGAATGCTCCGTGTGAAACATCCACCAGCCCGAGCGTAATTTCCTCGTACGGGTTCTCGAAGTTGCTCGTCTCGGCATCAAACCAGTACGTCACGTTTGAAAATGATGATAGTATCGGGAGCGGATTGGTATATGTATATCTGAAGAGTTCCTGCCTTTCTCTCTCGAACGATTCCTCGTTTAAATGGCTGAAAAGCCCTGTTTTTTTGAACGTGGCAACAATGTTGTTCATCGTATCAGTGCTTAAAATATCGTGTTCTCCGTAGCTGATATCCAACAGCTTCGCTTCCCGCAGCACGTATGCCTGCTGCTCGGTCAGCGAGATGACACCAAATGTGTGCCAATCGGTCGTTTCAAATCCAATCGATGAGGGCTTCCGGTAGTATACGTAGTAAAAGCGGTACGGTGAATTTTTATCAGCGAGAACTCTGTTCATAATTTTGTAGAAGCTGCTGTCGATAAGAAAGTTTTCCGAGTAGTAATTGACTGTCTGGTACGCTGTTCCATTGGCGGTAAATGAGACGAGAATCCTGTCTTCCTCGCCATCGTAGCCCTGAACCTTGATAAAGGTGGCATTGAACGACTCGAATACCGCTTCATTATTCAAGGTGCTCAGTTGTTGGTAGAGGCGCGCATAATGCTGAGGCGGTGCAACTGCTGTCTCGTTTGTCTTGAATACAAGAGCTCTGTTGGCTGCAATGAAAACATCGAATGGCGTTTTCAACTCGTTGGTTTTGATTTTGTTGGCAATTGCATTAAATTCAGCGTCTGATATATCCCCCAATGTCCCCATAGTACGAAGTTCTCCGGCAACACTAACCAGATTTGCTGATTGGGATTGCTTTGCACAGCCGCTGAGAAGCAGGACTGCCAGAATTAGACATGCCACACGTGCTGTAGCGGAATCGGGTGAGAGGGTCATACAAAGACCTGTGTATTGCAAGAAGATAATAGATGCGGATAAAAAGTGATATTGTGAGCTACCAGTAATGCCTGATGATGCCGACCATGACGAGGAACACGAGGAGCCACGCGACCGCGCTGCCGACGACGCCGAACAGGTCGGCCATCGCACCCGCGAACGCGGTGCCAAAGAAATAGAGAATGATGGCTATGATGATGAGGATGACTGCACTGGTGAGATTGTCGAGCGCTGCCATAGCGTAGCACCGTCTGCCGTCATTTCTTGCTTGCCTTCTTCTCCCTGAGCATTTTCTTGGCGATCAGGAACGCGACGAGCGCGATGATCGCGAAGTTGATGAGCGCGCCCAGGAATGCGCCCCACCTGATGGCTATCGGCCCTATTGACGAGAACCGCGGTTTCCCATGAGCCACCGGGAATGAAGAAGCGGCGCTGGGCTGGTATGCGCACCTCATGTATACCTACGCGAGGTAATGCGAAAATCTCTTGACGTACAGGAGATCGCCGCATTTCTGGCACTGGTATTCAGTAAACCGTGTAAGTTCGGTCACCGTCTTCATGGTCAAATTACAGCAAATGGGGAGCACGGAGAACAACCCCTGCACACATTCACCAGAACCAAAAACATGCTGCTAAAAAAACACCGTCAGCCGGTAATGCCGGCACTGCCTCCGATTCCTGCTGAACCGCTCGCTGAACCACCGGCTGATCCTGCAGTACCGATGCCGGAACCGACAATGATGGTAGAGCCTGATCCGATAGAGAGGTTTGCATTTGCCGGGATACCCAAGCCGACACCCACCCGCCCCTGGGCATCCATGCCGACCTTGACGTTCGTCACGACGCTGCCGCCGGATACGGCCACGTCAGCCGAGCTTCTGACCGTAACGTCCGCGTTCTGGCGTGTCTCGAGCTGAACTACCGGCGCCATGATGTACTGCCCTTCGCCGGTGACGTGCAGTGATTCGTCAGCCTTGAAATCGAACACCGCTGCCGCGGTCGAGTTCGCCTTGACGACGAGGTCCCCGACAATTTTCAGCTCGCCGGAAGGCAGCTTTGCCTGGTGGCTGCCCTGTGCGTCAGTGACGACGACACTTGATATATCGAGGCGCAACTGGTCGTAGGTTCCTGCATCCAGCTTGGTGTCTGCCAGCAGGGCCTGTTTGCCTTCTGCTTTGAGCTGGAGCAGGTCGTAGGTGTGGGGTGCCGAGGATATCGTAACCCATCCTTCGGTAGCGCTATGCACGCGCACGCTGTCAACCGTTACCTTGACGCTGCTCACCGCGCCCATGTCAGCAGCTGCGTCCGCCATCGTCGCCACAGCCCTCCCCTCCTGGTTTCCTCCTGTAGATTGCCCTGTCCCTGTGCAACCAGCCACGAGGAGCACCAATACCATCAGCAAAGATGCCGTCAAGATCATGCGCATTATCTTCCACCTCAGTAGTATCAAAAAGTATAGTACTATATCTATGAGTACGCTTAAAAAACAATCAGTGAGTGGGATAGAGAACCGGCAAGTGGCGACAAATTGGTATTGGGAGGAGCGTACCCCCGATGACCATCACGACGCCGCAGAAGAAGAGCACCGCAAATGGCACAAGAAACGGGAACGCCCCTATCTCGTCAAGCGGGTTATCCTCCCTGCCCTGCGAGCATCATGAACCCGTACACGATGCTCATCAGGCCGGCGATGATGGTTACAGCAAGCCGCACCTGCTCGGTCTTCCCTTTGAGCAACGGCCATGTGATGAGCGTGCCGAACAGCATCATGCCTGCCATCACACCCACGGTGAAGACGGCAAGGCCGGCGAGCAGCATGCCGAGCGAGCCGGTGCCGAGACCGGCGACGAACAGCGCGAGCAGCTCGTCGTTGCTCGCGAGACCGTGGATGATGCCGACGCCGAACAGCGGCGGATGCAGGTGCGCCTTGCGGGCGAACGTTCCCAGCCTGCCGAAGCGGTGGCTGTGGCGGTGGGCGTGCACCCGCCTGCCAATATGATGGTGCACGTGCCGGTGGACAATAGGAACTTCCAGAAGTATGCCGACAGTGCCGATGAGGATGAGCATGACCGCCACCGCGGTCTCGAAATGCTCGAGGATGCCGCTGAGCGATTTTGCCTGGATGGCAACAGTGAACAGGATGATGGTGATGACCGCCGCAGTTATCATGTGCCCGAGCGCCCAGCTCACCGTCATCTTGGCCGTGTCGCGCATGCCTGTGCTGCGCGCGAGGAAATTCGAGACCGCGACGAGGTGGTCCGCGTCGTACGCGTGCTTGATGCCCAGTGCCAACGACAGCACGAGGAAAAACGCTGTGTCGAATGCCATACGGAACCTCTGAAATGAATGCAGAAAACGCCGTCCTTACGTATCTTTCCCCGTGAGTTTATAAGGCTTCAGCCGGTACCGCTGAGGCCTCTCGCCGTCGCGCTCAATGATGCGCTGGGACCGGCAATCTCCGCTCCGTGCCCCCCGGGCGCGGTGAGCGGGACGAGCGCTGCCACTGCCGCCGCGATGACGGGGACGGCAAGAAGCGGCTGTTCCATGAGTGAGCCCTGCGCGATTCGAACACGCAACCCCTTGGTCCGAAGCATCACCACGAGACTATGTGCATCTCATACAAGTGCTCTATCCGTTGAGCTAAGGGCCCGTCTGACTTACCTATTCGCAGTAAGGTATTAGAATGTTGTATGGCAGGTTGCAGGCTTTGGGGAAAAGACAGGAACTGATTAAGCCAGATACTTCGTGAGCAGCTTCCGTATCGTTTCGGAGTCTCCCCTGCCCTCGGTCTTCTTCATGACCGCGCCGACGAGGAAGTTGAGCGCCTCCTTCTTGCCTGATTTGTAGTCGACGATGGCTTTCGGGTTTTCATTGAGCACTTCCTTGACCACCGGCTCAAGTGCCTTCGGGTCGAATATGCGTTGTGGTGCAATATTGATCAACTTCTCCACTAATTTTAAATCACTTGCCTCTTGTCCCTTTTCCGAGAGCTCTACAAGATCCCGTAATATCAAATCAGCTGTCCTTTCTGTTGTTTTACCCTCTCGGATTCTTCTGAGGAGCATTACGATGTTCTCGGCTTTGATTAACGTGTCATTTATTTTGAGATTGTTGAAATTGAGTGTTTTGAGAATGTTGCCGGCGAACCATTTTGCCGCGAACTGGGAGTCGATTTCCTTGACAACCTGTTCAAACATTTTGGCGAGATTCGGTTCGGATGTTATCGCTTCTGAAAGTTCTTTGGCGATGCCGAATTCCTTTTTGTACCGCTGCACTTTCTGGTGCGCAAACTCGGGCAGCGCCTTCTTCAGGGATGCGGCGCTTTCGGTGGTGATGAACGGCAGGTCGGGCTCGAATATGTAGCCGTACTCGTCCTCTCCTTCCTTCATGCGGAGTGAGCGCGTCACGCCTGCCGGCGCGTCCCACGCTCTCGTTTCGCGCGCAACCGACTGGCCGCGCTTGATGAGGTTCTGCTGCCGTATGATCTCGTACTGCAGCGCCTTCTCCACGTCCTTGAAGCCGGAGATGTTCTTGACCTCGACTCTCGTCTCTGCGACGGAGATGTTCGCATCGACGCGCATCGAGCCCTCGGTGTTGGAGTCGTACACGCCCAGATATTCAAGTATGGAGGAAAGCTCCTGCAGGAACACGCGCGCCTCCTTCGGCGAGGAGAAATCGGGCGCCGTGACTATTTCACAGAGCGGCACGCCGCTCCGGTTGTAATCGACGAGCACGTAGTCCGCATGGGTGATGGTACCGGCGTGCACCATGCGCGCAGGGTCCTCCTCGACCTGTATCCGGGTTATGCGTATTTTCTTCCCGTTGACATTCAGGAAGCCGTCCTTCGCTATCGGTATCTCGTACTGCGTGATCTGGAAGTTCTTTCCCATGTCAGGGTAGAAGTAGCTTTTTCTTGAGAAAAATGTCTCCTTCGGGAACGAGCAGTCGAGCGCCAGTCCGATTTTCAGCGCGTACTCGACCGCCGTTGCGTTGAGCCGCGGCTTGCTCCCCGGCAGGCCGGTGCAGTAATCGCACGTGAGCGTGTTCGGTTCCTTCGCAACCCTGTTCGGGCACCTGCAGAAGAGCTTCGTCTGCGTGAGCAGCTGACAGTGCACTTCAAGTCCTATTTTCATAGCATCAGCCAGTTCTTGAATCCGCCGTGGAGCGTTCCGTTCGACGCGACGATGAGGCGGCCGGCGATCTCGGCGACGCCCCCTGCTTCGGGGATGAGCACGAGCCCGGCGCTGTAGTCCCATGGCTTCAGGCTGAACTGGAAGTACGCATCGAACCGTCCGGCAGCGATGTACGCAAGGTCAAGGGCTGCCGAGCCCGTGTTGCGGAAGACGCGGCGATTGCCGATAATCTGCCTGACGCACTCGACACTTTTCCGTCGTTCTGCGTCATCCATGTAAGGCGAAAATTCGGTGGCGAAGAGCGCCCTGTCGAGGGCGTTCGTCTTCGACACGCGCATGCGCGTGCCGTTGAGGAAGGCGCCCTTCCCCTGTTCGGCGACGAACAGTTCATTGAGCATCGGGTCGTAGATGACGCCGGCGAGCGGTTCGCGTCCGACGAGCGCAATCGAAACGCAGAAATGCGGATTCTCGCGGCTGAAGTTGGTCGTCCCGTCGAGCGGGTCGATGACCCACGTGAGCTCTCCGGGCCGGTCGACGTTCTCCTCCGCGAGAACGCCGTGCCCGAAATGCTTCAGCTCCCTGATGATGATGCGCTGGCTGGCGAGGTCTGCCTTGGTGAGGAAGTTGGCGCGTCCTTTCATGGTGACGCCCTTGTTCCTGCCCCAGTACGAGAGTATGGCCTTTCCTGCCTTCCTGGCTGCCTGCGCTGCTGCCTTTGTTTCTTTCATCATAGCACCATACGTCGTCGGCTAGCCTTAACAGCTCTGTTACACAGCGCATCTGCTTCCTTGTTCTTCTCACGCGGTATATGAATGAATTTCATATCCCTGCCTCCAATAAGGGCTTTGATGCGGGGGACAAATTCTGTGGATGTTGCCGACTTTACTTTGTACGTTCCGTTGAGCTGCTCTATGACCAGTTTGCTATCGCCTTTTATTTCTATAGCGTCTCTGAAATCCGCTTTGTTTACAAACTCCAGAGCTTTCAAAACCGCCGTGAATTCGGCTCTGTTGTTCGTTGCGTGTCCTCCGGGTACGACACCGTTGCCTTCGTGTACTTTTTTTCCATCCCTGTACAGAGCATACCCGTATCCTGCCTTTCCGGGGTTTCCCTTCGAGCATCCGTCAAAATATATGGTGACCGTCATAGCATCGCCCTCTCGAATGCGCCTGCTATCTCGATGAGCTTTGGCTCGGCGAGGTGGTCGCCGAGCACGTGCAGGCCTACCGGCGTTTTCGGCTTGCACGGCACCGAGATGTGCGGAATGCCGGCGAGGTTCGCAGGCACGGTGAGTACGTCCATCTGGTAGTGCTCGAGCGGCTTCAGTTTTTTGATTTCGGAAAATTTCGGCGGCAGGATGGGCATGGTCGGCGCCGCAATGACGTCGTAGCGCCTGAAAATCTTCTTGAAGTCCTGTATGATGACCGTGCGCACCTGCATCGCCCTGAGGTAGTACGCCTTCCGGTAGCCGGACATGCGCGCAAAGGTGCCGAGGATGATGCGCCGCTTCGCCTCGTCGCCGAAGCCTTTCGAGCGCACCGCAGCGAAGTATTCGTTGAAGTTGCCCTCGAGCGGCAGGTGAAGCCCGTAGCGCATGCCGCAGTACCTGGCGAGATTCGTCGACGCTTCGGACGTTGCTATGATGTAATAGGCAGCGAGCGCGTACTTCGTGCTCGGCAGCGATACCGTGGTGCAGGCAGCGCCCAGGTCCTCGAGCGTTGCAATTGCCCGCGAGACCTGCTTTTCGACGTTCTTGTCGACATGGGAGAAATATTCCTTCGGCACCGCGATTTTCACGCCCTTGAGGTCGTTGCGCTTCTCCGTGTGGGCGGTGTAGTCGCGGCGCTCCTGCGTAAGCGACGTGGAATCGCGGCTGTCGTGGCCTGCGATGACCGACAGGAGCAGCGCGACGTCATAGACGCGCTTGCCGATGGCTCCTATCTTGTCGAGGCTGTTCGCATAGTCGATGAGCCCGTACCGCGAGACAAGGCCGTACGTCGGCGTGAGGCCGACGACGCCGCAGAATGCGGCTGGTGCCGAAATCGAGCCGCCCGTGCTCTCGGCGAGCGCCACGTGCGGCTGGTCGAGCGCTGCGACAAGGCCTGCTGCGCCGCCCGAGGACCCGCCGCAACTCCTGGTAGGGTCAAGCGGATTTTTAGGAATGCCATAGCCGCTGTTGACCGAGAAGGTACCGAAGCCGAATTCGTCCTGCTGTGTCTTGCCGATGGCCACGCCGCCTTCCTTCTTCACCCGCGCGACTACCGTCGCGTCGAACGTCGGCCTGTACCCCTCAAGAATCCGCGACCCTGCGGCGCTCTGCACGCCTTCAACGCAGATGCAGTCCTTGGCGCTCACCGGCAGCCCGTAGAGCGACGGCGAAGGCTGCGCCGGCTGGTCTGCCAGGGTAACGAGCAGATGGTACCGCTTGTTCGCCTTCTGCACGTCTGCCATGAAGCGTCTGGAGAAATCAGCGTAATCGATGCCGCCTGCGGCCGATGTGGCGAGGAACTCCTTGACCGACATGTCACGCTTCTTCATGTGCCGTACCCTCGAGGAGCACGATAAGCTCATCCGTCGTGTCGACGATGTAGTCGAAAAAGTTGCGGACGATGTTGCCGACCGGCTTCGTCTCGCCGGTCTTGAGACCGATGAGCTTTTTGCCGAGCGCCTTCGCATAGCCTGCTTCCAGGTATATGCCGCGCGTTTCCGAAAGGATGACAATGACGCCGTCCGCCGCTGACAGCGCCTTGATGTTTGCGGCGAAGATGCGCTTTGGTGGCTGCTGCTGGTCGGTGTCGCGCTGCGGCAGGTACACGGTGATGCCGGCCTTCTCGAGCTTCCTGGCTACGCGCGCGCTGAGCTGGTACGCCTCGCTTTCCGTATCGATGGGTGACGTGATGTAGTACATACCCAACCTCGTATCCCGCACTTACACGGCGCGCGGGCCTTTGAAAAAGCCGTGTTCCTTGTGTCTCGTGTTCCTGAGGCTGTCCTCCTGGGTGAGGCATGGTTCAGGGACATCGGCATGCATGACGTTCTTCGCTTCAATCGGCTGGAACGAGGGCTTGACGTTGCCCGTGCGGCACGTGTCAAGGACTTTGAAAGCTCTGAGAATGTCGTTGAGCTCGGCCTGGAAGCGCGTGACTTCAGCATCGGTGAGCTCAAGGCGTGCAAGTGCGGCGACATGCCGCACCGTCTCGGCGGTTATGGTGGCAGCCATAGCAGTAATTACTTGCGGGGAAATCTTATAAAGCGGTGCAATGCGTGTCCGCATTCGTAAACAGTGCATCCCGCTCAGGACGGCGGGTAGCGCTCCAGATAGGCCGCGATGATTGGTTCCATCGGGCTTCCGGTAACAGGCATCACGGGCGTGCTCGAAACCACGAGCGTCGCGTTGCCGGAGACCCACCACGCGCAGCAGCCCTGCTGGTAAAGAACGGTTGCGTTTGCTGTCCGGGCAGGAACAAATGCCGAAGGCGAGAGGCGCCGGCTGGCGGCAAGCTTTTCGCCGGCAGCTGCGCCCGTCGTGAACGTATAGACGAAGACCGTGGCGTGCTCGGTTCCTTTTGTGTACGACGCAGTGTACAGCGTATATGCCAGAGAGCGGCCGGCGGCAAAGCTGTCGTAGTGATATGCCCCGATATCCTGGACAACAGCAACCCGGGCCGCGGTTTCAGGGCCGTACACCAGCAGCGATGCGGCAGCTTGTCTGCCGTTGAACGTGCCGGCGACGGTGTAGACGCCCTCGGCGTAGGCGTTGTGGTAGGTGCCGTGGAAGGTGCCGTTGCAGTAGTACGCCGAACAATCGAGCGTGCTGCCAGGCGCCAGTACCAGCTCTTCGGTGTAGCTGCCGGGACCGGTAACCGAAACGGCAAGCGGGTGGTAGAGAGCCTGCCGCTCGTCAAGGGTGATGCGCGCCTGCGCCTCAACCAGTACCTCTTCACCGAGCTGCACCGCAGAGGGCGCAACCGCGAGAGCGAACGTGTCATTCGCGGCCCTGAGTGCAGCCGGCGGCTTGACCGCCACGTAGAGCACGCCAGTGACCGCGAGTGTTACGAGCGCGACGATGAGCCACTTGTCCATAGGTATCTGTTGTGTGGCTGTTCCTTAAGAAGATGTATCGTCGGACGTCCCTGTATGATAGCATGTTCAGTTGATTTTGGAACATTTTATGCTGAACATACAGTATAGCAGGTTCGAATGAAAAGTTCCAGTAGTATTCGAACCTACTATGAGATAGAGAACGGACTGCTGCGGGGTATTACGACGCGCGGAGCGCTGAGGGAGGGAAATTAAAAATAATATGGGCTACGACGCGCGGAGCGCGGGGTAGAAAGAGGAGGAGCGGCTTGGTGAATCGAGGTTTGGGCTCTCTCCGCCTTACCGCTCCTTTCTTTCATTGGGGTGTGGTCAGGATAAATGGCCTCTTTATCGCCTCAGGCGAGGCGCATCGATGACCTCGATGCCTAATTCCTTGGAAATTCTGCTTGCCGGGACTTCCGGCTGGTGCACCGGGCCGAGGATGTACGGCGACTTCACGCCGGTGATGATGGTGATTACCTGTATCTTGCCGCGGTACTCGGGCAGCACGCGCGCGCCCCAGATGACCTGCGCCTCAGGGTCGAGATGCGACTGGATGGCCTCGCCGATGACGTTGATTTCGTCGAGCCGCATGTCCTCGCCGCCGATGATTTGTATGAGCGCCCCTCCGGCGCCGGTGTAGTCTATGTCAAGCAGCGGATGGTTGAGCGCTTTGGTGACTGCGTCGAGGGCGCGGTTTCCTTCCTCGCTCTCGCCGAAGCCGATGCTGGCAACGCCGCCGAGCCGCATGATGGCGCGCACGTCAGCGTAGTCCAGGTTGACCAGCGACGGCATCGATATCGTCTCGGTGATGCCCTTGATCATGGTGGCGATCAGGTCGTCTGAAACGCCGAACGCCTTCTTGAGCGGCATATTGCCGGCCAGCTGGAGCAGTTTCTGGTTCTCGATGACAATGACCGTATCGCACGACTGGCGCAGTTGCTGCAGCCCTTCCTCGGCGCGCAGCACGCGCGAGCCTTCGAGCTTGAACGGCAGCGTGACGACCGCGATGGCGATGGCGCCCTGCTCCTTGGCGATGCGACCGATGACCGGCAGCGCGCCGGTACCGGTGCCGCCGCCCAGGCCGCAGGTGAGGAAGACGAGGTCGACGCCTGACAGCAGCGCCTTGAGGTCGTTCTTGTTTTCGAGCGCGGCGTTCTTGCCGACGTCAGGATAGCCCCCTGCGCCGAGGCCGCGCGTCAGGTTTTTCCCGATGAGAATCTTCTGCTGCGCCTTGGTCATGGTGAGGTGCTTCACGTCCGTATTGACAGCGACGGTCGTTGCGCCGTCGATGCCGCGCTCGGTGAGCGTCGCGATGGTATTGTTTCCGCCGCCGCCTGCGCCGATAACCATGATGCGTGCCTTGTGCACCTCAAAATCCTCTACGTTCGAGAAGTCCTGTTTCGGTTCCGAAAGCGATGCCATCATCTCACCCCAAAGCTATAGGTTGCACAAGCGAAATGCCTTTATTCGGCGTCGTGCAATCATTCGCTATCATTATCGTGTCCGCGATGATGGTCCAAGAATTAGTCCAATAAGTAAGTTGTCCAGATTCACAGAAGTTGTCCAAACTTCCAATGCTTCTCCATTGCACCTTGTCCAAGGGTGTAATGATAAATTACTCTATGTTACTCCAACCGCTTTAAAAGCCTTTTCGATGCTGCGGAATAGATTTTCGGCTTTAGTGGATGAGGATTTGCACAAAAACTATCAGCATTAACTTCCACTCCGGCTCGGACAAAGCCGAAATTTTCCGCATCACCCGTTACCTTTCGTTCGATTGAAAATCTGTACGCCAAGAGCAAGGCACTTATGGTATCGTGCCACAAGGCGACAAGCTTTGCTTGCATGCCTCCTGCTGGGTTGGTAAGCACATAGAGACTTGATGGATGACTATGACCTTAATGACTGGGAGCCATCCATAACTAATAATGCAATCCACACATTTGCGAATTTTGCTATTATCCTTTCTCCTCGATGAGTCAGCTTTAGTTGATCAATCTTTTCGTCATTTGGTTTTGCAGCGTAAACAGCGATAGTGACAAATGGCTCTTGGCATTCAAATGAATCTACATTAATAATTTGATAATTTGGTAAGCTCTCTTCAGAAAGCGAGTCATCCAAGTATCCTATGTGCATTTGATCGATTAACACAGGAGATTCCAAGTTTTCTATTGGTGGCAGGTTTGCCCAAGAGATTTTCTCCCCAGTTGGATGCCGTGTAGTATGAAGTCTGCCATCTTTAGGATAGTAATTATGAGTGGGAGTAATAGCATCTGCTACAATAATACCATCCTTTGCTAAGGACAACGTAACGAGTTTAAACAACTTCCCCTTCCACTTCATTCCGAATTTCTTGTTTTCTCCATGCATTCTTAACCTACCTCTCTAAACTTTAAATCCACTTTAAGCTCGAACATCGCCGTGCATAGAACTGACAAGTTGTGACACACGACCTTGCATAGCATCTCGTTGTATTGTGCCTGCTCAGACTTGCTCCTTACTTAAAAATCGTATAGTTACATCAAAATTTCCGACTTTTTGTGCAATCGGGGGTTTTGTGCAAAGCTGTGAACTGCTTGCAGGAGCAGTTTTCAAGGCATTCAGATAAGAACAAGCCCGACAATGTATCCTCATGCGACTCACGCTCGTTCTCGTGCTGCTCTGCGTCGCGGTTTTCCTGTACACGCTGGCGCTGCCGGAAAAGGAGTATGAGGCGTTCCTTGAATACTACGGCTTTTCAGGGAAAAGCATGCTCGAGCGTCCGTACGTCGTCGCGACGTCGGTATTCCTGCACGCCGGCGCTGCGCACCTGCTCTCGAACATCTTCGTGCTGTTCTTTTTCGGCGTCGCGGTCGAGGCGGAGCTTGGCAGGAAGAGGATGCTCGCCATCTTTTTCGGCGGCGCGCTCGCCGGCGACCTGCTCTCGCTGCTGGTCTATCCGTTCGATTCGCTGTCCGTCGGCGCGTCGGCTGCCATTTTCGCCCTTATCGGCGCAGGCATGCTCGTGAGGCCTGTAGACCTCTCGATGTACCCGCTCATCGTCCCGATACCGCTTGCGCTGCTCGGCATCGTCTACGCGGTGTACAACGTCTATTACTTCTTCTTCGACGCGCACAGCAACATCTCCTATATAAGCCACATCGGCGGCCTCGTCGTCGGCCTGTTCTTCGGCGCGAAAGCGGTCGGCATCAAGCGGTCGCTTGCCATTCTGCTCGTCGCGCTCGTCATCCTGCTGCTCATCCCCATCGTGCTGCGGTACGCCGGCGTCGTGGCGTAGCGGCGAACGTACCTGCTCACAAAGGCAGGGCAACAGTGACGCGCTGCTCCGGCTGCAGCGTCGTCTGGATGGTAATCGACTTCGGCGCGGGCTTGTCTTCTTTATCCTTTTTGCCTTCCTTGGTCTCCTTTTCTGCCGGGGGCTCTTCCTTTGCCGGGCCGGTTTCCTGCTGCGGCTTCTCTTCCGTGGCCGGCTTGTCCAGTGTTGTTGACGGTGTTTTTTCCCGGGGCGCAGCTATGGTCGTGGTCGTCTTTGGAATCTCGATGCGCGCTTCGCTTTCGCGTGCTTTTTTGTTGCGCTGGATTTTCTCCTTCTCTTCGAGGGAAGCGTTGAGCACGGCCTGCAGCGCAGGCGTTGCCTGCTCCGGTGCCTTCTCAATAAGCGAGCTGATGACGATGGCGCTCTTCTCGAGCACCATGCGGCCCTCTGCTGCAAGGCTGCTGCTGGCTGCGCCGCTGAACTGGCTCAGTTCTTCTTTGTACGCGGCAAGCGATGCCTCTGCAACCCGTGTCTTGTTGCGCGCTACCAGTTCTCTCGCTTCAGAGAGCCGCTTCTGCGCAAACGTCAGGTGAAGCTTGGCTTTGGCATCCTTGTCGAATGCGAGGAACAGGTCGAAACGTTCCTTCACCTGCTTGAAGACGTAGAGCGGATGGTCGGGCAGCATGCCGGGATTGGAGAAGGACGTTTCAGCGGCTTCGAGCTCCGCATCGGAGAGCGTGTCATCAGTGAAATCTATCGACGGGAACGACTGTGAGCCGAGCTGCGCATGGGCAGGGCCCAGAAGGAATGCAACAACAAAAAGGGCAGTGAAAATTTTCTGTTTCATTCATTTCACCGTTTCATTGACAGGCTTTGCACGTAACGTGATCATCTCATGCCAATAGATTTCTTTACGTGCAAAGCTTCATTGACCGTAACTTCTTTATAGGGCAAATTTTTTAACGTAGAGTATGTCGCCGCAAACCTGGCACTGATACTCGATGAACCGCATGAGGTCTGCCATCACGTGCATGGGTGCGTTGCAGCACGTCGGGTCGTTCATTTGCATCACCTGGGGAAAAATAAAAAAGGAAGGCGGCTAGCGGATGTTCATGCCGACGCCGGTTTCGAGACGAGCTCCTGAACCATCGCTGGTTTCGACGCCAGCGGATGCGCTGCCGGAAGCGCTTCCGCTAGTGCCGGATGATGTGCTTGTGCCGGATGATGTGCTGCCGCTCGTTTCGGTCGAGACGCTGGTGGTTGTTCCCGAAGAAGCGCCATTTGCCGTGTGCGCCTCGATGTGGGCATCGAGGTCGGCCGACGTTATGACGCCGCTGTCTGCGCGGACCCATACTACAAAGCTCTTGACAAGGCTGTAGCTGCCTGCCGTCTGGGTTTCTTCACCGGTCACGACATAGAACGTGGCGCCGTCCTTTGTTTCCGTGCGCACATCAGTTGCTGAAAAGCCCAGGTCCTCCTGGACACTTGCCTGCGCTTCCTCGGCGGTGAGCGCGCGGCCTTCGGCGGCTTCACCGCCTAGGGTGAGAAACGCTGTGCCTCCTGCACCCGCGGCAAGACCTGAGGATGTTTCCGAGCCTTCGACCTCTTCCACAGCTGCTTCTGCCTGTTCCTCAACGTCTGCCTTGCCGTGCATTTTCGCGCTCATCTGCAGTTCCCTGACCTGGCTTGTCAGCTTCAGGTGCTCCTTGATGATTGCCGTGTGCTCCGCGTGGAGCATGTCAAGCACTTCCCTCTTCTGCTCAGGGCTCATGTCGCCCGACTCGAAAGCCGCAAGAGCTGTTGCCTTGGTTTCGAGCCACGACTGCTGGCGCGCCTTCAGCTCCTCGTTCCTTTCCTTGAGCAGGTTTACCTTTGCTTTTTCGTCAAACGTGAGTGTTGACTTCACCTGAAAGACGAAATCGCCGAACGCCTGCCCTATCTGTTTGAAACGCAGGTCGAGTGTGGACACCGACCGCGCCTGCGCTCCTGCCTCGTCAGCAAGGACCAGTGGCATCGACAATACCACCGCTGCCAAAAAGGCTCCGATCCATTTCATTCAGACCACCTCTTGTTTTCGATATTGTTTTCAAAATGATATGCCCTTGTATACCACCGACCGGAGTCGGTGGTTTCCGTGGGGCATGGCATCCCGAATGCCTTGTGTTGTATCTGCTGCCTGACTTGAGGTTAATCGAGGATTAACCTAAGTCGCCAAAAGACTTCACGGAAGTCTTTTGTACGAAGGCAGCAGTTTTCAAGGCATTCAAGATAAAGCCGTTTAACGTACAGAAGGCCGCCGCACTGCCGGCACTGGAATGCCGCGTACTCCTGCATGCCTCTGGCGACGGTTACTGTTGTTCCGCAGCAAAGGAATTTCATCAGACCACCCCTGGCTCTTTTCCTCTGCAAACACCACGCGGTGCACGGGCAGTTTAACCGGGTGCATGTGCTTCTTAATCCGGGTAGATTCGCAGAGCGGGCATCTGAGGACAGTATAATAAAATGCATGTGCACAACGTCCGCAGTCCCATGTGCTGTACATCTGCTTGACGCCGCTGACGGCAGTCGCGTCACGCGCGCCCGAAATCGCTTCGTCTTTCTTGATAATTTTCATAATCGCTTGCAGCATGCGCATCACCTGTAGAACATAGTATGTTTCAGGAACTAATTGGTGCCGTGAAACGTTCGTGAAACAGTCAGCAGCAACTGATAAGAAGTAACAATGAAGCTTGTGCAGATGTCTGTACCAGAGGGAAAGACATTTGCAGTAATTGGGATTACTTCAGCCAGAACAACTTGTTCGTCCTGCCGTAGCGCTGCTTGCGCACGAGCCCGCGTTCCTCGAGTTTCATCACGACCCTCGTGGCTTTCGCGCGCGAAAACTTGAACTCGGTTTCCAGGTCGCGCTGCAGCGCGACCTTGCGCTCCTTCAGGTAGGCGATGGTCTTCTGCTCGTCTTCCCTGAACCCCGTGAGGAATGCCTGCTGCTCTTTTTTCTTGAACTTGGTGTACGCGATGACCAGTACGCCCGCGAGGAGGACTGCCGCGGCGATG
Organism: Candidatus Aenigmatarchaeota archaeon; assembly: GCA_016193585.1. Taxonomy (GTDB): domain Archaea; phylum Aenigmatarchaeota; class Aenigmatarchaeia; order GW2011-AR5; family GW2011-AR5; genus JACPRW01. The sequence goes on from JACPRW010000004.1 coordinate 79,355, forward strand.
AGCAGGCCGTTCTCCTGGGTCAGCCGTGAGAATTTGACCGAGAAGAGCACGGGGCCCTGGACGTCAGTTGCATTCCATCCGAAGGTTATCCTCGTGCCATCGGACCCGATTTTGGCGTCAGGAGGCTTGAACGAGTTCTGGTAGACGCCGTAACCGACAGGCAGCCAGATGGTGACATCCAGATGCTCGACCCGACCGTCAAAGGAGAACTCGGTGAAGAAGTGATGCACTGAATCGCTCGTGAAAACAAGGGCTTTCGCATCGTAGCTGATGTCCAGCGTGCTTGCCGGTTCAGTGACCATAATCTGGAGCGTATAGGTGCCGTTGGTGCGGACAAGTTCGTGGCTGAACTGCTTCTCGCCGTCTGACACGCGGATATTCGTGACGGGTTCGGTGAGCGTATAGTTGACGAAACCGGCGAGCGGCGTCAGGAACCGGTAGTGCATCGTCTGGTGGACTGACGTAACGTCGTCTATGTCAAACCTGATGACAAGTCCCGAAATCTCGTTGCTCTGTGCCCGGGCGGCTGAAACGAGCAGCAGCATGAGAAAAATGTATACCACCCTCATGCTACCATCTTTTCCGGGATGCTTTTTAAAAGCATGGAATAAACTGTACGTATGCGCATCAAAGCGGTCATCTTCGACCTCGACAACACGCTCCTCGACTTCATCAAGATGAAGAAGCTTGCGACGAAGGATTCGGCGAAGGCGATGGTGCAGGCGGGGCTGAAGATGCAGGAACAGGAAGCATACCGGCAGATGCGCGCCTTTTGCTATAAAAATTACAGGAACATGGAATCAGACACGGCGTTCATCAAACTCATGAAGCAGATGAGCAGCGGCAACGTCAGGGTGTTCGCTGCGGGCGTCCATGCGTACAACACGACGCGGTCGATGCACCTGCGTCCGTATCCGCAGGTGAAGGAAACGCTCAGGATGCTGCGGAAAAGGGGCATCAGGACAGGCGTCATCACCGACGCGCCGGGCGTCAAGGCATGGCAGCGGCTCTTCGCATGCGGCATCGGCGGCTACTTCGACGTCGTCGTGACGCGGGACGACACGCGGCGCAGGAAGCCGCACCAGTTGCCGTTCAGGGCGGCGGTGCGGAAGCTGAAGCTGCGGCCGAACGAAATACTGTTCATCGGCGACCAGCCGCACCGCGACATCCGCGGCGCGCGGCGCGCCGGCATGCAGACGTGCCTCGCGGCTTACGGTCTCCAGAATGAATTCGCTCATTACGCCGAGAAGTACCGGGCAGACTACGTCATCGGGAACGTCAGGGATATCCTCAAGCTTGTGGGGCGCAAACGCCGATGACGTGGGAACTGTACGCGCTGGTGGCTGCACTGGGATTTGGAGTGCAGGCGCTCCTCTTGCGGCGCATCATGCTCAAGGCCGATGCGGTGACATTTTTCTGGGCGTTCAATGCCCTGCTGGCAGCGTTCACGCTGCCGCTGCTTGTCATTGATGCGTCGCTTCCGTCAGGTATCGTGCCGTGGCTCATACTGCTCGCCGGCGTCGTGCTCTGGATATTCGAAGGGCTTCTCGTATTCGAATCGTATAAGCATACGGAAATCTCGCTGCTCAAGCCGCTCTCAACCATCTCTGTGCTGCTCGTATTCGTGCTTTCTGTCGTGTTCCTCAACGAAGCTGCGACCGTGCAGAAAATACTCGGCACGCTCGCTGTGTTTGTTGGCATTGCCGTGCTCACGTGGGAGAAGCGCCTCTTTGCAAAGTTTTCGGCAAAAGGCGTCAGGCTTGTCATTGCATCAACATTTCTCACTGCGCTCGTCGTCATTGTTGACAAGGTGGCGATGAGCTATTTCCATCCCATTCCGTATACGTTTCTGGTGACGCTTGCTCCGGCAGTGCTCCTTGCTCCATTCATGAGGGCACGGCAGCACCATGTACGGGTATTGTTCAAGCAAAAGCATGCCATGCTTGCGGTCACCTGCTTGGGAATTGTCGCATACCTTGCCACACTCACCGCATATACGCTGACCGACGCGAGCAACGTGATGCCGGTCATACAGCTGTCAGTCATCGTTGCAGTCGCAGGCGGCTTCATCCTCCATAAAGAAAAAGACATCGCGCTCCGGCTCCTCGGCGCGCTGTTCATGATCGCCGGAGCGGCGCTCATACTGAAGCCGGGCATTATCTGACAAACCGCTCCATCCTGTCCATTGCCTGCTTAATGAGCGGCAGCTTGGTCGCGAAGGACAGCCGTATGTAGCCTTTCCCTGCAGTACCGAACTCGCTGCCGGGAACGACAGCCACGTGTGCTTTTTTCAGCAGGTCGAATGCAAACCGCCGGTCGTCCTTCCCGACGTGCGCAAAGGCGTAGAACGCGCCCTCGGGCTTGACGGTGCGCAGCCCTGTTTCGTTCAGGCGTTTCACTATATAATCTCTGCGCTTCCGGTATTCGGTGACCATCGCGCTCGTGTACTTCTCTGGCAGCGACAATGCCTTGATGCCGAGCATCTGCGACACGGTAGGAGCGCATATGCTCGTGTACACGTGTATTTTCGTTATGGCTGCGGCAAGTTTCGGCGGCGCGGCGCAGTAGCCGAGCCGGAAGCCGCACATCGCATAGCTCTTGGAGAACGTCTGGAACGTGACTGCGTATCGCTCCATGCCATTCAGGGACGCGATGGACACGTGCTTTTTCCCGTAGATTATTTTCTCGTATGCCTCGTCGCTGAACATGTAGAGGTCGTTGTCAACAGCGATGTCGGCAAGCTCCTCAAGCGTTTTCCGTTTCAGGACATTGCCCGTAGGGTTTCCGGGCGTGTTGATGATGAGCACTTTCGTTTTCTTTTTGTCGATGCGCCTCCGCACCTCGTCAGGGTCGAGCTCCCATCCGGTTGACGCAGCGGTGTCCGCAAAAACAGGGGCCGCGCTGAGCAACTCAACGGTCGGCAGGTAGGCGAGGAAACTGGGGTTCGGGACGATTGCCTGCTCCCCGACATCGAGTGCGCACGCGGCCGCAAGCAGCAGCGCTTCCTGGCTTCCGCCGGTTACGACTATGTTTTCAGGCTCGGCGTGAATCCTGTTTTCTTTCCTCAGTTTTTTTGCTATCGCGATTTTCAGCTCAGGGATGCCGCCGGGAGGGGAATATTTGTTTGTTTTGTTTGCAATTCTTTTCAGGTATGCGACGAGCGGTTTCGGCAGGTCGAAGTCCGGCTCTCCTGCTCCCAGCGAGATGACGCGCTTGTCGTGCAGCAGGGAAATAAGCTTGCCGATGATGGCATCGGGCAGTTCCAGTTCACGCTCGGCGATGTGCGGCATATGTACTATATATAGGTAAAAGCAGGATATAATTATTTCTGCCGGCCGGGATTTGCATAAAAGTACCCCCATCACCGTTCTTGTATGGTGAATTGCACTGGTTATAGTGGAACAACAAAAGAATACCGACATATTACTTTTGTTGTCCGCTACACGCGGAAAACAACGTTTTCCGGTGCACCAAAAAGCTTTGCTTTTTGCGTGTAAGTGAACCAAGATATAATACCTGATTATTTACTTGGTTCACTATATCTGTACAGGAGAATCTTCGATTCTCCTCATATCGTGTTTATTTCCTTGTATTGCTATAATACGACATAAGCTGCGCAATTATCTATAACAAGAAAAAGATTGCTATAAAAAGATATCTGAAAACTGTTTCGTTCTATGCATCATCTCGACGTGTTGTTTTCAGACGCAGCAAGACTCCTTGATAAAGGAAGGGTGGGCGATGCACTCGCTGTGTACAGGCAACTTGCATCAGAAGGCGACTACCGGGGCTATGAAGGCGCCTTGGCCATTGCAACGGGAGGGAAACTGGACCCGTATGCAGGGGTTGTCGTAAGAACTATCGCCGCCGTAATGGGTGACATGCGCACGATACAATCGATGTATCCCCCAGGATTCTCTTTTGGAGGCCTTGTGGCAACAATGGATAGCAGGTATAAGCAAGAGGACGGCACAGGTGAGCTTCTCGGTGCCCTCCGGACAGCGCCGCACAGGCACCCGATGCTTGCGTTCGCGCATTGTGCGCGCGCCGCAGGAGAAAGCGGGAGAAATGGCGATTCTGCTGCCAGCCAGTTTCTGCATTCACTTGCAGACGAACTAGGACTCGATGAGAATGCAGTAACGTGGATGGTCAATGAGTATTGCAGGTAACCTTATGCTGCAGCAGCTTTTACCCCTTCGATGTACTGCCTGATAGCCAACGGGTCGTTGTCGACGAGTTCCGGTCTGTTTGAATAGCTGTGCTCTCCGAGGTGGTATTCGATAGTCCTCGCGGGATCCTTGTTTCCCCCGGTAAGCACGCCGGCAACACATGCGCTGCGCGGTATCATCCCGCTTTCGCGGGCCTTCTTCATGCCCGCAACCGTTGCAGCAGAAGCGAGGTCGACCTCGCCCAGTACGCCGTTTCGTGCAATGACTGCTGCGGCATCAGCCATTGCTTCGTCGCTCACCTCCATCACAGTGCCGCGTGTTAATTTCAAGGAACTGATCACACCTTCTGTGCTATTCCACGTATCCACATCGGATAGCTTTCCTGTATTTCTTTGAGCGGCACCCATGCGTACGTCTTATGCTCGTCGCTCAGTCGTATCGTGCCGCTGGCAGCGCACAGGTACACGGTTGCGGGAATGGTGAGCGAAGAAAACGGTATTGCTGCTTTTCCGAGCAGCCGCACGACGGTGACATCGAGATGCGTCTCTTCCTTCACCTCGCGGAGGAGGCAGGTGACTTTGTCTTCGCCGCGGTGTATCTTGCCACCGGGAAGGTCAGGCGTGCCGGCGGCGTTGTTCCGCATGAGGACGAGTATCTTGCCGTCCCTGAGGATGAGCGCCTTGACAGCGGGGATGACGGTCATAAAAATCAGCATGCATGATGTGTAACGCTCAAGGCATTTACGAAACGGGTTCCCATACGAGATCTTCGGCATTTCTGATGATAAGAGGGTATGGAGGCTGCAGAGACGTATAAGCGAACTTTTTACCGTCGTGGCTGAACGTAGGGCCGTTGAGCACGTTGTATTTTTCCTTTAATTGTAGATGCTTTGTTTCATCGAGCGTTATCATGCGAATAACGACTTTTCTGGAGAGCCCTGTTTCAAGGACTGCTCCGTACACAATACTCTTTCCATCAGGAGTGAATTCAGGTGCATGGCTCTGGACTGTTTGGTCAGTGAGTACTTGAAGCCCGGTGCCATCGGCGTACATCCATGCTATTTCAGCTGACGTGTATATAGAATCTGGAATGTTTCTTCCTATGACAAATGCTATCTTGGCCCCGTCACTGCTGAATACGCCTTCGCTTGCATATGATACGTTCGTTATTTGTTTCTGGTTGTTTCCGTCAACATCCATAATCCATAGTTGTCCGCTGTTCCCTCTAAATGAGCTAAATAAGATTTTCGTTCCATCGGGACTAAAAACTGGATCAAAATCATCTGTCGTATTTGCCAGCATTCTCAGATGAGAGCCATCGGAATTGATTATTGCGATATTGCCTTCAGACGAAAATATTATTCGTTTCCCATCAGGACTGAACGAAGGCATCGTTTTTTCAGCATCATCGCCGAGCAGTGCCTGGATATTTCCTGTTTGGATGTCCATGATGTATAAATCTGGCTTAGCGAAGTCCCCCGCCTGAAAAACTATTTTTTCTCCGTTGGGAGAAAATGAAGGATGTCCATTCCATTCAAGCGCTGTGTCTATTTCTCCCGACGCAAGCATGGTAGTTTCGCTGGTAGTTTGATTCACGCATGCTGCAGTAAAAACGAGTATGATAAAATACGCGACAAGGGATTTCATACAGTCGTATACACGCGTATGCTTATTAAAAAACAATAAAAGGGTAGTTATAGTAGATGACATTAGTTTTTATACAAAACAATGTCATCTGCATATAGCAGTGACATCATAATATGTTTGATTACTTATGTCACATGCTATAGTTTATTGTCGATCAGCCTTTCCATTCCTGCTCGTCGAGCCCGATGCGGCTGTTGACGAGCCGCGCAATGATGAAGAACATGTCCGAAAGGCGGTTGGCGTAGCGGAACGCCTCGCTGTTTATTTCCCCGCGCTCGCTGAGCGCTGCCAGTATGCGCTCGGCGCGCCTGCACACGGTCCTGCAGACGTGGAGCGCGGCAGCGGCGTCGCTGCCCCCGGGAAGGATGAAACGGCGCAGCGGGCTGAGCTCTTTTTCAGCTGCGGTTATCACGGATTCAAGCTGCTGCACATCAGCAGCCGTGATGCGCTGCACGTCCCTGCCGAGCGGCGTCGCGATGTCAGCACCGAGCCTGAACAGCCCGTTCTGCACGTCCGTCAGCAGCGCGTAGATTTCTTTGTCGGCAATCTCCGCTTTCGCCACGCCAACAAATGCGTTGAGCTCGTCGACCGTTCCGCATGCGTCGACGATGGCGGACGCTTTGCTCACGTCGGGGCCGCGATGAACGGATGTTTTGGTCGAATCCCTGTATTGTTTCACGCTATAGTATGCGTTTAAAACTTTTTAAGAAAAGTAAGTACCGTGCGTTTCCTCACTGCACTGGCTGTCATCGCCATGACCGTCGTCCTGCTGGCCGCGACCGCGGTGTTCGCGCTCGTGCTTATTCCGCTCGCCGTTGCCGGCATCCTGTATTTCTATCTTCGCGGGAAAGTGAAAGCTGCCAAGAAAGGCAGGCAAAAAGAATTCGTATACTACTTCGAGCATCGCTAGCCAAGGTAACTGATGAGCGGCCCGAGCGCGATGCGCGACCAGTCCTCGACATCAGCTGTTGCACACAGCACCTGCAGCTCGTCAATGCTCATGAATGTTCCATGGTCTATCTCAGGAGCTTTGGGCATCACCGCGCCCTGGCGTGTTTCGATAACGTACAGGATGCCGAAGTGCACCTTGCCAACATCATCAGTATCGGAATTGATATAGCCGAGAACTCGTAGTGCGTCAACCGTTACCTCAGCTTCTTCAGCCAGTTCCCTGCGCATGCTCGCACGGATGGGGTTGTCGTCTGCCCCGTCAATCTTGTCGATGTGCCCGCCGAGCCCCCACGACCACTTGCCCTGCAGCCGTTTCTCTGAATACTGGCTGTCATGCGATGCACGCTGGTACGCAAAGACCTTTTTCGTCTGCGGATTGACGATGATGATGTACGCAATCGGCTGCTTGTGGCCGGGGTCGTGCTCTGCAAGGCCCCGCTTCATGTAGCGGTGATGTTTCAGAATGCGTGACTCAAAATCTATGTCATCTTTCGGCTTGAAGCCATCAAAGTGGTCATCGGCAAGGAGCACTTGGCGCTTGACAACCATGATGAGCTTGTCAAACTTGTTCATATGCATCAGCAGAGGGACGCTAGCCCGGCGGCGCGACTAACATGAACTGCGCAATGTCCGCTGCATACCGCTGGTGCAGCAGCGCGTCATACGGCATCGTTTCCGAGGAAAGGGCAACGGTCACGACTGTAGTTTGTCGCATGCACGCCACTGTCAGGAGGAACGTAAACCCGGAGGCATTCGTATTTTCATGGAAAAAGCATTCCGCTTGCGCTATGCGCGACACGCTTTTGTTTCCTCTGTAAAGGTTGTCGAGGTATTGGAACGATGATGCCGCCGATTCCGGCGAAGCATGCGTGACGGCACCAATAAGAGCGGTGATGTTCTCTCCTTTTTTTTCCAGAAGGTACACCGAGCGTATCGAATCGGACTTTTCGTGAACGATAGTCCATGTCCCGGGGAGCTCTTCTATCCGCAGTCGGCCTTCGGCGGCAGCCACGGTGGTGGAAACAGGCGCGGCGGCAGCCTCCTGTCGCTCAGCACAGCCGCTTACCAGAAGGACAAAAAGGATTGCAAGGAGGATGCCGCTCTTCATACGCACCACTGGTGAGGTCCGTCAGTCGCACACGCCGTACCCGCACTCGGGGTTGATGCATTCGTGGCAGCCCGCGTGGCTCTTGAGCGTGTGCTCGCCGCACGACGGGCACTTCGCGAGCGCCATGTCCTTCGGCTCGAGCATTTTCATACGCAATCTGTTCTCGCTATAATCTTAAAAAGCGATGCAGCCCTCACGCATGCGCGACAGCTTTCGGCACCTCGCCTTCACTTTCTTTGACACGGAGCATGCCGCTCTTGATGGCGTGGTAGACCGTGGTAACCGCCCCGTTGGGCATTGTGATGAACTCGTCCCCTCGCATCAGCTTGGTGTCGCCGTTGACCACCTCGAACACCTTGTCCTTGTACGTCTGGAATTCGGTGTGCTTGGTTTCGGTGCTGAGGATGGGATAGCGCGAGCCAGCCCTGTAGACGGTGATGCCTTTGAGTTTGTGCTTCCACGCGTCAAGGTAAATGGAGCTTATCGTTTCCGGCTCGATGTCCTCCGGAAGGTTCACTGTCGACGAAATCGAGTGGTCGATGTATTTCTGCCAGATGCCCTGGATGCGCACCCGCTGCTTCGGCTCGATGTAGTGCGCGGTGCGGAAGAAGTGGCCGGGCAGTATTTTCCGAAGCTCATCCTCGTTGCTCTCCTGGGCTTTCTCCATGAGCCCGTGCTGGTCAATGTACGCTGCGACGGTCGCATGGAACACTTTGAAGAGCTGGTCGCCAAAGCTCTCTGAGCGTCGCGTATAGTAGAGCGCAAAGACCGGCTCGACACCCCCGCTCACGCCGATGTAGTGCGTTTTGCCGAGCTTGTAACCAAGCACGATACTGCTGATAGTCCCGGTGGGCGCGATTGACAGGATGGCGATGTTGCGGAGCCCCTTGTTCCTGATGAGCTCCTTGGTTTCCTGATCAAGTGCTTCATGGAAGAATGGGCACCTGCTGTACGGCTCGTATTCGAAAACAGGCGAGGGGCCGCGCTCCTCAGCAAGCATGGCGGATGCCTGGTATGCGGCATTGACTATCGTCCGCCCGAGCTGCTCGGACAAGCCGAGTGCTTCGCCGCTATCGTAGCCGATGCCGAGCTGGTTGAGCATGTCTGCGATGCCCATGATGCCGAGCCCGAGCCGGCGCGTTTCCTTTGCCGCCTGCCGCTGCTTTTCGAGCGGATTGAGAAGCTCGTTCCAGATAACAACCGAATCGAGAAACCGCACGACCGTTGCCGCTGCGGCTTTGAGCGAAGCCCAGTCGATGCGCGCGTGGCCGGTGTAGCCGTCGGTGACGAACCTCGAAAGATTGATGGACCCAATATTGCAGGCGCCACCGTCTTCAAGCGGGACCTCGGCGCATGGGTTCGTGCCCGCAATGGGTCTGCCTATGTAGTTTGACGGCGAATAGTTGCTCATCGTGCTCCAGAAGATGAGGCCGGGTTCTGCGGTGCGGTAGTTGCCTTCAACAAAAGAATTCCACAGCTCGCGCGCCTTGATGAGCCGTTTGATTTCCCCTGTTTCGCGCGAGTTGAAGTACAGCATGAAGTCGCCGGCGTACCGGACGGCGAAGTCTGTTGCATCAGCTGGAATCACGTAATCACCGAACATGTCACGCTTCTTCGCGTCTACAATGTCATTGCTGTTGAGCGGCGGCAGCCCTTTCGAGATCAGAAAGCCGTTGAGCTCATCGATGCTGTCGAATGTTGCTTCAAGCGCATACTTCTCTATGGGCTTCGAGGGGATGCCGAACGAATAGTGCGTCTTCTTTGTCTGCATGACGCCGAGGCCTGACACGTCCTTGTCCTTCCGGTACACGAGCAGCTTGTGCGGCCCGTGTAGGGTCTGCTCCTCGACCGCCTGCATGAACTCGTCGCTCACCTTGAGGCTGATGTTCGCGAAGCGCACTTGGGTATTTTCCAGCACTTGGCGCATGATTTCGCGGAGCTGTTCCTCGCTGAAGGCGCCTGACCATTTGCATTGCTCGACAATCTGCTTCGTGACCCAGTTGGGTATCTTCTTGACGTTGACGAAGAGCGGCGCATCAGGATGCTTGACGTCAATGGTGAGCATGAGCGCGCCGCGCCTGCCTGACTGGCCAATGAGACCGGTGGTGAGGGAGAATATCTCCATGAACGAGACGCTGCCGGTCGAGCTGTCAGCTGCATTGTGCACAATTGAATTTTTAGGCCGCAGGCAGGAGATGTCAACGCCGATGCCGCCGCCGTATGAATACGTCCGGGCGCACTCGTATGCAGTCTTGTATATCGACTCGAGGTTGTCCTCGTCGATGAGTGTGAAAAAGCAGTTCGCCATCGTCTTGAGGCGGTACAGGTCGCCGGCGCCGGCGATGACGCGGCCTCCCGGAAGGAACCATCCCTCGTAGAGGGCGATGTAATATTTCTCCGCCCACTCCACCTGCCGTTTTGCGTCCGGCTCGACCGCAGCCATGAACGCAGCCATGCGGCAGAAAACGTTCTCGGGCCGCTTCTCGATGAGCTTGTTGCCGAGGTCCTTGAGGTAATATTTCTTCTGGTAGATGTTCATCGCGAGCTCGGAGCCATTGAGGTAGTCGCCGCTGAGCGGCAGCTTGCCTGATTTGATGGCATCCTTGAGATGGAAAAGCAGGTTCTTGTACGCTTCGATGCGGTCGTAGCCGATGAGCGAGGCGAGCTTGCTCTTGTGCGCGAACATGTCGGACAGCGCGATCTTCTCCCCGTCCATGGTCTTTGCCGCTTCTACGGCAGCGGCCCTCATTTCCGCGCGCTTCTGGCGGTAGAGGATGTACGCTTTGGCGGTCTTGGCATGGCCTTCCTCGATGAGCACTTTCTCGACGGCATCCTGGGTCTCCTCGACGGTTGGTACCGCGGCGCCGTTCTGCTCGAGTAAGGAAATGACTTTGTCCGTAAGCTGCTCCGCGGTCTGCCGGTCCTGGCCCCCGACCGCGCGCGCGGCCTTGAATACCGCTTCGGCAATCCTCAGCCGGTCAAAATCAACAACCCTGCCGTCCCGTTTCTGTATCTTGGTGATTTTCATAGTACTACACCTTCTCTTTACCATGATAATGGTGGATGACGATAGAGAACAGAGCACCTGAATATGTATCGAGAGGGTCACCAGACAGCAATGAACCTGAAATCATCATGTTGTTTTCTTTTACTTCGTTGAACATTTTTTCATCTTCCATGTATTGGTCACCTCCATTCAGCACGCGCAGAGCCGTATCGCTGCGTGCGCCTCGTCAAAGCAATGAACGCAATTCCTCCGCTTCGCCTGCGGCTGGTGCATCGCATCCCAGTGGATTCTCATCGTCTCATCGCCTGATCGCCTTGAGTTCCTGCTCGAATTCCTTGGCGCTGCCGAAGCTGCGGTACACGGACGCAAACCTGATGTACGCGACCTCGTCCAGTTTCTTGAGCTTCTTCATGACGAGCTCGCCGATGGCTTGCGACTGTATCTCCGTCGAATCCATGCTCTTGACCTGCGCCTCAATCTCATCGACGGTGCGCTCGATGTCCTCGCCGGTAACCGGCCTGTTCTTGCATGCCTTGAGAATGCCGTCCTTGATTTTTTCCCGGTCGAACTGCTCCTTCGCTCCGTCCTTCTTGATGACGACGATCGAAATTTCGGGCTTTTCGTAGGTCGTGAAGCGCTTCTCGCATTTGAGGCATTCGCGCCGGCGGCGCGTCACCTCTTCGTTGTCCCGCTTGTCAACGACCTTCGTTTCCTCGAAAAAACAGTACGGACACCGCATCCCGATACCCCGTATAGCCCTGTTATTGTCCCCACTCGGGTACTACAATATGTTGTAGGTTAGATACTTAAAACCACAACCTGTTGTGGTCGCGTGCACTATTATCCCCCCTGTTATAAAAAGCTTTTCTGTAATGCAGAAGTGAAATGACCGGGAAGGGACTAAACCAACCGGAGGGCGCTTGCTCATGCTTAAATAAATTTGAAGCGAATACAATTCGGGTTCAATGAAGGTTGCACAGCAAATCATCAGTCGCGACAAACTCTACATAGGCATCATCGTGATGCTCGCAGCCATTGCCGGCTATCTCTTTCTGCAGGCGCCGGCGGCAGAAGCGGTGCCTTCGGTTACGAGCAGCGTGAAGGATGTCTATTCGCTCCTTACCGAGCGCGAAGCAGAAATAATGGCGGTCAAGGAGGAGAGCGGGCTGTACAAGGTCACGGTGAAATATCCCGACACGCGCGGCCAGAACGTCGTCCAGGACGTGTACCTGACGAAGGACGGCGCGCTCATGGCGAACCCGCTGTCCCCGAATGCGCTCGTTCGCGTCAATGAGACCACGCGCGGCCTGACGGTGGCGAAGCAGTTTGCAGAATGCCTCAGTGATAAGAAGCTCATTGTGTTTGGCAAGGACAACGACCTCCTGTCGCTCCAGCAGCTCCTCGGTTACTACGCATACAAGATATATGTCGACTGTAGCCAGAATACCCAGCTCTGTCAGCAAGTCGGCGTCACGCAGACACCGCTGACGATGTACGGCAACACAACATACAGGGGACTGCCGCTTGCGCGGGAAGCGGCAGAACTCACCGGCTGCCAGCCCCAAGGATGAGCAGCTCACTTTCTTGCGGTTTCAATCCTTATAGCAGGTTGCCAAAAGACTTCACGGAAGTCTTTTGTACGAAGGCAGCAGTTTTCAAGGCATTCAAGATAAAATGTTCACTAACCAACAGAACATACTATGATAATATATACTGAAGCCTTCATATGATTAGCAATGGTATATAGTGCATATCTTCGCAATTCATTGGTAATCATATGAGCAGGGAACAGCGCATTCTCGAGATGCTCAGGAAAAGGGCGCTCAACATCGAGGGAGTTGCCGGAGCCACCGGTATGAGCAGGATCACTGCCTCGAAATACCTTGCAATACTGGAAGCGAAAGGGCTCGTACATCACTCGGAAGAGGGGCGGTCGAAATTGTATTCGGTGACAAAAAAATGAATAGGGCGTTCCATGCGGCATGCGCGCTGCTGCTTGTTATGCTGCTCGTCATCGTCGGCCGTGGCAGCGCAAAAATGACGTGCGAAATCGCGACATCGTGCCAAGCAGGCTATGTCGACGTATTCCATCTGTCCTCGTCGGCGAACGCGCACGGCGAGCTTTCGTCGCAGAGCAGCTATGCGAACCGCGTGTGCTGCACGGAAAACAACTACGGAACGCTCGGCACCTCGTGCACAGGCAATTACATCCCCGTGATCAACCTGTCGAAAGTAACGAACGCGCATGCGGAGCGGTGGAGCCAGGGACGATACAGCAACGGAGCATGCCTCAACTCGACGACGAACGTGACGGTCGACTACCAGGGCAGCTGCTCCCCTGACGGCGCGTGCCTTGCATCGATGTCCGGCACAATAAACGCGCACCTCGGCAACTGCACTGCCTATTCGACGCGCGTGTGCGGCTTTACGCAGAATATCACGATAACAACCAAGGAAGGGAACGGAACGATGATCGGCACCGCCGGGTTCGGGGGAGCTTCCATCACGCTCAATTTCTTCGACAATGTGCAGCGCACATTCCCGAACAACGTTTCGGGAAGGGTGTGGGTCGAGAAGTCACCGGGGACGTGGGACGGCGGCCACAACTGCACGACAAACTCGCAGGGGAACTGTTCTATTGAATTCATTCCGACCTGCGATTACACCAACGGCAGGCACCTCTTCCGCGGCGGGCCGTTTCAGGATGATATTTACGATGACAGGAACTCGACTGAAGGGGAAGTGACCATCGATATTTCCGCCTTCTGCTTCGACAGGGTGACGCTGTCGCTCGAGTTCAACCTTTCCGGCAACTCCGGCGACGTGGCAACGGTCGGCACCGACAAGGGCACCGGATTCTACGAGCAGTACGATCTGCCGAATCCGTACGTCTGCGTGCACGACACGTCGGTCACGAACACGCCGACGTTCGGCATCATTTTCGCGGGGACGTCGCTGAGCTACATCAATCTTTCTACAGGAGACTCGTTCGTGATGAAGATGTCGCAGCGCCTGTCCGGAAACAAGTTCATCATTCCTGTCACGAGGGACGGCTGCAGTGTCGTCGCAGACAACATAGCTGAGATCAAGGCACACGGCTTCATGCCCCATGCATTCGTGAGTTTCGTGAACGCGTTCAAGAACGTCATCGAAATCACGATCGTATACCACGAGGTCGATATCGTCGGTAGTTTTTCGAAGACTGGCTCGTTTACCGTGAATCTCGACCGCATCGAAGCGAACGTGACGCGCATCAACATAACGGAGGCGTAAGCAATGGGAAAAGGCTCGGTAGTAACGGCGGTTGTTGCAGTAGCCATCATCGTCACGTCGTCGCTTGTCGTTATCAACACCATCAACCCGACGCTTGAGCAGGGGCAGGCGTACACCGACCTCGCCAAGGCGAAAGAGGTGATGACGGTTGTTGACAGCGTCGTCCGCGAGCTTGCATTCGAGGCTCCGGGAGCGCGGCGGTCGGTGCGGGTCAGTGCGGATGCCGGCGTGTTCGAAGTTTCCGGCAGCGAAGACAGCCTGAAGCTGAGGCTTGAGCAGAAGGCTGAGGTGCTTGCGGCAGGCACTGCGGTCAGGGAGGGGAACATGCTCATCACGTCCGGCAGCGCGATGAAAGCGTACGAAGGCGATATCAACAGCGACGGCACGACCGACCTGGTGATGGAGAACGACGCGGTGCTGTTCGCCGTGCGCAAGGTCGGTACGGCAGGAAGCTGGAGCTCGATAAACCTCACGTCGATAATAACGAGGATAGGCAACAAGCGCGGCCACGTGAATGCGACACCGATAGTAGCAATCTACATCGAGGATATCGCGAATACGACGTACGGCACGGGGTACACCCAGCTGACGTCCACAGGTTCGAGCCTCCAGAGCGCAGGGATAAAAATCTTCGTAAACTCGACAGGGGGCACCGAGTACGAAGCCCTGTTCACGCTGCGGGCCGACCAGGATTTCCTTGAGATGGAAGTCAAGAACGTCAGGAGAATATAGGCATTATGCCTCCGTGCAGTACCGTACGCCCGGATCCTAATATAAAGGTGCAGGCGAACTAATAAATAACGGCAAAGGTGGCGGATACGAAACGCTTTAGGATATACAGCCGCGAGGAGACCGCGTACAAAGTAGCCGCCGTGATGCTCCTGGCAACGGTAGCCCTGATATTCACCGACCCGAATACCGGCTTCGCCGTGCACGCCGGCGCAAAGGACGGGCTGCGGCAGGCGGCGCTCGAGGATGCGGCGGCGCGGGCGTTTGCGGAAAAGCACCCGGATTATGCGATGCAGGTGCTGCTGATTGACGCAGACGAGCTTGCATACCTGGAAAAGAAATACCCAGCCATCTATTCGTCGCTGCCGGCGCCCCTGTATGAGCTGCGGCTTGAATCCGGAACGCATGGACTGCTCGTTCTCATGAGCGATGCAACGGTGTACCGGACGTTCGCCTATGAGCCTGATGGTTAACCGGACAGATAGCTTTTTTATATCGTTGCCGGCAGGCAGGTTACAATCTTTAAATAGGGGGAACTCCAATAACTTCTACATGAAAGGTATCACGCCGGTCATTGCAATTATTCTTTTGCTGCTGGTCACCGTTGCCATCGTGGGCCTGACGCTCGGCTACTTCCAGCGCATTTTCACGACAACCAGCAACGAGGGCGAGCGGAGCGTTGAAAACGTCATCAACAATACCGGCCAGGTCATCTTCATCGAGAACGCCCTCGCAGGAAGCCCGGGAACAGTGACCATACGCAATCTGGGGAGTGCGCCAATCCAGACCAGCACCTTCAGCGTGTATGTCAACAATGTCATCCAATCGCCGCAGCCTTCGTGCACCCCCACGTCCGTCGCCCCGAACCAGGTGACGAGTTGCACCGTTACCTGCGGCGCAGGCAGCACGGTCCGCGTTGCCGGAGTAGGCTCAGAATCACGGGAAACGTGTCGCTAGCTCGCCATGGTTTTCTCGTACATCTCTGCAAGGAAATATGGTGAATTGCACTGGTTATGTTCTGATATTATTTGCAATTCACCTATAGAAAATTGCGCGTTATAGTGGACCAACAAAAGAATACCGACATATTACTTTTGTTGTCCGCTATAAGTGAACCAAGATATAATACCTGATTATTTACTTGGTTCACTATAATACGACATAAGCTGCGCAATTATCTATAATAACCGTCAAGATGGCATAGGCGGCTTTGTAAACAAAGCCGGTTGGGTACTAATCTTTTTGATTGCTCGTTGGTGTGCATTCTTGGAGTCGAATTTTCTATCAAGATGCGTATTTGAATAGACATGAATCATATGCGAATGACTGTACAAACGTTGTTTATCGTCGCAGTATTTTCATAGTAGTATTCATTGTAGCGGACTACTACTTGATAAGGATCCACCCGGATCCTGGTGATACAACTGTACCTCGGGCTTTCTCGGATGGATGTACGGCCTTGGTCTCCCTGCATAAATGCGCCAAGAATCCAGACGAGATAACAATCAAAGGCTTCAATCCAGACAACGACCCATTAAAAGAAGACAATGGTGATACGCTCGGCAGGGCGTGTGAACTCTCGTTCGGTTGGTACAGAGGTACCGCACGGACTGATCCTGAAAGACAGCAATGCAAGCTGAGATGTGGCTGTCCGCCCGAGTGAACGGGCAGCCAGAGTACCTGGACACGCGAGTTCCCGGAACCAGTAGAACAGCTCTTTCCTCTGCGTTTTCAGTTGGTCTCGTCCGTGTCCAGCTTCTCGCCAAGACTCATTACCCAGTCCTGCCGTATACATCATCCGTTAAGGTACGAGCATCATTTTTTAGTAATAATCTTTATTAAGCGGGACGGAGAAGGAGTATCATGCGCGGTATATCATCCGGTATCGCGATTCTCGCCACGCTTGTCATGGTCATCGTGCTCCTCGGCATTGGGTTGACAGCGATGAAGCCGGGTCAACCGTCGGTCGCGAGCACGACGACAACGCTGCCGCTGCCGGACGCAATTGCATTGGTGAACGCCGCCGGCGAGCTGGTTGTCATTCAGAATATCGGGATGATTGGCGTGCAGACGTCTGAGATATTCGTCTACCTTGACGGCATATACGTCGAATGCCTGTGGGACAAACCAGTCGTGGAGCCGAAGCAGGCGGCTTCCTGCATTCTCCAGGGCCTGACGTGTTCAGACAAGACCGTGCGTGTCGTCGGGCCTTCGAACGAGGAGAGCAGCCGCTGCCCATAGCCGTTTTCTTGAGAAGCCTGAGCAAGAAGTAACAATTTAAGTTCCCGAAGTTATTAGAATTAGATTTCTGGGGATGTATCATACATGGAAAAGCGTCAGGTTGAAATAAAAACGCTGAAGCCGGGCAGCTTCTGCCTCATTGAGGGCGTGCCGTGCAAGGTGGATGCCCTGCAGACATCGAAGCCAGGGAAGCATGGCGGCGCCAAAGCGCGCCTCGTTGCATCAGGCATTTTCAACAGCCAGAAGATGACCATCGTCAAGCCCGCCGACACGAAAATCGACGTCCCTATAATAGAGAAGAAGAACATGCAGGCTATCGCGTTCGTGGGAAACCATGTGCAGCTGATGAACCTGGAAGACTATTCGATGATCGAGATCCTGATGCCTGACGACCTCAAAGGGGAGATACATGAGGGTGACGAGGTTCTCGTCTGGAAGTTCGGTCCGCATATCATGATTAAGGGCAAGAAATAACTGCCAGATTGCTCTGTGTGTGAAAAATGGGATGCGGCGCGTTCATGAAGTAAAGGCAGGGCATTATGAGGCTTATTGTCGGCATAGACCCCGGTGTGACAACCGGAGTAGCGGTCACCGATCTTCGTACCGACTACTATGAAACTTTTTCTGCCCGGCATATGTCGCCGGGCGACGTGTGCCATGCCCTCTCCCAGAAGGGGGAGCCGATACTGATCGCGACCGACGTGCAGCGCGTTCCGCGCGGCGTCAGGAAAATCGCTGCGGCGTTCAACGCGCGGCTCGTGCATCCGGCGTACGACCTTACCTCGGCTGAAAAGCACAAGCTTGTCAGCGGCCGGAGCTACGGCAACACGCACGAACGGGACGCCCTCAGCGCAGCGCTGTTCGCGGGGAAAAAATGCGCTCCGGTCTGCAGGAAAGTCGATTTCAGCCTGAAACAGCGCGGCATGCTGGAACGTGCCGAAGACGTGAAGGAACTGCTCATACAAGGGAATGCAGGGAACATAGAACAGGCGGTGGCGCTGCTCACCGCCGGCGGCAAAGAAGTGCCGGTGCAAAAAGCGCCGCGGCAGCGCACGCAGCGCATGCCGTCCGCCGATGACGTGCGCGTGAAGAGGCTTGCAAGGCGGCTGCGGGAGCTGGAGGAGGAAAACAGAGGGCTCAGGCACGAGCTGTATGCCGCGAAACACCGGCCAGAGAGTGCGGCAGTGCAGAACCTTCGAAGAAGCATCGCGGCGCTCGTCAGGGACAGGAAACGCCTTGCAGACGAATACGAGCTGTACAGGAACCTGAGCCAGCGCTACGAGATCATCGTTCCTGCGGACGCCGAGGATATCACGGACAAGGTGGTGCTGCTGCCGAAAGGCGTGAATCCCGGGGTCGTCGAGGCACGGAACCCGAAAGCGCTCATCGCCGGCACGTACGTCGATACCGACATTCCGGTAATTCCGGCTGACAGGATACGGATAGAGAAAATTGGAGATTTCCTGGTGGCGGACAAGAAGGACGTGGAGTCGCTGCTGGCATCCTCGTTCATCGACTGGCTAAAAAAGTATAAGGAAGCGAGAAGAAATATCTAGCATGGCGCAGAAGCGCAGGAAAGCCCTCGTGGAAAAGGAGACGGTCCGGCGCCTTGCCGTGTTTCTCGTGAAGCTTGCCGTCTTTTCGCTGCCGATATACGCGATTCTGCTGACCGGCTACCAGTCGGCGCTGCTCATGCATCTCACGACCGATATCTCGTTCTGGTTCCTGAAGGCAACCGGCATGCAGGCAGAGCTTGTAGACGGTACAATCGTCATTCCGGTGGAGAACGGCTCGTGGGGGGCGTATGTTTCCTGGGACTCGACCGGCTGGAAGTCCGCACTCGCATTGCTCAGCCTTATCTTTGCCACGGATTTCACGCTCAGGAAGAAGCTGATGGGCTTGCTGCTCGTGCCTGTCGTCTATGCGGCGAATATCCTGCGCATCTGGTTTATGTTTTTCGCCGTGTCCACGTACGGCATCGAGGCCTTTCCGGTGCTTCACCTGACGGTCTGGAGTTGGGGACTCGTCGCCGTGGTGCTCGTGCTCTGGGTCGTCTGGATGAAGTACGTTGATGCACCACATGCTCAAAGAACCAAAGGTGACTGATAATTTGCCTGAATAACTATATATGGTGAAACGACCAAATACTACCAGCTACTGGAAAAGTGAATGAAGGACCGCATATGGCAGAAACGATTGAAATGGCACGTGATGAGCAGCAACAGGACAGTGCGCAGCCTCAGAAGACCGAACAGCATGAAGAAGAACCAAGGGTGACCGAACAGCATCCTGGGCAGGAACCGCACGATGCCGGGCAGCATGCACAGGAAGGCGCTGACAGCGCAGTGCCAAAAACAGAGGACCGCAGTGAAGACGTCGGCACAGGAACCCCGGCGGATGCCAAAGAACGCTTTCTCGAGATTGAGGACCTGCTCCTGCTGCTGCAGGCGGAAAACGTGAAACTCAAGGAACTCGTCGGCAAGGAGCCGCTCACGCGCGCTGCACGCGAGGACAACATGCTCGCTTCCGCGCAGGAGAAACTATCAGCGTGGGAATCGCGCGCGGCCGATATGCAGGCGCCCCTGCACAACGACCTGAAGGCGCTTGCCGGCCGGATGGCACCACTTGAGGAGGCTGCAAAGAAGAATGAGAAACTCGCCGCGGAACTGGAGAAGTGCAGGGCAGACATCGCGGCGAACATGAGGAACTACCTCGAGTCCCACGACAGGCTGCGCGAGTTCAGGAAGGCGGTCGAGGAGCGGCTTGCGGTATTCGAATCGCTGGTCGAGGAGGCACGGTATCTGGTGAAGGAAAAATCAGCAGTGCTGGAATTGTCAAAAGGCGTCGAGCTCAATGCAGAAAAGGCGAAGACGTATCTGGAGAAAATCAGGACGACCAATGAACGGGTCGATAGTGAGCTGTCGAGCATAGCGAAGTACAGGACATCTGTCGACGCGCGCATGGGCAGCATGGAAAAAGCAGCTGCCGACTACCGGAACGCGGTCGAGGAGCGGCTTGCGGCCGTGCAGAGCGCCGCTGCCAGGAGTACGCAGGAAGCCCGTGCACAGCAGAACGCAGCAGCGGAAGCTGCCGACAAGCGGATGAAAAGCATCGAGGAGGCAATCGCTACGATGAGTATTGCGATGCGGCAGCAGCCGCAGGAGCTGAAGGGGCTCACGGCTTTGGTAGACGATACGAGAAGCAAGCTGGCAACAACAGAGCGGCAGCATCTGGAACGTGCCGAGAGGCAGATGGAGGAGCTGAAGGGGCTCACGGCTTTGGTAGACGATACGAGAAGCAAGCTGGCAACAACAGAGCGGCAGTTGCAGGAGCTGAAGGGGCTCACGGCTTTGGTAGACGATACGAGAAGCAAGCTGGCAACAACAGAGCGGCAGTTGCAGGAGCTGAAGGGGCTCACGGCTTTGGTAGACGATACGAGAAGCAAGCTGGCAACATAGTAGAGCAGCAGCATCTGGAACGTGCCGAGAGGCAGATGGAGGAGCTTGCCGAGAGGCAGGCACGGGCAACGGAGCAGGCAGAAAATGCCCTGAAGGCTGAAATCAAGGCAGGGCATACACAATACGCACATCTAGAAAAGACGGTCAGCGACATAGCCGGCAGACTGAGCCGTATAGAGAAGGTGCTCTCCCGCGTGACGGCAAGCAAGCAGGAAGTCGAGGGGATAGCACGCGATGCGCTGGTGAAAATAGAGAAAAAAATGACAGAGCCTTTACATTTATAAGCCAAGAAGTGAATAGTAATAAATCGGACAAAATAGCTAGAAGGCGCATGCTTTCTGAACGCGACGCACGGGGTACGGGTATTATGGGAGAAACAATTCAGGAGCACATTGGCCGGCTGGAATCAAAGCTGAAGACCGCGCTCTTTGATATTGAAAAGCGCCTCGTTGCGCTTGAGTCGAGAGAAGGCCATGAAGAAGGTGTCAGCGGGGGGGTTCCTGCAGACGTCAACGAACGACTTCTTGAGCTCGAAGACCTGCTCATGCTTACGCAGGTCGAGCAGACGAAATTGAAAGAAACAAGAGGAGGCACTGAACCGCTGCACATTCCTGAAGACATCACGCCGCGCCTTGCATCACTCGAGGCGCGAGTTGCTGCTTTTGGAGCATCTTCTGAGCCGCCTCAAAACGAAGAAGAGACCAAGGCAATGACGGCAAAGATTGCTGCAGGAGATGAACATATCAAAGCAGTCGAGACACGAATTGCCGAACTCGAGCAGAAGTTCGGGGAAACTATGAAAGCCTCTCAGGATATGGGAGCTGCGGCGCAAAAGATTGCCGAGATAAAGAAGGATATTGAAACGTATGACGTACAAGTCCAAACGCTCAAGAACGAGCTCGACCATCTCACGAAGGAACGGACCGACCTCCTTGAGCGGGCATCGCGCATCGAAATCAATACGGAGCGCGCATCGACGTACCTCGAGAAAATGAAAACGCTCGAGGAGCGGATGGAAGCCGGCATCGACAAGGTCGGCAGTTTGCGTGACTCGATGGAAGCCAAGCTCAAGTTCGGCATCGAGCGGATGGACCTCGCCAAAAAGGACGTGGATGTGAAGGTCCAGAACCTTGACGAACGCTTCAACCTCAAGATGGACAGGCTCGAATCGCTCAGGGAATCGCTCGAAAACAAGATACGCGTCGTCGATGAACAGACGCGCGACCTTGGTAAAATCGAGGATCTCACCTACCTCAAGCGGACCCTCGAGGAAGAATCGGTAAGCAGGATTTCCATGGAAAAGCATGTTGCGGACATAGGTAAGAGGCTCGGTGAGCTCGAGCCGCTCGCTGGGGTGGTAGAAGAAGAGTCGGTGAGCAGGGCTTCCCTCGAAAAGCATGTTGCGGACATGGGTAAGAGGCTCGGTGAGCTCGAGCCGCTCGCTGGGACAGTGAAAGATGAATCGATGAAGCGTACTTCGCTTGAAAAAAAGCTGCAGGATGTGCACACAAAGGTTTCAGAAATCGAAAAGATGAAAGGCGCAATGCAGGCGATGAAGCACGATGTGGGAGAAGCGGCAAAGAAAGGTGTCGCCATGCTCGAAGGGGAAATGCAGTCATACCGGGAATCCATGCGCAATGAAATAGCGGATGTTCAGTCACTCCAGAAGGCGGTGCAGGAAGAGGCTGCACGCCGACAGGAGCTTGAAAGGAGATGGACCGAAACCGAGAACAGGGTCGCGTCGTATCATCCGGAGGACGTGAAGGAAAAGCTTGAGAAGGAGTACAACGAGCGGCTCGCCCGCATCCAGGCTGATATTGAACGCATGAGGGCTTCAATCCACGAGGAGGCGGAGCAGGTAAAGCAGATCCTGCACGCCGACGAGGTCAGAAAGCTCCGGGACGAACTTGCGTATCAGAAGACTGCCATCCAGAACATCGAGAAGAACCTCGAATTGAGCGCGACGCGCTTCTTCGCATCAAACCTCGAGGAGTTTTCGAAGGCGCTCGACAGGAAAGTGCCTGAGCTGGTGACGCGCGACGAGTATATGCGCGACATCAGGGAAATGGCGTCGAAGATGCGGGGCATTGAGGCTCCCGACCTCACGGGATTCGCGCGCAGGGTCGACTCGCTTGAGAAACGAATCAACGACATCTACCAGATGACGCGGAACGTCTCGTCGAGGATGCCGGTCGTCGTCGAGTAACTCTTATAGTAGGTTCACGTAACAACCAGACTTTTCACCTGAACCTGCTCTACGGTATGTTCAGCATGAAATGTTCACTAATCAACAGAACATTACCGGTCCGTCATAGACGTTTCCAGGAGTGACTTTTACGCGAAGCGGAAAACCTTCCTGATTCACAGTACTATGAAGCTTGTATCAGCAAAACCAGCCTTTGCTGGTTTTGCCCCACTTCGATTCTTTGTCTGTTTCATCCCCAAGAGTAGTAGAATCTGTATGCAGTTCTGTTATACCCATGATTTCTGATATCAGATCAGCTGCGTCCGGTCTGGCAATCTCTCGAAACCAAGCTCTTTCCAGACACCTGTTTCCTGTAAATGCCTGTAAAGCTCCAAGTCGTTGTCAAGACACTTTATCTGCTCATAGACGTGCAATCTTGTTATCAGAACAAGCCCGTAACCTATTCTGCCTCTTCGCTTTTCATGAGGCATAATGTTTTTATTGATGATTTTACAAATCATCTCAGCCGGTTTCTTCACAAAAACTCAGCTACGTCTGGAGCACATGAAGACTTTGAGATTTCAAAGTCTGTGTTCCAGACTATACTTCTAATTTGCACAAGGCTCTAACGTAAATTAACAAAGTCTCTTAATCTCCTCAAGAACATCATTCATATCGTCATTTATTCTGGCTGCACGATATCTTCTGATCTTCCAACCTAGACCTCTTATATGATTATTTCTAAGAGAATCTTGTTCTTTTCTTTCTAGATGTACTGTGTCGCCGTCCACTTCTATATCATAATTTGATGTGTCTTTGAAAAGCGCAAAATCCAGTCTATAGAACTTGCTGCCAACTTTCAGATTATATTGTGGTTTCACAAAGATGCCTATTTTCTCAAGCCCGTTAAACAATGTCTCTTCAGCAGGAGAGTCAAAACGTAACTTATTCTCATTTTCCTCAGCATAATCAGCTAGTTTCTTTAGGGGCCCATCATATTCACGGCATTTATCAATGTCCCCAACTATAACCAATAGACTTCGTGCACGAGTAACAGCCACATTTATCAGTTCTGGAGTTGAATCGTTTATCCACTCCATGGTTCGCTTACTAACACCCTTGGATACGCCCGGTGAAAATATGATTATATCCCTTTGATCTCCCTGAAATGTATGTGCAGTTCCAACAGTAACATCAATAATTTTCCTAATGTCGCTTTTTTCTATTTCTTCCTCTATTAGATCGGCCTGGGATCTAAATAGCGTTACAATCCCAAAAGATTTGTTTCTGAGCTTAGACTTACTATATTTTATCAATGTGTCCAAGACGACCTTAGCTTCTTCTATGTTTATGGAGCTTCCGAAGGATTTTGTTGTGCCAGAAACATTTACCCATTTTATTCTACGAGGCTCATCTATGTTTCTATCACGTGTCTTTATTTTGAGTTTATTTTCATAAAAGTGAATATTAGAATAGTCAATTATGTCTCTGTGGGATCTGTAATGTTCATTAAGCAGTAGAGGTGACTGATTACAGGATCTAACAACTCTCTCAGAAACATCGTATATACTATTTTTGCTGTAAGAGAAATCTACGAAATTTTTGACCTTGTTTTTTGAGGCTATTTTCGTGTCCTCAACATAATTCATAGTACAAACGTGTCTAAGTTGTTTTGGATCGCCTATTATGACAGTACGTTTTGCACGGTACAATAGCGGAAGCGTTGAGGCAATATCGTTCTGAGAAGATTCGTCTATAATTAATAGATCAAAAAAGGCTCCGCTTAAAGGAAAACTATTCTTTGCAGAGAGATTGGTTACGACCCACACAGGCAATGTCTTTAGCGCATGAACTATCTCCTTCTCCCATTCAGAAGAGAGATTCTTCCATATATCCCTATCTATGAAGCCTTCTTCAAGTTTTTTAGTAATATCAATATATCTAGTTATGTGATTTATGTCTGACTCACTTAGGGTTTTTATCTTTTCTATTATGGTTCCCTTAACAATTGCCTTCGAGATCTCAATTTTCCTTTTCTTCATATCATGTATTTTTACATCAAAAATGTCTTCAGAGTCGATTTTCTGAATTTCATTAAATATATCCTCTCGCTTCTTCATCAAATCCGTCAGTTTATCAAGCACCTTGAAATAGCTCTCCATAAGTCGTATAAATTTTTCCAGTCGTTCATCACTATCCCAAAAATCATTGATGTATCTAAGAATCTTTTTCGATATCTTGCCTTTCTGATTTCTGAAATTCTTGCACACGAAACTCTTGTAATACCAAGGCAATAAAATCCTTATTATCTTCTTTAAAATTCCGTCACAGTCTCTGAAAAATTCAAGATCCTTTTCGAGCAAATTATGATTAAAGTTTCCGTACTTGTCAGTATAAATTTCTCTTAGTTTTTCGGGTATTATATCAAGAGATGAGTCTATTTTACTTTGGTATGTTTCTAATTCATTCTGCAAATCCATTATTTTCTTCATGGAAGCCATTTTTTCGTTTTTTATCTCAATTATAGAGGAATTTACGGCTTTTAATTCTTCTGTGAGTTTTTTGATGTTTGGAACCTTTAGGCTTCTTCTCGTTGCAATTATACTTTCTATTTCAGAAAATGCGTTTCTTCGCTTTTCTCTATGACCCATTCTAACTATAAAATCCATACCAAATACGGACTTTAGGTCGTTTACAACAACGTCCACTGCTTTATTGTTTTTACTTGCCAGAAGAACTGTCTGGTTGCTAAAAACAGCATTAGCAATAAGATTTTTGACTACCCATGACTTTCCAGTTCCTGGAGGGCCTGTTATGACTGTGACGAGGTTTGAAAGCGACTCTTCAACAGCATTTTCTTGTGAATCGTTCATCTCTAAAATTTCAATATCAGGGGACTTGACGAAACTTCTTTTTTTAGTTTCAGAAGGATTCAGAATATGATGTAATGCTGTTGATTGGTGGCTGCGCCCTTTCAGGACATCAAGTTCTTTTATAAGACTCCTTGTATATCCTGTATTGACACCACTGTATATGATTGCCTTATTGATTATTTTTGGGGTTTCTTGGTATCTTACATTATCCTTTGAAAGTAGTCTAGAAGCTTTGAAATCGCTACCCAATAGAGTACAAATTTTTCTTAATTTTGTGTCAAAGCTTCTCTCCTCATCAATATCGGCTGCTATGCCATCAATTTCAGAAGAAAATTTGTTCTTTACCAGTACGTAGCGATTCAATTCCATCCCTGTGTTTTGTCTGACAAAGGTCATTTTGCCGTCTTTTTCGTTTACGAGAATCTCAACAAAAAATAATGGGGCTATTTCACCTTTATCTACATATACCGGATAGCCATAGAAAACACGTATGGAATTTGTCTTTATTGTAGAACTCAATTTTTCACTGGGGTTTACAGAAAATTCCTCATGACCTCTCTGAAATAAAGATTCCTCAGTAATATTTTCAGGGAAGAATTTTTTACCTTCTTCATGGAGGTTAAATCTGAGGTTTCTATAGTCCTCTTCCTTTAGGCATTCGATGTAATAATTTATCAAATTACCAAACTCAACTCTAGATACGTTCACTTTGCCCCGCCTAAAAAAGGTTGTTTAAAAGATTAGGTGATTATTTACTTGGTTCACTATATATGGAAAGAACATTGTAAAATGTTCCAAAATCAATGTTCTTTACTATTAGAATTTTTCGTCCCATGGATGCGGGAGTAAGTCTTTAAGTTTCACTACTTTTGTTCTCCCGATTATAATCTCTGTATCCATATTTTTTCCATGAATCTGGTGCATGAGTTCCCTGCATCTTCCGCATGGGGGCCCTGCTATCCCATTTTTGAAAACCGTCACAATTTTTTTGATTATATAGTAAACTGCGTTACTTAGGTTACATAATACAACGCAGTTTGCATATAGATAACTGCTAATAATACGTCACATAAACTACGCAGTTATCTATATATTCGCCGTGCGTAACCATTGCTGCAATGGCGCTATGTTCGGCGCAGAATCCCATTCCAGAACACGCATCAATACAAACACCGAGGTACATAGTGCCTTTATCTGTAACCAGTGCGCATCCGACATCTCCAACAGTAAATCCATGTGCAATCTTTCTCGGCCTTACTACTGATTTTGCTTTTTGAATGAGTTGTTCATTGGTGACCTTTCCCATACCATAACGTTAGGGTTCTCGTCTTAATAAGTTTACCTTTTTAACCTTCCGTGCGGTACTTCTTCTATGGCAGTGCTTGTTACGGGCGGCACGGGATTCGTCGGCAGGCGGCTCGTGCACAAGCTGCTTCGCGGCGGCAGGGTCGTCGTCTTTTCGCGCCATGAAGACGCGGCATTGAAGCAAAGGGGCGCCAGGTTCGTCCTGGGAACTATAACCGACAAGGATGCGCTGGAAAAAGCCTTTCCCGGCGTGAAGCTCGTCTACCATCTTGCCGCGAATCTCGATGAAAGCGACCCGGCGATGGTCCGCGACAACGTCACCGGCACGAGGAACGTGGTCGAGCTGTGCAGGAAGCACGGCACGAAGCTCGTGTTCATGTCGTCCTGCGGCGTGCTCGGCGACGCGCCGCTTGCGCGCGAGGACGCGCCGGTCAACCCAAAGACGCTGTACGAGAAATCGAAAGCTGAAAGCGAGCGGCTCGTCATCGAATCCGGCGTACGGTATAGCATCGTCCGCGCACCGGTCATCATCGGGCCGAACGACACGTGGCTCGATATCTTCAGGGCTGCGCAGCAGCAGTACCCGGTCATCGGTTCCGGAAAGAATCACTTCCATCTCGCGTACGTTGACGACGTCGCCGAGGTCCTCTACCGCGCATCCAGGGTAAGGCATGCCACAGGAAAGGTCTTTCACGTCTCGACGAAAGATTCCCCGACATATGAGGAGGTCTATACCACACTGTGCAGCGCAATGAGAGCGGAAATGACACCGAAAAAAATCCCGCTCGCCGTGATGCTGCTTGTTTCATCAATCTATTCGGTATATTGCGCGGTGTTGCGGAAGAAGCCCAAGCTTACCATGATGAAATCGAGCATACTGAGGCTCACACGGGACAGGATTGTGGACATGTCCAACACGAGAAAAATTCTCAAGTTCACGCCGCGCTATACGACGAGGCGGGCAATCGAGGCGACGGCGCGCTTCTTTTCGAACAGGAAGATGCTCCAGCCGTTGCAATAAAGGTCGTGGTAGTGGGATTTTAAGCTTTCGCCGCCAAGTTTCTCTGTGCATATAGGCAAAATAGAACAGCTGGTCAATGATACGATAACGGGCGACGGCGCGCTGCTGTCAGTCATCATTGACCCGTGTGATTATCCGAGCGCCGAAAAGGCAGCGGCAACAGGCATTGCTGCGGTCAGGGCAGGCGCCGACATCATTGCAATCGGCGGCAGCATCGGAGCACAGGGCAGTCTGCTCGACACGGTGACCAAATCGATAAAGGACCGGACAGGCGCCCCTGCCGTTTTGTTTCCCGGCAACGTGGCGACCATTACGCCGCATGCGGACGCTATTTACTTCATGACGCTGCTCAATTCGAGGAACCCGTACTGGATATCGCAGGCGCAGACCATTGCAGCGCCGCTCATCAGGCAGCTGCGCATCGAGGCGCTTCCGGTCGGCTATATCGTCGTCGAACCGGGCGGCACCGTGGGATGGGTGGGCGATGCGAACGTCGTGCCACGGAAAAAGCCGAAGATCGCCGCAGCGCTCGCGCTCGCCGGCCAGTTGTCAGGGCACCGGATTATCTTTACCGACGCCGGTTCTGCTGCCTTTGCGCCGGTGCCGCTCGATATGGTGCGCGACGTGAGCAGGGTAATCGATGTCCCGTACCTCGTGGCAGGCGGCATACGAACGCCGCAGCAGGCAGCCGCCATCGTAAAGTCAGGCGCCGACTGGGTGCAAATCGGAACCGCGGCAGAGAGGTCGAAGAACCCGCAGGCGCTCATAGCGAAGTTCGTCAGGGAAATAAAGAAGGCGGGAAAGGCGAAACGCAGCTAGTACAGCCCGAGCATCACAAAAAACACATTCCCGTAGAGAAGCGTGACGAGCAGTGTAAGGGGAAATGCCGGAACAAAGCGCACGCCCTCCTTCACGACGACGTACTTCTTTTCCTTTCGCAGGCGGCGCAGCTCGTCCTCGGCTATCCCGCGCCAGATCATCCCCTCGAGCACGTCGCCGACCTTGACCTCTGATGGGGAAACCCGTTTCCTGAAAATCTGGTGCTCGATGACGCGGGCGTAGCGCCAGAAGATCACCAGCAATGACATCGAGAGAAACAGCTGCAGTGCCAGCATGCCGATGCCTGCACGCGCGGCGAGGAGGGAGACGATGCCGCAGCCGGTGATGAGCAGCAGCACCATGCGGCTGTTCTTCCTGAGGTCGTCGAGGAACAGCCCGAACACGCGCCGGTGCAGCACGCCGAGGCCGAGCGCATAGAGGATCATGTACGCCGAGGAAACCACAAGGAAATTCAGGAGGTATGTTGGCGCGAGGAAATTCCCCTGGTATACGGGCAGCGCATAGACGATGCCGGCCAGGATGAACGCGTCGGCGCCGCCCCACTGTCCCCGTGTATAGAGCACCCAGCCGAGGCCGAGCACGAGCGTGCCGGCAGCAAGCGAATAGAAGAGCGGCAGGAAATCGCCGGTCGACAGCGCGTAGGCGTACCACAGGAACACGCCGAAGGATATCATGAGCGCCGGAATCTCGTCGGGGACTTCGGTCGTCCTGAGGTCCCAGATGCCCGCAGCAGCCGACCCCAGCAGCGCTATGGCAGCAGCGAGCAATTCAATCATGCTCATCCTACTGGCTGCCAAGCTTTAAAATCGTTAGATTTAAACATTGCTTATCCCAATAGTAGCAAGGTGTACCAAATGATTCCATCGCACTTAGCTATCATCATGGACGGGAACCGCCGTTTCGCCCGGCACCTGATGAAAAGCCCGTGGATGGGGCACGAGTACGGCCTCAAGAAATCCCGCGAGGTGCTCGAGTGGGCATGCGAGGCGGGCATCAGGTACATGACTGCCTACACGCTGTCGCTGGAAAATATCACCAGCAGACCGAAAAAGGAACTCGCGATCATCCTGAAATACATCGAAGAAGAAGCGGACACCATTCTCACGGACGCTGCGCACTCCATACACCGGTTCCGGGTGCGCGTGCGGTTTATCGGAAGGACCCATATCCTGCCGGAAGGGCTCCAGAAGAAGATGAGACGCGTTGAGGAGCGGACATGCCAGTACAGGAATCACGTCCTCAACATAGCCGTCGCGTACGGCGGGCAGCAGGAACTGGTCGACGCGGTGAAGCAGATTCTTGAGAAAGGGCTCAGGGGGGTCATCAGGCCGTCGGACCTCAACGAGGAGATCATCAAGGAGCATCTCTACACGAACGGCCAGCCGTATCCCGATCTCATCATCAGGACCGGCGGCGAGCAGCGTCTCTCGAACTTCCTGCCGTACCAGAGCGTCTACGCAGAGCTCATATTCACCGACAAGAAATGGCCTGAAGTGACGAGGAAAGATTTCCAGAACGCGCTCAAGGAGTTCGACCGAAGGAAGCGAAGGTTCGGCAAGTAACCGTTGCGTAATGCTTGTTTCTTGTTCCTCTGGAAGAGATGATGTATGACAGAAATCAATCTGGTTACTGTCGGCGTGCTGCTGATGTTCATAGGCTTCGCGGCAGTGATCGCCGGCAGCATGCTCGGCAAGGGCGACGCGAAGGTTGCGGTGGGCGGGTTCATCGGGCCGATTCCATTTGGCTGGGCGAATGACCCGAAGATGCTGCAGTGGATTATCGCGCTCGCGCTTTCCATTGCGGTGATATTTATTCTTTTTTCGCCAAGATGAGCATATGAAAAAGCTTCTGCTCGTCAGCAAAGAAGCCTCCTTTATTGTCGACACGCAGCAGAAACAATTCTCCTGCCAGTACGGCGTTCTTGACCTCACGAAAGCTCGGGCGGGCAAGATGCTGAAATCGTCGACAGGGCATGCCTTTATGGTCGTGGAGCCAACCATCATCGACCTGCTCAGGAAGTGCAGGCGCATGCCGCAGGTCGTGACGCCGAAGGACGCGGCGCAAATCGCCGCAGTGACCGGGCTGCGCTCGGGCTGGAAGTGCCTCGACGCCGGCGGCGGCTCGGGATTTCTTGCGTTGTTTATCGCATCGCTCGTGAAGCCGGGAACCGTGACCACGTACGAAAAAAACAAGCAGTTCGCGGAGAACATCGTGCGCAACGTGCGGTTCTGCGGCCTCGACAACGTCGTCGTCAGGAACAAGGACGCACGACGGTTCACTGAAAAAAATCTCGACCTCATCACGCTCGACATGATAGGCGCCGAGAAGCTGGTGAAGAAGTGCCACAAGGCGCTGGAGCCCGGCGGATGGCTCTGCGTGTACAGCCCGCACATCGAGCAGCAGGTAAGCGTGCGGCAGGCGATGGCCAACACGTTCGTGCAGCAGCGTACCATCGAGTGCACGGTGCGCGACTGGAAGATCGACGACCACGGCTACACGAGGCCGGCGTACGGCAAGCTAGCGCACACCGGCTTCCTGTCGTTCGGCAGGAAGGCATGATACCCTGAGAATAGGTTTCTATCCGTAGATGTTTTGCATGTGGCCGACTTTTATCACGAGAATAGTGAGTGTGTCATCGCGTATGTCGAGGATTACCCGGTAATTTCCTGCCCGCAGCCTGTAGAATGGGGTCCCCGTCACTTTTCTAACGAAACTATAGGGGCGCACACGGATTCTGTCCAGTGCAGAAAGAATCCGCTCTTGAGTATTTTTATCCAGATCTTTGAGCTGGCGCTGCGCAATCGGCGCGATGATGATGGCATAGGTCATAGCCCAAGCTCCTTTCTGACCTGCCGGAGTGCCTTCCCCTTTCCTTCGCTCAGTTCCTTCTGCGCCTGCGCAATTTCTCGTTTGGTTTCCTCGGAGAGTTCCATAGAATCCTCCAAGATGTCCCACAGCACATCCTCATAGCTCTCGCTGTCATAGAGCTTCCTGCTGTTCAGTTTCTCCTTAAGCTTCTCGCTTATCTGTATTGTTGTTGCCATAGTATACTATAGTTACTTATAGTATTTAAAGATTTAATCTCTGCGAAGCAAATAACAGCTTTCGGGTCTGTAGTCTAGCTTGGTAGGACTCCGGCTTCGGGACCAATCCCTTTTCTTGTAAGAAAAGGTCTTGGTGAACCCCAAAAGAACACCAAGAGCGAGAAAGCCGGGAGCCTGAGTTCAAATCTCAGCGGACCCATGAGCAAATCGGTTTATAGTGAACCAAGTAAATAATCCGGATATTATAACTTGGTTCACTATAGGTGACCAACTTGTGTAATACCTGAATATTAAGTTGGTCAGCTATAAACCGCGCAATTTTTCGCGGAATTGGATGGTGCACGCGCTCTGCGCTTGCGGTAATTATTTTGTGCGGCGCACCTGATATTGATTTCTATGGAAGAAGAATTATAGATAATTGCGCAGCTTATGTCGTATTAACGCGCAATTTTCTATAGGTGAATTGCAAATAATATCATGACATATAGTGAACCAAGTAAACAATCAGGTATTATATCTTGGTTCACTTACACGCAAAAAGCAAAGCTTTTTGGTGCACCGGAAAACCTTGTTTTCCGCGTGTAGCGGACAACAAAAGTAATATGTCGGTATTCTTTTGTCGACCCACCCCTGAGGTGGGTCGTCCTTAAGTAGTTTCACGCCCACTAGATACGTGGGTGGTTTGATACGCCAATCGTAAAGATGGATGAGAAAGGGCGCATTCAGCTTCCGCCGGCATTGCGCAAGTCATGGCATCTGAAGCCAAGACAGTCACTCGAACTCGAAGTGCAGACGGAAGCCGCGGTGCTGCGCAAAGCTCGCAAGCCTGACCCGAAGACCGACCCCGTGCTGCGCGACATCATGCTGAGGCCAGGCAAGTCCAGGATGAAAGTGACGAGAGCACTCCTCAGGAAGCTCGAAAACGAGGCATGGAATCCATGATCGTTGTCGATTCGAACGTGTGGATTTACGCGGAGAACCAGACATCCGTGGAACATGCCGCAGCGGTTCAGGCCGTGCGCAAAGCGATCGACGAGAACTTTGGCATCAACCCAATCGTCGTATCAGAAGTGTTTCATGCCCTGTGCCGGCTGCTCGGGCCTGCCGAAGCGGTGGCGCGTGTCAGCAACATCCTTCGACATCCGTCAGGAGAGTGGCTCCTGATAAGTACTGCAACCACCCAGGCTGCCATGGCGCTCTCCGCGCACGCCGGCATCCGCATCAACGATGCCCTCATCGCCACCCAGGCACTTGAACAGGAAGCGAGCGTCCTCACGGACGATGTCAGGGACTTCCGGAAGGTCAAGGGTCTGAAGGTCGTGGCGCTGCGATAAATAAGCCCTCAATGGATTTGAACGAATTTGACCTCAGGTGCCAGCGGACCCACTTCTACCCAAGCGGGTAGCCCCTCCACTGCAACCGTACAGGCAACGGGTGCAAAGACGGGAAACCGGTCATATGCACGTCCGGTTTATGCCCGTTCGACCGGCGCCCCACATAAGCAACAGCGTCGCCGACAGAGTGTGCAGCATATCCACCTATTTTGTTGCCGTATGGGTTGAAGCAATCAATAGTGAACCACCCTCCCATGTTTGTAATGTTGATTCTCGTTGTCGTTGCCCCGTCGCTGAACATCCCGTTTCACCCCCTCGTTAGTTTCACCGGCAAGCATCATCGTCGTGTAGCCGTCGGGAAAGACTGATTTCCGCACGCGCCCTCCATTCACTCGCCCAAGAAAGAAACCATTGGCCTAGCTGCTGGGTCTGCGCTCAATGCTATCACCTCAGTCGTCAATCAGTATTGTCTTCGTGAAGGAATAGTTCTTGGTGTAGACGATGTCGCCGCATTTCTGGCACTGAAGCTCGGTGAATCTGCCCAGCTCGAGCTTCATGGTCATGCGCGTTCCGCAGCATTGTGCTTCTGACATACCACATACACCTTCCACGGCAGCAAACAAGCAGTCACGCACCCCCGTAGCTTGATGCTTTCTTGTAGCAGTGCAGTTGTATCCCTAAGATCAGCTAATCGCTTTCTGAGCGAGGCGGCTTCCGCATCGCTGCCTTGAGCATCATATCGGCCGATGTGGCGTTGCAATCGTGCAGCCTCGGCGCTTGGGCTGAGGATACCGTTCACAAATATCCGGTGAGCTACACTGCCAGGACGCTGCACATACATAACCACATCCCTCCTGTATGCTTTTTATATATATTCGCAGATGAATATATAGATATGTCGAGAATCGATAGACGTTTGTCTCATTTGTTGAAAATAAATAAAACAAATAACTTATTTTGTGGGGTAAAAAATGACCGGGGGTGGACAGGTGTATGGGTCACGACACAGAACTGCTCAGGGAGCTTTCCAGGGACTCGAGGAAGTCGTTTCGCGAGATAGCGCGCAAGCTCGGCATCGCGACAACGACGGTCATCAAGCGGTACAACAAGCTCGTGAAGGACGGCGTGATAAAGCATACGACGATCGCCGTGGACCACGAAAAGCTCGGCTATTCGCTTTCCGGTGTCATCGAGCTCGTTGTTTCGAAGGGCAAGCTCATCGAGGTCGAGGAGAAGATAGCGAAGAAGCACAACGTCTACGGCGTGTACGACATCACCGGCGACAGCGATGCGCTCGTCCTTGCCCGGTTCAGGAACAGGGAGGAGATGAACGATTTCGTCAAATCGCTGCTTGCCATGGAATACGTCGAGCGGACGAACACGCACCTCATACTGAACGTGGTCAAGGAAAGCATGAGCGCGTTCTGGTAGTCGATTCGGTAAATTAGTGAACTTTATAGTGGACCAACAAAAGAATACCGACATATTACTTTTGTTGTCCGCTATAAGTGAACCAAGATATAATACCTGATTGTTTACTTGGTTCACTATATATTTACCAAATCTCCTTCATGGCAAGTTCATGTAAAGTCTAATCAACAACTGAACTTACTATGAGTAGCCGTCTGTAACGAAACCGCTAGTCGTCATACCGGTAGCTTCGCTTGACGCGCTTCATCTTCTCCTCGAGGCTTGCCGCACTGTCCTCCTTGAGCTGCAGCGCGAGCCTGGCACCGAGCAGCGCAGCCAGCTTTTCAGCCGGGGCGTTCCTGATGTCCGCCGCATTCGTGACGCCGGCCTTGTAGAGCATGCGCGCGCGGACCCTGCCGATGCCTCGTATCTGGACGAGATGGAGCAATTCCTCCTTCACGCCATGCTGCATGCGCAGCCGCAGCCTGTTTGCATGATTCGCCTCGCTCTTTTTTGCCGCGAGCGCCGCCAGCTCCTTCGCGCTGTACAGGAGCCATTCAGCACTCGTCGTCTTCGCGTAGAGCTCGCCGGGAGTTATGCCGTACGTTTCGAGCAGCGCATGCTCGTTCTTCTCGTCAATCCAGTCGCTGAACACGAGCGACGTCTTGAACGCGTCAAGGAAGTCTTCGTAATCGACATCCCACACGTCAGGGTAGGTAATGCCCGTGTCTGCCAGTTTGTTCTCGATGGCATCGTATTCCTTCTGTTTCACTCTGACGAGCGGCCGCATCTCGAGACACTGGCTCACGACAAGGAGATGCTCGATGTCGCTCTGCGGCTTATTCGTGATGATGAAGTGCGCCGAACGCGGGTCCAGGTACAGTTCGGAAACCCTTTTGCCCAGCGTCGTTGCAGCAAGGTGCACGTCCTTGCCGATTTCAAATGCCGGGACAAACTCCGAGGAAATGAATTTCCCCTGCCCTGCAGCAATGAAAGCGTACGATTCCAGCTCCTTCAGTATCCTCTCGACCTTTTCCATGACCTCCTCGATGTCGCCGTACTGGTGCGCGAAAAAGGTCTGCGCAAGGAACTCCTGCAGCCCGTTCTTCGTCTTCACCGCTTCGCTCGCGATGAGCGCAAGCACGTGCATGCGCAGCATGGGCTCGACGGAAAGCTTCGAATAAATCGGCTCGGGCTCGCCGAAGATGTAGCGCGCCTTCAGCTCCTCTGCCTCAGCCTTTGCTTTGGCAACCAGTATCGCCTCCCCTTCGTTGTCGTACTTCGGCCGGCCTGCCCGCCCAGCCATCTGCTGCACCTCGAGCACCGGGATATAGTCAGCCCCGTAGCCGCCGTAGCGCTTCGTGTCCCGGATGAGCACGCGCCACGCGGGAAGATTTAAGCCAAATGCCAACGTAGACGTTGCCGTAAGTATCTTGATTGTCCCTGCACGAAAATGATCTTCAATCAGCTTCCGCTGCTGCGCCACCAGACCTGCATGGTGGAATGCGGTGCCGCCTGCGACGGAAGCGGCGAGGCGCTTGCATTGTTTGGTCGGCACGTGCAGCGCGTTCTCGACGTCCTTGGCAATCTTCTGGAGCAGCGCCCTTTCTGTGGTGGAAAGAAGCGCCACGGTGCTGGCTGCAAGCCGCTCGGCGAGCGCTTCCGCGTTCCTGCGCGTCGAGACGAAAAAGAGCGCCTGCTTCTTTCGCTGCACCGTGTCCTTGGCGATGGCAGCTTCGCTTTCTTTGTCGCCGCTAATGACAAGGGACTCTTTTTCCGCGTAATCAATGACATGCGCTTTGCCGTTCGGATAGCTCGTCCCGTAATGCAGCTGCACCGGCCGGTAGTCGCTCCGCACAAGGCCGGCGCCGAGCCACGCTGCTATTTCGTCCGCGTTCCTGATGGTCGCGCTCAGCGCGAGCAGCTGCGCGTTGCACAGCTTCCTGAGGCGCGTGAGCACCACCTCGAGCGTCGGGCCGCGCGATGCGTCGTTGAGCAGGTGCACCTCGTCGGCGATGATGAGCGAAATGCGGCTGAGCCAGTCCGCATTGTGCCTGAGGAGCGAATCCATCTTCTCGTTGCTCGCGACGATGACATCGTAGCGCTGCAGCCAGCCGTCTGAAGAGTCGAGGTCGCCGACCGAGAGCGCTATCCGCATGCCCAATTGCTCGTATTTTTCCTTGAAGTCGCGGTACTTCTCGCTGCCGAGCGCCTTGAGCGGAACCAAATAGATGATTTTGCCGTTGGCAAGGAAATGCTTGAGGAGTGCGAGCTCGGCGATGAGCGTCTTTCCCGAGGCTGTCGGCGAGGCGACAACGAGATTCCTGCCGTCGAGCAACCCCTGCTTCACCGCATCTTCCTGCGGCGGGTTGAGATGCTCAACCCCGCCTGCTTGCAGAGATTGGAGGACGTTTGCAGGAAACGGCAGTTCGGAGAGGCGCATGCATACTGTTCAGGAGGAAAGTTAAAAAAAGTGCGTTATCGGTACGATGACTCTATCGCCCATTATTTTTGGAGTCCTTTTTGCCGCCTAACGCATCCTGGACATTTTGTAAAACTCCAAGGCCGGGTATCCCTTCCGGCGGTGGCTTGCCCTCATTTACCGCCTTTTCAATCTTTTGGACAACACCAGCACCGGGTATTCCCTGCGGCGGAGGCCATGGCAGCGGCGTCGGATTTGCTCTATCCGAACTCTGGCCACTCGCTGTGTTTCCAGGGCTGGTTGAACCACGTGAAGGAGCTGAGCTGCCCGCGGCCTGCACGCCTCCTTGCGCACTTCCCGGTGATCCCGCTGCCATCGACGATGCGAGCGCGTTCCGTGCAATGAGCGCGCTGACGACAGAACCCATCACATTCCCCTGCGCAAGCTGCTCTCCGGCATTCCGGGCAAAGAACCAGTACAGCTCCTCGCCTGCTGTCCGCTGGTATTCCGCGTCGAAGGCGCTGCCTGTGGTGGCGCGGAGGGCACTTACAGTCGCTGCAGTGTCGCGCTGGTATGCCTGCATGATTTGCCGCTGCTTTTCCTGCGGCGACACGCTGCTGGCTGCGATGGAGGCGAGTTGTTGTGTCGTATTTCTTAATTGTGCTGTCAGTGGAGGGCTCACAACAAACTTGTCGCCTTTCTTCTCGAACACCACAACTCCCGGTGCATAGTCGTTGAGCGCATTGAGAGGTTGCCCCTCGTAATAAAGTCCTCTCCCCATTGCAATTATCTCCTCAGCTCTGCCGTCGCCATTCACATCGGCAAAAGAGAATTGTATTTGGTTGTCGTCGGTGTACCGGGCTGCGGCACTAAAGGCGATACTGGGCTGATTTCCAGCAAACGTCTGCCCTAGGACATAGCCGTTCATTTTGCATCTTCCAGTATCCCGTTTGATGAGCATCGCCGTGCCATCAACTATCTCGCCAGAAATGCTTTCCTGCCCCCTGCACTTTTCATTCACCGAAACATCGTCATCCACAAACCACACCGGCTCTCCGTTGTGTGTATCCAGGTAACGGACATCAGTCGATGTACCGTTGCTGAGGGCGGCAACGTAGGTAACCACGGGAGCCTCGTACATATCCTGACTTCTGCCGCCCATAGGAACTATTTTTTCTCTTTTTGACACTCTGAGCACCGCGTCTTCAGTGCCGTCGCGGTTGAAATCAAGGAAAACGCCGCCGCGTATTTGCAAACCGGGAACAAGCGCGCCATAGCGCTGCGCCTCTTCTGGTGTGAGCGTTCTGTACACTCCCTGCTGGCTCGGCATGCTGCCCTGCTGCACGTAGGCAGGACGGTTCTTGGAGAATTCAAGCGCGACCTTGTCGGCAGTGACGGAGAGCGACGGCACGCCCCACTGCGCCAGCAGCGACGCGGCAATGCCGCCGAGGCTTCCGACAACTCCTGTGACGTATGCCAGTTTTCCCATACCGACCAAGAACAGTTGTTATCCTACTGTCTTAACCGTTTGGTGGGAACATAATGGGAAAATAGTGGGCGCAGAATGGTGTAGGCGTTCCGTACAGCGTCTCGCGCCAGTCTCATAGCTAACAAATAGTTAACCAAAAGGTTAACTATTTAATCTTGCAATTCAAAGAGGTACGTATGGAAACCGCAACTGAAAAAGTAGTGAGGCTATTGCTGCTGTACCCAAAAAGGAGATGGCGGCAAAAGGAGTTAGCCTTGCGGGCAGCATGCTCGAAAGCTTTTCTGAGCAAACTGACGAAAAAGTTCGCGGCAGGAGGCATGGTTGTAAAAGCCGGAAGAGACGTGGTCCTTATAAACCCGACAAAACTGATAACGTACTGGTGCAGCATAAGAAAACTTCCGAAGCCGGTGTACATACAAACGGCTGCGAGTAAAGATACAATCCTAGAAAAAGTCAAAGGAAGAAAAGACATCTGCCTCACGCTTTTCAGCAGCGCGTGGCTCAGGGTGCAACTCATGAAAACGAGTACGGTGGAACTGTACGTTTTACAAAGCGGACTGTCTTCTGTAGCCAAAAAGCTCGGTCAGAAATCAAAGATGCCGACGAATGTGGTGCTTTTTCCGACAGACAAAGACATTTTCGAAGGCGCAAAAACTATACAGGGGATCGCTGCTGTTTCGCCAGTCCAAAACTACGTTGATTTAATGGTGTACGGAGGGAGTGGCTCAAGAGTTGCCACAAAACTTGCTGAACAATACAAACTATTGGGATAACTATGGACATCTACCACAAATCTCTTGACATATTGAAAAAAATAGTTGAAAACCAAGAAAAATTCAATTACAAAGTCTATCTCGTCGGGGGCTGGTCTGTCTGGATGTACAACCCTTACATGAAATCGAAAGATATAGACATCCTTGTAAAAAAAGAAGACTTCTGGAAGCTCAGGAATCTTCTTCTGAACGAGGGCTTCAGGGAAACCTCGAGGGTTCTGGAAAAACACGGCTTTGCAATGCTCTGGGGAGATGATAAGATAGAAATAGATGTGTACGATGACAAGATAGGAAAATTCAGCATTGACGAATTTGTTACCAATGCTATTGTCAAAAAAATGAACAGATGGGACGTGCGTGTTGTTTCTGTTGATGATCTGTTCTTGATGAAAGTCTACACTGCTGGTGAAAGACTCGGCACTGCAAAAGGCGAAAAGGACCTCTCCGACCTGCTCGCGCTTCTCGATACACATTACAAACAGATAGATTTCAAAAGGATTGCGAAAACGATAAAAATTGCCGAGATAGTGCGTATACTTTTTGCAGACTACCGAAGCGCTTCGAAAATATACCCGATTTCCTACGAAAAATACCATCAGATAGCAGCATATATGAAAAGTTTGGGCATCTTGTAACCTACCGCTTCCGGTGTATCAGAAAGTCGGCGAATTCGTCGAGCACGCTCCTGAGAGCCGGCGGCGTTGCTGCGATGCGCTGCTTCGCCTGCCCGATGAGCTCTTCGGCCCTCTTCTGTGAGTACGCGATGGAGCCGTGCTTTTCGAAGAGCTGCACTGCCCAGCGCACGTCGGCATCAGGCGTCTTGTCAGCAGGCCTGTTGAGGATTTCAAGTAATTTTTTCTTTTCAGCTGTGCTGCATTTTGTCAGGCAGTGCACGACGAGCAATGAGCGCTTCCCTTCCTTGATGTCTCTGCCGATTTCCCGCCTCCCTTTGCCTTCGGTGAGGTCAAGCACGTCGTCGGTGATCTGGAACGCAGGGCCGGCGTGCACGCCGAATTCCCTGATTGCACCGACGATGGTACGGTCAACGTTCGCGATGATCGCGCCGCCGAGCATAGGCAGCGTCAGGTAATGCGCGGTTTTGGCGGTGACCATATCCATGTACTCGTGCTCTGTCGGCGCGTTGCTGTTCCTGAGGTTCATGTCCTTCGTCTGGCCCTCCGCGGTCTTGAGCGCAGCGTCAATAAGGATTTCAGAGAGACGGAGCGTCGTCTGCTCATCGACGCCGTAGGCGCGCGAACTGAGGATGAGCTCGAAGACCTTGTGCGCCATGTAGTCGCCGACGTTGATGGCGTGACCGGTGCCGTATTTGACCCACAGCGCAG
This sequence comes from Candidatus Aenigmatarchaeota archaeon, assembly GCA_016193585.1. Classification (GTDB taxonomy): domain Archaea; phylum Aenigmatarchaeota; class Aenigmatarchaeia; order GW2011-AR5; family GW2011-AR5; genus JACPRW01. The sequence goes on from JACPRW010000004.1 coordinate 119,976, forward strand.
GCTGATTCCTCCGGACGGTGTCATTGTCCTCGATGTCGTCGTGGACGAGCAGCCAGTTGTGCATGATTTCGCAGGCCGCTGCGAACGGCAGTATTTTGTGCGAATCGCCGCCTAATGCTTCACAGGTGATGATGCCCAGTATGGGACGCACGCGCTTGCCGCCGGTGCCGAGATGGTACCAGACGGCGTCGTTCAGGTTGGGCGTGCCCTTTTTCGGGAAGACGCGCTCAAGCTCCTTGTCGATGAGCTTCGCCTTCTCGGTGAGGACCGCCTCCAGATCCATACGTACCCTTTCTCGGGAAAATCTTATAAAGGGCAGGAAGGGAGCTTTGTTGCAAAAGTACCCATCACCCACCTTTATGTCGGTGATGGGTTCCCGTTAGCCTACGGCAGAATGCCGTAGGCGGCTTTTGCAACAAAGCCTAGGAAGGGGAAATCTTCTTATATTTGTAAAATAAATGTATAACATAAATTTAACAAGGTGGTTGTATGCCGGAATTAACGGTAAGAAGAATAGGAAATTCTCTGGGCATCCTGTTTCCCAAGGATTTAGTGAAGGAAAAAAAACTCAAGGAAAACGAAAAGGTTTTCGTCCAAGTGGCAAAAAAGGGAGACGTGGGTAAACTGTTCGGTTCCCTCAAATTCAAGGACAGCGCCCAACATATCAAGGATGAACTGAGAAAAGGCTGGAGGTAATGTATTACTTTGATACGTACGCGTTTATCGAAGTACTTCGGGGGAACCCCCGGTACGGTCGCTTTAAAACGACTGAGATTGCTACGACGAAACTGAACCTGATGGAAGTCTACTACTGGCTGCTGAACAATTTCGGCAAGCAAACCGCTGATTCATTCTACGACGAGACCGTTCAATACGCTATAGAAGTTCATGACGAGGTCATAAAAGAAGCCATGGTGTTCCGAATGGGCAATAAAGCAAAAGGACTTTCCTATGTTGATTGCATCGGCTACGTGCTGGCCAAGGCAAACGGCCTGAGGTTTCTTACGGGAGACATCCAGTTCAAAGGCATGGATAACGTCGAATTCGTTCAGTGAGGTAGCGAGAAAATCTTTAAATAGTATTACTGGTAATACTCTATCATGAAACCGAAGGAAACGAAAGTAACAACAAAATACCAGACGACGATACCGGAAGAGGTCAGGAAACTGCTGGGCGTTGAAGCCGGCAAAGAAGTCGAATGGAGCGTCGTCAAAAGCATGGTTATTGTGGACGTAGCACGAAAGGTCAAAAACCCTGTGAAATTCCTTACATCCCAGACTAAACTCGATATTGACGCAGTTAAACTGGTGAAGGAAGCCCGCGAGGACTTTCGATGATATATCTTGACACGAACGTCATCGTTTATGCGATTGAAAATCACCCGAAGTATGGGAAAAAGTGCAAACAGATTCTTGAGGACATAGCATCAGAAAAGCTGAAAGCGCACTGTTCTGTCTTGGTTCTCGCAGAACTCATCAATGTGCTCACCAGACTGAACAGAATCCTCCGGGAGCGACGAGAAAAGGCTCTCGATATACGACACAACATTGATGCTGTTTTGTCGCTGCCTATCACATGGGTAGACCTGAATTTTGCAGTCATCAGAAGGGCATCCGAATACGATTACGCTACTGCCGGCGCAGATTACGTACATGTTGCAACCATGGAACTGGACTCCATCACCAAGGTTATTTCTGCGGATGCGGATTTCGACCACGTGGAATTTATAAAAAGGATAGACCCTCTTGGCTATAAATGAAAACTTCTATAATCTCTCGCTCGTCAGCTTTCTATTTCTATCACGACTTTTTTCTTTGATACGGGGTACAATGTGACATCTCCCCCTTCTTTTAGTTCAAGTGCCTCTCGTATCTCTTTCGGAATTGTTATTACTACTGTTTCTCCCACTTTTCTGAGTTTGAGCAAAGCGCCCTTCTTCTTGAATTTTTTGATCGTTAGCACAACATTCATATCATCTGAATAGTCTATCCTGTGACACTTCAGGCATTGCCACCCACGAACATCGAAACCCTCCACGTTAAATAGCTTTGGCTTCATTGCTCCGCCACATTCGCATTCAAGCTCATCTTCGTATATTGTTTTTGCTTTTGCCATACAATCACCCCACAAACCCTATCTGTCTTATTCGCCAATAGTCAAAGCCGCTTTTGCTTGTTTTTAGTTCAGTAACAATCTTCAGTATCCTGCCGCCTGTTCTTACGCATCTTTCTTCGATGCCTTTTCTGCGTTTGCCTTTCCCGCAATCGTAACTGTCAGCTAAGAGGCTGGCAATATCGTCAAGGTTTAATCCCACTTCCTCCGCCTCTCTTGATGCGCTTTCTGTTATTGCTCGTACGGGTATATTTCTGTAGACAGCCATTACTATCTTCCTATGATATCTTTATAAGATATCTTTAAATAGGCATCGTGGTGTGTCCGGACAATTAATTTCTGTCAGCCACGATAAAATCTTTATATCCCGCCGGCGTGTATATTAATTTATGGCTGCTTCGAAATCCAAGGAAACGGCAAAGCGCGAAGCAGACCGCGTTTCCTCCGGCATCCCCGGCCTCGACAAGCTCATCGGCGGCGGCTATATCGTCAACGACATCTATCTGGTCACCGGCGGCACGGGCACCGGCAAAACCTTGTTCTGTTGTCAGTTCCTCTGGGAGGGCCTGCAGAAGGGCGAGAAAAGCATCTTCTTCTCGCTCGAGGAGCTGCCCGATGACGTGCTCCACGACGCAGCAGTCTTCGGCTGGGATTTCCAGAAGTACATCAGCAGCGGCATGTTCTCCATCGAGTACCAGGACCCGTTCGAGATGGTCGACATCGCCTCGATGGTGCGGGAAAAGATACAGAAATTCGGCGCCAAACGCATCGTCATCGACTCCACGAGCATCTTCGGCATGGTCTTCGAGAAAGAACATGAATTGCGCAAGTCACTGTACAACCTCATCAAGCAGCTCAAGGGGATCGACTGCGTCGTCTTGATGACGGCGGAAGTGGTCGAAGGGTCAAAAGGTCTTTCTCGTTATGGTGTCGAAGAATTTGTTGTTGACGGAGTGATTACATTAGCATCCACAAACGTTGGCGGAGAATTTTTCCTGAATCTCCAAGTTAAAAAAATGAGGAGAACACCTCACGAAAAAGGACTTTATCCGTACGAAATCAGCACTAAAGGCATAGAAATTCTTTCATCTAAGTAAAGTATCACTGACTGTAATTCCGACAACGGTTTGACAAAAACTTCCGCAATTTCCATTCGGCAGAGTTGATTGTTCTGAATAACTATAAAAGCCGATGAAAGGTTTATTTCCAAACTTTTTTTTCATTATTTCTGCCTCTTTATAAATTTCATTCTGAAGATACGCAAATCTTCCTGCACAACTGATTATTAAGGAAAAAGCTGGATTTGGTAGTCTACCTAATGTATTTGCAATCCTATCCGTCGCTTTCAAAATATCTTCCTTTGACCCCTCTAATAAGGTCAAAACACTTCTTTTTGGAACAGGTGAGAAAAATAATAGAGATCCATCTGGCATAACTGCCTGTGGATTTTTAATCCAAAAGTTTCCCATTCCATCTGAAAAACCGAATGGATATTTCGCTATATAGGGGACTATATTTTCCTTAAGACTATCTAAGGAAGTACCGACAAGTTCTGCATAAACTTGAGCAGCCGGTTTTCCGTCTAAGGTTTTAACAATTTTACCATCACTATCGGTTACAACAACAACTTTCTTTGTTGGATGATAACCATGATCGACAATATGTGCAGTTTTTAATCTGGAGAATAAGGCGCATACAATAGTCGCATCTTTGTATATTTTTCCATTAGCAAATTGATATGTCTGTTCAAACTGAATATCATCACCAGCTGAACCGCCAGAAATAATTGTTTCAGGCCCTACAGCCTCAAGGACTCCTGCCAAAGCTTCTTCTTCATGACCTAATTCTTTCTTTGTCGTTCCTGGAAATAGCGTAATGACATATGTCGGGTTGAGTATCTTAAATTTCTTACTAGCCGTTCTCAACTTTTTGACAGCGGCAGAAGTGGCAGCTTTTCCTGCTTTATATGGATTTTTAGAGACTTTATCCCCAACTCCCACGCCAGTAGAAATAAAATCGGACGACACGACCATTGCCACACAAGTTCCAGTAGAAAAACCGTAATTTGAAAATTCACCTGCTGTGGTACAGCCGATCCAATTACAATTGAAAGCTTTATCGGCTGAAGCAACTAGCTTTTTAAGTGAACTTTCGTCTTTAGCATATTTCTTTGCTGAACAGAAAACGATGCCAAAGGTAGGTTTTTTCCCACCTGCTTTTTTCATATCAGTTATTGCCATTTTTACAGCTTCTTGTCCTGCCTTAGCTGGATTATCCAGCTTGCTTACACCGATTCCTGCAAATGCATTCTCCACGATAATTTTTGTCGACGATATTACTTAAAGATTATCCCCTTAGAGCTCCTTTCATTCTGTATAAAGCCTCCGACAAGACGCCTTTTGAGGAAGTTGAGTAGGTAAGTCTAATATTTCCGTCATTTGAAGGTCCGAAGATTATCCCAGGAGCAACAAGTACTCCATTTGCAGCTATTCGCCTGGATACATCAACAGAGGAACCGTAACGGCTTATATCAGGGAAGATGTAGAATGCACCTGATGGGGGTTCACACTCAACACCGATATCTCTAAGCCCATCGACAAGATAATCTCTTCTTTCTCTATATCCTGAAAGAATGGATGGCATTCGATCATTTCCTCCCCTTAGTGCACCCAAAGCTGCGTATTGACTTACAGAAGACGGGCAAGTTACCATTGCTTGATGAATCTTTGACATCTCGCCTATTAGGTCCGATCTGCCTAGTGCCCAACCGACTCGCCATCCAGTCATGTCATGCTCTTTTGAAACGGCGTCAACAACGACAGCTGTATCAAGATAATTTCCAATAGAATGATGGCTCCCATCATAAATGAATCTTCTATAAACTTCATCTGAAATTACTATAATATCCTTTCCCTTCAGCAATTTTGCTATGCCCATAACATCATCCTTAGTAGACACACTACCGGTAGGGTTATTTGGGGAATTTAATATGATTACTTTTGTTTTCGATGTAAGTGCAGATTCAACATCCTCGGGAGTCATTCTGAAGTTATCTTCTCTCCTAAGGCGAACGAAAACGGGAGTAGCACCTGCCACAAGTACCTGAGATCGGTACAAAGGGAAACCTGGATCTGGCAAAATAACCTCATCGCCTGTATTCGAAAAAGCGAGAACAGCAGACATGCATGCCTCAGTAGCGCCCGTAGTAACAAGTACATTTCCCTTATTGTATGATTGCCCTGTCTCGTTTCTGTATTTTTCTGCAATTAATTCTCTAAGCTCTGGTATGCCATCAGAGGGGGTATATTTCGTATAGTCTTGTTGTATAGCCTCTGTCGCTGCTCTCTTGGCACCTTCTGGTGTACCGAAATCTGGTTGACCTAAAGCTAGATTAATAGAATTCGCAAGAACGGAATTAAACAGATCATCGATCAGGGTGTTATCTGCATCAGATAATCGTGCCTTCATTGTCTGACCGTTATGCTTATAGAAACTGGGGTTGTCCACTCCTCAAATGGATATATTCCTTGATGGGGAAGAGCTAGATTATGGTATCTCGTATTGGTTCCAATATTAACATGTGCAGATGGAAGGCTTGTTGCCAATTCGAACGCTCTATTTCTATCGTTTTTACCATCACCATAATATGAAACGCAAAGAGGGCTTGGTAACTGAGAGGAACCTATTTCTCGGACAGCTGTATCGAAAGACTGAACCTCTCTGAGCATTACCATATACAGATTATAATCCCCACTCATAAGAGGTGATTCCATATTATGCGCCCTTAAGATCATTGGCTGTGCTTGATACTCGCCTACTCGAACAAGATACGGATTTCCCGTTTCAGGATAAAGCAACTCTTCTGAGCCTTGCTTCACGCCATGATCGATTACATTTAAAGTCCTTGTTAAATCATTGAAATCTACAAATCCAATATCTGTATCGCCTTGTAATGGATCACCTAATTTTCTAGCTTCAAATTCTTTTTTCAAATAATATTCAAATTCTTTTCTTACACCAGCATGAACCCAAACCATACGTGTAGTATCGCATGCTAATGGATTTTCCAAGGCACCAGCAGCTACTGATCGAGCAGCCGATCTTGTATCACAACCTTGGTCCACGATGGCTTTGCAACTTCCATGATCGTAAACTATGCCTACACCCAGTGCTTTTAGATTTTCACTACTTCCAAAACCCAATCTATCTATTGGATGTGTTCTTTGATTTATCAGATCAACGTTGGTGTGTTGCGAGGGATCACGACTATCCCATGTCAGAACATTTACTGCCCCGTCAAGATCCACATTATTTCTACGCGCTGCATCCGTTATGACATTTCCTAACTTAACAGAGAAATAAGCTAAACTTGAACTTGGCCTAATAAGAGTTGCTCTTTCAGCGGCAAGGGTTTGTGTAGCAACAAATACAGGTGGAAATAAGTCACCGTAAGGCAAATAAGCAACCGTACTACCTCCTTTCGGTACTCGTACCTCAACAGATCCATTTCCCAAGTCTCTGCAAAATCCATGTTCATCTACGTCGTATCTTTGTTTCATAATGTCGCCGAAATGCCACATGAATTCTTGGATGGCTCTTAAATTAGCCTTAACAACTTTAGCTGGTATTCCCGTCATTTTAACTGCGTACTCAACTTCTTGTTCCGAAGGTGAATACCCATCACCCGCTGCCCTTAGAACACCAAATAAAGCTTCTGGGTCAGGCTTTTTGGTTCGACTGTAGCGTCTTCCATATGAAAATGCACGATCAACATCTTCAGGAGAGGCTTTCTGGAGGGAAATTGAATAATCGCTATAGAAAGGACTCCTTACGTCAAACGTGGAATTCGAATGAACTAGCCTGCCTCCAATGTAATTTGCTATCGGGCTTATAGAAGAAGACTGAGAACTAGTCATACCTACATCCGATTCCTGCTATCTCTTCCATATTTTTTCTTCTTATGTTACCTATTACAGGTGATGTTAGACCGCAATCACATGCATCTGTTACGATTGTAGCAACATCACCTGTTTGGTAATTTATAAATGGTGTCCCGTCTCTGAGCGCGATTGTATAGACATCACCTTCCTGACCTGGCGTTGTTATCGGGACTACTCTATTACCCTCGTCTCTTCCTACGTATGTGAAATGCGGACCATAAGTCAAGTGTTGCTGATTATATTTACACACACGTGTCGTAGGTCCTTCCGTGGGTGAAAAAGATAAAGGCCTGTGCTCCGCTGTTCCGTATGCCCCTGAAACTTTCACATCCCTCATTTCTGCTTCTATTCTCTCAATTAATTCAGGCGTAATTCCTGAACCGACAAGAAATACTTTATCTATGCCACCCTTACCGAAAACATCCATAGTTTCGTCGTACAAAGTTAGAAAGTTAGTTCCTTTTCTTCCCAATGGATCTCCAGAAGATGACGGGATTGCGAGTAAAACGGTAAAGGGGTAACCGCTATTTCGTGCATCGCGAAGTCGTTGAGCAGTTTCTTCGAGTTGTTTTTCTGCAGGTTTGAATTCATGACCACTCCCTATAATTTGGCAGACACCTGGAAACATATATCCTCCAACATGTGTAGGATTATAACAATCGTATACATTATCTTCTGATGTAATACCAAGCATTCTCCACACTCTTGCAACAGCATGTCGTTCAATATCAAGATCCCATGGTTCAGAATAAAAAATTGGTATTTGAGCGTAACCTGTTGAACCGGTCGTGTGGAAGAGCGAAAAGCTGTTTCTGCCCTGCGGCTTTAACAATCCTTCATTTGGCCCAGTGGCTTCTCTTAAACCCCTAGAATATCTAGTCGAAAATTTCCTAAGAACAGGTAAACCTAAAACATCGTCCATGTCGCCCACGCGTGACGGATCGATTCCTTTATAAAGATCAGAGTAAAAGGGGATTTCTCTGTGCACTTGTCGTACAAGAGTTGCATAAACACGACCTAATAGTTCGTCTCGTTCTTTCGGTGACATAGTGTCCCAATCTGCTTCACCAAAAACAGAAGGATTAATCGATGTCAAAGGTCTGTAAGGTGATATGTGCCGCAAATCCTCGAGAAAATTAATTTTATATCCATTATGATTTTTGTTGACATAAGAAGCATCCCGCCTAGGCCGATGACCTGATCGTACCAACTTGTCAACAACCGGAAAAGTGACCATATTACCACCTTTCAATAGTACCAAAAACGATTTAATATTCTTATCGCTCCTTTCTAAAATATTATAATATAGTATTCTTTTTATAACTATCCAGTGGGAAATAAGTGGGAAATAAGTGGGCTAAGAGGGTGGCAATGCCTAAATTCATTACTCCCCAGTAAAAAGTAGTTTAAAAAATAGTGCTAGCGCGTTTTTTTGATTGAACATATTTGATTTCTCTGTTTGCCACAGCAACAGATCGTGAAAGCTTGCGCAGGCGCCAGCATAATTTACGTTCCGTTGAAGGTCGCCAGTATTTCATTCCTTACCCTTTCCGCCACCGCTTTGTTCTCGATGACAGCGACCTCGAAACGGGCCTTCCGTTCGACGACATGCTCAAAGAAATCGTTCACATCGATAGCTTCTATGCCGCGAGTTCGTAAGAAAAATCTGCCAAACAGTTCTACTATTTCATTTGGCCAGAATATCTGGATTACCGTATCTCTGTAAATGACACAATCAGGCATATGCAGATCCGTGACGCCTATTTTGACATGCATGCCCAGTTTTTTGTAAAAATCAGCACACCACTTGCCTATTCTTGAATCGTCCCTGCATAGGAGATAGATATTTTCTTTGTTGACTATCTTCCTGAGGTCTGAATAACCTTCTTTCTCAAAGAGCAGCGGCCAGAAAAAGTAGTTCCATACAGAGATGCACAATTCTTTGTTCCGCCTGAGGTAGTGCCTTCTGACAAATTCGAGAAGAAAATTGTTGAGCTCTGAAAGCGAGTTAAACGTCATATGTGATGGCATGATATCATTATGCGCCGAATGCAGTCGCTCGCCAAACTCTTTCACTTCCTTGATCCACTTCCCGCGTATCCGATATCCTTTTCCCTCCTTTTCGAGTACGCCCTGTACCGAGAGCTGTTTCAGTGCCTTGTACACCGCGTGGTAGGTGACACTGAAGCCTTGCTTCTGTGTAAGGATGTAGATTTTCCGCGCGCTTAAGGGGTGCTCGGAAGCGAGAATGGAGATTATCACATTTTTGAGGGATTTTTCTTTAGAAGCATGGTGGTACAGCATACACCTACTTAGACTGAATGTTTTTAACCGTTTGGTTAAAGATTCTTTGACCTGCAATTTACGTGAACTGAAACATATGCTTTACCATGGAAAAGGAAATTGCCGAATTCTTGTGTGCACAGGCGTTCCGCGTGACCGAGAAAGAGGTCTCGAAAGCCCTGCAGGAAACGATACGCGTGGCACGAGAGGAATACGACGGAAGAATACAGGCGCGCGGGCTCTTCTTCAAGCTTCTTCTCGACAGCCTCGGCAGGAGCGTCGACTGGAGTTTGTGCGAAGCGCTCGAGGAGAAGTTTCTGGAGCGGCATCGTGCCTCATGGGAAAAGCGTTTCTCTCTTACGAGTAGTCGCTCAAAAGTAGGTTAATTCCTCTGTTTTCTTCGGTTTAGTGTGTGGGACAAAAGTGGGAAAACTATATAGGGAGGAGGCGCCATAGAAAATGCCATGGCACTTGACACGCCGATTCAGGTGAAGCCGCGGACGCTCGTGGTGCTCGCGGTGGTAGCCGCCTCGCTGTACCTGCTCTACACGTCCGCGGCGAGCATCACCGGCTTCCAGCTCAGGGCATCGGCCCTGGAAGCGTCGCTCAACGAGACGAAAGGCGAGTTCCACCGCATAGCCGAAGAAAAGAGCCAGTGTGAAGGCTTCCTCGGCACGATGAACAGGAGCCTCGCGCACTACGAGACAGGCGCGGCGCTCCTCGGCGGGGCGCTCGGCGAATGCAGGAACAGGACAACGGCGCTCGACAAAGAGCTGGTCGTATGCACTGCTGCAACTGCAACGGCACAGGATGAAAGTAAAGCGTCTCATGCAGCACTGGGCGCCTGCGAAACAGCAAACGCGAACCTGTCGGAACGGATGCAGGCGTCTGGGATATATCACCTGAAAATCATCAAGGGCGCAGTGCGGAGCGTCTGCTGCAGGCCGGGCATTGCGGCGGTGACGTGGGACATAGGCAGCGAAATCATCTGCAGCGGCCCCTACAGCATGAACTGCACGTCGGGGGAGACGAACTACACGGTTGTGTTCTGATGCGGACAGTGCCGTGAAGATAGCATACTCCACGTGCCCTCGGGTTCATGCCGCACTAGACCTTCTGGAGCCATGCAGGCAGTATCCTGATTTTAGCCCCAAACTTTCTGAGCTCATTTCCGACTCTTTTCGAATAGTGGTGGGGTATCAGGATAGAAGCGATGCCGGTACGTATGCCCCCGTATTCTTCTACAAGACCTTTTTTCCTGCTCACGTACGTTTTCCCTTTGTACATTTTTTTCGTCTCTTTCCCGAAGAGGAGCAGCCTTACTTTCATCTTTTCCGGCTGTGATAAATTGGAAATATCGTATTTGATTAACGAATAGGGCTCAAGCTCCAGTTTCTGAAATGGTATTTCTGGCAATGCTCCGCATATCACTACGCCCTCTCTCAGCAGCGTATCGAGGAACTGCCTGTTAACGTTATCGAATTTCTTGTCTGCAGTAATGCATTGTATGGTAACGCGGTGCCTCTTCTCAATTCCAAGGATAGTATCTGAAACGTATTTTTCCGCGGTCTTGCTGTTGTCAGAAAGCACGACAAAGAGGTCTATGTCGCTTTCTCTGGTTGCTTCCCCTCTCGCAGCAGAACCGAAGAGAACTACAGCTTGTACAAATTTTCTGCTTTCAAAGGAGTTTTTAATTTCTTCCAAAGCTTCTTCAAACATTTCCCAACACCTTCATGCAGATTTCTTCAATTGCCCGATAGGTTTCAATTGTCCTGTCCAAATCCGACTTGCTCCATGAAATCGCATAGGTAAATTTAGGCCTAAGCTGGTTTTCAATTACCTGAAAGCTCCTCCAGACGCTTTCGGTTTGAGAACCGAACAAGAATTCGTTCTCTTCTATTGTTATCCTGACTTTCTGGTGTTTGTTTATGTGGACTCTTTCCTTGGCCGCACATGCTTCTAGAGATGAAAAGCCGAGAGGAAGTATGCTTCAACTCGTGTGCCTTCGAATAATGCTGCATTTTCTGCGTCTTGTTTGAATTTCCTGTAAAGTTCCATGTGGGTTTGTAAGTCGCTTATATTTCGTAATATTGTATTACGAATATTTAAGGTTTTCGTAATATTGTATTACGAAAAGAAAACCCTTAGTAACCTTACAAATAGCAAAAGATTTCTATTCGGTAAGGTTAACATCCTCGGAATGCGACCTGGCTGCGTGAATCAGGAATGGGTTTCATCTACTGAAAGCGAAATCTTCAACCTAGACTACAAGAAACTTCTTCAAAGTAGCTTACTCCCACCGCTTCTTCGTCTTGGTGACGAAGAGGTAGTATTTCTCGTCGTTTTCCAGCTCCTGCTGGACGCGCTTCACTACTGACTTGACGGGGTCGGGAAAGAGCTTCACGCGCTTGGAGATGTCGTCAAAGCTCTCGAACGGCTTCTTCCGCCGCTCGTCAAGGATGTCCATGAGGTGCTTCTTGCCGACGCCCGGCAGCAGCTGGAACTGGTGCATGCGCGGCGTGATGGTGGTCGCCTTGTTGAAGAATTCCACGAACCGCTGCTCGTTGTGCCTGACCAGTTTTTCAATGGTCTCAACGAGCACGCGCTGGGCGACGTTGGTGAGGCTCTTGTATTCAACCTGTCCCTTGATGAACCTGATCTTGTCCCGCTTGCCGTCGCCAATGTAGACTTCCTCTTCCTGCCTGAGCGTGATGTCCTCCCGGGGCACAAGCTCGAGGAGCGTGAAGAACTGCGTGCCAATGGCCTGGGCTGTCGGCTCTGCGTGCCTCCGGTCGGCGTAGCCATGGGGGAGAAAGTCGAGGACTATGCAATTCTCTTCTTTTGTCATTGCCAACCACCGAAATCATGAGCACCCTTTTTCTATTACTCTGCGTACAAATCCTTAAAAACAGATTCCGGACTGGCAGAATAAGAGTCTATTTCTTGTGCTTGGTGACGATTTCGACGATGTGCTTGACTTCTTCCTTCTTCAGGTTGGTCCGTTCCTTGCTGAACAGCATATCAACTTCTTCCTCGGTTTCAGGAAGCATGCTGACAATGAGCGCGATATAGCGCGGCTTGAGGATTGCTATCGTGCCGAGCTCCTCGGTCATGCTTTTCAGTTTCGCAGCGGAAAGCTTCGGCAGCTTCTCGAGGTACTCGTAGCAAATCTTCTGCTCGTAGCCGAGATCGCGCTCTTTCTTGCGCTCGTCCATTATCCGCTTCGCTTCAGGAATGCCAACGTCTTCTTCGTTTATCAGCTCCATAATAGGAACCCCATATTGTACATTGCATCTAATAGTAAAGAACATTGATTTTGGAACATTTTACAATGTTCTTTCCCTATAGCAGATTGTGGTATAAAGTTCCATTATTATTACAATCCGCTATAAGCGGTTCCTATAACCTCCGCATCTATAAGAACCTTCCCATTCACCGCTTGAGGTGCTCCGGCCGCAGCATGAGCTGTTTGGCCGCGTTGCCGTCCTTCACTGCGACGATGTACGACGCGCCGCGGATCCCGATGACCTTGCCGGTGAGGCCCTTGAACCGCGGGTGGGGGATGCGCTGCGAGGCGTAATCGATGTGCACCATCTCCCCTACTGAGAACGTGGCGAGGTACCGCGTTATGGTTTTCGGCTTCGCAGCCATCTTCTTCCTCGTCCCACGCATCTTGCCGTATGATTTTCGCACCATAGAAGAATACCCTATCCCATCGTCTCTCGTGATACCAGACGTCAAGCGAGTAATTGGAGCCAAAGCTTAAAAGCGTTATAGTAAACAAGAAAACAATCATGACACCGTTCTTGTTTCACTATGAGGAGTCCAAGGAAATCGTATGACGATTACTTCTTTGGACGACTATAGATATTTTATACCCGGGCGCAAAAGTAGTGCTATGAAAGGCTTGTCCGCCATGGTCGTGTTCACCGTCTTGCTGGTTCTGACTATCGTTTTTGCCGGCATTGCTGCAGTGGTCATTAACAGTACCGCCACGACCGGCATAGAGAGCGGCGAAGCATCGACCGAGAACGTGGTGCGCGGCATACGGGACATACGCGATGCCGGCCAGCAAGCGCCGGGACCTGGAGAACAGATGCAATCTGGCGGGCTGAATGCGTCCAACACGACGGACTAAGCATTAAAGTCAGGGATGCCAAATACACGTATGCGGGGCGTCTCGGCGGTTATTTCCATCATGCTCCTTACTGCCATGACCACTGCACTGATCGGCATCGCCTTTCTGACGTTTTCCAGGACGGTCGAAAGCGCCGCTGAGAAGGAGGGAGAACATGCAAGCCAGACGGTTTCGCGCATAGGCGAGAGGTTCGTTATCGACGGCGTGAACAGGAATGCCGTCTATGTCAGAAACACCGGAACGACGCCGCTTGCCGACCTGGTGTTTTATGTTAATGACGCATCTGTCGAGCACGCGGGGCCTGCGACGGTGCAGCAGCAGGCAATCGGCACCTTTTACCTCAACGATTCGCGCCTTTCGCTGCTGTCGTATCCTGCCAAGCTCACCGTGGCGTCTCCCGGCTTTTCCGCCGAACAAAACGCCGCCGAGTTCTACAAGAACGACATCGCGTCCTACTGGAGATTCGACGAAAATTCGGGGACCGTTGCCTACGACGCAGCGAACACGAACGACGGCACGATAACAGGCGCAGAATGGACTGCCGGCGTATACGGCAGCGCGCTCCGGTTCGATGCAATTGACGCAGTCGACGTCCCTGACAGCCCGTCGCTGAATAGAGCGGACCAGATAACAATCGAGGCGTGGGTCAGACCGACAGGCATATTCGCGTACTATCACGGCATTGTCGAAAAGGGCGGCAACCCAACGGGAAAAGGGTACGCACTGGTCACGTACGACAATACACGAAGGGTGCGGTTCGAGTTCTGGGGCCCCGGAGGCCGGCACCGGTACGAGAACACGACGGTGGAATTGCCGCTCAATGCGTGGTCGCACGTGACCGCGGTATTCGACGGCAGCAGAATCCGTATCTACATCAACGGCATCCTTGACGTGGAGAAAGACGTCGCCGACGGCCCGTTTTCTCTCGCTCATGACAAGCTGAGAATAGGCAAGCGGGTGAACGACCCGCTTGGGCAGATTGCCTTTCAGGGAGAAATCGACGAGGTGCGCATCCTCACGGTCGCGAGAAGCATGACGACACGTTAGCGCTTACTTCGTGTGTATCTTGACGACGTCGAGCTCTTTGCAGACGCAGCTCGTACCGAGAGCGTTAGAAACATTCGGCATGGTCCTTCCGTTGTCCCCTGAAATCAGTTCCTTGATATAGGTCCCGGCCTCCGCGGTCACGATGAGTTCAAACGTCTTCCTGCCTACCGCCTTCGCCCTGATTGACCGGACATGGCGTTTCCTGTACCTGTCCGCCCGGCGGTGCAGGACCCGCTGCGGCGTTTTCTGCTCTATCGCTGTTTGCAGCGCGCGGAGCTTCCTGAGGTCGTTCCTCGTCACCGGCTGCGCGCATCTGACGAGCGCGCGGTACGTTTTGTCGGGGCGCGCTTCCTTGATGCGGCGGACTTCTGCGATGGACGACGACCGGAGCTGACTGACCTTGACGCCCCTGCCGACCCGCTTCGCAAGCACCGTGAGGTTGACCGCCCGCTTCTTCGGCTCGATGAGCTCGAGGACGAACGGTCTCCAGGCAAGGCAGCGCGCGTCGATGTCTTCTCTGCCCAATCCGTGCAGCTTGTGCGCTTTCGCTTTCGTCGCCTGCATGAACGGCTTTGCGATAATCTGCTCGACGCTTGTCTTGTATTTCCCCGAAGGCCATTTCGTCTGCGGTATGCCGCGGACGAGTTTCTGGTATCTTCCGTAGATGAACAGCGGATTCACCTGCACGTGCACCTTGTTCTCATTGAGGTCGACGACAAATGCCATGTCAGGGTTCTTGAGGTCGGCTTTCGCGAGAAGGCGCGCTTCCGCCTGTTTGCCGAGCTCCCGGTTGATTTCTGCCTTGAGCGGCTCGCAGTAGTCGATGCCCGCCCGCTCCCACAGCGCTTCTTCGGCGGTTATCAGGTCGAACGAGAGCTTGGTGCCGACCAGGAACGTGCTGAACTCGTAGGGCGAGGCTTTTTTTGCTATCCGCCCCACCCACAAGGGGAGTGTGCGGAAAAAGTCGTTGCAGACCGAGCAGCGTTTTTCCGCCGGCGGCTGGAGGACGAGGTTGTGGAACGTGATGCCCGCAAAATTGGAAAGGTCGAGACCCCCGAGGGCGGCTTTTTCGCGGTCGATGCTCATGGCAGCAAACAGGCGGAGCATCCTGCCGCGCTCCTCGTTGCCGAATCCGGAAAGCAGCTGGCCGAACTGGCGGCCCATGCAGTGATTGCACACGGGCTGCGCAAGAACCCTCAGCGCCTTGTCGAGCAGGTCCATAGGCGTATATTGGAATCGTACTTTTAATAATCATTTCGGTAAATAGAACCATGGCATCAGAAGGGATACTATTCGCTGTAGTAACTGCTGTTTCCTTTGCCGTTTGGACAGTGTTCCACCAGCAGGCGTCAGCGCACGTTAATCCGGTTTTCGGTGCGCTCGTGGTTTCGACCACTGCTGCTATTCTCGCTGCGATAGTCCTGGTGATGCAAATGAAGGGCCAGCCACTGGTTACCGACCAGCGCGGTATTATTTTTGTTCTGCTGGCAGGAATCGCGGCATTTGCGATAGATTTTTTTGCACTCAGAACGTACGCAAGCGGTCTTCCCATTTCAATCGGCGGGCCCGTCATAATCGGTGGCAGCGTCCTCATCGCAGCGGTGATCGGGCTCGTTGTCCTAGGCGAATCGATAAGTGTCATGAAAATAGTAGGAATTGCACTGGTAGTCGCGGGCGCAGGAATTTTGGCATCGCTATGATTACACCGCGCGCACGCTTCTCCGCGCGCCGCATGCTTCGCATTTGAGCAGCAGTATTCTCCCTTCCTTGAGCATCTTGGTGTCGGGCTTGCCGCATTCGTTGCAGAAGACGAACTCCTTCGCATACTCCTCGATGCGCTTGTTGACCATGCTTCCGGGAATCCTGCCTTGAAGCAGCAGCTCGTCCTGCCGCATGCTGCCCGGGACGGCGAGCTCCTTGAAGAGGAATTTCGCAAGGTGTTTCGCGTCGCGCCGCAGCGCCTTGACGATGTCCGAGAAATTCTTCAGGACGGTTTGCCTGCCGATCTGCACGTTTGCGGCCGGGATTTCAAAGCGCTCGCTGACGGTAGCTGACGCAGGCAGCCCCTTCCGCGCTTTCTCCAGAAGCTTCAGGTAGTCGTCCATGTCAACCAGCCGGCTGTTCGCGCGCGAACGACGCGAGGTCTTTCGGTGCGAGATACTTGGTTCGTGCAGATTTAATGGTTCCGGTGACCCCGTGTATCTTTAGAGCTGCTCTCGTTTCGCCGATTACCGTGATGAGCGCGAGCACTGCGCGTAGGTGCTCGACATAATTATGCTTGCACTTGATGACGCCGCGCTGCGTCTTCTCGTCGTACAGGTTCTGTATGATCCAGAGCTTCGCTTCGCTTGTTTCGAGCTCGCCGAGGAACGCGAGAAGGCTGCTCCAGAGCGCATTGACAAGGTCGTTGTACTGTATCGGAGACTCTGATATGGCCTCGAAAACGATGTAGCGCTTTTTCGCCCTGAGCGTCGGCGGCAGTATTTTGGGTTCGGGCACGGCTATTCACCAACGATATGGACCCCTTCCCATCGCTTGCCGGCAAGCTTCTCCCTGTTGACGCGCACGATCGATTCGGGCAGCGCCGACGTGGAGTGTATCGCATCGCCCAGTTCAAGGCCGAGCAGGTGCGTGATGGCTGCGAGCTCCCTGCCCGAGCGCATGCCGTATTTCGAGACAGCACCCGATGTGGTGATGACGGGAGCGCCGTACTTCTGCGCAAGGCGGACATTCTTCTTCATACCTGCCATGATGTAGACGCGCTTCCGCTTGTACGATTCGAGAATCTCGCGGAAGTTTATCTCGATTGCCACGTTGTTGTCATGCGCTGCCTTGAGGCACACGTGGTCGAGTCCTGAATCCTTCCGTCCCAGCTCGGGATGGCAGAGCACGTCGATGAGCGGGTTCTCGCACGCGGCGCGGTTGACGCTGTAATCGCCGCCGTGGACCATGAGGATTTCGCACGTGGAGCGGACGTTGCTGGCGACTTTCGCGAGCTCGTCGGCATTCGCCGCCTTTATAATGATGACCGAAATGATATCGATGCCATCAATTGCTGGCAGCTCCTCTGTCGTATCGTGGTACCTCACGACACCGATACCGGAAAGCCCGAGCCGTTTGGCCATTGCCGCCATTTCCTCGATGCTGTTCTCTCCTATAGAAAGCGTCGTGTGCGCATGCAGGTCGTAAAACATCTGACCACCACAAGGACGTCACCAGGCGGATGCACCGCTTCTGAAGCGGTGCACTCGTTCAGTCCTGCTATAGTGAACCCACAAAGGAATCCGGACATGAATTTGTGGGTTCACCTATAGCTCACAAGGAAATAATATCTTGGTTGTTTCCTTGTAGAGCTATAAATCTAATTATAGGAATCTTTTAAAATGTAGGTTACAAGATAGGTTGCAGGTTAAAATGATATGCACCTGTATACCACCGACTGCAGTCGGTGGTTTCCGTGGAGCATGGCATCTGCAAAAACCAGAGGTTTTTGAGATCTCAACCACGGAAAGCTTCCGCTTTCCGGAGTTGCAGATCCCGAATGCCTTGTATTATTTTATAGTGGACCAACAAAAGAATACCGACATAGTACTTTTGTTGTCCGCTACACGCGGAAAACAAGGTTTTCCGGTGCACCAAAAAGCTTTGCTTTTTGAGTGTACGTGAACCAAGCGCTCATCTCCCGAAAATGACTGTTCAGTTTTGCCCTCCCTCGTGAAATTTGCTATTTCAGATATAAAACAACCGCATTAGGGGGAAGAGCGGAACCAAGATATATAGTGAAACAAGAAAATAACATCGGCATATTGCTTCTTGTTTCACCTATCCCCAGAAAGCAGAGCTCTCTGGGATCTCGAAGAACCTCTGTTCTTCGCAGATAACAAACAAGGAAGTAATATCGTCAGATTCTAAGGAATCTGGCGAATTGTGCGATTGCGAAGCAATCAGCACAATATATCCTGTTTATTTCCTTGTATTGCTATAATACCTGATTATTTTCTTGGTTCACTATAACTGCTGCCTAACTTGAGGTTAATCGTAGATTAACCTAAGTCGCCAAAAGACTTCACAGAGTCTTTTGTACGAAGGCAGCAGTTTTCAAGGCATTCAAGATGAAGCAGACAAGCTTTGCCAAAAGGCGAGCTGAAAGAAAATGAACGATGGGAGAGCCTATTTCTTCGTCTTCATCTTTTCCTTCCGTTCGCGCGCCTCCCATTTCATGTCTTCGTACTCGATCCACGCGATAATGAGACCGAAGAAGACCAGGAACAGGCCGAAGGTACCGAAGAATACCGTCTTGAGGCTCGACAATGCGTAGCCGCCCAGAACCGAGAACCCGGGCATCCTGAGAATGTCGGCAGCATACCAATACACGCCTGCCGCAAAAATAAGCAAACCAATCAGCATCTTCACCGCAGAATTCAACTCCATCACCTCAATGGCTATATTTATCATGCCACAATTTAAATGCTTTATGCTGGGCTATATGAAGAGCGGCATGGACGATATCCATGGACATTTAAACTTTCAGCTGCACTATGGTTGTGAAATCTATGAGCCTCTACTCCTCCCTGCGCACGGCGTGGAAAAAGCCGAAGCCGCTCTACAAGCAGAAGCTTATTGGCTGGCGACGGCAGAACGTCGTTGAGCGTGTCGACAAGCCAACGCGCCTCGACCGCGCCCGACAGCTCGGCTACAAGGCAAAGCAGGGCTATGTCGTCGTCCGCACGCGCATACGGAAAGGCGGCAGGCTGCGGCCGAAGTTGCGCAAGGGGCGAGGGCCTTCGAACAGGGGGCGCTATGTAACAACAAAACAGAGCCTGCAGGCAATCGCCGAGAAGCGTGTTGCCCGGAAATTCCCGAACCTTGAGGTGCTCAACAGCTACTATGTCGGCGAGGACGGCAAGCAGTTCTTCTACGAAATGATTCTGGTCGACCCGCAGCATCCTGTCGTCAGAAAGGACCCGAAAATAAACTGGATTGTACGGCAGAGGAAGCGGGTATTTCGCGGCCTGACGAGCGCAGGGAAGAAGTCGCGAGGGCTATAGTCGTCACAAAAGAAGTCTTGCATACAAGACCTCTCAGGAACGTTTAATCAAGAAGTTTTTTCCTCTGTACGGCGAGGACATATAAGTCCTTGCAGGCGCGTTCTCATTTCTCGTTCTTCGGCGAGCACATCGAGTATTCCATCTTGTGGCGTATCGGTGTGCACCACAAAACCGAATGTCCTACCATCGGGGTAGGCTGCTATAAACACTTTTTTGTACGGGCGGACGGTACGCGCCCGTTCTACGGCTTGTTTTCTGCCCTCTTCAGTAGGGTACGCATAGTCGCACGTCACTGTTCCTGCATACTGCGAATGGCGCAGCGTTGTCGGTGTTACCGGCGGTTCACAACCGAGTACCGCACTTCCAAGTAGCAGGAATGGCAGAAGCTTTGCTGCATAGCGCATACCTTTTTCCTCATTGGGCAAGACATTTAAATGTTATCTTGAATGCCTTGAAAACTGCTGCCTTCAGGCAGCAGATAAAACACAAGGCATTCCGGGATATTCAAAGAGCAGAGCTCTTTGAGATCTCAACTGCGGAAAGCTTCCGCTTTCCGCAGTTGCAGATGCCATGCCCCGCGGAAACCACCGACTTTTCATCAGAAACCAGAAGTTTCTGTGAAATTCAGGAGAGCTCTGCTCTCCACGAAACAGTCGGTGGTATAGAGGAGCATATCATTTCCTCGCGACGATGACGATTTCGCTTTCCTGCGCGGCAACGGTGAATGCTGCCAGCGTGGCGAACGATGAAAGTCGCTGCTCCACGAATGCCTGCTTTTCCCGGTAGTTTTCCGTGTTGTAAAAAAGCGAGGCGAGGACGAGGCCGCCTTTCCTGAGGACGCGCTCGAAATCATTGCCGGTTATGAGGTGCAGCGAATCAACGGCAACAATCGCGTCAAAGCTGCTGTTGCTGAACGGAAGGGCGTTGCCGTTGCCGGCGACGGCAGCCATGCCTGCGTTCTGTAGCGCCACCGCGTCAGTATCGATGCCGACGAGGGTGGCGGTACTGATGCCATGCGCCCTGAGAAAAGACTCGAGATAGCCGTTGCCGCAGCCCAGGTTGAGCACGCGCTGGCTGAAGAAGGAATGAAAAAAATCGGTGCCGAGAATCTGCAGCATCGCCTCATATTTGCGCCGCTGCACTGATTCCCACGATGTGTAAACGGATGAAGAGAACATGGCAACACCCGTTCATGGCTGCGCTTACACTTCCTTCAGTTTTTCGGCGATGAAGTTGATGATGTTCTCATCGACCGGGATTGCGATGGATTTCTTGTACCGTCGCTCGCCGGTCTGCGTCACGAACCCCCTGCTGATCGCTATGAAGGTGTTCTCGCCGGTCTCGGAAACCGCCTTCTTCCGCGCAATCTCGAGGAAGTTGCTGTTGCCGAACTTTATCTCTTCGCTTTTCAGTGTCTCGAATTCCACCATAGTGTGTACCTCCGTGTGTTTTGTTGTATAACGTTAGGCAGAAAGGTTATAAGATTATTAGCAACGGTTGTCATCTACGAACGCCGCAGCGCCTTTAAATCTTCTGTATTCATCGCATACACATGAGCATTACCACTGTTTCACGCTCGGATATCAATACAATCGGCTATCTTAACAGAAACCGGGTGCGCATACGAAATCCGGCGGTAGTCGGCGTGGGGCTTTCGCCTGATGCAGCGCAATCTGACGCGGCAGAGCGGATACAACATTATGCCCGGCGGGGAAACTATCAATACGTGGTTCTCGGCAACTGCCTTGTGCTGCCGAATAGCGATGTATAGATAATTGCGCAGCGTATGTCATATTAACGCGCAATTTTCTATAGGTGAATTGCAAATAATATCAGGACATATAGTGAACCAAGTAAATAATCAGGTATTATATCTTGGTTCACGTACACTCAAAAAGCAAAGCTTTTTGGTGCACCGGAAAACCTTGTTTTCCGCGTGTAGCGGACAACAAAAATGAAATAGGAAACCTACGGTTTCCTATGACCTTCCCTTTTGTGCGCCGCGCTTCCTCTGCGGGTTCATAGCGAACTGTGTGATGAACCCGCAGTATCCCCGCGCGGCGCTGTTGGTGTATCGCGAGGCACATCATGGATT
>JACPRW010000002.1 GCA_016193585.1 Candidatus Aenigmatarchaeota archaeon
TATGTCCTGATATTATTTGCAATTCACCTATAGAAAATTGCGCGTTATAGTGAAGCAAATAAATAATACCGATATTATACATTTGCTTCACATATAGCAAACAAGGAAGTAATACAAGGTGGATTCCATGAATCCACCTGTACAGGAGAATCTTCGATTCGCCTCGTATCGTGTTTATTTCCTTGTATTGCTATAATACGACATAAGCTGCGCAATTATCTATAACAGGCTCCCGACGTCTCGCTCGTGAACATGGCATCGTGCCTTCTGGTCGTTCAGGATTCTCCTTTGAGGTGTGGTGGGCAGTGACGTCCGTGTGTTTGGTCCAACCCATTTTTCCACTTTATTGTATTCATGACTATTGAGGGGCAATAACTTGTGGAGTATGTCCACACCTCGCAGACGCACTCGGTAATACGGAAGTATCCCAAGGGACCTCACGGCTTTAACGGCATACACTTTATAATAGTAAAGAACATTGATTTTGGAACATTTTACAATGTTCTTTCCCTATAGCAGATTGCGGCTAAAAGTTCCATTATTATTACAATCTGCTATAAGAAGCGACCGGATGGCAGTCCGTTCCATGTCTGTTCTTTGTTGGAAAAGCGAGATAGTGCATTCCTTCACCGATTAATCAGTTCGCTCCCATGGCAGCGCCTCATTGCCAATAAAGCTCGTCTGTGCGATGCGGTCAAAAAGCTCCGCATCACGCAAGCGATATGCTTGTGCAAGCCATTCGGGAGAAAGATTTGTGATATCATCTCGGCTTTTCCGCAGCACTACTCTGGCATTTTTCAGGTCAGCGTTCCAGTTCATGGTGACGAGAGGGTGCTGCGCCCCCAGTGGATACGTAAGGGCTACGCTGTATTCATCTGCTCCATGCTGTACTGCTTTTCGAGCGAGCGCGCGTGCCGCGACGAGCCCAGAAACTTCGGGTTTGCTGCCATCCTTTCCCCACGGTCCGCCGCCATAATGAGGAATGGCCTCGCCATATATGCCACGTTTGGTATTACTGGTTCCCTTGTCAACAACAGGGCCGCCATTGACGAATGGCTTGACGATGAGGTCGACATCCTCTGTGCCGATTGCCCCGCATACCCATGGAAATAAATCTCGGCGGAGCTCTGCAGCAGTTACGCCCGGCTCATGCTGCACGGCGATGATAACCGTTGGTCTGCCGTCCGCATAGACGACCTGGACCTTTCCGTCAGGCCGCAGGTAGGGCAAAAGGCCTGCGTCGAGGCGGCCAGCAATCTGTTCCGCAGCAACAACGGCACGCGGCAAGAGTCTGCCTGTTTCATTGCAGGCGTAGCCGATGACTGTTCTAGTGTCGCCAGCGCCGCCGTATTCTGCGTTGTGTGTCAGCTCAGGCGACTGCGGCGTGAAGTTTGTAGCAAGTTCAAAGTCGTCAGGATTAAAGCCCGTTGCTGCTGTGTACCCACATCTTCGGGCACACACGCTCACTGCTTCGCGTGCTCGATCGTTCAATTGTCGTTGAGACAGGGTTGTAGCAACGTTGCCAGCAATGTATACAGAAGCACCCTTCTTTCCGCCAGCGAGCATCGCGTCGATGTCGGCGCGGGCTGCAGGATTTTCGGCGAGAAGGTACGAAACCATTTGTGTCGCTACGGCATTTGCAAGCCGGTCAGGATGCGCCCGTCGCGGGACTTCTGCATTCGTCGTGTGGTACATGTGCTATCACCGCATCAATCTCCACATGCGGCTATTTATATGAGGCGGTTTTTTTCTATGCATTTCAGAATAAAAATGCACGCAACCGCTCATTTCTTGGTGCCCTAAATATGCATTTCTGCATAGGAAAAAAACATGCGCTTATAGTTCTACAAGGAAAGATTCTGGATATCATTTCCTTGTGAACTATAGGTGAACCCAGTCATAACATATCCTGATTATTTACTGGGTTCACTATAAATGCAAACAACTGCACGTTAGCTCATGTCCTACAACCCGATGTTCCGCATCGGCGAGTGCACCGCGCAGTGGAGCGCGTTCAAGGTGCTTTGGCTGCAGAGCCGGAGGATAGAGGGCATGGGTGAACTATTTCGACGTTGTGCAAACAGAAGACAGGGTGCGCCTTGCCGATGAGCTGTCACGGCAAAGGGGCAGAGCCATTCCGCAGGCGATGGTTGACTACAGCGCGCCTGCAAGCGCGTAGATGCCCGCGCCGATAACCACGCCGGCAATGGCGTCGCTCCAGTAGTGCTTCTTCAGGAAGACACGGGAGTACGTAACCAGAAAGGCAAGCGCGAGCAGGAAAACTGACAGCGCCGGATTGCCAAAGCGAAAGCCCAATGCCGCTGCGAGAAACGTCACGCGCACCGCGTGCACGCTGGGGAACGACGACGCCTCGAACTTTTCCCAAAATGATGCGTGCTTCATCCGCGTCGGCCGCTCCCTGAAGCGCAGGAACTTGAGCGGCACGCAGACGGCGTAGATGAGCAGCAGGCCTTTCGCGAGCGTGACAAACAGTGCGTCGTTCAGGACAAAGGCAACGGCGAGCAGCACGATGTGCGTGAAGATGCTGCCGAACAACGTCACGTTCTCCATGAGCTCATGGAAATAATAACTGACAACTTTCATGCAATCGGTATGGTCGCGTATATTTAAATGCTCTGTATGATAATTCTCTGTTCATGAGGAAAAAGGTGATACGGCTCACAGCTAAAAAAATAAAAAAGAGAACACGTGTTGCAAAGAAAGCAGCAAAGCAGCAAAAAAAGAGCAAAAATTTCTACATCACGACCGCTATTCCTTACGTCAACGCAGACCCGCACATCGGGCATGCGCTCGAATTCATCCAGACGGACTGCATCAGGCGCTACTACCAGTTGTTAGGCTGCAAGACCTTTCTGACGACCGGTGCTGACGAGAATTCGCTCAAGAACGTGCAGGCGGCGGAGGCGAAGGGCGTGACGCCGCAGGAGCTCTGCGCAACCAATGCCGAAAAATTCAGGAGGCTCGCCATATCGCTCGGCATGGAGTTTGATTCCTTTCTGCGCTCCTCTGTTCCAGAAGCGCACTTTCCCGGTTCGCAAAAACTCTGGAAGCGGTGCGCCAAGGACATCTACAAGAAGAAGTACAAGGGGCTGTACTGCGTCGGCTGCGAGGCGTTCTACACGGAAAGCGAGCTGAAGGAGGGCAGGTGCCCTGAGCACGACCGGAAGCCGGAAGAGGTCGAGGAGGAGAATTATTTCTTCAGGCTGTCGAAGTACCAGAAACAGCTTGAGCGGCTGATACGGACTAACGCTCTTCGCATCATCCCCGAAACGCGGAAGCACGAGGTGCTCAGCTTCGTCAGAAGCGGGCTTGAGGATTTCTCGGTATCGCGAAGCACCAGCAGGGCGAAAGGCTGGGGCGTTCCGGTTCCCGGCGACGCGTCGCAGATCATGTACGTGTGGTTCGACGCGCTCAACATCTACCAGACTGCGGTCGGCTTCGGGACGAATGAGAAACTGTACAATCAGTGGTGGCCGTGCGATTGCCATGTCATCGGCAAGGGGATACTACGGTTCCATGCGGTGTACTGGCCGGCAATCCTGCTTTCTGCGGGTCTGCAGCCGCCGAAAAGCGTCTTCGTGCACGGCTACATCACCGTCGAGGGCAAGAAGATGTCCAAAAGCCTGGGCAACGTCGTCAACCCCGTGGAACTCATTGACCGGTGCGGTGCGGAGCGGCTGCGGTACTTCCTTCTTCACCTCCCGGCGTTTGACGACGGCGATTTCTCGGAGCGGGCGCTCGTGGAGCGGACGAACCACGAGCTCGTCGAGAATTTCTCAAACCTCTTTTACCGGATAACCTATTTCATCGAGAAGAACTTCGGAGGCACGGTGCCGAAGGGGAGGCCCGGGAAAAACGAAAAGGCGGTGCAGCGCCGGTTCACGGAGACGGCAGCGAAGAAATTCACGCCTGCCATGGAATCGTTCAGGCTGCACGAGGCGCTCGGGCATGTAATGGAGCTGTCCACCGAACTCAACAAGTATTTCCAGAATGCGAAGCCGTGGGAGCATCCTCGTGACGGCACGCCGCTGTACGTTTCAGTTAATCTGCTCAAGGACATATGCATACTCCTCTACCCGTTCCTGCCGCTCACGTCAGAGCGGGCGCTCAAGGCGCTCGGCTGCGGGCGCGACATCAATGCTATCGGTTCGCTTTCGCTCAAACCGGGCCACCGTATCAAGTCAGAGAAACTGTTCGAGAAGATCGAGCATAAGCCCGCGGCCATGGCAGCTGCGCCTACGGAAAAGGCTAAAAGCTCCGGAAAGGAAACAATACGCATGGCGCGCGGGCTCATACCGTTCGAGGAGTTCGCCAAGCTTGACCTGCGCATCGGCACGATCACCGACGTGAAGGACCACCCCAACGCGGACAAGCTATACGTCATGCAGGTTGATCTCGGAACTGAAAAAAAGCAGATCGTCAACGGCATGAAGGGCATCTATCGCAAGGACGAGCTTCAGAACAGGCAGGTCATCGTCGTCTGCAACATGGAGCCGAAAGACTTCAGGGGCGTCAGAAGCGATGCCATGCTCCTTGCCGCTGACGACGGAACGCTCCTCGTTCCGGTCAAGCCCCTCATAAGCGGGATGAAGGTGCGGTAGTGCGCGAAGCGCAAGACTATATTTTAATAGATTACTTTTCATTACTCCACCATGGGCCTGTAGCTCAGCCTGGTAGAGCGCCTGAACATGTGGCGAACCTCTTAATTTGGCTGAAGGTTTTTGATTGACCTTTTTCCAAAAAGGTCAGCAGGACGTCGCGAGTTCGAATCTCGTCGGGCCCATATGAAAAGGTTTAAATCTATGTAATACTTATTACATAGCATATGTTCCCTGCCATTGCTTCGGCAAGGGCAGGCTTATTTATTTCTTAATCAATAATGTATTTTATGGACAGCAAAGAACGTGTTTGCATCTTCATAGATGGAAGCAACTTCTATCATTGTCTTCGAAAAGACTTCGGAGACGTGAATGTAGATTTTCAGAAACTTTCTCAGGAATTATGTGGTAAAGATAAGCGTCTTATAAGAACTTATTACTACAACGCTCCGCTTGATATGAGTCGCAACAAGGAGAAATATAGGAAACAGCAACAGTTCTTTGAGATGCTAAGAAAGATGCCAAATTTCAAAGTAGTTCTTGTCAGACTACAAAAACGTAAGATCGATGGAAAGACTTATTATGCCGTGAAAGGGGATGACATACATATAGCTGTCGATATGGTTATGTTGGCTCAGAATAACTCGTATGATACTGCAATATTAGTAACAGGTGATGGCGACTTCGTACCTGCTGTAGAAGCAGTACAGAGCTTCGGCAAGCGTGTAGAAAATGCATACTTCAAAACAGGTCATTCTTGGCATCTAAGTCAAGCCTGTGATGTATCGACACTAATTGACAAGAATTTCATACAAAAGTGCATCATTTAGCAAGAATAAATAATCTACCAACCATGGGAATCGTAGCAGTTCTATTCTGAACTCGTCGGCTACAGGTGTCGGGCCCACTTTTAATTTTTTATAGCTCTACGAGGAAACAATCTGGGTACTACTTCCTTGTGAGCTATACATGGTGAAACAACGTTTCACCTGTACAGGTAAAGCTTTGCTTTACCATGTATGTGAAACCAGTTTTATAGCTCTACAAGGAAATAAACACGATATTACTTCCTTGTGAGCTATATGTGAACCCAGAAATCATATCCAGATTCTTTTCTGGGTTCACTATATATGTCCAGGTTATGTGCTGGTTTCACTATAAGGCTTCAAGCCGTGCAACATGTTCAGGGTATCTTTGCCTGAATTCTTACCCCGCATTTCTGCATCTCTCCTGCTTTTCAACACGTAAGCTCCCCAGAGTTCTTCATACGTTTTTTCAGGAGGGATGGCGAATTCTTTTCTGAAACCTTCCATGAGCATTTCCTGGTATTCTCCTGCATCACGGCCATCGGGCAATGATACCCCGCTTTCAGAAGTGACCAGCGAGAGGCACCTGTATGCTGTATGCGGCGCCCGTGGAATTCTTCTCGTTCCCGGATATTTGTGTTCCCTGTCCACGTTCGCAGCGATCCAGAAATCCACATCACGCGGATCAGCGCCCTCTACAAGCGTTGTATATTTTGGGTCAAAATCGATCTTGACGACACTTGAATCATGCCTGACCAGCCAATTGCCAAGATTCTGGTCGGCATCTTGCATGCAATATTTTGAGAAAGTTGCAACCACCTGCCCCATGGTATAGCATGTTTGGAGCATGCCGCGGTGGTCTAGTCCTCCTGTCATGAGGAGCGTTGATAGCCTTGGATAATCGATATGAGCAAATGTTACATCCGGTCCGTAAAACTCCCGGAGGTCATCATCTATCCTTTCTATTGGCGGTGTTATTCCCCTTTCGCCTGTATACAGCAAGACCGGCACTAATTTCGTGGGTATTCTGCCCATTTTACGAGAATAGGCGCTGTTTATTTAAACCACTATGTCTGAAAACGTATGGCAGCGGCTGTAGGTGCACTCTTACAGAAACTCAACAATCCGCACCATGAGGGCGTACGCCGCGATGAAGACGAGCAGGGCGGCGGCTGCGCCAAGCACGTCCCTGATGTTGAGGAACACGAATACCGCAGCGGCAAGCGCAACGATGAACGAAACAACGAGCTTCCACATCTCGCCTGACTCGCCGCCGAGTGGCCACATACGTATAGTTGGTTACGAAGAAATAAATCTTACTTCCTCGGTTTCCCCAGCCGTGCCGTCTTGGGCTTCATGTGCTTAATCTTCAGGGCCTTGCGCCTCGAGCGGTTGAAGGTTTTCCAGCGCCACGCCTCGTTGCGTATCTTCGCCCGCGGATAGCCGCACGCGCTGCAGGACGATTTTCTGATATGATACGAGTGGCGGCCGCACCGCTTGCAGCGTATGTGCGTTATGGACTGATGCCTGCCCATTGAAGGAGTTCCTTTCATTCATGACACCATATTTAACGCTCGTAAACTACAACCGTGTAATTAGGCACTGGTTCCATTTCAATGCCACTCGGTTGTTTTACATACATGAACATTCCTGCTATCTGGTCGTCCATGCGGCTAGGACGTACTCCGACTCCGCATGGACCATCGATTCCAATATGTTTTCCAGACCTTTTTAGTGTTGCCCCAGCAGCTGACGTACTGGATTTAAAGCCAGGCCATTCGATATGAACACTTACACGTCTTCCAAGGTAAGGTTCGAGACGCCTCCTTACTTCTTCTCTTGGCATCTTCCTGTTACTCTGCAGGACAACAGTTTCCCTACCATAGAAAGCTATGCTCATGCCAGATTTCCTCAAAATCTTTCATTCGCCCTTCTCAGGGGACACGTAGATGATGTTGTCGCCGCGCACGAGCACCGTGCCGAGCATTGTTTTCTTCTCGTCACTTATCTGCTCAGCGTTCTCAAGCCACATGTTGAGGTGCAGGTCCATCGCCTGCAAAATGCCTGATATCTCGGTCCCTTTCTTGAGCTTTATCAAAACACGTTTTCCTTTGGCGTTGTTCAATACATCGATAGGTCGTTCCACGCAAAAACCTCCAAATCTCGACAAAATGCTACCATTATGCAGAATACATTTAAATAGTTAGTTTCTGTAATAAGGGATACGATTCCTTCATAACAGGATACGAAGGTACGCATATGGCACAATGGCGATTGCATTCGAAGCGGAAAGCGACCGGCGGGCTACTCAGGCGCCGCAGCAAGAAGAAGCGCTACCAGCGCGGCAGCGATTTTTTGCCTGCGCACATCGGCCCGGCGAAGGTGCGGGAACTGCGCACGCACGGAAACAACACGATGCTCAGGGTTCTTTCCGCCCAGACGGCAAACGTTTCGGTGAACGGGAAAGCCAGAAAGGCAGCGATTACGACCGTCGCCGAAAACCCCGCAGACTCGCAGTTTGTGCGCCGGAACATCATCACCAAAGGGGCAATCCTGCTCACGGAGCTCGGCAGGGCACGGGTCACCGGAAGGCCGGGACGGGACGGCGCTGTGAACGCGGTGATAATCGACCAGGCGCCGAAGGCGCCAGCCGGCCGCGAGGAAAAGGCGGCGAAGAAGAGTTATAGTGAACCAAGTAAATAATCAGTTATTCTTGTCGGTAATTTAACGAGGAAAACGACCGAATGCTCTTCATAGACCAAAACAAAAGCCGCTTGGAACTTTATAGTGAAGCAAATAAATAATACCGATATTATACATTTGCTTCACATATAGCAAACAAGGAAGTAATATCGTGTTTATTTCCTTGTATTGCTATAAATGCATTTCTATCTTTCCTTCCCGATTAGTCCCTTTCCCATCTCATGCTTTAATATCTTTTTTTTCATTGTATGCCCATGAAACTGACGGTTTTCGACAGGGGTTTCGGCTTTTTCGACCTGCTGCTCGTGTTCATACCCATTTCTATCGCCTTCGCGATGCTCAAGATGACCAATCTGCTGTTCATCGCGTCCATACTCGCCATCATACCCCTTGCGCGGCTCATGGGCAGGGCCACGGAAGACCTGGCTGTACAAACGTCGCCCGTCATGGGGGCACTGCTCCTGGCGACGTTCGGCAACCTTATCGAGCTCATCATCGCGGTGCTTGCGCTGCGCGCCGGCCTCGATTCCGTCGTGAAAGCCTCCATCACTGGCTCGATAGTCGCGAATCTGCTCCTGCTCATCGGTCTGAGCATGTTCTTCGGCGGCCTCAAGTACAAGGAGCAGCGGTTCAACCGGGATTCTGCCAGCGTCTCGTCGACGATGCTCATCATCGCCGTCACCGGTCTCGCGATACCGACCATCTACGCACTCACGACTGCTGGCAGGGAAATACAGCAGATCAGCACTATGGTGTCCGTGGTGCTCGCTGCCATCTACCTGCTTGGCATTGCATTCACGCTGTTCACCCACAAGCACCTCTTCGACCCAAGCGACCGCTACGTGGTCGAAAAGAAGGTGCGCTGGAGCAAGCGGTTCGCCCTTGCCGTCCTTTTCGGCGCAACCGTGCTGGTTGCGGCTGAGTCCGAGTTTCTTGTGAGCACCATCGTGTCGGCATCGAAAAGCTTCGGCATATCCGAGCTGTTCATCGGACTCGTCATCGTCTCGATTATCACCAACATCGCGGAAAAAATGAGCGCCGTGGGCTACGCGATGCAGAACAAGGTCGACCTTTCGCTGGAAATAGGCACGTCGTCGGCAATCCAGATTGCGCTGTTCGTCGTTCCCGCACTTGTCCTCGCGAGCAACCTCCTCGGCAGGCCGCTCACGCTCGTCTTCACCATCTTCGAGCTCGCCGCCGTGCTGTTCGCCGTCATCATCACCAATTACCTGAGCGCCGACGGCAGGTGCAACTGGCTCGAGGGCGCGCAGCTGATAGCGGTCTATGCCATCATACTCATAGTTTTTTATTTCCTGTAGACAAGAATAAGATGAGCACCAATGGATTTCGCGAGCATCGCCCTCACTATCGCAGGGCTCATCCTGTTCGAGATAATCACGAGCATCGACAACGCGGTCATCAATGCCGACGTGCTCGCGACCATGTCCCAGCGGGCGCGGCGCTGGTTCCTGCTCTGGGGCATCTTCGTCGCCGTGTTCCTCATACGCGGCACCCTCCCCTTGCTCATCGTCTGGGCGGCGAACCCCTCGCTCGGCCCTGTGGGCGCGTTCACCGCCATGTTCAGCGAGGACCCGGCGGTCGCGCACACCATCGAGCAATCATCGCCGGTGCTGCTCATCGGCGGCGGCGTGTTCCTCGTCCTTCTCTTCCTGCACTGGCTGTTCATGGAGCCAAAGCATTACGGCCTCCGCGGCGAGCGCTTCTTCCATTCGCAGGGGGTCTGGTTCTTCGCCGTGGCATCCCTGTTCCTCGCCGCCCTGGCGTGGTTCGCCATCAGCGAAAACCCGGCAATGGCGTTCGGCGCTGTCATCGGCTCCACCGCCTTCTTCATCGTGCACGGCTTCAAGCAGAACGCGGAGAAGGCGGAGCAGGAGCTGCTCGACAAGTCGAAGACAAGCATGAGCGACTGGAGCAAGATACTGTACCTGGAGGTCATCGACGCGACCTTCTCGATAGACGGCGTCATCGGCGCGTTCGCCTTCACACTCCTCGTGCCGCTCATACTCATCGGCAACGGACTCGGCGCCATCGCCGTGAGGCAGATAACCGTGAGCAACATCGAGAACGTCAAGAAATACCGCTACCTCAAGAACGGCGCGATGTATTCCATACTCGTCCTTGGTTCCATCATGATCGCGGACAGCTTCGGCTTTGGCATCCCGGCATGGCTCTCGCCGCTCACGACCTTCGCCACCATTGGTTATTTCTTCTGGAAATCAAAGAGGGAAGTGAGCCTCCTGAAATCTGCGGCCTAAAAGACCGCAGTATTTATATCCGGCACGAAAATAGATGATTATGCCGTCATTCGGTGAGGTGGTCATACATATCATCACCACCGTCATCTCGTCCATCATCGACACGACGCTCGCGCTCGCGGCTGACGTCATGCTGCTCTTCCAGATCATCTCGGCAAACGTCGGCATCGCCCCCCTGCCCGTTATCATCGTAGCGACCGCCGTGCTCGCCGCCATCATCTATTACCTGTTCCGGATGCTCAAGGGAGACCTGAAGCACCTCATCACCGCCATCGTCATCCTCGCCATCCTGCTGCTCCTCGCGCTCGTTTCTTCACGCTGATTCGCGGGTTTTCATGGCTTTTCGAATTTTGTACTACTGTTTGCCTTTTGTTCCAAAAGCCTGATTATACAGGAAAGCGATTGATAGCGTATGCTGTCATGCATCGTCTGCGATGAAACGCGCGATGTGCTGCTCCAGAACATTAATGACGTGTGCATCAGCATCTGCAGCCTCCATGTTGTCCGGCAAGCCGCAGCTACATGAGCAGCACAATTGCAACGGGGTGTATCTCGATGGGCAGAAGAAAGAAACATGTCCGCCAACTCTCCTAGATTCGGCAATTTCCTGGTGAGCCACGCAGCTTCCCTGGTGGGCGGGTGCGGTGCACGGCTTTGTCCTGCGCCTCCCTGCTCACCTTTTTATTTCTTCCCCGACACATGGTATCTACTATGCGCCTTCAGAAGGAACACCTCGTCGCCATCGCCATCGTCGCTGCAAGCGTGCTCTACCTCGTTGTTATCGAGGACGTTTACGGCAAGCGCATAACCTTCAATATCGGCGGCCGCGACCTGCTGTTCAGCCCGTTTGACATCGTCCTCGTAACGACCAGCGTCATCGCATCGGCGCTCGTTGTCGTATCGTTCCTTGCGTACCAGCGGACAGCGGACAGAAAGCTGTTCGTGGTGTCGCTCGCGTTCATCTTCTTCACCATACGGAGCGTCCTCGACGTATTCGACAACTTCTTCCTCGCCGGCTACTCGTTTTTGAGCATCGCCAAGCGACTACTCGACCTCCTCATCGTGCTTGCCTTCCTGTTCGTCCTGTTCAGAAAGTGATACGGTGGACCCGCTTGAGCTCGAGGTGCGGAAGAAGATATACGATTGCATAGTCAACTCGCCGGGCATTCACTTCCGCGAAATCCAGCGCCGCACCGGGACCGCGGTGGGCAACCTGGATTACCACCTGCATTTCCTCCGCAAGCGCGGCATCATACGGGCTGAGCAATCAGCAAAGCTGACGCGCTACTACCCGATGACCAAGAACTGGAGCGAGGAGGAGAAGCAGATTCTCTCGCTGCTGCGCCAGCGTAACATCCGCCACATCGTGCTGCACCTGCTCACGCACCGGAAGGCCATGCCGCGCAGCCTTGCGGAGGCTCTCGGCGTCTCGAACTCGACCATGTCGTGGTACCTGAAACAGATGACGGAGAAGAACGTCATCGCCTACACGAAAAAGGGGCGGTTCCGGACGTACCGGCTCACCGAGCCGGAGAAGATGGTGAATTACCTCGTCGTCTACCGCGCCAGCTTCCTCGACGAGCTTGTCGACAACTTCATCGACACTTGGGGGGAGAAGTAATCACTTCTGGAGAAAGTACATGACCCCCACGATGAGCGAGATGAGGCCGGAGATGAGCGACAACGCCACAAAAATCCATCCTACCATGATATATGGGCCGACAGCGCCTGCGATGGCTTCTCCTCCCGGAAGCGCGCCGAGCGCAGAAATGCCGGAACTGAGCTGGAGCATCACATAGCCAAGTATGCCTGCCTGCAGCAGAAACAGGAGACCGGTGAACACGGAGCCGATGGCAGCGAACTTGTTGATGTCCATAATACCCCGCACTCCGTGCGTCGTGCGCAGAAAGCACGAGCTTTCTGGCACAGCAGAAGCGTTGCTTCTGTATGTGTCCCATTACTATTTAGGAATCCCCCTATATAAATGTACCTGATATGATCGACAGCCACTGCCATATCGAGACGATAGAGAAGCCGGAAGATATCCTTACTGAAGCACGCACGAGAGGCATGAAGGCAATCATAACGTCCTCACAGGACCCCGAGGAAGCCCGGCGTGCATTTGACCTGCAGGAAAAATGCCAGCACTTCCTTTTTGTCTGCCTCGGTTGGCATCCAACGAGGCTGAGAGACGCTCCGGAACAGCTCGGCGCGTACACGGACTTCATCCGGGCGAATCAGCACCGTGCGGTGGGAATCGGCGAAGTGGGTCTGGACTACTACTGGATGAAGGGCGAGAAGCAACGCCACGCAGCCCAACAGATTTTTGTGCGGTTCGTCACACTTGCCAAGGAACTTGACCTGCCACTGGTTATCCATTGCCGGGAAGCATACGATGATGTCTTTGCACTGCTGGAGCAGCACGGCGCAGCGCGCGTCATGATGCACTGCTTCTCGGGCAGCAAGGAACGGCTGGCGCTTGCGCTGGAGAGGGGATACATGATTTCCCTCGCCACGAACGTCTGTTATACGAAAAAACACCAGTTGCTTGCAGAAAAAACGCCGCTCAGCCAGATGCTTCTTGAGACGGATTCGCCGTGGCTCAATCCCTTTGACCCGAAAAAGCCGGAGAACAGACCGTGGCATATCGCTGAGTCCGCACGCGTCATTGGCGAGCTGCACAACCTGCCGCCGTCAGAGGTGCTTGCACGAACTGCAGCAAACGCCAGGCGGTTCTTCGGGCTGCGCATATAGATGTCTGAAGCGCAAACCACTTTCTCTGTTGCCGTAGAAAACTATTTATACAAGTGGGAACAAAAGTGGTATGGGAATGTGCATGGGAAAAGAAACGGAACTCGAAGAACGAGGCAGAATTGTAATACCCAAAGACCTCAGGGAAGCATTGCACCTTAAACCAGGCCAAAAATTGCTCATTGAGCAACGAGGCAGAGAACTAGTGCTGAAACCGGCAGCCGATAAAGACCGTTTCCTTCGCGAACTGCAGGGATGCGTGAAAAAATCCGTGATAAAGCCGTTAGACGTCAAAAAAATCTGGGAAAAGGTATGATTTTCATAGATTCCAATATGTGGTGCTACTTCTTTGATGAATCCGCAAGAGAAAACAAGAAAGTCGTTGAATTCGTGAAAAGAATTTTAGAAAAAGAGGAAGTAGCCATAAATACTGCTGTAATTACAGAAATAGCGCATTTCCTTATCAAAAATCTTGGCCCGGTGAACGGGAAGAAAAAAATTGAAACGTTCCTCGAATTCCCGCTTGTGGTAAGAGACGTAACATACGCCGATACCAAAGATTCTATTGAGCTACTGTGCCAGTATGCCCATGAAGGAATAGGTGGCAGGGATGCCACGCTGCTCAGCAGCATGAAAAAACTTGGCATACAGAGAATTGCCACGCATGACGCGGCATTCAAAAAAGTAGAATGGGCAGATGTGATCGATCCGATACAAAATAATAATAGTAAAGAACATTGATTTTGGAACATTTTACAATGTTCTTTCCATATAGCAGATTGTGGTAAAAGTTCCATTATTATTACAATCTGCTATAACTAGCGCAGTCCTCTGAGCACCCGCTCCACCCGGTCCATGCCCGCTTCAATCGTCTTCATGCCCGTGGCATACGAGAGCCGCACATGCCTGTCCGAGCCGAAGTCCTTGCCGGGCACGACGGCGACGCGGGCTTTGTCGAGGAGCAAAGCGGCGAAAGCGGATGAACTCATCTTGTCCGGCACTTCAGGGAACACGTAGAATGCGCCTTCCGGAAGCCGGCAGGAAAGCCCCATCTTCTGCAGGCGCGTGGTCATGTACTTCCTCCGCCTGTCGAATTCGGCTATCATCGTGCGTACCGGCGACTGGTCTCCTGCCAGCGCTTCGACGGCAGCCGCCTGCGCTATTGACGACGGGTTGGACGTCGTCTGGCTCTGGATATCGGCGACAGCCTTGACAATAGCTGCCGGTCCTGCGCAGTAGCCAATGCGCCAGCCGGTCATCGCGTACGTCTTCGAGACGCCGTTAACCACAATCGTGTTGTCATACGCGAACGATGCCGGGCCGCTCTGCTTCCTGCCGTCGTAGACAAAATGCTCGTAAATCTCGTCCGAAATCAGCCAGACGCCGCGCTTTTCCGCAAGCGACGCCAGTTCCATGATCGTTTCCCTGCGCTCCACTGCACCGGTCGGGTTGCTCGGCGAGTTGACGACGATGGCCTTTGTCCTTTTCGTCAGCTTCGTCTTCACCTGCTTCGGCACTGCATGGAACTGCTTGTCCGTGGCGGCGAATACGGGCTTCCCTCCGGCCAGCCTGATCTGCTCGGGATAGCTTGTCCAGTACGGCGACGGCACGACGACCTCGTCGCCCCGGTTGAGCAGCGCCAGGAAAATATTGTAGAGGGAGTGCTTCGCGCCGCACGAAACCGCAACCTGCGACGCGCCGTAGGAGAGGCCGTTCTCCTTCTCCAGCTTCCTGCAGACAGCTTCTTTGAGTTCGGCGGTGCCTGCCGGCGCCGTGTACTTCGTGAAGCCCTGCTGTATCGCGCGTATGGCCGCCTGCTTGATGTGCTGCGGCGTGTCGAAATCGGGCTCGCCGATGCTGAAGTCCGCGACGTCGATGCCGGCCCTTCTGAGCTCTTTTGCCTTGTCGCTGATGGCCAGCGTCGCAGAAGGAGCGATTGCAGTTGCTCTCTGCGACAGCATAATCACGTATTGGCTGCAAGGTTTATATCTTTACTGACCAGTATGTTTGCCATGGTACCGAGGACGATGTCCACCCAGCACCCCGACAATGTCCGGAACCCCTTCTTCGCAGCGAACGCCGTCCTCGAGGGCGACGACGAGATCAAGGAGGCATTTTACGCCTATTCGCATATCAAGTGCCAGGAACAGCTCTGGGACTGCGAAGGCAAGGAAGTGGACGACTACGTCGTCAAGAAGCTCCTGAGCAAATACGAGCCCTTCTTCAAGCGCAACAAGCTCGGCGAGGACATCCGCCTGACGCTGCGGGTGCCCAACCCCGAAATCGAGAAGGACGAAGCCAAGATACTCCTCGAGACGCTCGAATCGATACCGCGAAGCTTTGACATCGCGAAGGCGTTCTACTGCGAGGACGTTGCGCCCATATTCGAAGTCGCGCTGCCCATGACCATGTCCGCCGGCGCGCTGCTGCGGATAAAGGAATATTATACGCGTTTTGTCGTCGGGAAGGCAGACCACAGCCTCGGCGGCATGAAGATCGCCGAATGGGTAGGCGACTTCAGGCCGAAGAGCATCAACGTCATCCCGCTGCTCGAGACGGTCGACAGCATGCTCGCCGCAGACAGCATCGTCGGGGAATACGTCAGCAAGGCGCGTGTCGAGGGCCAGCAGCGCGTCTGGCTTGCGCGTTCGGACACAGCGCTCAACTACGGTCTTGTTCCTGCTATTCTCATCAATATCCTGTCGCTCCAAAAACTCGAAACACTCGAGGAGCAGCTGTCCGCAGAGCTGTTGCCCATCATCGGCCTCGGCTCGGCGCCGTTCAGGGGCAACCTCACGCCGTCAAACCTCTCCTGCATCGGGGAGTTCCCGAGCGTGCAAACGTTTACGATACAGTCCGCGTTCAAGTACGACTACGACGAGCGCGACGTCGCTGACGCAGTGAAGCAGATGAACAGCTCGAAGCGGCACACGGCGCGGCACATCGACGAGCAGGAAGCGCGCGCCGTCATCGCCACGGCATCGGATGCCTACCGGAAGCAGGTCGCCGCGCTTGCAGAGACCATCAGCGCCGTTGCGAAGCACATCCCGCAGCGCCGCCGGCGCAAGCTGCACATCGGCCTCTTCGGCTATTCGCGCGAGCAGGGCGGCATACGGCTGCCGCGGGCCATCACCTTCTGCGCATCCCTGTATTCCCTCGGCTTGCCGCCCGAGATTCTCGGCATGGACACACTTTCCCCGAAGGACATGGATTTCATCCGCGCCGCGTACACGAGCTTCGACCGCGACATGCAGGACGCGCTCCGGTACGTCAACGAGGACAACTTCCACTTCTTCCCCCAGGACGTCATCAAGGCGGTCAAGAAGAGCCTCGGCATGTTCGAGTACGACGTTGATGAAAAGCACAAAAAGGTCACCGGCATTATATTAGATGATTTCAGGCGCAAGGACTTCGCGGTCATGGAAGAGAACATCATGCGCGCCGGAGCGCTGCGCGGTTTTCTTGGATGAAAAAAGCAGGTGGTTCTGATGCACCGTAACAGGAGGTATCGGAACTGCGAATAACATGGGATACCCTGAAGAGCAAAGCTCTTCGGGGTGCTCAAAAACCAAAAGGTCTTTGGCATGCCAAAGAAGCTGAGCTTCTTTGAGCATGACAGAAAGCACATGCTTTCTGCGCACGACGCACGGAGTGCGGGGTCAAGGATTATAGCATGGGATACGACGCACGGAGTGCGGGGTATTATGAGGAGAAAAACGAAAATCATCGCAACCATCGGGCCTGCATGCGCCGACGCAACGGTGCTCAGGGGCATGATGCTCGCCGGCATGGACATCGCGCGGCTCAACCTGTCCCACGGCACCCGGGAAAGCCACGGCCGGCATGTCGAGATGCTACGCGCGGTCGCCGGGAAGCTCGGGAGGAGCGTGGGCATCCTGTTCGATCTGCAGGGGCCTGAGCTGCGCATAGAAAACCTTTCCGAACCGATGCAGGTACGGAAGGGGGACACCATCATCTTTTCCGCGACGAACCCTTCGGGGCTCCGGCTCTCGATGGACATAGCGCCCTCGGTGCAGAAGGGCGACATACTGTTCCTCGACGACGGCATGATACGCCTGCAGGTCGCCGGCGTCAAAGGCGGCGACGTTTCGTGCACCGTGCTCAACAGCGGCATCATCGGGCTGCGGAAACGGCTCAACATCCCGAACCCGCCGGCTCCCGGCAAGGCGGTCTCCAAGCGTACTGCAGAGGAGATACGGTTCGCGCTTGCCCACGATCCTGATTTTATTGCCCTTTCCTACGTTGACAGCAGGAAAGACGTCGACGACGCGCGGAAGCTCGTCGGCGGCAGCGACACGCTCCTCGTTTCCAAGCTGGAAACACAGCATGCAATTGCCAATCTCGACGGCATCATTGAGGCATCGGACGCTGTCATGGTCGCCCGCGGCGACCTCGGCATGCAGATTCCCATGGAGAAGCTGCCCATCGTCCAGCACGCGGTCGTCAAGAAATGCAACTCGAAGGGCACGCCGGTCATCGTCGCGACGCACATGCTCAACTCGATGATTGAAAATCCGCTGCCGACGCGGGCCGAGGTGAACGACGTGACGACCGCCGTCATCATGGGCGCCGACGCGGTCATGCTCTCCGGCGAGACCGCCGCAGGCAAGTACCCTGTCGAAAGCATACAGACCATGGGCAAGATAGCCTGCAACACCGAACAGGACGTGGACATCAGCCACGTCGCCGACAGCAAGATAGAAGTGGTGAGCACCGCCCAGATCATGAGCAAGTCGCTTGCGCTGCTTGCCTACCACAAGAAGCCCGAGGCAATCATCATCGTCACCGAGGACAGCATCCTTGCGAAGATGCTCTCGAGGTACCGGCTCACCATACCCATCTACGTCTTCACCTCCACCGAGCACATCAGCCGCGAGATGTCACTCTATTGGGGAGTCTTTCCCTTCCTGCAGAAGATACCCAGCAATTACGACAGCTGCATCGCCGCGGTCATGGCCACGCTCAAGCGCAGCAAGCTCGT
The DNA here is from genome assembly GCA_016193585.1 of Candidatus Aenigmatarchaeota archaeon. GTDB lineage: Archaea > Aenigmatarchaeota > Aenigmatarchaeia > GW2011-AR5 > GW2011-AR5 > JACPRW01. The sequence continues at coordinate 18,158 of JACPRW010000002.1, forward strand.
TTCGAAAGGGAACGACGTCATCGTCAGCATCCATGACGGCGTTGGGGAGCGCATGCACACCATCATGGACATACGGAAGGTGGAATAAATAACGGAAGACATGAGGCGCCTGAGTCCTCAGCGTCTTGATGCTTGAGGTTCTTTCACCATTTCAGCAGCCACAGCATCAGCGCTGAGCCCGATAAGAAATTCGAGCCTGCCGCCGGGCAGAAATTTTTTCATTTCCTGCACAAGCCTCCCTTTTGCCTCCTCGGAAAGAACGCCTCTGCCTTCTGAAAGGATCTTTACATTTTGCCTGTAGCGTTCGATGTACGCTTTCTGCCGGTCAAGTATTTCCTCATTTCCTGGTTCTCCATGACCTGGATACATTTTTGCGAATTTGCCGGACAGAGACTTCAGGCTGCTAATTGTCTCGAGCCATGCGGAGCTGTGCCCGTCGGCAAGGTATGCATGCACCCCGCCCAACACAATATCGCCTATAAAGGCGTGCATCACTCCATTGTATTCCATAACCCAGTAGGAATCGGCATGTGACTCGCCGGGTCCCATGTCGTGCACCGTGAACGTTACGCCGCCAAACACCACCGACTCCCCGTCTTTGAAAATCTTGCTGGGGAATGTCCGCCTGGATGGCCACTCGTCGCCAAAGACGGGCTTCCACTGCTTTTCCTTTGCGCCGTCGTATTCGCGGATAACCGTATCGACCGCAGCCGTCGCTATAATCGGGACATCCTTCCCCTCAATGAGCTCTGTCACCCCATTGTAATGGTCGGGGTGCCCATGAGTCAGAAGCACTGCAAGCAGCTTCTTGCCGGTGTTTTTTACCATTTTGTTAAGTGCCTTTCCACCCGACACCGTCAGCGTTGCATCAATGGCGACAATTCCTTCAGAGGTCTCTATCAGGTATGCATTCGAGAATATCGAAGGCTCTCCCTGGCTGTACGTGGTTATTTTGGGTTCCATAACAAGATGTGCTTGTAAAAGTATAAAAAAGTATACTGCCTCCTTGAGGTATGAAATCAGCACGTATAAATTCCGCAGATTGCATATCTGTAGCATGAAGGTCGTTTATTCCCCCAAGTGCCTGTCGTATCACCAGGAAGGGCACCCCGAAACGCCTGACCGGGTCAAGCAGGCGGCGCATCACCTGAAAAACGATTTTGACGTCCGCGCTGCAGAGCCGTGCAAGGACGCGGACATCCTCCGTGCCCATGAGCAGCAGCTTTTTGACAGCGTCAGGGCAGGCACGTTCTTCGACCGGGATACTCCAAACTTGCCGCACATGTTTGCCCATGCCAAGCTCGCCGCCGGCGCGGCGATACAGGCAGCCGAGCTGTGCCTGAAAGGAGAAAAGGCGTTCTCGCTCATGCGCCCTCCCGGTCATCATGCAGGCCGCGCCTTCCTCGGCGGGTTCTGCTACTTCAACAGCATCGCCATCGCGGTGAAGAAGATTTTGCGCGACCTGGATAGAATAGCAATCCTCGACATCGACGGTCATCACGGCAACGGGACGCAGGACATCTTCCTCGGCTCGGAGGAGGTTCTTTTCGTTTCGCTGCACCAGCGGAGCGCGTTCCCGCTTTCCGGCTTCGTCTCTGAGCGGAACTGCATCAACTACCCGCTCGCCACCGCGACCGGCGGCAAACAGTACATGCAAACGCTCGAAGACGCGCTCGAAAAAATAGAGCCATTCAACCCCGATGTCATTGCCGTTTCTGCCGGCTTTGATACGTACAAAGACGACCCGCTCCTGCAGCTGAATCTCGGAATAAACACATTCTTCGAAATCGGCGACGCGATACGGCAGCTGGAAAAGCCGTGCTTCGCCGTCCTCGAGGGCGGCTACAGCAAGGACCTGCCGCAGTGCGTGCACGCGTTCCTCAAGGGACTGGAGGATTAATACAGAAACGTATTTAAATGATTATATCGATATAATCATAGTGGTGCTATGGAAGGCATGGAAGCAAAGGTAAGAAAGTGGGGCAGATCAATAGGAATAGTTATACCAGTAGAAATCGCAGAGAAAGAAAAAATAAAGGTGAACGACAACGTGGAAATTTTCATACGGAAGAAATCAAACGCAATACGAGAAACGTTCGGCACGCTCAGGCTTAAGGAACCTACCGAGAAAATTCTAAAAGAAATAGACAAGGATTTGTGGCATGACTGAAACGGTATTTTTTGACACCTACGCATTCTTTGAGGTCATAAACGGGAATGCGAACTTCAAACGATTCGAAGATGCCGATGTAGTGACAACTATTTTTAATCTCGTCGAACTTACTTATGGACTGAAGAAGAAAGAGAACAAAGCCGTAGCTGACAAGTATCTTGACAAGTACAAAAATCTTGCAGTTCCCATCGGGATAGAGGACATTAAAAATGCCACAGACATGAGACTCGCCTGTAAGGATATGTCATTTCCTGATGTCATAGGGTACGCCGTTGCCAAAAGGCTCGGTATAAAATTCGTAACAGGAGACTCCGATTTCGAAGGCATGGAAAACGTCGAACTTGTGAAATAACCGCTTTGAACTAAAACCGCTTCATTTCACCAAAGAATTTTCTCGCTTTTTTCAACTGGCTTCTACCCTTCTGCGTAATGCTGTAGTACACCCTGTTGCCCTTGCTGGATTTCCGTACATAGCCGTCGTGATTCAGCAGGTAGAGCACCTTATACGCAGTCACGTTCCCTGCAAGGAAGCCGAAGCGTTCTTTAACGAGGTTTCGTATCTCATAACCGTACCGGTCGCGTTTCTCAAGCAGGTAGCAGACGAAGAACCACAAATTCTCCTTCTGCACCTTTTCTTTCAGCCTTTCTACCGGCGTCCGCATGATGTTTTACACCTGTAAAATACTTTAATAGATTTGCGAATATAAAGGTACTTCATGGGAAAAGTAAGGGTGGCAATTGTCGGCGTCGGCAACTGCGCCTCCTCGCTGGTTCAGGGGGTTGAGTTCTACAAGGATGCGCATGACAACGTGCCGGGCATCATGCACACCAACCTCGGCGGTTACCGCGTCGGTGACGTGGAATTTTCTGCCGCGTTCGATATTGACAGGAACAAGGTCGGCAAGGATTTGAGCGAGGCTATCTTCACTGAACCAAACTGCACCATCAAGTTCTCCGACGTGCCCCATCTCGGCGTTCCGGTGCAGCGCGGCATGACGCACGACGGCCTGGGGAAATATCTGTCGCAAAAAATCCAGAAGCACGATTCTGCAACGGTTGACGTCGCCGAAGTCCTCAGGGAAACGAAAACGGACGTCGTTGTCAATTATCTTCCCGTCGGCAGCGAATTCGCCACGAAGTGGTATGTCGAAAAGGCACTGGAAGCAGGCTGCGGCTTCGTCAACTGCATCCCCGTATTCATCGCCAAGGAGCGGCGCTGGCAGGAACAATTCGAGAAGAAGAAGCTGCCGATCATCGGCGACGACATCAAGTCGCAGGTCGGCGCGACCATAGTTCATCGTGTTCTTGCAAATCTTTTCAGAGACAGGGGAGTGCGCCTCGACCGCACGATGCAGCTCAACGTTGGCGGCAATCATGATTTTTTGAACATGCTCGAGCGCGAGCGGCTGGAATCGAAAAAGATTTCAAAGACGAATGCGGTAACATCACAAATAGACTACCCGCTTGCACCGGAAAACGTGCACATCGGGCCTTCGGACTACGTGCCGTGGCTCACCGACCGCAAGTGGGCGTACATACGACTGGAGGGCACTTCGTTCGGCAACGTGCCGCTGAACGTGGAACTGAAGCTGGAGGTGTGGGATTCGCCGAATTCCGCCGGCGTTGTCATTGATGCGATACGGTGCGCCAAGCTCGCGATGGACAGGGGCATCGGCGGCGCGCTCGCCTCGCCGTCGGCGTACTTCATGAAATCGCCGCCGCAGCAGTTCACGGATGATGAAGCAAAAAAAATGGTCGAGGAATTTATGGAGGGGAAGCGGGAGCGATGATCAGAGGAAAATTTCAAAATGATTTTTCCATTTCTATCAAAACCATGTCTTTCTTCCCCTCGGGCAAGTAAATGTTTTTGATTTTTGTAAACCCAAAGGACTCGTAAAATTTTCTTGCATAAAATGTTGACCATGCAACTATTTTTTCCAGCCCATCTTTTTCCGCTTCGTGCAATACCTTACTCAATAACTCTTTTCCTACGCCTTTTTTCTGATACGCGATATCTACGAATAATGTATGTACCTTGTAGTTATCGTAACCGCATACGCCGATTATTTTGCCATCGTCCAATGCCACATAATACGTGATGTTTTCCGACCTTTTGACCAGGCTGCCGGGTCTGTTCAACTCTATCTGCAACTGTATTCCTGACTTGGTATGCCCTCCAATATCCAATTTAAGAAAGCAGTTCTTAACGATTTGACTTACTTCCTTAGCGTCTTCTTTTCTGAATTTTCTTATCTTGAATTTCATAGTACTGCGCCCGCTTATAGTGGACCAACAAAAGAATACCGACATAGTACTTTTGTTGTCCGCTACACGCGGAAAACAAGGTTTTCCGGTGCACCAAAAAGCTTTGCTTTTTGCGTGTAAGTGAACCAAGATATAGATAATTGCGCAGCTTATGTCGTATTAACGCGCAATTTTCTATAGGTGAATTGCAAATAATATCAGGACATAACCAGTGCAATTCACCATATAATACCTGATTATTTACTTGGTTCACTATAACTAGATATTGTACCGCAGTATCGCTCCCAGCCCGCCGAGGTGCTCGAACTGCACACCCTCGCGCGTGTCTGACGTCACGACGACAACTGACGTGCCGTAGTCTGCCGCGCGCTCTTCGAGGTATTCGACGAGGTCCTTTTCTCCGATGAGCATGCCTTCGACCTTCTCCGGCTTCCGCGGGTCCCAGAACACCTCTTTTTTCTCGTCGTTGACGAGGTATTCCCGCACCTTGAGCGGATTGTTCTCGTTCACGATGATTTGCTCGACCGCGCCCATCTCCAGCGCCTTCAGCACGTCGTCGAGCTTGTACAACGCCAGCCCGTGCGGCTTCTGCATCTCGGTGAGCACACGCTGGATGACCTTCTTCTCCTTGAAGACGCTCGCTTCCTTTATAAGATTCTCGCCGCGCTGTATCGTTTCCTCAAGCCCCTGGTCGCCGGTGTAGCTCGTGTCGACGGTGCCGAGAATCTTTTTCTTCACGTCAGCGTGCAGGAAGTCCTCCTTGTACAGCATGTCCTTCACCGGGCCGGAGCCGGAAAGGAAGATGCCGATGACGTTCTTGTGCTCTTCAAAGAATTTGTTCGATGCTTCGGCGACATGCTTGAGCCAGTCGTTGAGCAGGCCCTCGCGGACGCGGCTGAAACGGGCGGAACTCTGCCCGCCCGCGCGCGTCTTTCCCGGCACGATGGATTCGAAATGCTGGAACGGTTCTATCTTCTTGCCGACCAGCAGCGCGATGTCCGCCTCGCTCCGGTCGAGACAGATAATTCCGTACACCTCCTTTTCCTCGACCATCTCCATGAGCGGCTCAAGGACGAATTTCTGGTCACACCAGTACATCTTGACCTTGACCGGTTCCGGCGGCTCGATTGCAATCAACCGGATGTCCGCCTCGCCTTCGCGCTGCGACACGTTGCCGCAGAACACCGCGAGCCCGTTGTCGGGCGTCTTCCTGTAGAGCTGCAGGTGGCGCATAATCTTCTCGAGCGCGCCGACGACGTTCTTCTTCACCTGCTTCGACTTGATGTTCTCTGCGGTGCTCTGTTCCGACCGCAGCTGGTTCATCATCTCGGCAAGGGGATAACTGACCGGCACGTACACGGTCACGAGCTCGGTGTGCCGTCCCTTGACCGCCCCAAGTTCCTTCGCGAGCTTCTTGAGGCGGAACTTTGATTTCAGCACTTCGGCGTGCTCTTCTTCAGGCATTTTCATCACGACCTTTTCCAAAGCACACGGGCGCAGCAACAGTCATACGTATCACCATAAGGACGGCAGAACAAGTCAAGCGCGTGCGGAAGCCATCGATATTACCGTAGACATATTTTTGCAGAAAGCTTTATATGCGGACAATGGAATAGATGCCCATGGCGCCGCCCAAGACTCCTGCTGCCGGTTTCTGGGTTGCCGTGCTGTTCATCACGCTTCTTTCGCTCTTCGCGGTATTCAGCCACGAGTTCATCGCATTCGGTGTCGCCGTCGGGCTCCTCATTGCAATCTACAAGCATTCGCCTGATGCGCAGCCGTTCCTGCGGAAGCTTATCCCTGCGGTAGTTGCCCTTGCCCTCATCGTCGAGAGCATCGTCATCATCGGCGCAGGCGAGCGCGGCGTCCTGCTCACGTTCGGGAAGGTCGAGGATGCGGTGTTCGGCGAAGGACTTCACTTCAAGATTCCGTACGTCCAGAGCGTTCCTGTCTTTAACGTGAAGACGCAGAAGTACGAGGCACTCGCTACCGCAGCCTCAAAAGACCTGCAAGACGTGAAAACAACCGTCGCGCTTAACTTCAGGATTTCTTCCGACATGGTAAACAAGGTCTACCAGACGATCGGCATCGACTACGAAAACATCGTCATTGCCCCTGCTATCCAGGAATCGGTCAAGGCATCAACCGCCGGCTTCAATGCCGAGGAGCTCATCACCCAGCGGCCGGTCATCAAGCAGAAAATAGAAGAATCGCTCAAGGAGCGGCTCGGGGAACGGAACATCATCGTCGAAACCGTTTCGATAACCGATTTCCAGTTCTCGCCGGAGTTCTCCAAGGCAATCGAGCAGAAGCAGGTCGCCCAGCAGCTCGCGCTCAAGGCGGAGCGCGACCTGGATCGCATCAAGATCGAAGCGGAGCAGCTGCGGACGCAGGCGCTGGGAGAGGCTGACGCAAAGGTGACGCGCGCCAAGGCGGAGACTGAAGCGCTGAAACTGCAGCGCGACATCATCAACGAGCAGCTCCTCAGGCTGCGCGCCATCGAGAAATGGGACGGCATCCTGCCGAAAGTCACCGGCGCTGCGGTGCCGTTCATTGACGTGAGCACGCTTGGCGCCGTGAACAGCAGCGGCTAATCAGTCATAGTAAGTTCAGTTGGTAATTAGACTTTACATGAACTTGCTATGAAGGAGATTTGGTAAACATAAAGTTCACTAATTTACCGAATCGACTATCATAGTAAAGAACATTGATTTTGGAACATTTTACAATGTTCTTTCCCTATAGCAGATTGTGGTTATAGTGAAGCAAATAAATAATACCGATATTATACATTTGCTTCACATATAGCAAACAAGGAAGTAATATCGTGTTTATTTCCTTGTATTGCTATAAAAGTTCCATTATTATTACAATCTGCTATCAGAGCTCGATTTTCAGCGCATCCCCGTACAGTATTTTCTGCACCGCATGCGCTGCTACGATGTCCTGTTCCAGTTTCCTGAATTTCTCAGGAACAGTCAGTTTGCTGATTCCTGTCTTCAGGGAAAGCCCGCCATCCTTCTTCGTCTTCCATATCTCCTTGTTCAGCTCCATAAGTTCATCTGCGGCGAAGCCCGGCACAAACGTTTCCTTTACCGAAGGAAAATGCTCCTCGTGCACGTTCTTTCCCCGCAGGTCATTGTATATCCGGTGCGTCATCATGGGAATGACCGGCGCCAGCAGCTTGAGCATGGTATCGAGGCAGTAATTGAGCGTGAATACGGCGCTGTTCTGCTCCTCTTTCGGAAACCTGCCCTCATGGTTGTACGCGCGGCTCTTCACGAGCTCGATGTAATGCGAAGCGAACGTTTCCCAGATGAAATGCTTGAGCCTTGTCGCCGGCATGTGGAAGTCATACGCTTCGTACCGCCCGCGCGCATACGTGATGAGTTCGTTCATCTCCTGCATTATCCATTTATCCGTTTCTGTCAGGCGCACGGCTGCGGGCTGCATCCTGAACTGGGATACGAAACGCGCGACATTCCACAGCTTCGTGAGCGTTTTGCCCGCGCCCTCGATGCGCTCGAAGGAGCAGCGCAGGTCGCCCTCGGCAAGGTTGCCTTCCACGGCGCACCAGAACCTGAACGGCTCGGCGCCGTACTTGTCGAGTATTTCGGCAGGATTGATGACGTTGCCCAGGCTTTTCGACATCTTCTTGCCGTGCTCGTCGACGATGTGGTGGTGTATCCAGACGTCCCTGAATATCGGCTTTTTCGCCAAGTGGTAGCAGCGGAGCAGCGTGTAGTAGAGCCACGTGCGGACGATTTCCTTGCCCTGCGGCCGCAGCGTGCATTGCTGGTGCTTTGTGAAAAACTCTTTCGGGTAGCCGAGGATGTAGAGCGGCGAAATCGATGAGTCAAACCACGTGTCGAAAACGCGCTCCTCGCCGCGGAACTCGGTGCTCCCGCACCGGCACTTTTCTACCGGAGGCTTTTCCTTCCATGGACGGTAGTACTTTCCCTTCGGCGGGACGATGACCGTTCCGCAGGAGATGCAGTACCAGAGCGGCATCTCGGTGGCATAGTAGCGCCTCCTCGATATGGCCCAGTCGATGCTCACCGCGTCAATCCAGTCGAGCAGGAACTGCCTGCTGTGCGGGGAAAAGAACTCAATATCGTTCGCAATTTTCCGTATCGCGTCCTTGAACTCTACCTGCTTCAGGTAATATTCCGGCATGGTGATGTATTCAATCGTGTGTTTGCTCCGCTCGCAGATGGGGATGCGGTGCATCACCTTTTCCTCCTTGACGAGCCAACCGCGCTCTCTCAGATGCCTGATCATCTTCTTCCGCGCCTCTTCGACTTTCATGCCTTTCAGGAATCCTGCTACTTCGTTCATCGCGCCTTCGGTGGTTATCGCCGAGAGCGGCTCGATATGCATCTCGCGCAGGAACCGTATGGCGTCCTGGTCTCCTGCCGAGCGCGACATGAACACCAGGCCGGTGCCGAACGCCGGGTCGGCAAAAGGGTGCGCCTGAATCGGCACCTCGATGTCGTAGATGGGTATGACTGCTGTCTTGCCGTCGAGGCTCGCGTAGCGCTTGTCCTCAGGGTTGAAGATGACCATCGCCGCGGTGCAGAGCAGCTCGGGCCGCGTCGTCGCGATGACCGCTTTGCCTCCCGTTTCCTTGACCGTCAGCACGACATGGCTGAGCTGCGTCGGGACTTCCTTGTGGTCGACTTCCTCGTCAGCGAGCGTCGTCTTGCACCCCGGGCAGTAATTGTTCAGGCGGCTGTCCTCGTAGACGAGACCCCGGTGCCACATGTCGATGAACGTCGCCTGCGTGAGCGCGCGGTATTCGACAGAATCGGTATAATAAGCATCGCCAACTTCAGTTCCCGCGTTCCACGCGTTGAACGATATGCCCAGGCGCAGGAACGACTCGATGCTCGCCTCGGACGAGGCTTCGAGCACCTGCTGGCACATTTCAAGAAATTTTTCCCTGCTCACGTCCCGCAGCGACACGCCGAACTTTTTCTCTGCGGCGATTTCAATCGGCAGGCCGTTCCGGTCGAGCCCGAGGGGGAAGAGCACGTTGTGGCCGGTCATCCGCCTGAACCGCGCGAAGAAATCCATCATGGTGTACGTTGTCGCGTGGCCGATGTGTATCGGCGTGTTGACGTACGGCGGCGGCGTGTCGATGCTGAACAGCGGCTTTGGGCTGTTCCTGTCGAAGGCGTAGGATTTCTTTTCTTTCCACTCGCTGTAGACCTGCTTCTCCAGATCTTTCGACCATGACTTCTCAACAAGCACCGGTTCAGGGGTTACCATAGCCATCACTCGTAGGGATTGTATGAAACATAATACTTAAGAACAAAGCGTCAGCATACGGGTCTATCGCCGGTCATCGCCATCATCAGTACCTGTGCAGCAGCGTATTTAAAATGGTCACGTGCCTCGTGCCTCCATCCCGTCGAGGTTGATTTCCATGAAGTCCTCAGCCGCAATCGTCCGCACGCCTGTTTCCTTTTCAATGTGCTTCGCCTGCGCACGGACGTCGTTCCGCAGCATCAAAAACGAGAAGTGCTGGATGACCACAAGCTTCGGCTTCTGTCTCATCTTCCTTACCATGACGACCGCATCGTCAACGCCCATGTGCCAGTGCTTTTTCGCCTGCACGCCTTTCGGCACGAGCACGTTCAGAATGAGAACGTTACAGCCGTCGAAGCGCTTTTCCTGCCCTTTATAATAAGTGCCGTCGGCAGCATACCCTATCGACCTCGAGCCGTCTATCCTGAAACCGACCGTCGGGTCGTAGTGGTCTGTTTTGACAGCGGCAAGCGCAAGCGGACCAAGGGTTACTTTATCCTTCGGGACTACAGCGTGGACTTCCTTTACCCTGTTCCGGTGGTACAGGCTGATGCAGGGGTAGTAGTCGTACTTCCTGCCCTGCCATTTTTTATTCTGAAGAACGCAGTGCTCCTCCGCGACAAGCACCGCCTCCTGCATGCCGTCAAGATAGACGTTCGCGTCGGTGGCGTGGTCTGGATGCAGGTGCGACAGGAGCAGCGCGTTCCAGCGCTCAGGGTGCAGCTTCAGCTTCCGTGCATTGACGAGCGAGCCGGGGCCGGGGTCGAGAATCATTTTCACGTTGTCAAGCTCGATGTAGATGCCGCCCGTTTTCCTTGCCTGCGTGAACATCACGTTCTTGCCGCCGCCGGTGCCGAGGAAGACGAGGCGGTTGGTGGACTGCATAATAATTATTGCTTTCTTTTGTTATAAGCATATCTCAAATCCGGGCTTTGGGACAAAACTCCATATCTTGTAGAAAAGATTTCAGCCAACACAACATATCGGTTCAAATCTTCACTTCGGTATCGAAAAGAAGAAATACGAAGTAGAGAATTATCTGATTAGCTATCGACTACTTTTGTCTCAAAGCTTATTCACTGCACTCCGAGTAATACGTCGTACAATGCATCGAATGTTGCGGTATCCGTGAAAGCAAATATAGATAATTGCGCAGCTTATGTCGTATTAACGCGCAATTTTCTATAGGTGAATTGCAAATAATATCAGGACATATAGTGAACCAAGTAAATAATCAGGTATTATATCTTGGTTCACTTACACGCAAAAAGCAAAGCTTTTTGGTGCACCGGAAAACTTTGTTTTCCGCGTGTAGCGGACAACAAAAGTATTATGTCGGTATTCTTTTGTTGGTCCACTATAACCAGTGCAATTCACCATATATGAACGCGAAATGGGTCGAAGGGTTGTGGACAGTCCTGTAGTTTACTAGATTTATAAACCTTGATGGCGGTAATAATTACATGAAATCGAAAATGTTTACCGCAGTCCTGCGCAAGGAAGAAGATATGTATGTGGCGAAATGCGTAGAAGTAGGCACTGTAAGCCAAGGGAAGACAGTAGAACAAGCTTTGGCAAAACTCAAGGAAGCCACCGAGTTATATCTTGAAGAGTTTCCAATTAAGGAAGAATCAAAGCCATTGATGACCGTGTTCGAGGTGGCAGAAAGTGCCAAAGCTTAGGAAAATCTCGGGCAAGGAGTGCATAAAGGCTCTTTATAAAATGGGTTTCAAGCCAGTAAGGCAGCGCGGAAGCCATGTCGTTTTGGTCAAATTAACGCCGGAAGGGAAAATAGGCACAGTGGTTCCACTTGACAAAGAACTCAAAATCGGACGCTCAAAGGAATCCTTGAGAAGGCCAAAGTGGACGAGGATGAATTTGCTAAGTTTATCTGAACTTTTTGTTTTATAGGAGCCGCTCGTACTTGGGCGTACATATTTTACGTGAAATTCTTCATAGTTGCTATTCGTGTTTTCTGCCTTAACCCTGATTAAGCTTAAAAACAGCCGCGCTATAATTCTGCAATGGCTGCGAAAATTGTCATCGTCATCTCCGGCATGCCGGGCTGCGGCTCGACGACGACCGGCAAGCTGCTTGCCGACAAACTGAAGATGGAGTTCTTCTCCGTCGGCACGTACTTCAAGAACCTTGACGAGGATAAATGGATGGATGCGTACTATCGGGAGACGGCGACTTCAATTGAGCTGTGGAAGTCTGATATCGGTAAAAAAATCCAGTTCACTAAGGAAGGCTCGCTCAACAAATTAGAGCAGCTACAAATCGACAAAGCCAAGAAGGGCAGCATCGTCATCGAGAGCAAGCTGGGCATCCGCTTTCTGAAAGCATATGCGACGCTCACCGTGTGGCTGAAAGCGCCGCTGGAAACGCGCGTTACGCGTTACGCGCAGCGCGAAGGTGTCACGCTGGAGGAAGCTGCACAGCTCCTCAGGGAGAAAGAAACGCTCGAACGGGAGAACTTCAAGAAAATATACGGCTTCGATTTCTTCGTGCAGGAGAAAGAAGCGGATGTCGTCATCGACACGTCTGACAAGGCACCCGGGGAAATCGTGGGCGCGATCCTGGCGCGCATGAAGAAAGCGTAGCGCGTTCACGAATGCTTTTTATAGTGAAGCAAATAAATAATACCGATATTATACATTTGCTTCACATATAGCAAACAAGGAAGTAATACAAGGTGGATTCCATGAATCCACCTGTACAGGAGAATCTTCGATTCTCCTCGTATCATGTTTATTTCCTTGTATTGCTATAATACGACATAAGCTGCGCAATTATCTATATCTGGAATGTCATGCCTCATTACTTTTTCGCTGCGTTCCACATGACGTTGAAATATTTCCGGTAGCCTTCAGCTATGGATTTGTTTTCGATGACGATGGCCAGTGGCTCGTCCTCAGAAAAGAGAATGATCGCAACCTTGCTGCCGTAAATCCGCAGCGCCGCATGAGAGCTGAATTCGTCAGGCAGGAACCTGCATTCCAGCATCGGATTGGACGTATATCTCCTGTTGTGGGCGCTTTCGTTGTAGATAAGTTTCGGCTTGATATTTTTCTTCATCCTTCTTCTGACATACCCCGGCATGTAAAACCTGAGCACCTTTTCTATCTGCTCCCCCGGGCCGTAACCGGCATAATTTTCTCCGGCAGCAAGGATATCTTCGAATACGGTTTTGATGCCCTCCCTTCCTTTGAAAACTTTTACGTCGCCGTGTTCCCTCCGATGGGGCTTCAATTTGTGTATCTCCTTCTCAAGCCTCCTTCTGCTTTCCTCAATGGACTTTTTCTGCTCTTCGACAATCTGAAGCAGCCGTTCAGGCTCGGTGGCGTGAAACAGTTTTCTGCTGTTCATGGTCACGAAGCTCACGAGGCCTTTCTGCATCAGCCGTTCCAGCGCGTCGTACACGTTCCTGCGGTGGATGCCCGTTGCCTCGGTGATGCGCCCTGCGCGTGAAGATCCAGACCGCAATAAATTCAGGTATATTTTCGCCTCATTTTTCGTCAGGCCGATTTCCCCCATGAGGTCCTGCATACAGCACATGATGCACGCAGGCTTTAATTTGTATGCGTGTGGTTGCCTTGGTAACCACACTGGTTAATATGTAACCGCGATGAATAAAATGAAAAAGGAGGTGGAGAGAAGCATGACATACGTCGGAAGCAGGGAATCTGGTAGATGGATATCACTGGCTGCTCGAAATGCTGCAAGCATCCAGGCGCTCTTACGGGAGCAAGTAGTCTTAGGCATTTACATAGATGCGTTGCGACGGGGAGATGCTGCGAGGGTTGCACAAGCCAGTGCACGGTTGCCGTATCCGGTGAGTGGCGTTGACGATGCCGAAGTGCGATTGGCGTACGCCCGCGATATCAGCGACTATACATTTCTGGCTATGCAACACGAACTGGGGAGTGGCTGACATTTTTCATGAACGTGAAGTCATTGATGTTCCTGACGAAGGAGAGGTTTTCTGATGGGAAGGCTACAGGAAATAATCACCCGTGAGTTTGGCGAGCGAATAATCCGAATGCCTGATCCATTGGGAGAGCTAACGCCTCCTGATGATGCACTCTATGACGCGTTAGGTTGCCATGTCGCTGACCCCTCCGTGCACGAGGCATTTGACGGGATTTTCGATGCAGTGCGGGCGATGGAAGCTGCTGCGCGCGCTGATTCGCCTGATGAGTACGACCGGCTGGCAGTGGGATTGCACGGTCATGACCTGAGGAATATGCATGCAGTTCTGGCATCAAGTTTCCGCCTGAGCAGATCACGGCCCGGCCTGCTGCGTGACAGAGAGTTTCTCGATACATTTTCAGCATATGAGCAGCTTTTCCGCCTCTTCGGTGCCACGATGGCGTATCTTTCATCAGCGGGTGATGCACGCTATACGTTACCTGTCCCTTTTTCACGCGTGGGGTGGCTGCTGCAGGTACCGGCACGAGGCATAAAACTGACAGCGCTTGAGCATCCTCCTGTGGGGCATCTACAAAGTCCTGAGTATGTGGTGCTGCACCAGTTCGCTTCTAATGCCCCTGTTGGTTTTGGTGCTGTCATCGATGATGGCGGCGCGTACACAACGCTCTCTGTCAGCGATAGAGGACCAGGTATTCGTGATGCCTGCGGGAGCCCGCTCCCGCCAGAACGATTCAGCGAGCTGTTTGGCGGTTTCACGACAAAGGAAAGAGGAAGAGGCCATGGCGGAGGATTGCAGATAGCCGACGGGTTGAGCCGCTTGCGAGGAGGCTATATCGATGTCAGGACAGGAACAGAGGCGCATGAAATTCAGTATACGACGCGTGATGGCCGTTATTCCGTATCTCCTCCTAACGGTTTCCATGGGACCCGCTTCACGCTCCATGTCCCCCACTCCAACAGTTTCCATGGAAGAGGCGGTGACGCTATGGCCGGTTTCGGTGCAGCGCATTATGCGTGAATGCCTCCGCTTTTGATAAAAGGTTTTAATAGACTGCTATCATTATAGATAGTATGATGCTTTTCCATCGGCTTTTCAGCGTCATGGACATGCTGCATCCAGCACGGGTTGCCTACGCCCACTGCGACATCCCGTGCGGCATCTACGACCCTCACCTTGCCCAGCAGGCCGCGCATACGGTCATTCGCATGGTTATGCTTATCGAAGAAGCAACGGCAAAATTCAAGGCACTAGCAAACCCGATAGCAGAGGACAGGCGCGAGTTTGTCACCAAGCTTGCCCGCTACACTGCAACGAAAGAGCAGCACGCCGAGCTGTGTAAACACGAAGTCCGCATCCTGTGGGGCGACTACTTCAAGCCTGAGCACATCCAGAAATACCCTGAACTGCACGAGCTGGTGTGGAAGGTTATGAAGCTGGGGTCCATCGCGCGGCAGTCGGTCGATATGCAAACCGCTGAGGAGCTGCTCGAGGCCGCGAACCGCGTTGCCGAGATATTCTGGGAAACCAAGGGCATGGGCCACGCGCGCTACCCGGCGCCGAACCCTACCGGCCGGCAAACCGTCTATCCGACGGGGAAGAAGTAATGCTCTGTTCTTAAAAGTTGTCGTCCAATAGACCTTTCATGGGGGATTCTGAAAACAAACAGATTTTGGGTGACTTTGCCATTATATGGTGAATTGCACTGGTTATGTCCTGATATTATTTGCAATTCACCTATAGAAAATTGCGCGTTATAGTGAAGCAAATAAATAATACCGATATTATACATTTGCTTCACATATAGCAAACAAGGAAGTAATACAAGGTGATCGTGTTTATTTCCTTGTATTGCTATAATACGACATAAGCTGCGCAATTATAGCTGACCAACTTAATATTCAGGTATTACACAAGTTGGTCACATATAGTGAACCAAGTTATAATATCCGGATTCTTTACTTGGTTAACTATATCTATAACAGTTGTCGCCATTATCATTTTCTTGCTCCCCTTCGTGCTGTACGAAGAAGGAAGCTTTTGGCGGGAGCGGAATATACAGAGGGGTACGATACTCGCTGCAATTACTTTCTTTCTCGGTGGTATATACGTGGCAGTTTACGCAAACCGGCACGAAAAAAAGAAACAGCCGCATTAGGAAAGCGTGTGGGATCTGTTCTTGAATCCCCGTTGAAATCTACATGAACACCGGGTTGTCCTGATACGTTTGACCGGCGGGCACCGTGGATTACGAAGGATTATAGAAGGGCTGCCGGCAGAAGCCCTTGTGGACAAAGAATGGGGCATCAGAAAAGCCTAATACCCAGGCGGCTTCTTGTGGACATAGCCGGGAGCGTCCTTGTTCGCGTACACCGGCGGGGCTGACGGCTGGCAGGTGAATCCTGCAGCTTCCTTGTGCCATCGCTCCCTGAGAAAATCAGGAATATAGTCAACGCCAGCCATGCAATTCATTTCTTTACCGCCTTTAAATGCCCACCTAAAGTTGTAGTTTTACAAGTGATTCGCATGTCCCAAAGACCGAGTAGCGTTGTGACAGTTTCCGGAAATGAAATCAAAGGGCATCTAAGGCAACTGGAGAAACGTACCCACGACGGCCGTCATCATCTTCACACGGTAACATCACGATTGGAACAAGGCAGCCTCGTCAGCTTGTACGAAATAGACAACCCAGAAATATGTAGTAGATTAGGCTATTTTGCAGATGACGATTTTCCATACTGGAAGATCCATGGAGCCTTTAAAGGTCCTTGTATCACAGCTCTGTTACTAATGGAGTCTGGTGGGCATACAACAGGGGATGGAAGGAAATGTTTACCATTTTCTAAGGCATTTGATTACGATTTTGGAGAATGTTTAGAACGTGCTATTCTTACCCAGTTAATCGCCCAGCAAGCACCATATGCAACGGATAGTTTCTTGGTTTGTGGCTACGAACGAGGGCAGCATGCGTTTAACGTTGTCTACATGCCTGAACACCCGTATCTAGTTGATACCATGAATCCTTTGCGTGAGGAGGGAAAGGCACGTGAACCGTACATTGCACCCCTTACTGGAATTGAAGTCGTGGTAACTTCGCTCTACAGTAACTATCCTCCGCTGGAATCAGATAGGTTTTTGGTCCCTCCCCAATGGGAACGGGGAAGGTCATACAAGCTTGATTGGTCTCTTTAAATCAGTTCTGCCTGCGTGCTGTTCCTGGGGAGATTGTGTATTTGAAGAGCTTAAAAAATACACAGGAGTTTGCATAAGAAACTAGGGTAAATCCTGTGGATGCTTAATTTTTATCCCGAATTATCTTTCTATGGGGCTTGTAAAGATTAAATAATGCATGAAATCTATATATGTCTATTTAAATCTTGTCATCAATAGAATACAAGATTTTATGCAGAAAATAAAGGAAAGCGAGCTTGTTTCAGCGCGACTTAGCCCAAAAGAAATGGAAGCTATAGAGACCTTGGTAGAAGAAGGCTTCTATATGAACACGGCGGATTTCGTGAGAATGGCTGTACGGGAAAAGCTGGAGTCTATTAAAATAATAGACGTACGCGACTTAAGCAAGGACAAGGCCAGGAAGGAAGTTATAGAATACATCAAGGATAACAAGCAAGCATATCCGAGCGATATATCTGATGCATTGAAAATTGATTTTGATATGGTTCTAGAAATAGTAAAAGAACTGGCGAAAGAGGGCAGAGTTAAATGATACTTCGGGATTTGGGCGATGAAGTTCAGGGAGAGCAAATTGTCTGCTTTTACAGGAAAAGAGACAGAGAAATATTGTTCCCCATGACGTCAGGTCACCGAGGCCTGAGAGTTAAGATAAAAGGCTTACCTGCACGTGCTGTCGTAGAAAAGCAAATTGAGTTTTTGAGATGAAATGCCCCTTGTTACTACCGGCTGATTCACGGAGAGCGGAGCTCTCCTGAATTCCTTGCAGAACCAAGTTCTGCGAGGTTTCAGAGAACTTTGTTCCCTGCAAATCTCAAGGGGCTTACAGAGGCCCTTTGCAGAAAAGTCCGTGGTTTCTTTGTGCAGAAAACTCTGAAAGAGTTTTCTGAAAACGTCAGAAAGCTTTTCTTTCTGCACGTTGTGCATTTCTTTCGAATTCATCCCCTCATCCGCTGACTGAAGCCAGCGGTTTTCGGGAGGATTCAAAATAAATCAGAATTCGATTTTCTTGCTTTCTTTCGTCACCACAAACGTTTGTGTTTCTGCGCCGCAGTGCTTTCCGACAAGTGCCGCCAGCCCGTTCAGCGCCGCCTTCATGTCCTGTTCCGTCAGCGGCGGCAGCATCTCGATGACGAGCACTGCGCTCCTCGTTGCTTCGGTCAGCTTCGTGCGGTCGGACTCGCGCCAGTTCCATTTCCTGCAGAGCACTTCCCTGTTGTCTGTGTACACAACTTCTCCCTGAGCCGGATGCGTTACCTCTGAAGAGCCAAGAGCGACAAACGGCTCAGTCCCTTCAGCGAATTTCAGGCGTATGTCACCTGTAATTTTTTCCATGTCCTCGCCGCCAACCGGCGTTCTGTATTTGAGCGAGATGCAATTGTAGCAGTCGACCAGCGTGTTGATATGGCGGAGCGAACCGCCCTTCAGGACGCGCCGCATGAGCGCTTCATGTGACGCACGGTCATCCTTCTCGCCGAACTGCCTGTACGCCTGCCGCCAGTTCTGGATGAGCGGCGACTGCGCAAGCGTTTCGAGCTGCAGCTCATGCCGCACCTGCGCTTCCTGCTGCCGCAGCATCTGCATAACTTCCGCATTTTCCCCCTGGTTATTGATATCCCGTGCGACGGCAATGCCTATCACTGCGTCAGGGTACTTCCCGAAGATTGCATCGTCTATGGCAAAACGCATCAAAAAATTTGTCACCGTATCTTTAAAAATAGTGCCACCAAGTACTGTCTATGCCGGCTGATTTGGAAAAAATACAAAAGGATCTCGCGGGGCTCAAAAGAGACATTGCGTTCATCAAGCATGTTCTTGTAGAGGAATACGAAATGAGCGGCTACGCAAAGAAAGCCCTGAAAAAGGCGAGGGAAACGCCCAAATCAAAATACGTCAGCTTAGAAGAGCTTGGTTGAATGGCATACGATGTCAGGCTACATCCTGCCGCAGATGATTTTTTAAAATGCTCCCGAAACATGTTTCTGCGAGAATCAAGGAAAAATTAATAGTATGTTCTGTTGATTAGTGAACATTTCATCTTGAATGCCTTGAAAACTGCTACCTTCAGGCAGCAAATGCAACAAGGCATTCGGGATCTTCAAAGAGCAGAGCTCTTTGAGATCTCAACTGCGGAAAGCTTCCACTTTCCGCAGTTGCAGATGCCATGCTCCACGGAAACCACCGACTGCAGTCGGTGGTATAGAGGAGCATATCATGCAGAACATACCCTATAGCAGGTTCAGGTGAAAAGTTTGGTTATTACGTGAACCTACTATAATAAGAGCCATAAAGGAAAATCCATTCCATTATCTTGAGCTTTTGAAAGGAGAAAACGTTTACAAGCTGCGCATCGGCGGCTACAGGGAACTGATAGACATCGATTTCAGGGAAAAAGTTCTTTACGTCCGTGTTCTCGGCCACAGAAAAAGAATTTGCAATGGTAGTTGGATATGCCCCTCCTCATGCGCTTCAAGGTAAGAGACCGTAGCATGGAGCCAGCGCTCCGTGAGGGCGACTACGTGCTCGTGAGCAGCGTGCCGTTCATGGTCAGACGGCCTGCTGCAGGCGACATTGTTGTCGCACGGCACAAGGGAATGTTCGTCATCAAGCGGATACGGGAGACAGAAGGAGACGTGTACACGCTTCTCGGAGACAACCCGCATGGCAGCGGCTTCCGCGTGCCGAAAAAAGCCATTGTCGGCAAGGTTGTCCTGCACGTACGGAAAAAATAAAAAGGGCGGCGCACAGATAGCTTTGGTGATTTGATGGGCGACGACGACCGTCAGGAGTTCTTCGAGGGCAAGAAGCGGAAGAAGTACCGACGCATCTACAAGAAGGGTCACCAGCGCGTGTACAAATGACGCTCTGAGCACTTCCAGCATTCGGTGCACAGATTGCTTAAATACTTAGCGTCATGGTTATAGTGAACCCAGAAAAGAATCTGGATATGATTTCTGGTTCACATATAGCTCACAAGGAAGTAATATCCTGTTTATTTCCTTGTAGAGCTATAATGCTCAGAGGGACCACCTGCATGACTAAAAAGATGAAAATACTCGCCGCGAGCGATTTCCACCAGGACATCGAGGCGGTGAAGAAGCTTGCGAAGCAAGCGGACAAAGCGAAGGTTGATGTCGTTGTCATAGCCGGCGATCTGACGTACTTTGACGATGACGTGTCCGGCATGGTAGGGCCATTCAGGCAGCGGCAGAGAGAGGTGCTTTTTGTTCCCGGCAACCACGACAGCCCTGCGACTGCGGATTTTGTCGTTGAGAAGTACAAGGCGCGAAACCTTCAATACTATGCCGTAGTCATCAGCGATGTCGGCTTCTTCGGCTGCGGCGGCGCCAACGTCGGCCCGCATTTCATCACCGAGAAGGAAATTGCCGACACGCTCAAGCGCGGCTTCACGTACGTGAAAGACGCTCCGAAAAAGGTCATGGTGACGCACATGCATCCTGCGAGCACGCTAGTTGAGAAATTCTCATTCAGGGGAAGCAAGGCAGTGCGCAAGGCCATCGAGGAGTTCAAGCCGGACGTGCACATCTCCGGCCACATCCATGAGACCGAAGGACTCGTCGAAACAATCGGCAAAACCAAGACATACAGCATCGGCAAGAGCGGCCGGTTCATCAGCGTGTAGCTGATTGTGCCGCTTCTCCAAGTGCCTGTCCGAAGGGGCGCTCGGAGCGCCGTATATGATGAAGCCTTTCTGATTCCCCCTCGTGATAGCAAGGTGGTTCCGCTGCTACCAATGGTCTGCCACCGCTCTATCCGTACCGGCACGTCCCGGCTGGTAACCTGCCGGTCACTCCGGCATGGCGTCATGTTATAGTTACTTTTCCGGTCAGGTCAGCATGAAAGTCCCGGTGGAGGCAATCCCCGTGGCAAAACTCCCCCATCCTGCCGGGGCGTGAAATACTCATGAAATTATAGTTCTACAAGGAAAGATTTTGGATATTATTTCCTTGTGAACTATAGGTGAACCCAGTCATAACATATCCTGATTATTTACTGGATGGGGGAGGGGGGGGGAGAGAATTTTGGAGAAGAACCACTTTTCTGGCTTTTGGTGTCATGCGAGGATTGGAGATAATCCTTCCGAAACACATTTATAACACCCAAAACCATAGTATGCATACGTATGCTTCAATCTTCTCTGCAACCATCAGCAAGTGCCAAGCGCGTTCGCCGTACATGGTGCACCCTCTTCATACCCATTGCTGTCCTGCTTCTTGTAGCGAGTTTAAAGGCTACGCCTGCAGAAGCTGGATGCGTAACAGACGGTGGCTGGTCAGCAACGTGTAATTCTGGTAACATATACGGTGGAGGGGCCCCAAATACTAACCCATGCGTCAGAAGCGCAGGTGGATGCGGTATCGCATCAGTTGAATGCGAAAATGTTTGCTTGTTTTATAATAACAACTGCGGATTAGCTTCTGGTTGCTATTGCTCTGGGGGGAGTGTTTTGCAACCATTCTGCGGGGGGCCGAACAAATGCTATAACCCAAAAGAACGCTATGGTAAAAGTGTTTGGTGCGGCAATGGAAAATATTGCGATCAGCAATGTGAGTGCGACAATTTATGCGGCGGCGCGCCGCCGCCGGGTAGCACGTGTTCAGCCGGCTGGAAATGCAAAAGCCCGACAACGAAAGGCTATCAGAGCAGCAACTGCGCATGGTCGCAGGAACAATACTGCAACTATGGCTGCTCCAATGGAAACTGCAATTCGGCTCCAGTGACGGCAAGCAATGACGCCGCTTTCGTAGAGCAAACCGTGCCGTCAACGATGTGCGTCGGGCAGGTAGCGGCAGTAACCGTGAAAATGAGGAACACGGGAGGGTCGATATGGAATGCAGCTGACAATTACCGGCTTGGTGCGCAGAAGCCATCCCAAGACAGCGATCGGTGGGGCAATACAAGAGCTTATCTTGTGCCGTACATCAACTACTGGAACGGCGGTGTGGACACTGCGACGTTCAACTCGCCGGGGTCAACGTGGAACGTGGTGCCCAATGCCGCGGGCACCTATGAGTTCCAGTGGCAGATGGTCAGGGATGGCGTTGGGTGGTTTGGCCAGAAGACGAATTCGGTGTCGGTGACCGTCCTTGCTGTGCCATCGTCGGCGCCGTCGCTGACGCAGCCTGCCTATAATCAAAAATTTCCCCCTGGCACGTCGTCGGTGACGCTGAAGTGGAGCAGCGTCGACGGCGCGACCAGCTATGACGTGCGGGTCACCGATGATAACGATGCGGCGGATACGAGCAACATCGTCGGCGCAAATAGTAACTGTGCGCCAAGCTTAGACGTATGTTACGATGGCTGGACAAACAGAGAAATGACGATTACGGTGCAATCAGGCAAGCGGTACAAATGGTGGGTGCACGCCAAAAACCAGTGCGGTTCTGGCGGCGGGTCGGCAAACTACGAATTTCTTGTCGATACCAACAGCCCGCCGGCGGCATCCATTGCTTCAGGCGCATCAGCCGGCTGCAGCGGCACTGCTTACACGTACGCCGCATCGGGCTCTGATGTGAACAGCAACCTCTACGATATAGCGCTCTATGTGTCTCCGACATCCAGCAGGAGCGCGACATTGATGGGCGAATGCTCATTTGCGGACACGTCATCGTACAATTGCCAGAAGTCCTGGACACCGTCAGGAGCCGGCGCCTATTACGTGTTCGTGAACGCGTGGGACCGGGCAGGCGGCCAGTGCTCTGGTAATCCATGGTGCGATTTCGATGGCGGCTCGCTCAGCTGCGACGCAGGCAGCAACTGCGTCTATTGTACGGGCTGGTCGCGCTGCGGGTCAAGCGACCGCACGACGGTCACCATTTCCAGCAATGAGTGCTCGGCAGCAGGCGTCATCGAATGTTCCAGCAACCAGGCGCGCACCTGCGGCAGCAATTACGACGGCGATCCGTGCCTCGAATGGAGCTCGTACACGAGCTGCGGCAGCACGCAGTCGTGTGCATCAGGTTACAGCGGCTCCTGCGCCAATTCATGCAGCACAGCATCAGGTTGCGTCAGCTGTACGCTCACCTACACGGGAAGCTCGCCGACCTGCTGCGGCAATGACGGCACGAGCGTCGGCAGTAGCGGAACATGCTGTTCAAATCTTGTCAAGTGCGACGGCGTCTGCCGCAGCCGCAGTTCGTGCAGCTGCGACGACGGCAATGCGTGCACCACCGGCGATACCATTCAGGCTGATGGCGTGTGCCGGGGGACAGCCTACGCGGCATCAGGAACGCCGTGCGGCACCACTGCATGCGGCTGGAACCAGGTCGGCAGCGGATGCACGCGGTACTGCAACGGCGCAGGAACCTGCAACAGCTGCCCGCCATCGTGCACGGCATCGTTTGGAACGTCCATCGAATCGGTCTGCGTCAATAACGTGTGCAGCGGCGACGTGAGCGTGCCGACAACCGGCACCATTACGGCAGAGATTACCGTCAAAAACACTGGTGCCTTTTCCCAGGCGTGGTGGTTTGTCGGCGCCGAAGCCATGAGGGTCGGCAATTATAATGACCCCTATAACTCACGGTATGGCACGTCGCTCATCACGAAGTACTACAACGGCAAAGACGATTACGGTGACTGCACGGTGAGCGACGCATCCGACATACCGTCAGGCGGAACACGGAAAATAACCTGCACCTTCCCTGCGGCGTCATTTGGCGCAACGAGCGGCATCGAGCGCGTCATGTTCTGGGTGCATGAGCGGGACCTTGGCCAGGACAGGAACGGCGGCTGCGCGGTATGGGACGGGAGCAGTGATACGTACTACAAAACGTGCGGGAATGCAGTCAATTGTTACAGTGCCACTCCTGTCAGTTTATCGTGCGACCAACGCTATTATAGTCTCAGGAACGAGTTGCTGTCGCAGTACGGCCAGTGCTGGCAGTATGGTCAGAATGTGTGCAATGAACTCCAGGAATGGATAGAGTCTCTTGACAAATGCTATAGTCAGGCTGACTGCGATTTATTCAGAAATCATGCCCGGTATTCGTGCGACCCCAACCGCATCCCGATACCGAGTTACGTATGCGACAAGATGCAGCTGTACGACCAGAGATGTTACCGGAGCCGGTCGAATGGGTGCTGGGGCGGCTCGTGGTGGGACGACGCGCTCGCAACTGCAGCGCCTGCGGCGGTCAGGGTTTCGCTGATCGACTGCACCGGTTCAGGCGGAGCGACTGGCCCCGGCGGTTACTGCTGCAGCGGCCTGACGAAATGCAGCGGCGACGTCTGCAGAAGCATCTGTACCGGCGATTCCTGCAATGACGGCAGTCTGTGCACGTTCAATGACCGCATACAGGCTGACGGCTCGTGCAGGGGAACCATACACTCCTGCCCGGACGTGAAATGCGGGAGATTCGTGTGCGACGGCAACGGCGGGTGCACCGGCTCATACGTGAGCGTATGGTGCACCGACGACAATGCGTGCACCGCCGGCGATTTCTGCAGTGAAGGCTCCTGCCGGGCGACGGCCTACACCTGCCCTCCGCAGTCGTGCCCTGCTGATTCCTGCGCAAGCTCGACGTGGTACTCGACGTGGTACGATTACCCTGCGTCGTGCACGCGAAGCTGCCTCGGCAACGGCGCGTGCAGCGTCTGCGATTGCACGGCACAAACAACCGCGTGCACTGCCGGCAGCGGGTGCTGCGTTGCGCGGTGCTCAGCGGGCAGCGGGTGCTCGACAGCAGCAGGCTCGTGCGCTGATCTGTGCAGCGCGAATACGCTCACCATCGGACAAAGCTGCAGCGGGTGCGGGGCGAATGGCGCTGCAGGGAATTGTGGCGGCGGGACAAGTTATACGTGCGACGCGACATCGCATACGCTCTGTCAGCAATACTCATGCGGCGGCAGCACGTACTCCTGCACGAATGCCGGCGGAAGCTGGTCGTGGAGAACAGCAACAGGCTGCAATGACAACAATGCATGCACGTACAACGACGCATGTGCAAGCGGCTCGTGCCGGGGAACGTCCTATGCGTGCAGCGACGTCTGCACCATGAACACGCTCACCATCGGCAGGGGATGCAACGGCGACGGCACGTGCGGCAGCGGCACGTCCTATGCATGCGATGCCACAACGTACACGAGCGGCCAGCAGCTGACGTGTGGCGGTCTGCAGAAGTGCTGCACCTATGCCTCCGGCAGCTGGCAGTGGTCGTCATCGTGCGACAGCAATGCGCCATCCAGTGGCTGGACAGGCAGCAGCTTCGGGGCATATGATAATGACGGTACAGCATCAGCAACCGTATCATGCGCCGACAGCGGCAGCGGGCCGAAGGACGCGTGGGTCGCCAAAAAAGTCAATAATGCATGGCAGTACTACTGCGCTGACGGAACATGGCAGACGGACTCCGACTGTAATAGCCACAATGGCATCGGCTTTTTATCATCCACGTATGCGTGCACCTCAACCGGCGCTGACGGACACCGTCTTCAATGTGCTGTCCGGTGCAGGGACAATGCGCTTAACGTTGATGCAAGCTGGGATTACACGACAGACTCATTAGTGGATACGTCTGCGCCAACATCTGGCTGGACAAGCAGCACCTTTGGGACGTATGACACAGATGGCAGCGCTTCAGCTGTCACGTCGTGCAGTGATTCAGGAAGCGGAATCAGGGACGTATACGTAGCTTGGAGAGTCAATGGACTCTTTGCCAATTATGGTTATCAGGCATATCCCTATACCTGCACCTCAACCGGTTCTAATGGCCAGTATATTCAATGCGCTGTCCGGTGCAGGGACAATGCCGGCAATTTAGATGATAGCTGGGATTACACGGCTGGGACAATAGTGGACACTGCTCCTCCGTCCACCAGTTCTTCATCTTCCGTCACCGCCAACCAGTACAACTGGTACACCTCGAACGTCGCGGTCACGCTGGCGTGCAGCGACACCGGCGGCAGCGGCTGCGGGGCGACGAAGTACTGCACCGATACGGCGGGCACGTGCACGCCGACGACGACGTACAGCGCCGCGGTCACCATCAGCAGTCGAGAACCCTGCTCATCGACAAGACCGCGCCATCCGGCGTTTCGGTATCGAATACCAACGGCTATTGGTCAGCAACAACCATACCCGTAACGGTCAGCCGGGGCACCGACGCCCAGTCAGGCATGTCAGCAACCAATGCAGATTACCTCCTTGAGGTCGCCTCATCGGCACTGTCCGGAGGAACATGCCCCAGCTTTGGCGGCTATGCCGATGCCGGTGTCCCGGAAACAGCAGCTGCCACCAGCTACACCTATACCGGCACCTCGGGTAATTGTTATAAATTCCGCTACACCGTGGCGAATGCTGCGGGCTTGCCAATAACCTATACAGGAACCGATGTTACGAAAATCGACACGGCAGTTCCGGTAACTACGCCGTCGCTCTCTGGAACTGATGGCTGGAAAAGCTGGGGCGACTGGTACACCTCGAACGTCGCGGTCACGCTGGCGTGCAGCGACACCGGCGGCAGCGGCTGCGGGGCGACGAAGTACTGCACCGATACGGCGGGCACGTGCACGCCGACGACGACGTACAGCGCCGCGGTCACCATCAGCAGTGCAGTCGAGAACCCTGCTCATCGACAAGACCGCGCCGGTGTACCAGAGCTACGACGTGAGCGGCTGCGGTTACAAAACTGCCAACACGTGCTGGGTCAAGGCAGGCACCACGACGTACCACTATACCCGCCACACTGATGCCCACGCGACGCCCGCGTACCAGTACCTCACCTTCACCAAGGACGGCTGCGCGCCGAACAACTGTGCTGCGAACAACGAAGTTAAATCCTACGTGTATGTCGACAGCGGCGCGCTCACCGACTGGATGGTGAACAATGCGTTCCTCGATATCACTGCCACAGCGTGCCAGACTGCCGGCGGCTGCACGGGCACCGACGTCACTGAGCAATGGTCGGTGTCAGCCGGCAATGCCGAAGGCGACTTCACCGTATGGACGTTCCTCTATGACGCCGCCGGGAACGGCATCGGCTACACCAACACCGGCTGGTCGTACAAGATTGACAGTACCCTGCCGTCAGCATCAATCAGCATCAACAATGGCAACGCACGGACGGTATCCTCGTCCGTGACGCTCACCCTCGCGTACGCCGACGCGCGCTCCGGCGTCAAGGACTGCCGGTACAGCAACGACGGTTCTGTATGGAGTTCGTGGGAAAACTGTGGCACGACCAGGTCATGGACGCTCTCCGCAGGCGACGGCACGAGGGCGGTGTATTATCAGGTTCGCGATAATGCAGAAAACGTGCAGCAAACGAGCGACACCATCGTGAAAGTGAGTTGCTCAGGCTACACCATCAATGGCGTGTGTGATAGGGATTGCGGCGGCCACGCCTCGTGCCAGGGCGACACGCCGGGGGCAAACCTCGTGCATTGTAACCTGGGAGCCAGGTCATATTTCGTTGACACGTGTACCGCCACCTGCCAGCCGGTTGACATGGATGCGGTGTGCAAAAGCGACTTGTCCCATGGCTCATGCACCGCGGACCGCAGCTGCGGCGGCATCACTGCAGGCCAGTGCGGTTCGTCGTCAATGTTATGCTCAAGCAGTTGCACCGCGGTATCGTGCCCGGGTGGCTGTTCCGGTGGCGTGTGCGCGGGCGGCGACGTGGTCTCGGCAATCACCGTGCCGTCGACGAGCACGTGGAAGCGAGAGAGCTTCACCGCCACGGCGACCGACACGCCTGTGGCATATCTCGCCACGAACACATGCCAGTACAGGGTCGAAAGCCTTGACGGGTCGGAAAACGTTGTTCATGATACGGGATGGCGCACCAGGTCCTGCAATGGCAACATCCCGTCCATAACATTGGGCGCTACCGGCGACTGCCGCGTCGAGGGCAGCGCCAGGTGCCGCGTCACGGTGCGGGCGAGCAACATCGCTGGCAGGCAGGGCACGGCGGACACGAAGACGTACAGCGTCGACTGGACAGCGCCAACGTATGCAAGCTACGAGTTGTCAGGCTGCGACTACACGAGCGGCACCACCTGCTGGGTCAAGAGCGGCACGGTGACGACGCACACCATCCGCCACACCGATGACCGCGCCACGCCGTTGCAGCAGTACCTGTCGCTCGCATGGAATGGCTGCAATCCAATTTCATGCGCGGGGTGGGAAATCAGAAGTTATGTAAATGTTGACACCGGCGCATTTGTTGATGATCCTCTATTGCAGAACAACAACTACCTCGACATCACAGGCACGACGTGCACCGAATCAGGCGGCTGCACGGGCACCGACGTCACTGAGCGATGGTCGGTGTCAGCCGGCAATGCCGAAGGCGACTTCAAGGTCTGGACGAAGATGATTGACCACGCGGGGAACGGCGACACGTGGGCGGATACGGGGAAGTGGCTCAAAGTCGATGCAGTAGCGCCCAGCCTGAGCACTGTGGTAACGCCTGAAAGGCTGTGGTACAACGGCCAGGTAACCATCGCACCGACGGAATCAGACAGCCGTTCCGGCATCGCGTCGTGCCAGTACCAGGTGACGGATGGCATCAACGACGCGACCGACGGCATCTGGCGCACGCGCACCTGCGGCTCTCCGGTCGCCGTGAGCGTCGGCGCATCAGGCTTGTGCGCCGCCCAGGGCACCAACGCATGCACCGTCACGCTGCGTACGCTGGACAATGTGGGGAACAGCCAGCCGGTAACACGGAGCTTCAGTGTCGACTACACGGCACCGGCGTCGAGTTCGTAACCTGCGTGCGGCTGTTCAAATTCTGGGCGGCTCCGCGGGCCATATTGAAAATTGTCCCATGCCGCGCTCTTTCGCCGTCGATGAATAAAAAGAAGTCCCGTAATGCCTCACGCCCTTACCCTCGCCTTCAGCTTCCCTTCGTCAAACGACTGCTTGAGCAGGAATTCCTCCAGCTTGAGGAGCGCCTGCACGCGCTCGTTCGCCGTATTGAGCGTGTAGAGCTGCACCCTGCCGATGGTTCGCGTCGGCCTCACGATGCCACTTTTGATCAGTCGCGGGAACGCCTTGTACAGTGTCGGCCGTGAAATGCCGCAGTTCCCGGCGATGTCCTTCTTCGTGTAGTCGATGCCTCTGCCTTCTATCAAAAAGTCGATGATTCTGTTTTCCACCGAGTCACCGATCACTTCCAAGAGCGTTGAATTCTCCATGATGAGCACCTTCCGCTGTTACCGTACCGTAACCATCATTACAATCATTATAGTGAAACAAGAAAATAATACCGACATATTACTTCTTGTTTCACATATCCCCAGAAAGCAGAGCTTTCTGGGATCTCGAAGAACCTCTGTTCTTCGCAGATAGCAAACAAGGAAGTCATACAAGGTGGATTCCATGAATCCACCTGTACAGGAGAATCTTCGATTCTCCTCGTATCGTGTTTATTTCCTTGTATTGCTATAACATCAATATCAGCATCAGTATCAATAGCAGTGATTAATAGTATTTAAATCTTTACATTCATGTAAAGATGTGGATAACTACGTCATTCGTGCCAAAGTGCTCTACGCCTTGGCGCGAAAGCGGAAGTGGGGTGAAAGCCATACCGCGTTTGAGCACGTGCTGCGGCAGTTCAAGGCAGAGTCGTTGGGCAAAGCAGGCTTCAAGAATGCAAAGAACATTGCCGAGGACCTGATGCGAGAAGGGTTCATTATCAAAAAGCCGACAAGTTACGGCTTGCAGGTATCGCTTAATCCGGTGAGGGCGGCAGACATCAAGAGGCTGATACAGGAGCAGTTGGGGTTTGATGTATAAGGGTCTTCGTATGACACTCCCGGTTGAAGTATGGAGAAATGCGCAGCATATGTCCTTAGAGGCTGCGCATTTCTCATCTAGCGAATTGCGTTTTCACAGGTCATAAGCAACGCAATTCTCTATAACAGTCTTTCAAAAATCCCCTAATTATGGCATTCAAGTTTCAAAAGCGATCATTGATTTGGAGAAATACACTCCGCTCAAACGTAAAGACATTAACGAACAGACAGTAAGGATAGATGATAAAACGGACGAGAATTTGGTAGAATTAAGTCCACTGCAGTCCAAGCGTCAAGCAAGTATAAGCTTCTCTGATTCCAGCAATCAACAATGGCGTATCGATATCCAGATCCGCAACGATAATGAGGCACAACCTCCAGAGATTAATGTTGAATGTGTGGTCAGGTGTGGTGCAAGAAGAAGACCTTTCACCATTCCCAGGAGAGCATTGAAAACAGTGCATCGTACTACACAGCACGGCGGTATACTGGTTGGTCTGAGCTTCATGAACAAATCCATTGCCATAGGAACAGAACTGCGCTAATATCTAAAGTGTCTTATTTGGAATAGATCGAACCAAATACACATTGACGCGTCTTGAACAGCCACAATTCTTCACCCCACACCGAAATCCATATGAACTTCACCGGCGAATACATGAAGTACGTACGCTCCGCACGCCGGACGCCGCAGATATAACTTCTGTGCCGCCGCACGAGGCTCTGTTCAGATGCCCGTCGACGCTTTGTGAGCTTTTTATCCGTTCCGGGAACGAAAGTAGTATGGAGTATGTTTCGCGCCGCCTGCAGGCGCTTGTGCCGAACGCGGGCGCATATCAGGGGAGCGATGCTGTTCACTATGCTCCGGGTGGCATCGTCTATGGCAGCGCTGGCGGCCCGGCAAAGCCGTACCCGGGAAAGGAGTCCGGCGAGTCCAGGAAATGCTGCTGACGTGATGCACATGGACGAGCTGCTCTGCAACACCTGCGGGAAGCCGATGAAGACGCGCGTCATGAAGGCGTTCGGCAGCGAGATGGAAGTGCCGTACTGCCCGCGCTGCAGCGAGAGCAAGGATTGAACCAAGTGCATGCAGCAGGGCAAAAGCTTTATGTTGTGCCATTATGAATACATAGCATGAAACCCGGAAAGCCCGGAAGAGAAAGCATATGGCACTCAATTGCTCTGGCTCTTATTCTTGTACTGCTCGTTCTGGTCGGTGTATTCCTCATCAATCAAAATACCATGCCGGCTGCAGGTGGTCCGGACATTTCATGCGCTGCCGACGAAGACTGCAGGCTCGAAGTGCCGGAAGCCCTTCTGCAGTGCCTGCCGTGTGACCCCTACAATTGTGCATTCATCGATGCCGGCAGCGCTGCTGTCATCGCCGTGAATACTGCATGGGGACCTTCGTGCCCACCGCGTGAACCCCAAATGTGCATCCAGTGCATAGGCGGCATCGAGATGAACGGCTACACGGCGAAATGCGTGAATGGCCAGTGCGTCAAGCTGAAGGGATAGATAGCAGTGGTCTTAAGATTAAGAGCGTTTCCTCTGTAAAGTTCAGCATGAGCAACGACACTACATGCCTGATAGTTTTTCTCAACGGCACCAGCAGCTCTGGCAAAACGACCATAGCCGGGGAGCTTGCAGAAAGGCTGCCTGATTTTGAGTACTTGGCGATAGATGCGTACTGGCAGCGTGACGAACGGCTGGCTGGACAGCTGCAACAGAACAACACAGAAGGCATTCTCTCAGCAGCCACTGACGTGGTCTATGCGTTTCACCGCTCGATTGCATCGCGTACCGCAGCAGGGCGGAGTACCATCGTCGACCATGTCCTTGATAATCCTGCGTTTGCTGAAGGCTGCGGAACGACGCTGGAGCCGTACAAAGTTTTGCTCGTCGGCGTCTATTGCCCGCTCGATGTAGCAGAGTCACGGGAAAGAGAACGCGGCGACCGGATCCCCGGTACAGCGCGCTACCTGTTTCCGCTTGTCCATGAAAGCAAAACATACGATGTTACCGTTGACACGTCAGTCCTGTCGCCATCGCAGTGCGCAGGCCAGATAGCGTATGCAGTCGATAGAAAACTCTATGCAGATAGAACTAGCGCTGAAAAATTTGGCGTTCGGTAATGTGCTTTTTTCTTTCTCAATAGCACATTACGCCAGCACAGCAACAATAAACTGCCCTGCTGCGCCAAAAAGGAGCCAGTTGAACAGCACGTTCGTTAGTGCATAGGGCAGGAACCTGCTGAGGTTCTGCCTCCCGACCAGCAGGGTGAACATAATGTTAATGACATTCAACGCGAGCGTGACGGTGGTGCCGGCAGCCGCAATGCCGCCGCCGAGCGAGGGTGCGAGAAATCCTGCGATCACGTAGCCGGGAATGACCCACAGCACGTATTCGCCGATGAACTGCCCTGCGAGCACGTGAAATAGTATAAGCACCAGTCCCACCATTGCACCGGCGACAGGCCCGTGCGTGACGCCGGTAATGACCGTTGCGAACGTGACGAGCTCGATGCCGACGCTCCGCACGCGGAGGAAGCTGATGACAGCGGAAACCGCGAAGCTGAGCAGCATGAGCACGCCGACAGCGACGAGGTTGCTGAGCGCAAGCACGACGAAGAGCAGCGCGCCGGCAAGTGCTACCAGCTTGAGCGAACTGCGCCCGGTGATGAACCGGTACAGGAAGCCTGCCATACCCGTAGTTTGGAAGAAAAGCTTAAGAGCCCTGTCATTGCCCTTCTGTTTTCAATGCGCGACCGAACCCCTTAAGCGCGGTTCGCGCAGACTGTCTGCGGGCGGTTATCACCAGCTCGTTGCCGTCACGCACAATGCTCACCGATGCCGGTTGCAGCTGCGCTGCATACGGTCTGAACGCTTCGGTGAAGTCGTCGACAATGTCCGGCGTTTCATCTTCGAGAACCGGTATCCGCAGCTCATGTCCGTTGAGGCGCGGCGTTCCGAGGCGGTAGCCAGTGTCAACAACACGTTTTCCAAATAACATACCATATCCACCCGTACCGGGGCACAGCGTAGCAATGACCACCGGAAGCTCGATGCCGACGCTTCTGAAGACATCGCACGTGACTTCGTGCAGCCCCTCGCCGTACGCTCTCATCTGCAGTGGTGTGCCGCTGCGTGCTGCGTCGGTGAATGCCCTGTACGCATCTCCGACGGTGAGCGGACAGTGCTGGCCGTTCAAATATCGGCAAATGACATTCCGCGCCCTGGTACCATGCGGGTGTGCTTCCCACGGAAGCTCTTGAAGATGGGTTCGTGACAGCTCATCGGTCGGCATATCGTGGACATACGCGTGCGGCATACCCGTCATTTACTATGCAACATATTAAAGATAGGAGGAGTATGAAGAGCTAAAACAATGTACGCATGCAGGGATGTGCGGTCGTGTCGCTCCCGCATGCGCTCCGTAGTACGCAAAAAGTACGATACCTTTATATAGAGCGCCAGGCAAGAGTAGATTGGGTGCAGCGATGCATACACGAGCGGTACTTTTTGTCGTATTTGTGGCACTGTCTTCTCCTGTGTTCGCTTTTGACATGAACATTTCCTCCGAATCGGTCATCGTCCCGCTCGGCACCACGAAAGACGTCATGGTAACCGTCACCAGTTCTGTCGAGGACCGCTTCGTCCTCACGGTGCTCGGCGAGAAGCCATGGATGGTGCTTTCCAGCCAGCAGGTTATGACGGAAGCCGGCGTTCCGGCAGCAGCGCGCGTGTATTTCACGCCGCGCGACCCCACCATGTTCGGCCTGTACAAGGTGCGACTCGTCGCGTTCTCGCTCACGACCGGGGAGAAGCAGGAAAAGGATGTCTATATCTCTGTTGTCCGCGGCGACGGCGTCTTTGCCGAGAAGGTCGTGCTCACCGGCGACTGGTACCCGACCGGTACGCTGGACGCAGCAGTGCACGTGAAGAACTACGGCACGTCGCAGCTGCAGAACCTCAAGGTCGTGTACAAGGTCTACTCGCCATCCGGAACACTGTACGCTTCCGAGCAGTCGCTCGAAAAGCTCGGACCCGAAGAGGCAGCTGTGGTGCGGATGGTATATTATATCCCTGAAAACACCGCGGCAGGCGACTATACGGTCGACGCGACGCTCATGTACCAGAACCGGGAGTCGAAAGTGACCAGCACGTTCATGGTTGACGAAAAAGGCGTCGTCGTTGTTGCAGGGGAGGATGCGCCCTATCCGCTCGGCTTCGGGAAACGCATCAGCGTGAGGAACAAAGGCAATGTCGTCGCGGAAACGACCGTCAGGGAACCGCTCACCAGATTCGACGGCTACTTCTTCCAGGGAACGCCGCCCTCGTACATGAGCGATACCATGTTCATATGGGAAGTCAAGAATCTGGTGCCCGGCGAGCAGCGCATCATAGCGTACCACGTCGATTATTTGCCGTTCATCATCTTTCTCTTCTCGGTAGCGGCAGCAGGCTGGGTCGTGCTGTATAAATTGAAGACCGTCCGCATACGGAAGTACATCATCCAGAAGAAGCATATCGACGAGGGCGAGGAATTCACCGTCGGCATCGATGTCAAGAACTCGTCGGGGGCGGAAGCCAGGGAAATCGTCGTGAGGGATTTCGTGCCTTCCATCTTCGAGGTGAAGGATTACGAGGGCCCGAAACCGCAGAAGAAGAAATCCGAGCACGGCACCGAGCTGACGTGGAAGATCGGCGAGATGTTCAACCGCGAGGAGCGCGTGCTCACGTACCGCATCGTGCCGGTGTTCGGCATCAACGGCGAGGTCAAGCTGCCGCCGGCGATGGCTCTATTCAGAATCGGCACGCGCGATATCGAGAACCACTCCTTCCCGACCATGGTCGGCGTGCATGTCGGCAGGCACCCGACGCTCGAGGAAGCGTTCGAAACGGAGAAGAAAAGGAAGAGGAAGGGCTAATTCTTGGAACGTTTCGGCCGCACGTGCACCATGTCGCCGTGCTTGCTGCCGCTACGGGATTTTCGTACCACTCGTTCGAGGCCATGTAAGAAAATTTCCATACTTCAAAGTAGGAAAAAGTTTAAATATACATTCATACAAAAGAGCAGTATGCACATCAAAAGGGCGGTTGGCGAAAAGGGGCAGGTCGTGGTGCCCAAGGACATACGGGAGCATCTAGGTCTCAGGCCCGGGACGAATGTGATATTCGAGGTCACAGGGAAGGACGTCGTCATCAAGGCGGAAAAAGACCCGAAAGATTTCGTGGAAGACTTTTGCAACGTCGTCCCGAAGAGCAAGCGGAAGAAGCTGGGCATAAAAAAAATCAAGCAGCTACTCGATGAGCAATATGAAGAAGAGCTTATACGTTGACGCGAACGTGTTCATTGTCGCTGGCGTGTACCCCCAGGAAAGCCCCGAATTCAAAGCAGCGAAAAAACTGCTCTATGCGGTTTCCAGTGGCGAAGCCGAAGCTGCGACATCTCTGCTGACGTGGGATGAGCTTGTCTGGGTCGTCAGGCGAATGGCCGGCAATGAAGCAGCCGCGGAAGAAGGCAAACGGTTCCTTGAAATCCCGAACATGAAATTCCTTGGAGTGACTGAAAACATCATCCGGAAAGCGCAAAATATTACTGAGCGTTACAACCTGAAACCCCGGGACGCTATCCACACGGCAAGCGCCATAGTGAACAATGCCGGCAGCATCGTCAGCGATGACGCTGACTTTGATGCCGTCAGGGGACTGAAGCGAATTGCACTGGAGCGCGCGTAGCAGCTATTTCTTCACATTCTGCCACACGCCGATGACGTTGCCCTCGGTGTCCATGACGCGCGCGTAGAGCCCGATGTCGCCCACCTGCATCTTCGGCATGACGACCTTGCCGCCAGCCTGCTGCACCTTCTTCAGTGCAGCGTCGAGGGAATTGACGTTCACCACGACTACCGGCCCTTCCTTCGCCATGCGCTTCATCATGCCGCCGTTGATCGAGCCAGCCTCGACCGGCATGTTCTTTTTGTCCGTTGCAGTGGTGGTAATCAGATAATATTCTGGTCCGGGCATCGGCGCCCTGCTTATCTGCCAGCTGAAGACGCTGCTGTAGAACTGCTGTGCACGAGCGACGTTGTCCGCAGGGATTTCGAAGTGCACGACCTTGTCAGGCTTTGCCGCTGCCGCGCTCATGGCAAGGAACCCGTCCATCTTCTTCGCCATCCGCTTCTTGTCCTCTTCGGTCATCTTACTGAGGAGCGCCTTGTGCGCCTTCGCTGCGTGGCTGAACATGGCTGTTTTTACCTCGTCTGCTGTAGTGCCGGTCGCTACAAAGTCGCATTTCCAGCCCAGATCGCTGCATTGCAACTGCATGGAAGTTCACCTCTCGTGTTGCAGAAAATTGAACGCGGAACATGCCATGCTCCACGGAAACCACGACTGCAGCCGGTGGTATAGAGGAGCATATCATGCTGAACATACCGTATAGCAGGTTCGAACGAAAAGTTCCAGTAGTATTCGAACCTACTATAAGTGATTATTCGTGTGCACTTTTAAATAATGCAGCACACTAGACATATGATTGATTCCCGCGATAGTTTGGATTCAGAAGGAATCCGAACTGCCGTGGGGCGAAAACCCGCGATAGTTTGGATTCAGAAGGAATCCGAACTGCCGTGGGGCGAAAACCCGCGATAGTTTGGATTCAGAAGGAATCCGAACTGCCGTGGGGCGAAAACCCGCGATAGTTTGAGCTTGTGCTCGAACTGCCGGGAAGAGGCATTTTCCCGCGATAGCTCAACGGTAGAGCACCTGGCTGTAGCCAAGCACCGACGGTGCTACGGAATCCAGCCTGTGCTTTCAAGCAGTCACCAGGGGGTTCTGAGTTCAAATCTCAGTCGCGGGATGGGGAAGAAGGGTTCAGTTCTCCGACCTGTTATATAAAAGACGGGAATGAGGAGGTGCATATGAACCAACCTGAGAAAATAGATGTCCACGGGTACGAAAGGCAGATAGAAATCCAGAGGAGTCTGCTGGAGAAAGCCCAAATAAAGGATGACAACAGGCAGCTGATAAAGGACTTCATCAACTTCTGCGAGGTCGACCCTAAGGTAGGTCTGTCAAGGGTGCGTCTCTACTATTACACCCTCAGGCGTCTCGCCGAACTCACTGACAAAATTTTCAGGGAAATGGCCGAAGTGGACATAATTAACCTACTTGCCAAGCTTAAGGAGTACAAAACCTGCATCTGCAAGAAGAAGCAGAAAAACAGGGCTTCCTGCAAAGGCATGAAATGCCAAGGCAAAAGGTATTCTGAACAGTCTCTGCTAGACTTTAGGAAGGCCATAAGCAAATTCTGGAGGTGGCTCTATTTTGACCAGTATTGCGGGCAAGCTCCGCCGCAAATAAGACGCATAAAGTGCGGTGCTCTCAGCAACAAGAAAGAACCTGATGTATACAGCAAAGAGGAAATTAAGGCTCTCATAGACGGCATGACAACAATCAGGGACAAAGCCTTTTTCAGCTGCCTCTACGACCTGCAGTGCAGGGTATCTGAGCTTCTGTCACGGCAGATAAAGCATTTACGCTACACCGAAGGCGGAGACATCCAGATACTGATTGAAGCTGAAAAAACACAAATCAGCCATTGGGAAACGCTCTTTGAGTCTGTTCCGCAGTTCGTGTCATGGCAGCGTCTTCATCCTATGCCATTCAATCCAAACGCACCCCTATGGACTGTAATGAAAAAATCAGGAAACATAGTCCCTCTCCACTATCCATTGGTTAGAAAGATATTCCTCAATGCGTGCAAAAGGCAGAATATAAGGCTGGGAAAGAGAAACAGCATACACATGATACGCAAGAGCAAGGCTACTCACGACATGGCTGACGGTATACCTATAACCTTCATCGAGAGCAGGGGGAGCTGGACAAAAGGCAGCAGAGCACTCCAGAATTGTTATCTTTCAGTTATCCAGAAGGACAAGGACAATGCATACAAAAAGAAGTACGGAATACCAGTAAACAACGGGCACGAAATTCCAATGGAACTCAAGACATGTACCCGATGCCACGTATACTTGGAAAACGCTGCGAAATTCTGCCATACGTGTGGGTTTCCCACAGACAGGTCTATAATGGCAAAGATGCAGGAAATAAGCAAAGCTACAGCAGAACTGGTAGACAAAGACATGCTTTCAGAAATGATAAAGAAAATTGTCATGGCTGAACTGGAGAAGGATAAGGGTGCTAAAAGTGACTGAAACCAAAAGAAGGCAAAGCCATCCGGAGCTTTACATACTGCTTTTTCTTGGAGTAAAGCCAAAGGTGCTGGAAAAGCATGGGTATAGCATGGCTACTATTTACAAGTACAATGGACAGATACCAAGAATTAAAGAAAAAATAAACAAGTTACTATGTAGTAGTTGGTTCTTTTAGAAAATAGAGTTCATATGAAGTTCCAGTTCTTCTATCTTTGTAATCCCATTTTTCAACAGGGTTTTTTTTGATAAGTAACTTTCTCCAAAAGGTGTGAGCATTCTTTACAGTCGCTTCACCGACTAATATTTCATTTTTATTAGCTACACTTTGAATTTTAGCTGCTATGTTTATGGTTTCCCCTATCAAATCCTTGTGCTTTTTTATTTTATCAGCACCGACTGTAATTATTGTTGCCTCCCCAGAATCTAAGCCTATTCTAAAATTTAATTCCGGCAAGCCCTTTTCTTTTAGCATCGGATTTATACCATTGTATATTAACAATTTCATTGAAGCTGCACAATCTAGTGCATTATCATTTTGTCCAATAAAATTAGGTTCTGGAAAATAAGCTATTATACCGTCACCCAAAAACTTTAATACGTAGCCATTAAATGCATGGATGAGCATTGCCATTTCCTTTAAAAATAACGAAATAATTTTTACATTTTCAGTACTGCTAAGGGTTTGACTCATTCGAGTTGAGTTGATTAGGTCTATTGATAGTATAACGAATTTTCTTTCTTCTTGCGGAAGAGTTTCTAAAAATTCCTCTGATACATCACTGAACTCATATTTGTTATCTTGAGTTCCATCGAGATGGTTTCTGATTTCTTGAATTCGTGACTTTATGTATTCTAGGGTGTCGTTAAATCTTCTTGGACTATAATAAAGTGGAGTGGGGCCACTTTTTTTAAAGGATTCTTCCATTGCTTTGAGAGGAATGAAAACATGATCAAACTTATCGTAAAAACCTTTCTCTCCATCGATTTCCTTTATTTCGTATCTTTCTGGATCAGGTATAAGCTTTACTCTTAAAATTCTTTTTTCTTCGTCTACATTTACTATTTCCTGTATGAAATCCATTCTAATTGGCTCATCTTTTGTAGGCATAATAAAACCTCTACACATATGAAGATTAAAATTGAATAAAGTCAAATATCTGCATCATTTCAAAAACTTTGTAGACTAATAAGTGTATCTTCGATAGCCTTATCTAAATCGACCTTGTAATGGCCTTTAATTTGGTTTTGGAATCTATTATCGATTCTCATATAATAAACCATAGTTTCTTCCCATCTTGCCTCTCTATTACTGAGCCTTCTCAAAGAATCATTAACTAGCCATATTTTATCAGAAACCGAAATTAATGCATCCTTAAGTTTTTCTGTGCTTTTACCCTTTATTGCATTGTCTAAACTTCTCACGTAGAAAGCAGAATTCAAATTTTTAATAGGATACTGTGGAATTATTAATGCTATTCTCTTACCTTTCTCTATATCCCTCCTTTCGTTCATATGGAGCAATTCATCAAAGCCTCTTGAATCCCTTTGTATTCTTTCTACTTCTAATGCCAACGCATGTAAAAAATTTATTTGACACTCTGTATGTTTTCGTCTTCTATAGATTATATCCGCCAAAAGTACTATTAGAGGAATTAAAATTGCAATCCATATCGAGAGTAAGCTAGGAGACCTTGTTTCAAGTTCATATTTTGTAAAGACTCTATAGGAATATGCATTCGTTAATTCCCCATTTATATAAAAATTCGATGAGTAGCTTTCAGGAATTTCAGGCTCAATTACGTATAGGGTCGGTATTATTTCAAATCTTTTAGTTTCATTTAATAATGTTCCCGAACAATAATTTTCCTTATTGTTATTGTCCACATATTCCCACGGCTTTTCAGGGCTTATTTGGTGAAATTCATAATAAGATTTAGGTGTCAGGTTATAATCTATCAAAATGCCATATGTATAAGGCGATGAGCAAAATAAGTGAGGACCGGGTCCAGCTCTGTCAAGCTGTATGCTGATTCTAGGTCTTACAAGGGTGCAGTTTCCCGTATTTAATATTCCTAGATTTTTTATAAAAAATGAATCATCCTCACGTAGTTCTGGAGCTTGGTATAGAGATTTTTTACCTTCTGATATTGCTATAGTATCTAGGTATACATCAGCACTATAAACGCATTCGGCAAAGCTTATTGACGATATAGAAATCAAAAAAATCAATGCGTATAGAGTAGTTTTTGGAATTGTCATATTTTTACATATGTGGACTAACTTCAAAAAACAATAGCTTCCTTAGTAATAACTCTCTACCTGTATGTAAAAAAGGTCGTTTGAGCACTATGTTTTGATGAGACAATTATCTAATAAAAGGGTTTCTTACATATGTAAAAAAGTCTTAATATTTACTTTTAATGAACTTCCTAAATTCTAAAACAGTCAGTACTATCAATGAAATAGTTGCTATGAATAAACTATTTCTGGATATTTCGATATTCAATTCTTCGTTACGTGACATGACTTCTATAGGTCTATCGAATGAGATATCACTTTTATCAACTGGAAATCTTTCAGTATTGCCTTTGAAAGAAGCCAATCTCATAAATATTTTAGTAGA
This sequence comes from Candidatus Aenigmatarchaeota archaeon, assembly GCA_016193585.1. GTDB lineage: Archaea > Aenigmatarchaeota > Aenigmatarchaeia > GW2011-AR5 > GW2011-AR5 > JACPRW01. Next base: position 58,632 of record JACPRW010000002.1, read on the forward strand.
TGGGCGAGCTAATGTATTGTTGTAAAATACATTTCCACACGGGTATAAAGATGACTCTACACCTGCCGTGATATTTTCTATACCATTTTGCCAACAGCCCCATATAACTGTATCATCGCCGTAAGATGCCTGAATGCTAATGTCTATATTTGTATAGTTCCACACCATAGACCGAACTCCTACCTTGCAGGTTATGTTAGAAATGCTTGTGATAAATTGTGTGTTTGATTCACATGTAAGTTTAACAAAGGTATTTCCATTTACATCAATTTCATTTGGCTCATAAATACCACTTTTTGTAAAGAATGGTGTCATGATTAATATATATGCAAAAACAGAAAACATCGATATCAAAGAAAACCAAAAAACCTTACTTTTATTTCTCTTTAGCCATTTATTAATTAAATCTATACACATCATTCTTCTAATAAAAACAAAATTTATATAGATTCTTTGTAACCTTAACCATCCTTTAACTTTGAAGCCAATATCCACTGGTTCTGCCTACCTATCTTGAAATATTTGACTTTTCCGGCCTTCTCCAATCTGTGGAGATGCATCTGTGCAGTATACCAAGCTAAACCTACATCTTTGGCTACCATCTCTGTTGTGGCAGAAAAAGGTATTCTTTTCAGATATGCCAGTATCTTTTCGTCTATTTCCTTCCATGTTCGACGCACAAAATCACCTGAGATGTATTATAACAACATAGTATAACATATAGTCTTTTTAAGCATATCCTTTAAAGTTGTATGAGGGTGTAGTATGGGTAATCAAATTCATAAAAACGCTCTAGTTTATTGTTTAGCGTTCCTTTTGTTTGCTAGTTTTCCAGTTTTAGCTGTTATAAACTTGCAATATTCTGTTTCCCCTTCAAGTAAAACTTTGTATTGGGATGAAACACTGACCGTAACTGCTTGGGTAAAAAATACGAATATGTTCACAGGAGGCTATTGCAGGGCTTCTGTTGTTGAAATACCATCCTCAGTTACTCAATGGATTTCTGTAGCTGCAGGACAATCTCAGAATATCTATTTGTACATACCGGCACCATCAACTGGACAGGCTACAGTTCAGTACAATGTTAAAATAGAATGTTATGATAACGGCGACCCCACTATAGCTACAAAATACGGGACGGTAACTGTAACTTATCCTCCTATCGAACAATTAGACGCCTATAACAGCCTAACATCGGCATCCGCTTTTGTTCAAGATGCTAACTCTGCAAAGACATCCGTACAATCCACCGTAAACGAGGCTGGTTCTTCTTGCACAAAAGCACAGACACAGTGGAACTCTGCAACTAACTATCTAAATACTGCTAATTCAAAATACTCGACAGCAAATAATGCCTACGCCTCCAAAAGCTTTAGCACTGCCCAATCAGATGCCAATAGTGCACAGCAGTCTGCTCTATCAGCTAAAAATAGTTTCAATACGGCATTAACAGAAGCAAATGCATGTCTGGGTCAAAAACAAGAGGCATCTGCAGCACTTACGAACACTAAAAACACGATAACAGAAGCCACAAATTCAAAAAATAGTGCTGAAAGCACTGTTAGTCAAGCCGGTTCTTCCTGCACATCAGCCCAGTCCAGCTGGACATCTGGAACAACTTTGATTGCAGACGCAGAGTCTAAATACTCAACCGCACAGAGCAATTACAATTCTAATAACTACGAATCAGCCAAGACGAACGCCAACGCAGCTCAACAATCTGCTGTACAAGCGAAAAGTAATTTCAACGCTGCTTCAACATCAGCTTCAAGTTGTTTACAAGCCCAGAAGTCAGCAACTGGAAAAATTAGTTCTGCTCAAAATGCCATAAATCTAGCAGGCAGTCTTATAGAATCAGCTAAATCAATAGATGCTTCAGTTGAACAGTCAACGAAATATTTAGACTCTGCTAAAGAATATTTGGAACAAGCGAAGATTGCAGAAAGAAATAAAGATTCTGCTTCGTCCTCGAATAATGCGGATGCTGCATCTAGCAAAGCCATATTATCACAAAGCGAAGCCAAGAATTCTATAGCTAAAAGAGCACAAGAAATCATAGATAACTCAAAAGCAAAGCTTAGTGTGGTAGAAAGTACGGAAAGCAAATACAATGTTGATATACCAACCAGTTCCGTTAGTGAATCTATACAAAAAACAACAGACAGCTTAGCTTCTGGAGACTACTTTAAAGCTGCAGAAAACGCAAAGATTTTGTCGTCTCAAGCGGCTGAAGTAGAGGCTAGTGCAAACAAAATTACCGGACAAATAACAGCGTCTAACACTACTTATCTTGCTGGGGGCATCGTGGCGGTTCTGCTAATCGGTGGCGGAATTTACTGGTTCAAATTCAGAAAAAAAGGAAAATCGAAGCCTAAGAGAGATTAATTATTACAATGAAAAACTTATCATTGCTTGTAGCAATTCTTGTTTTCGCTTCGGGTTGTGTAACCAGCACACAGCCGTCAACTGTTAATCAGGCAAATACTTCTTTCATAGCAGATGCCAACAAGCAAAAAGCACTTGAGTCCATAAATAACGCTAAACTGTTGCACTCTACGCTTAAGAATTATATATCAAATTTTGAAATCCAAGTATCTGAGGCAAATTTCAGAGGCGTCAATCTAACGGGCACTACAGGTAATGTGATTTCAATAAAAAATCAACTTGATGACAATTTAAATTTGATAAATAAGGCAGAGAATGCATACGGCATTGGCTCTTATTCAACTTCTATTAATAATTCAGAACAGGCAATTGATAAATTTCAGTTTCTTAAACAAAAATTGCAAAACCTCACAGAAATTCTCCAACATGATTATCAAAGAACTATGGAGAAATACGCAAAATTAATCGAGGATTCTGAATTGAGTTATATGGAAGCAGAAGCATTTATAGTAACTGTAGAAGATTTTGGAATAAACGTTTATCAACCAAAGCTTATGTTAATGTCTCTGAATAATAGTCTGAATGCTGCGAAAAGGTTTTTTAAGGAGAACCAATTTTCAAGCATCAATTTACAGCCAGATAGAATTAAAGCAGAAGCCGACAGCATAAAGAACGATGTAACAGATTTGTATTTTGATTCAGCAATAACCGAAAAATTAAAAGATGCAGAAAAATACATAGAGACCAATGAAGCCAAAGAAATTCTTGCCGAGGCCGATTCTAAAAGGAGGGAAAAGAGACATTCTGAATCTGTGGATTTGATTAATTGTTAACCGACAGCCCATACTGAGCCAGTCCTTTGTTTGGCTCTGAATACTTCTAGCGGAGTCATATACTTAAGGCTGCTGTGTGGCGTGTTGTTGTACTGCTTCTCGAACTGCTGTAGCAGTTCGTTCATGTGGTCAA
>JACPRW010000003.1 GCA_016193585.1 Candidatus Aenigmatarchaeota archaeon
AACTGCTTCAACGGTCTTGTTGCTGACCGTTGTCTGCGTGGTCCTGACCGTCGTCGAAACCCATCCCATGACAAGGGTAGCAATGGCAACGGTGACAGCAATAAGCAGCACAGCAGCGAGGAGCGGGGATATGCCTTTCATATGAGAGACCCATTCAATTCCATAATCACATCGTTTCGTTCATGTTGTATCAGCAGTGAGGCGTCCGGTCAAACACCGCCGAGATGCCGCCACAGTCTGACGTCGTCACGATGACTTCACCAAAGTTTGTGGGGCACGAACCAACAGAAACGGTGAATGCAAGCGTCGCTATCTGCCCTTTGCTCAGATCGCCGAGGCTTGTTGTTGTCGTGAAGTTGCCGCCTGTTGAGTTGTAAAACTGCGCTGATATGAGCGTCAGTCCATCGATATAACCCGAATTCCTGACGATTGCCCGCGCAGGCGCGGTCGTTCCTGTCGACGCGATGTACACGTCATCGATGACAAGCCCTGCGGAAGAACAGTCAACTGCTTCAACGGTCTTGTTGCTGACCGTTGTCTGCGTGGTCCTGACCGTCGTCGAAACCCATCCCATGACAAGGGTAGCAATGGCAACGGTGACAGCAATAAGCAGCACAGCAGCGAGGAGCGGGGATATGCCTTTCATGGCCTGTTTATATAGTTTTTAGCTCTCGCTCTTCTGTCGGAAATGGCTTTGTTTAAATAATCGTTTTCTGTTTAATAAATCGGGAAAGTGTTTAAAAAATCATTTCTGTACCTCATTACATTCAGGGTATCTTACGAATTTGTAGCGGGCTTTGAAGCCGCACTTTGAACATGCAACTTCATCATACTGCACAGGTTAATGAAGTTCTTTTGAAAGTCCTTTGCCATAACATCTGTGTCGTGATTCAGGAGATGTATGAGCTTGGGATTGAGCCTGAATTCTGTTTAAAAAATGAGGTGAGTGTTTAAGAAATATGATTATTTAAACAAAGCTGTCGGAAATGACTGATTTATATACCTGTACTACAAATCATACGTTAACTAGAAGGAACCACAATGTCAACCCCATAAACAAGTATATATAGTGCTCTCTCGCATAGATTATAAAGTGACGCTGATGAAAGGCATTACTCCGGTTATTGCAATTATCCTGCTCCTCCTCATCACCATAGCAATGGTCGGCTTCACGTTCGTCTGGTTCACGCGGATACAGACTGACATTACCCAGAGCGTGAGCAACCAGACAAGCCAGCAGGCAAGGGCCACGGGAACGAGCGCAAAGATCGACGTGATTGACCAGGCTTCCGGAAACGTGTACATACGAAATACCGGCACGCAGGTAATACTTATGAACGAGCTCTCTGCCTACAACAACAGCGTGACGCTCGTATCCTGTGGATGGACATCAGGAGGACCTGTAGTCCCTGGTTCAGGACTTCCTCCGAATGCTGTGGCAAACTGCAGCGCATTTGCAGATTGCAGTAGCGTAAGAATAACAACTATCGGGACAGGGGATAGCAGGAGCTGCTAGGTATCGAAAGAAATGCTTGTCCCTTTAAAGGAGCAAGCTGCAGTTAATTTTTCTTTTCTATCTACCACAAACAAAACAATTGGCGCCTGTACCAGGACCAGCCGGAACTAGAATTTAGCTAGGTGTTAACCAACAGAACATGCTATCAGAACACCCTCACGCCGTCCTCGACGATGAGCTTCTGCAGCCCCGTGATGTTTTCCAGCTCTTCCTGTACAACTGCCTCGACGCTGCTCTTGTCGTACCGCTCGGATTCAATTTCGACGCTTGCCATGAGGGGGTCGGTGATGGGCCTGCCGATTTGCGACAATAGTTTGACGTACACTTCTGACTGCGTTTCACGGTGGATTCTGTCCGCTATGCGCTGGGCGAGCACGTTGTACAGCTTGCCGACATGGCTCACCGGATTCTTGCCTGCCGCCGCCTCGAGGCTCATCTCCCTGTTCGGCGTTATGAGTCCGTTGACCCTGTTGCCGCGGCCGACGCAGCCGTCATCGCCGGCTTCAGCGCTCGTGCCGGTGAGCGTGAGGTAGACGACCTTCTTCTCGTAGTTGTCCGCGGTATTGAGGTAGACGTCCGTTTCCCGCGTGGCGTTCTTCGCGACATAATCCTTGATGTCGCTGACAATTTCCTCCTTGACTGAAACGTAATGGCCGAAATCCGGCGTGAGCCGCGAAAGGAATGCGCCGGCTACCGTCAGGATGATGGCGTGGTTCTTCCTGAGCCCCATCACCTTGATGTCCTGGCCGAGCTCGGGATGCCGCTTCTTGTACCCGCCTGAGTTCAGCAGCTGCTCGATGCTGAGCACGAGCCGCTCGGTCTCGCTGAGCGGCGCGAAACTGACGCCGAATGAGGTGTCGTTCGCTCCCGGAATCGCGTTCTTCCGGTCGAACATCTCCCGCAGGTCGATGGAACCCATGCCGATGCGTGAATCGAACTCCGCGTCATCCTGCTCGAGGTGCGGCAGGGCATTGCGCATGTAATCGCGGGCAGCCTTGACCGCAACCTCGTGGACGGGTATTTCCTCGCTGCCGATGCGCATGGTTGCGCGGCCCGAAAGCATGACATAGATGGGCCTGAGAATCTCGCCCCCGCCGAACGTCGCTGTGGCTTCGCCTCCCACAATCTCGAGCTTGTCCGTATTGTGGTGAAGGATGACGCCGTAGCGCTTCAGGTACTCCTTGCAGAGCGCGCGCGACACCGCCTCGGCCATGCCGTCCGACAGGGAATCCGGATGCCCGATGCCCTTGCGCTCGACCATCTCGACTTTCTGCTGCTCGATGGGCTGGCGCGTAAGGGATTCGACGATGATGTTCATACTGCTGGATTGGTTGCAGGCTATTTAATTGCATGCGCTTTTCGTATGCTTCCCTGCATAAATATGGCATCGATGACCAGAACCGAAAAGTATCAGTCTGTTCTTAAAATCTTGCCTGCTACTAAGAACCATGTTCGTGACGAATTATCCTGCCATGAAAATCGGCCCGCATCTGGTCATCGCCGACCTGCATCTCGGCATAACGAGAGAGTTGTACGAGCGCGGCGTGCGGTTGCCGAGCCAGGTGCAGCACCTTGCCAAAAAACTCAACATGCTGGGGCGTGAGACAGGAACGACAACGCTCGTCGTCGCCGGCGACTTCAAGCACAAGGTGCCTGGCATAAGCATGCAGGAGATGCGGGAAATCCCCGAATTTCTTTCGCTGCTCGAGTTCGACCGCATCGTCGTCGTGAAGGGCAACCATGACGGCGCCATTGAAAAGCTTATCAGCGACAAGAAGGTAGTAGTGCGGCAGTCGTTCGCTGCCGGCAGGTACCTGTTCACGCACGGCCACCGGAACGTGCAGACGAAGAAGAAGCGCGTTGCCATAGGCCACAACCACCCGCACGTAAAATTCGTTGATGCTATCGGCGCATCCTACTTCCAGCCGTGCTGGGTCATCGGCAAGGCGAAGCGTCACACCGTCGTCATGATTCCGGCGTTCAACGAGCTCTGCGGCGCCGGCGTCGTGAACGGCAGCGACGGATTTTTGGGGCCGGTAGCGAAGCACATTGACAGGAAAACAGCGCGCGTGTACATGCTTGACGGCACGTACCTCGGCAGGATACAGGACATTATGGTGAAATGATGGCATTCGAACTCTTTTCCGAACGGATGCAGCAGCTGGTGAAGCAGAAGGGCTTTATCGAGCCGACACTGCCGCAGAAGATGGGCATCCCGCACATATTGTCCGGGAAAAACGTGCTTATCATAGCGCCGACAGGCTCGGGAAAGACCGAAGTGAGCTGCCTGCCGCTCTTTGACCTCATTCAGAAAGAGAAGCGTGCGCCCATCAGCATGCTCTACATCAACCCCCTGCGGTCGCTGTCGCGCGACCTGCTCGATCGCCTCGTGTGGTGGGCCGACAAGCTCGACCTCGAGATAGCGGTGCGCCACGGCGACGTGCCGGCACGGGAGCGCGCAGCCCAGGCCGAGATGCCGCCGCACATCCTCATCACTACGCCCGAGACGCTCGGCGCGATTCTCGTCGGCAGGAAAATGCGCGAGCACCTGAAGAACGTGAAATACGTTGTTGTCGACGAGATTCACGAGCTTGTCGAAAGCAAGCGCGGCATCCAGCTCTCGCTCCTGCTGGAGCGCCTGAGAGAACTGGCAGGTGATTTCCAGCGCATCGGCCTCTCCGCCACGGTCGGCTCGCCAGAGAAGGTCGCTGCGTTCCTCGGCAAGGACGTGAAGGTCGTCCGCGCCGAGCTGGAGAAGCGCTATAACATTCGCGTTGAGAACCCGAAACCGGGAGCGAAGGACAAGTCCGTGTCCGACGATTTGCTCATCGGCCCGGAGACGACCGCCCGCCTGCGGAGGCTGCACGAGCTCATCGCCGCGCACCGGAGCGTGCTTGCCTTCACGAACACGCGGGAAACCGCCGAGGTGCTCTCGTCGCGATTGCGCTCGCTGGACAGGGAACTGAAGCAGGCGGTGCATCACGGTTCGCTCTCGAAGGAAAAGCGCATACGGAGCGAAAAGGAATTCAAGCAGCAGACTCTGAAAAGTCTTATAGCGACAAGCAGCCTGGAACTCGGCATCGACATCGGTAGCATCGACCTGGTCATCCAGTACCTGTCGCCGCGGCAGGTCGCCCGTCTCATCCAGCGCGTCGGCAGGAGCGGACACAGGGTCGGCGAGGTGAGCAAGGGCATCGTGCTTTCAGGCGACGAGGACCTGTTTGAATCGACGGTCGTAGCGAACCGCGCCATGCAGGGGAAACTGGAAGAAGTAAAGATACACAACATGGCGCTTGACGTGCTCGCTATCCAGATGATCGGCGTGCTCTTCGACAAGGACGCTGCCAGCCCCGAGCAGCTGCACGGACTGTTGAGCAGGAGCTACCCGTATGCGGCGCTCGAAAAGAAGGACGTGGATGAGATGGTGAAGTTCCTCGAAGCGCTGCGCCTCGTCTGGCTGCAGGAAACGCCGGACGGCATTGCCGTGAGGAAGCGGAGAAGGGCGTTTGAATACTATTTCGAGAACCTGTCGACCATACCGACAAAGCGGCAGTACCGCGTCATCTCGGTTGTCGAGCAGGAGCCGATAGGCTTTCTGGACGAGGAATTTGTCGCCGAGCACGGCCAGACAGGAGAGAAGTTCGTGGTGTCCGGAAGGGCGTGGCGCATCATCCAAGTGGAAAAGGACAAGGTCATTGTGGAGCCTGTTGAGGATATAGAGTCCGCGATACCCGCATGGGAGGGCGAGCTCATACCGGTTCCTTACGACATCGCCCAGGACGTCGGGAAGCTGCGGAAGGCGGTGCTCCGCATGGACGAGAAGGAGGCTGGGAACAAGTACCACACTGACGTGCATGCGGTCAGGGACATGAGGGAACTGATGGAGCGGCAGTCGCAGTTCTTCGTCCCGGATGACAGGAATATACTCATTGAAACGTACAAGGATTTCATCGTCATGCACTGCTGCTTCGGCTCCCTCGCCAACGACACCATTGGCAGGTACCTGGGAGCGGTGCTGACCGAGGAAACAGGAACATCGGTAAACGTCAAGGTCGACCCGTACCGCATCATCCTGCAGACGACGCTGAAACCGGAAAAGCTGCAGGCGATACTGACGCGCGGAAACGAGGACGTCGAGGAGATGCTGACGCGCGCCATAGAGCGCTCGACGCTGTTCAAATCGAGATTCATCCACGTCGCCCGCCGCTTCGGCATTCTCTCGAGGCAGCTCGACCTGGAGCGCGTGAACATGGGAAAGATAATCACCCAGTACGCAGGGACGCCCTGCTACAGGGAGACGCTGCGCGAGATATTCCTCGACAAGATGGACATGGCGAGGGCGCGCGATATCTTCGCGCGGCTGGCGAAGGATGAAATCAAAATCAAGATGATGAACGGCCTCAGCCCGCTCGGCGAGCTCGGCCTCATGCACCAGTTCGGCGACGTGATGAAGCCGGCGATGCCGAAGATGGAGGTGTTCAGGGCATTCAGGCGGCGGCTTCTCGCGACGCGTGTGCGCCTTGTGTGCGTCAATTGCGGCGACTACAGCGTCGCCGTACAGGCGAAGGACGTGGAGCAGCAACCAGAATGCCCGCTCTGCGCCTCGCGCCTCATCGCCTGCGTGAGCAGGAGGCTCGTGCAGGCGCCGAACCTCGTCAAGAAGAAACTCAGGAAGAAGGAGCTTACCGCAGAGGAAATGAAGACGTTTCTCGCCATCCGGCGAAGCGCCGACCTCGTCATGGTCTATGGCAAGAACGCCGTCGTCGCGCTCGCCGGCCACGGCGTCGGCCCGGAGACCGCAGCCCGCATCCTCGCCAAGCTCCACCCCACCAAGGAGAAGCTGCTGCAGGACATCCTCGAAGCCGAGAAGCAGTTCGCCTACACCAAGAAGTTTTGGAAGTGAAGGATATGCATATAGTGTGCAAGGAAGTTGAAACAATAAGCGAATGTATTGATGCGATCAGAATCCGTGTTGACGTTTTCATCAAGGAACAGGGATTTCAGGTGGGTTGGGAACCTGACGAGGACGACAAGGAATCGCAGCACTACGTTGCACTTGTGGATAATGAAGTCGTTGCAACAGCACGTATCAGAATTATTGACGACACAACAAAGATAGAACGCATGGCAATAAAGGAAAAAAGGAAAACTACAGACGCAAGGGTATCGGCACAAGTCTCGTTAGCTTCATCCTTGCGCAACTGGAAACGCAGAAACCGAAACGAGTTTGGTTAGAAAGCCAAGTACAAGCTAAGAAGTTTTATGAAAAATGCGGCTTTCGGGCAGTTTCAGAGCCTTTTATTCTGTGGGGCATGCCACACGTTACCATGGAGTATGCAAAGGCTTAGTTTAGCCCTTAATCATCCCCATTATCTTCTTCGACGGGCGTGTGGTGATGAGGCATCAGAATGGGCATGCATCATCCCAAGTAACCGAAAGCGAAAAGGAATGCGATAATGAATAATACGATAAAGAGCAGTATGGCGAGGATGCGGAACTTCACGCTCTCCCAGATATCGCCCATGATAAATTATTTGTTTCCGACACCTTAAATGCTTCGCCTCTCATGGTAAGTTCAGTTGATGATTAGACTTTACATGAACTTGCTATGAAGGAGATTTGGTAAATATAAAGTTCACTAATTTACCGAATCGGCTATCATTTGAGCGCTTTAAACATCTGCTTCATCGGCCACGCGTTGATGATATCCTTTTTTTCTGCCCACCCCCTGCGCGCCTGCGCCACGCCCAGCTGGAGGTGCGCGAAGTGCGCCTGGTGGTGCGCGTCGCTGTCTATCGCGAGTTTGACGCCTTCATGGACAGCGAGCCTGATGTGCTCGTCCCTGAGGTCGAGCCGGTCAGGATAGGCGTCTATCTCAAGTACCGTACCCGTCCGCTTCGCTGCATCGATGACCGCTTCGATGTCAACGTCATACGCTTCGCGCTTCAGGATAATGCGACCGGTGGGATGGAACAGTATATCGACGTGCTCGTTCTCCATTGCAGCGATGATGCGCTGCGTCTGCTCCGCCCGCGAAAGGTTGAAGTGGCTGTGCGCTGCTGCGCCGGTGACGTCCAGTTGTGCAAACGCCTTGTCAGCGATGTCGAGCTTCCCGTCCTTCATGATGTTGACTTCAGCGCCTTTGAGAAGAGTGATTCCATCGAGCCGCTTGTTCAGCGCATCAATTTCTTTGCCCTGCTTCGCCAGCTTCGCTTCGTCGAGCCCGCCGGTCATCGCGAGGCTCTTGGTGTGGTCGGTGATGGCGATGTATGCAAGCCCTGCCTGCTGTGCAGCGCGCGCCATCGCTTCTATGGTATGGGCACCGTCCGTCCAGCTCGTCTGCACCTGCAGGTCGCCCTTGAGGTCGCCGTAGCCGATGAGCTTCGGCAGCGCATTCTTCCTTGCAGCCTCCAGCTCGCCGGTGTTCTCGCGCAGCTCGGGCTCGATATACCGTAATCCAAGTGTTTTGTACACGTCCTCTTCTGTTTTCCCTGCAACCTGCTTCGTGCCGCGGAACAGGCCGTACTCGCTGAGCTTCAGGCCTTGTGCGATGGCGATACGCCGCAGCGCGATGTTGTGGTCCTTGCTTCCGGTGAAGTAGTTGAGCGCCGAACCGAAGCTTCTCTCCTCAACAACGCGGATATCGACATCAATGCCGCTGCTCAGCTTGACGGTGGATTTCGTCTCCCCTTTGCCGTATATGCGCGCAACCTCTGGCATGGAAACAAAATAATTCATGACTTTTGCAGGCTCATGAGAAACGACAAGAATATCGATGTCCCCTACTGTCTCTTTCCGTCTTCTCGTTGAGCCGGCAACAATGGCTTTTTGTACGTAGGATAGGGATTGCAGCCTTTTTTCTATGGTGTTCACAAGCGGCAGTACATGACCGAGAACAAACCTCCCGGAGTTTTTCTTGGCAAATTCGATGCCCTTCAAAATATTTTCCTCGGTCTTCTCTCCGAAACCAGGAAGCTTCCGTATCTTGCCTGCCCGTGCAGCCTTCTCCAGGTCGTCGATTGTTTGTACCTTGAGTTTCTTGTAGAGCACCAGTATCGTTTTCGGGCCGACACCTTCTATCCGCCGGAGCCCTTCGAGATCGACCGGTATTTTCTTTTTCAGTTTCTCGTAGTATTCGAGCTTCCCTGTCTCGAGCAGCTCCTCTATTTTCTCGGCAATGCCCGGGCCGACGCCGGGAATCGACGTGAGCGAGGCAAAACCGCCTTTCCTGTATACGTCGCCAACGTCTTCGGTCATGCCCTCTATCGACTGCGCTGCTTTTTCGTAGGCGCGTATCTTGAAGACGTTCTCTCCCTGCATTTCCAAGTATATCGCAATATCATAAAGGATGCGAGCGATGTCTGCATTCTTCATGAGAATAGAATGCCGGGGAGACATATTAAAGGTGCGGTGGAACAGGCACACAAAACCTGCGTGCCGGCGGGCTGTATCAGCGGCCGAGCGTCGGCAGCGCTCTTCTTCGTTCAAGAGCCGCTTCTACTCGGGCCTCGCCCTCAGCTTCAAACTCCCGAACGAGCTCTTCGTTGTTCAAGAGCCGCTTCTACGCCTTCTCTGATATGGCTAAAATCCCTGTCGTATTGCCTGAACCAACTGGCGCACCGCTCTAGGATCCTTCTTCCGAGTTCGCCTGCACGCGTATAGGTGACATTCCGGTACATATTCCCGGGATGGTTGCGGAGCTCTTGTTCAACCACGGCATAGCCTTCTCGCCGCTCCTGCTCGTAGTCCGGCCATGACTCAAGAGATTCACGGGCCCTTGCCGGAAATATCATCCGCCGCTGTGCTTCGCCGTCTGCGCACAGCAGGGTTTCGGTGAAGACGAGCACCTCGTCCCTTTCTCTGATGAGCTCGGTGCTGTTCACCGCTACCGTATCGCCTTCTTCCTGCCGGAGCTGGCCGTTCCCGTCTTTGTCGTACAGGCTGATTGCAGACAGACTGCCCCTTCCTGTGGGATTCTGGATCGTTATTTGTGTGCCGTTTCCCTTCTCGTAGCCGGTGACGCGGTAGCCATTCACGACAACAGGATTGCGACTGGAAATGTACTGCTGGACATCCGGTGCCTGAGGTGGCCTGCACGCAGCCAGAAGTATAAAAGCGTATGGCAACGCATAGCGAATTTTCATATGAGCACCGGTACTGGCAGTCAAAACCAGCTAGCTTAGCGGGAAAAAGTATTAAAGCTTAATCGCCGCGAGGAAGCGGCATTACAGCATTGCCTTGTCGATGGCAAGGCATTTGCATGAGGCCGAGCTCACCGCGCGTCGGTGACCAGCGTATACTAAACTGCGAAACTTATATGACGCAGATTCGCAGTTTGTATACAGATATAGCAATACAAGGAAATAAACACGATATGACTTCCTTGTTTGCTATATGTGAAACAAGAAGTAATATGTCGGTATTATTTTCTTGTTTTATCTATATGACCTACAGGCATCACTGGTGGCCGAGCACTTTTCCGTCTTTCATGAGCACAACGCCGTTCTTTATAGTGTTTATAACGCGACCGGGGAACTCCACGCCGCCGAACGCTGACCATCCGCATTTCGTGTAGAGTTCCTTGTTGCGCACCACAGTTGTTCCCTGTGTATCGAGAATTGCAAAATCAGCCCTGAAGCTTTCTTTGATTCTGCCTCTGTCCTTCAGGTTAAGGTAGCGCGCCGCGTTGTGCGACGTCATGCGTGCCAATAGCTCTGGTTGTACGTTATGCTCCTGCATGAGCCACAGCACACAATTGCCGTAGGTGTCAAGTCCCGGCATCCCCGAAGGTCCTGTGCTCAATTTCTCCTGTAGTGTATGGGGCGCGTGGTCGGTTGCGAGCGTGCTGATGCGCCCTTTCTTAAGGGCCCTCAGAAGGGCGCGCCGCTCAGCGTCGCTGCGGAGCGGCGGATTGACTTTGAGCAGGTTGCCGAGCGTGCGCATGTCCTCTTTCCTGAAGAACAGGTGGTGCGGCGTTACTTCGCACGTTAGACCGGATTCGCTGGCTATTTTGACTGCGTCTGCTGTTGATATGTGCGCTATATGCGCAGCCGCGTTGTATTTCTTGCATAATGCGGCAACTTTTTGTACAGAAGAAATTTCCGATTCAGGCGGCCGTTCGTCGCAGTGCTTCCATGCGTACTGTTTCCCTTTCAATGTTTCCTTTGCCTGTTCGTTTATGTGCTGGTCCTCGCAATGGAATGTTATGGGCTTCTTGAGACTGGCAATAAGTCGTGTAGATTGTTCTATTTCATTCCACGTCAAGGCGCGGCTCCAGTTGCTCTCTGTTGTGAAAATCTTGAACGCGGGAACGTGAGGGGCGAGAGCCCGTATATCCTGCAGGCTGCCCACGCCGCCAAAGTGGAGTATATCAATTGCCGCCTTCTCCGCAAGCTGCTGCTTCCTGAGCAGGCGCTCCTTGGTTGTTATCGGTTCCGGCAGGTTGGGCATGTCACCGGCAGTTGTCACGCCGCCGTGCAATGCGGCATTGGCGCCGGTCGAGAACGTTTCCTTGTATTCCATTCCCGGCTCGCGCAAGTGCACGTGAGCGTCGATGAATCCGGGGAACAGCAACTGCGAAGAAGCCAATTCGATGGAAATTTTTGCTTTTCCTTGTTCCGCTATCTTTTCTATGGTGCCTTTGCTTACGAGGACCGTTGCTTCGTATACCCCGTCCAGTGGGTCAACGACACGTCCGGAAATCGCGAGGTCATGCATGTCAGTGTGCTCCGAATTTTTCCTTCCTGCTGCTCTTGAGCCGATGATACGTCCCGAACTCGGTGAGCTGCTGCGCCGTCTGCACGCTGATGACTGGGCCTTCCACGCAGACACGGATGCCAGCAGGGTCAACGCAGCAGTGCCCGCACAACCCGAATCCGCATTTCATGTACCGCTCGATGCTGATATCCCCTGCCACGCCTTTTTCCGCGCAGATTTCAACAACTTTCTTCAGCATCAGCTCGGGACCGCATGCAAAGACCTTGTCTATTTTTTCTTTGGCAAGCACGTCAAGCAGGACATCGGTTGTTTTTCCCTTGACTCCATGGCTCCCGTCATCGGTTGTCATGATAAGCCTGGCGCCGAGCTTGTGTAGCCTGCGTTCGTATATCATCCTGTCTTTCGTCCGCGCCCCGTTGATGAACACGACGTCGATTCCCCGTTCCTTCGCCTGCTCTGCAAGGAGCGTCAGCGACGCAACGCCATAGCCGCCTCCTGCCATGACGACCCGCTGTTCGTTCCGCAGCGTGAAGCCGTTGCCATAAGGACCCCTGAAGCCGACCCTGTCGCCGGCCTGCATGCTGCACAGTTTTGTTGAAAAAGGCCCGACAGCAGCTACCGTGACGCCGAAGCCGTCGCTGTTCAGGTACCCGACGGCGAACGGCTTCTCGTCCATACCGGGTATCCACACCATGACAAACTGGCCGGGCTTCGCGTCGATCTTCTTCCTGAGGAACAGCGTCTTTATGCCTTCCGCTTCATCGACGACCTTTGTTATGGCAACCATTTCCGGTATTTCGTTAGCCATGCGCAGCACCAATGATGTCCTCCAGCTTGCTGTAGCCGTTTTCGCTCATGAAGTCGGCTACCTCCTTCGAGACAAGCCTGAAGATTTCAATGCCCCGGTAGTGGATGCCGGTGCCTATCTGCACCGCGGATGCTCCTGCCATCATGAATTCCACTGCGTCCGTGCCGTAGGTAACGCCGCCGATGCCGATGACCGGCACATCGACGGCTTCGTAGACGTCGTACACGCACTTGAGCGCAATCGGCTTGAGCGCAGGGCCGCTCACACCGCCCTCCTTGTTGTGGAGCACCGGCCTTCGGGCATGGGAACTGATGAGCATGCCCGGCATCGTATTGATTGCGGAGACTGCGTCAGCGCCTGCGTCAACAACTGCCCGTGCGATAGGCTTGATGGAAGGAACGTTCGGCGCAAGCTTCGCGATGACCGGAATCTTCGTTTGTGACTTCACGAGCGCTATAACTTCTCGTGCGTCCTCTTCAGAGAGCGCGAACGGCATCCCGAAATCCTGCGCAGTGTTCGGGCATGAGAGGTTCACTTCGATGAGCGCGGGCTGCGCTTCTGCTATCCGCTCGGCGACGGAGCCGAACTCCTCTTTCGTCCCGCCGAATATGCTCGCGATGACCGGCGACGGCGAATGTTTCACGGCGAACCTGATTTCGTCGATGGTGTTCTCCACGCCGGAATTCGGGAGCCCGACAGCGTTCAGAAAGCCTCCCTTGAATTCCACAAGAATAGGATTGTTGTGGCCCTCTCTTTCCCTGGGGCCTATTGACTTTGAAACCACGGCGCCCGCTCCATGCTGTGCGGCAAAAACGAGCGCAGACCCGGATATGCCGACGATGCCCGAGGCGAGCATGGTGGGGTTTTCGAGTTTCGTCCCGCAGAGTTGCACGGTTATGTCTGTCATCTAATCACGCAGCTTGACGATGCCGTACCTGTCGTAATAGTCCATCCACGCCTGCTTGATGTCGCTCTTGAGCGAATCTTTCACCATGAGGAAGATGGATTCCATGTCGAGTATTGAAAAGTTCGGGATGCCCATCGATGCCATGTTACCGGCAGCGCTTCTGGGATCGATATGCGTGTCGTCGCCCATTTTTTCCTGCCGGTCGACAGCGAGGACGAGACCGACAATCGTATGGTCGCCGAGCAGCGACAGCTTCTCGATGGACTCGAGCTTCTTGGCCCCTGTCGTGATGACGTCATCTATGATAAGTATTCTGGCGCCTTTGGTGAAATGCCCTGAGCCGACGATGAAGTCGTCCATGCCCTTGTCCCCGTAGCCCTTGCTTTCTTTCCGGTCGTACAGATAGCGCTTGTTCATGCCATACATCTCGTACAGCCCCTCGCATGCGAGGCAGGCGAGGTTTATGGCCGCGTATGCCGGGCCAAAAATGAAGTCGAAATCCCCTATCTTCCCCTCGTCGAGCAGCTGCTTGATGAACGTGGCGTATGCTTTCTTGAGCCCCGCCTGCGATTCCCCGTCGGTCATCGCCCTCAGGTTGATGAAATTCGGCGACTTCCTGCCGCTCTTGAAGACGAATAGGGAATCGGTGCTGCTCGCTATCCTAAGCGCATCCTTTTTCAGCAGCAAACGCAGGAATTCTTCTTTTAGTTCCATTAGTCAAACCTCAGCGCAAGCGCGCAGAACTGCCTCGCGGCTGCGCGTGCGTCAGGAGCGCCGTATAGTGCTCTCCCGATAATCGCATGGGCGTTGAACTCGCCGCATGCCCTGAACGCCTCCTCGACGCTGCCGCCCTGTTTCCCGATGCCGGGTATGCAGAAAACGGGGTCGGACGGAGCGAGGAGTTCTGCATACTTCTGTATCGCATCAGGCTTCGTGCCGGGTACAACGAAGTGCCGGACGCCGTGCTGCATCGCGAGCGTGTACATGGCCTCGGGAGCCTCATCGCGCAGGTAGCCGCCATCCTTCGCGAGGAACTGCGCGTGCGACAGCTCGCCGCCGACCATCGGGATGACGCCATGTTTCTGGAGCGCGCGGGTGAATGCTTCCTGTGTTTTCGGCCCAGCCTGCGGAAAAATGATAGCTGAATCGGCGCTGCATTCCTTCATGAGGAGCGCGAATGGCTCTCCCATGTCCGGGATGTCCGTTCCTGCCTTCTGGTGGTCGTAAATGACAGGCAGGTCGGAAATGTCTTTGATCAAGGAAACGATGTCAGGCAGCCCGTGGCGCAGGCCGGGAAGAAAGCCCAGTTTGTAGCCGACGATGCCCTCCACGTCAGTGGTGGCAAGAACAAGGCGCTTCAATTCTTCGATGGACGTGACGTCGCAGGCAACGATGATGCCATGGTTTCGTTCGAACAATCCAACCCTCTGTTACTTACGCCATAAAGGATTTAAGCGTTTGGTGGCTGGCGATGATGATTGAACGGACTTTTATACCTTTTACGGCAACTAGTAATCGCTCTAGTTATGATATGCTCCTCTATACCACCGGCTGCAGGCGGTGGTTTCCGTGGAGCATGGCATCTGCAACTGCGGAAAGTGGAAGCTTTCCGCAGTTGAGATCTTCAAAGAGCTCTGCTCTTTGAAGATCCCGAATGGCTTGTGTCGCATCTGCTGCCTGACTTGAGGTTAATCGAAGATTAACCTAAGTCGCCAAAAGACTTCACGGAAGTCTTTTGTACGAAGGCAGCAGTTTTCAAGGCATTCAAGATATGGTGAATTGCACTGGTTATGTCCTGATATTATTTGCAATTCACCTATAGAAAATTGCGCGTTAATACGACATAAGCTGCGCAATTATCTATAACATGGGATACGGCGCGCGGAGTGCGGGGTATATGGAAGAGGAGATTCTCGAGAAGTACAAAAAGGCGGGAAAAATCGCTTCCGAAGTCCGCGAGGCGAGCAGGAAACTCCTGAACGTCGGCGTGCCGCTGCTGGACATCGCGGAAAAAATCGAGGCGATGATACGCGAGAAGGGCGGCGAGCCTGCGTTCCCGGCAAACCTCTCCCTGAACGACATCGCGGCGCACTATACGCCGGTGAAGAAAGACGAGACACGGATACCGGAAGGCGCGATACTCAAGGTCGATCTGGGCGTCCATATGGACGGCTACGTCGCCGACACGGCGTACACCGTAAGCTTCAGCGACGATTACGCCGGCCTCGTTGACGCGTCGAAAAGCGCGCTGGAGAATATTCTCGAATTGTGCACGCCGGGAAGAAAACTTGCGGACATTTCCGCGAAGATTCAGGAAACCATCGAGGGTGCGGGTTACAAGCCGGTGTCGAACCTCACCGGCCACGGCCTGCAGCAGTATTTTCTGCACGCAGACCCGCACGTGCCCAACGTTCGCTTCAGTTCGGATTACACGCTGTCCGAGGGGCAGGCAATTGCCATAGAGCCATTCGCGACCGAAGGCGAGGGCCGCATCAAGGAAACAGAGCCCGCGCTCATTTACATGATGCTCGCCGGGAAGCCGGTGCGGAACCCCGACGCACGGCTCATCATGCAATTTGCCAGCAGGTTCAACGGCCTTCCGTTCGCGGAACGCTGGATTCCCATTGAGTCGACGTTCAAAATTCGGATGGCGGTCAGGGAACTAAAGGAAAAAGGCGTCCTGTACGGGTATCCGCCGCTGAAAGAAGTCAGCAAAGGCATGGTATCGCAGGCCGAGCACACGGTCATCGTCGCCGACGAGCCGATAGTGACGACGAAGTAATCTGATGTATATATAGATAACTGCATAATTTGCATGACATATTATGAGCAGTTATCTGTATACAAACTGCGAATCTGCGTCATATAAGTTTCGCAGTTTAGTATATAAAAAGCTTCGGGATGTAGTAAGATTGGTTGCTATGCTTGTGATTGTCGATAACGGCAACGGCCAGGAGCTCGCCAGCATGGTGCGGATGCAGCATGTGGTCGCGAAGCCTGACAAAATACCGGACAAAGCATCCGCGTTCATTCTTTCCGACGGCTCATTGTCGAACCAGAAGGCAAACGAGAAAATCATCGGGAAGACCGACAAGCCGGTGCTCGGCGTCGGCGCCGGGTGCCTCTTCATAGGGACGGCGTTCGGCGCGTCGGTCAAAAGCGTGCCCAAGGTCGAGAAGCAGGAAAAAATAATGCTGAAGAAGCCGTGCCCGCTCACGGTCGACATGAAAAAAGCATTGCTGGTGTTCGAGAAGTACCAGAACGTGTTCGACGAACTGCCGGAAAATTTAGGCATCGTCGCCTCGTCGCCGAAGTACGAGTACGAAATCATCCAGGAGATGGAGAAGCCGTTCTTCGGCGTGCACTTCCTGCCGGAGAAGGGCGGCGACGGCCGCACGGTGCTCGCCAACTTCGAGCGCTTCGTCGAAATCTGGGGGAAGTATCACAGGTGAATTCTTAAGTTTTGAGCCTCGTAATAACCGCATGGCGCTGGGCGAGATCGTCAAATTCTCAACGAAAGATGGCATCGAGCTGCAAGGGGTTCTTGCCGATGCGAAGAGCACTGTCGGCTTGTTGCATGTTCACGGACTTGCAGGCAACTTTTATGAGAACTCGTTCCTCGATACACTTGCCGATGCCGCTGCTGGAAACAGAATCACGTTTCTTTCCATGAACACGCGCGGCCATGATTACGTCAATGACCTCGTGCGCTTCGATGGCAAAAAGCACAAGATCATCAACATCGGCGGCGCGCTCGAAAGATTCGAGGACTGCCTGCTCGATATACAGGCAGGCATCAGCGTGCTCAAGAGCCGCGGATGCACGAACATCGTGCTGCAGGGCCACAGTTCAGGTTGCCAGAAAATAGCGTACTATCACCTCGAAACAAAAGACCCCTCGGTCACCGGCATGGTGCTGCTTGCGCCTGCTGATGATATGACCATTGTCAGGAATATGCTGGGAAATAAATTCGGCGCGGCGATGAAGAAAATGAAGAAGCTGGTGAAGTCGTGTAAAGGCGCAACGTTCATGCCGCAAGGCCTTCTCGGCCTTCCGGTGCTGTCGGCAGGGCGGCTTTACAGCCTATGCAATCCTGCGAGCATCGAAGCACGCCTCTTTAACTACGAAGGTCCAATGAAGGAAATCAGCAAGGTGTCCGTTCCCGTATTGGCGATCTTCGGGGAAAAGGACACCTATCTGACACAGCCTGCAACGGACCTTCTTCGGATAATGAAGTCAAAGGCAACAGGAACCACATGCGACACCGCTGTCATCAAAGGAGCCCCGCATAATTTCAGGGGACATGAAGAGCAGCTTGTTGGATTGATTATCCCATGGATAAGGAAACACTAATGTCACAGGAAATCGGATGGACAGAGAAAGTAGCGAAAGAGTGGCGCAGGTACAGGCCGCCGTCCCGCCCTTCGCTTACTGAGGTACGCTGTTACGAGCATTGGTTCAGACGATGCAAAGGCAAAAGAGTTCTCATTCTCGGCTCGACGCCAGAGCTTCGGGACCTTGCGGCGAAATACCGCATGGAAACGACCGTATGCGACTGGTCTGAAGGGGTATTCAGCGCACTGAAGATACTTATGAAGCACAAGGATGCACGCGAAACGTTCGTGAAACAGGACTGGCGGACGATGCAATTCCAGAATCAGTTTGACCTTATTGTCGGTGATTGCGCCACGACCGTCGTGCCGTTTGCCGACCTCGATGCAGTGCTCAGGAATATCGCACAGGGTCTTGACCCGGGAGGCGTAGCGGTGCAGCGCATATGGACTCGTTACAAGGACCAGCAGTACACCCCGAAAAGCATAGCGAGTGCTTTTGCAACGAAAGGCCGGGCTCACTGGTACACACGCATGCTGTTCCCTGTTTTCCTGTACTACTACAGTGCCGAGAAAGAAAGCTTGTCAGGCCAGGAGCTGTACGAGAAACTGCGCAAGGATCTTGAAAACGGCACGATGCCGGAGAAACTTGTAAGGCTGTTCTCTCTGGTGAAAAACCACAAGACGCAGAACAACGTGCTGCTCAGGAAAGACCTCGAAGCACTGCTGGGGAAGTACTTCATTATTCTTGAAAGAATGCACGGCAGGGATAACTTCTGGACCAATGCCCCCATCTACGTTCTGAAGAAAAAGTAAGTTCTATAGTGAAACAACAAAAGAATCTGATGTGTTTTTGTGGTTTCGCGTATAGCTCACAAGGAAATGCTATCCGGAATGTTTCCTTGTAGAGCTATAATGTGTAGCATAGCGGATAGCCCTCTTCCTGCACCGGTTTCAGGGTGCCGTCGCGTATTCTTGCATTGACGTATCCAACAACTTCTTCTATCGGGTAACGCCTTCCCAGACTGCGGTGGATAAGGCTTTCGAGGCGGAAGTCAGTCAGAGCACCGTGTTCATTGATTGCAGAGACAAGTGCATCAAGAAAGACATCGGTTTGCCGTGTTGTGTACGGTGGCATGAAAGGGATAAACTGCGTAATGTAATAAAACTATCCTCACCCGACGTAATCCTGCTCCTCGACTTCTAGTACCTGTATCTCCTTCTCGAGCTGCGGGAAGCCGCCGGGGTAGGTCGTGTAGTAGAGGTACTTGTCCATGCTGCAGGCGAGTTCGGTGACCATGCTGTCGCCGAACAGCTCGCGGCATATCATGCACGTCATCCGGCGTGTCTGCACCTCGTCCAGGTAGCCCAAGCTGTGCAGGTACTCGTGCAGCAGCGTCGAGAAGACGTACGGCTTCAGGAGCTCCGGCTTCGTCTCCATGATGCGGCGTATCGGCGTCTTGTTCATGACGATGATGTTCGACCCGACAGGATAGAAGGCGAACACGCACTGCTCGGTGTTGCCCATTTCGATGAAGCCGAGGTCAAGACCTGCCCTGCTTTCGCTCATTGTGTCGCCGACCGCGTCCTTGACAAGGCCGAAAACGTCTGCTATAGTTTCTGCCGATTCCAGCTTCTCTTGGTAGCTTTGACTAGCCATAGTAATCTTTCTCGTCATGCACCCTTATCCGGTGTACAGTATGTCCTCTTCCATCTTGCGCGCCTTGCGTTTCTTGAGCACGCTCTCGTAGAACTCGTTCATCTCCTGGCTCACCGACGGCTTCACGATTCTGAGTGCCTCGTCGAAATCGCGCCTGGTGACTTCGTTGGAATCGATGGTTTTCCGCATGGCGTTCATGGCAGCTTCCCTGCAGAGCGCTTCGAGGTCTGCTCCTGAGTAGCTTTCGGCTTCTTTCGCGATCCTGCCGATGTCAACGGTCTTGAGCGGCATGTTCTTCGTGTGGACCTTGAGCACCTCAAGCCGCGCCCTTTCGTCAGGCGTCGGCACGAGAATCTGCCGGTCAAGGCGTCCGGGCCTGAGGAGTGCCTGGTCCATGATGTCGGGCCGGTTCGTTGCGCCGATGACGACAATGTCGTGCATGTCCTCCAGCCCTGATATCTCGGACAGCAGCTGCGCGACCACGCGCTCCGAGACATGACTGCTGTCCTGCGAATAGCCGCGCCGCGGCACGAGCGCGTCTATTTCGTCGAAGAATATCACTGCAGGCGCGACCTGTTTTGCGCGCCTGAACACTTCACGGACGTGGCGCTCGCTTTCGCCGACGTACATGCTCAGGAGTTCGGGGCCCTTGATTGCAATGAAGTTGGCGCCGCTCTCGTTGGCGACTGCCTTGGCGAGCAGCGTCTTGCCGCAGCCAGGAGGCCCGTAGAGCAGGACACCGGTAGGCGGCCGGATGCCCAGCCGCTTGAACGATTCCGGATGTTTGAGCGGCCATTCTATCGCCTCTTTCAGCGATGCTTTGACGCCCTCCAGACCCCCGATATCATCCCACCTGACGTTGGGCACTTCGATGAGCACTTCGCGCATTGCAGACGGCTCGACCATTTTCAGCGCGTGCTCGAAATCCTCGTTCGCAACGATGAGTTTCGTGAGCACCTCCTGCGGTATGGGCTTGTCCTCCTTGATGGCGCCGAGATCGGGCAGCACGCGGCGGAGTGCGTGCATCGCAGCCTCCTTGCACAGCGCCGAGATATCTGCGCCGACATAACCGTAGGTGATTTCAGCCGTCTTGTTGAGGTCAACATCGGGAGTGAGCGGCATGCCTCTCGTGTGTATCTGGAGAATCTCCTTCCTGCCGTCCTTGTTCGGGACACCCAGCTCGATTTCGCGGTCAAACCTGCCCGGCCGCCTGAGCGCAGGGTCGATGGCGTTCGGGATGTTGGTTGCGCCGATGACGATTATTTTCCCCCGCGACTTGAGTCCGTCGAGGAGCGTAAGCAATTGCGACACGACACGCTTTTCAACCTCGCCGCGCACCTCCTCGCGCTTCGGCGCGATGGAATCGATTTCGTCGATGAAAATTATCGACGGCGCGTTCTTCTCGGCGAGCTCGAAGACCTTGCGGAGGTTTTCCTCCGACTCGCCGTAGAATTTTGAGTTATGCAACAGAAGATAAGGAGCTGCGGTGAAGTTGTCCTTGTCCACGGTAAAGTCGTAAAGTTCCTGTTCTCCGAGGGGCTCAGTTTGTTCAACGGTCTCCCATGCTATGTCGCTTTTCATCAAGATATTGAATTCCCTCTGGATATCTTCTGTGACAATTCCATTCTTCTTGGCTATTGCGAAAAGCCTCTGCATGGCGTGTTTTGTCATCCTATGATTTCCATAAACGTAATAGTCATGATTCCTGAATTCCTTGTAAGGCAGCTTTTTTACGGCACGTATCAGCATATCTGGCTTCGGAATGTTTTCGTACTCCTTGATTCTTTTTACATTCTTTATCTGCTGCAGCTTCACGAGCTTGCTGCTGCCATCTCCTATTTCGGCGAATTTCTTTCTGCCCTCGTAGCCGCGCACCACAAGCTTCTGCATAAGCCCATGTGGCGTTTTATGCTCTTTCAGCTTCGT
Organism: Candidatus Aenigmatarchaeota archaeon; assembly: GCA_016193585.1. Taxonomy (GTDB): domain Archaea; phylum Aenigmatarchaeota; class Aenigmatarchaeia; order GW2011-AR5; family GW2011-AR5; genus JACPRW01. The sequence goes on from JACPRW010000003.1 coordinate 20,866, forward strand.
GGATATGCCAAGCTTTAGCTGCAAGAGCGCCTGCAAACCCTGCAGAAATTCCTTATTGACGCTGTAAAGTATGGGTGTTGGATAATTCATCCCGTTAATTTTCATTATACTTACGGTGCCGTCGCCTTCGAAGTAACCTCGAATGAATGCCGCTATTTCATCTTTCGGCAGTTTATAGAAGTACCCCGGTATGGAAAGCTTGGTCCGGTGCGCAAAGCCAAGAAGTTTCAAGAATTCTACAAGAACCTTTGAATAAGTCGCTATCCTTACTCCGGTCTCGTTCTGATATTCTTTGGTATCGGCTACGCCAAAGAGTTTTGTAAGAAGTTCTCTGTATCTTTGGAGGAGTTTTTCATCTTTGTTTGCAAATACAATTGAATCGCCCTTCTTGCTTATGCTTCCTTCGGAGACGATGAGACCAAGGAACTCGAGAAGGTCGGGAGACGTTTTTTTCGGCAACGAGATGAAGTTGCTTCTCGAGATGTTTCTGCTTTTGATGCTGTATGTACCTGCGTGTTCAACGATGCCCTTTATGGTATCGACTTCTATATCCTTCGATTTTTCCTCCAGTACTATCCGGTTCAGCCGTGCAACAAGATCGCCTTCCTGTATCTCTTCGGCTCTCTTCCACACCAAGCCGCCGCTTTCGTAAACAAGGAACGGCTGGTTTTTCGATACGATGACTTCATTTCCGTCGCTGAGCTTGAGATTGAATGAAGGCGCCTTGAGCTTCGCAACGTGCGTTATCATAGCAGTGGTGATGTTATTGTCCTTGCCTATTGCAAAGGTCTTTATCGGCTCCTTAAGCTTCTTTATGCTTATTCTGCCTCTTTCCTCTGTCGAGCCGTTTTTGTCAAAAATGCTTGCGGCTTTGATGTGTCCTTTGGGATTGGTAAAGATTTTTGTTTCGCCGCCTACGCACATCACTTCAGGTCCGTTGATCACGTGGAATTTGGCGCCGCTCTCGTTGGCGACTGCCTTTGCAAGGAGTGTTTTTCCTGTCCCCGGCGGTCCGTGTAATAAAATCCCTTTCGGCGGCTCGATACCCAGCCGTTCGAAGAGTTCGGGATGCTTGAGCGGCAGCTCAATCATCTCGCGGACCTTCTGTATCTCGTCGTGCAGCCCGCCGAGGTCCTCGTAGGTTACCTCAGGTATGCGCTCTTCTTCAATCGGTGCTGCTGCCTGCGGCAGCAGCTCTACATCCGTCGCGCGCGTGATGCGGACGATGCCCTTCGGGTCCGTCCTCACGACAACAAACTTCTCCTCGCCGAAAGGCGTGAACAGGAAATCGCCGAAATCCATGCCGAAGAACTGCTCGAAGAGCGTCGACTGGTTCCGCCTGTCCTGGACTATGGGATTCGGGATTATGATATCGCCGGTAACGACCGGCCTCATGAGAAGGTTTTGTTTGAGCAGGTTGCCGCCCATGTGGATGATGATGCCCTTTCTGGCAGGCGCGATAGTGACGCTTTTCGCTTCTTTGATGTCAGCTTTCTTGATTATAATCGGTTCGCCGATGCCGGCGCCGCAGTTGCGGCGCTCAAGACCGTCCATGCGTATGATATCCAGGCCGACATCTGCCGGGTATGCGCGCACCGCAATTGCTGCCGTCTTTCGTTTTCCCTCTATCTCGATGACGTCACCCTCAGCTATGCCGAGGCGCTTCATGTCTTTTGCCGAGAGCCGGGTGATGCCCCTCCCGAAATCCCCCCGTTCGGTAAGTTCCCCGACCTTCAGCCGTATTTCCTCGCTCATAGCAATCACCTATATAGCGTTCTCCGTTTAAATGGTTTTGTCATCCGCAAACTTCTTTTTTTCCATCATAACGCGCATGACCTCGAAGTCGATCTTGCCGCTCCACCGCTCAAAGTAATCAAGTATGGAATCCATGTCCTTCATCATGACAGCAAACACCGAGTCGGCAATCTTGACGTGGGGCACCTCGTCAAGGATGCCTGTCCGCCTGTACGAATAGCGCTTTTCAGCTTTGGGAACGACCTGGTTCCATCCGTGAAGGCCGCGGAAGAACTTGATGCGCTCGTAGTCTGAATCAAACCTCTCCGACCGTGTATGGAAGGTGATTATTACCGCAGCTGCCATTCCGGCTTTCCGTATGACGATTCTCATGCCGAACGCCTCGTTAGAGTAACTAATAACCTAAAACTATTAAAAGTAGTGTTATGGAGAACTCTAAATATGTCAATGCCTATAAAAATGTGCTGTGTGAATGCTACGCATGAAAGCGGCGACGAATACCCCGCTTGACAAGCTTCTCGGCGGCGGCATTGAACGCGATGCGGTCACGAACATCTACGGACCTGCAGGAAGCGGGAAAACGAACATAGCATTGTGCGCTGCACTGCGGTGCGCCAGGGACCGCAGGAAGGTTCTGTACATCGATACGGAGGGTTCTTTTTCCCTTGAGCGGTTCAGGCAACTTGGCGGGGACGATGACCTGCTCGGGCGCATCATCTTCATCGAGCCGCATGCATGGACCGAGCAGCATGACAAGCTGCTCGGCATCGAAGACATCGTGGATAAGGAACAAATCGACCTCATAATCGTCGATTCCCTCGTGGCACTCTACCGTCTTGAGCTCGACAAGGAAAATTTCAGCGCGATAAACAAGCAGCTTGCAACCCAGTATTCTGTGCTGTCTCGCATAACAAGAAAGCACAAGATTCCGGTCATCGTGACGAACCATGTGTATTCGCTCGGCGACGAGCGCATAGAGCTGACATCCCGTACCATAGCAAAGTACTGGAGCAAGGCGCTCATAGAGCTGCGGAAGCTCGAGAAGCCGAACCACAGGGTCGCCATCGTGCGGAAGCACCGCTCGGTTCCTGAGGGGAAAACAATCGAATTCGAGATAGCCGAGGGCAAGCTCAAGGAAGTGAGAGGATTCCTGTAGGCGGAAAAGGCTTAGTCCTCGAAGCAGAACCCAGGGCTTGTCGCAGGGCTCGGCGGAACGACATTCCCATCCCATTCCTTCGGTGCTGCAGTTCAACATCATGGAAGAAGATGTACCGCTACTTCGCTGAGTACGAGTTCCTGAAGCACTACCGCAAGAGAAGCAGTTCCGAGGCTGTTTTTCACATGTTCAAGGTGAAATTCGGCGCTGCACGAGCTTTGGGATTTACGTTATAGCAATACAATGAAATAAACACGACACGAGGGGAATCGAAGATTCTCCTGTACAGGCGGATTCATGGAATCCACCTTGTAGTACTTCCTTGTGAGCTATACATGGTGAAACAACGTTTCACCTGTACAGGTAAAGCTTTGCTTTGCCATGTAGGTGACGCAAATGTATAATATCGGTATTATTTATTTGCTTCACTATAAGATGACGTAGGCGGCTTTTAAACAAAGCCAAATCCGAAGAAAACTTTTTATACCTGCATGCAATAATGACAGTGATTGCATGAGAAACAATCCGGATGTGCTGATTATCGGAGCGTATCTGCTTCTTACCATAGGCGCAGGGCTGCTGCTTGGCCTCATCTTTAAAGCTTTCCTGAGCATATAGCATCGTGCAGGCAGTCGAGAGATCGGCCCATTTGACCATTGTCTTCGTTCTGCTGATTGCGGTCGCTGTCCTTATTCTGCTCCTCCAGCTCATAACGAAAAATTTTTATATCGGCATCGCACTCGGAGTGCTCATAGCCTCGCTCGTGATAAATTTCCTCTTTTCGAGGGAGACAACTGGCGTCATACTGCTGGTATTCGTGCTCACGAGCATTTTCCTGATAATCGTGCTGAAGGACATCGTCATTGGATTTTTCGTGAGCACGCTGCTGCTTGGCGCCCTTGTGCTTCTCGAGATTTTAACGCATTGATAGTAAAGAACATTGATTTTGGAACATTGTACAATGTTCTTTCCATATAGCAGATTGTGATATAAAGTTCCATTATTATTACAATCTACTATAAGCACCTACTTCAGTAGGCCCATAGACCTCCACGTATAGCAAGTGACAGAACTATTCAGACAAAGTTCTGTCCTTGCTATGATATGCCCCTGTATACCACCGACTGAGGTCGGTGGTTTCCGCGGGGCATGTCATCCCGAATGCCTTGTGTTTTATCTGCTGCCTTTAGGCAGCAGTTTTCAAGGCATTCAAGATAAGGAGATGACATTAGGAATTGTATGAAAACTAATGTCATCGACTATAATTATTCCGCAAGCCAAATACAGCATCGCAATGTGCGTGTCTGCTCGTTTCGTCCGGCGAATCAGTAGTTCACGGAACCTGTTCAGTCATCTATGAGTTCTTTCTACTGCCCAAGTCCCATGTTGAGTTCTCTCAATAACACCATTGCACAAGAATCAGTTGTTCTGGCATTTATGGCTAGTTGGATAGACCCTGAGAAGGGAGTTCCTTTTCATGACCGAGCATCAGGGCAAGAAGCGCCATGCGCACGACCATGCCGTACTTCACCTGCTTGAACGGAATAACGCGGGGATCGGAATCTATCTCGGGATTGAGCTCGTTGACGCGCGGCAGCGGGTGCATTATTCTTGCAGTTGACGGCAATTTGCGCAGGACGTCGTTGTTTATCTCGTACGAAAACTTCTCGCCGGCCCACGAAACCATGCGCTCTTTTTGTATTCTCGTTGCGTAGACGATGTCAGGTCTGATGCCGTACATGTCCTCAAACAGTATCTCTTCATAGTCGCCGCCCTTCAGGTCTACGGGCAATTCCAGAGTTTCGGGGGAAATGCCGAAAAACCTGTTTCCCGGAAATTTCCGTAACGCCTTGATGAGCGAATGTACCGTCCTTCCGAATTTTAAGTCTCCGGTGAATACGATGGAGAGGTTTTCCATGCTACCTTTCTCCTTGAGCACGGTGTAAAGGTCGAGCAGTGCCTGCGTTGGATGCTCGTTGGAGCCGTCGCCGGCATTGATGATGGGCAGGGCAAGCGTTTCCGCATACTGCTGGAGGGAATACGTCTCGGGGTCCCGAACAGCCATGATATCGCTGTACTGCTCCAGAACGCGCAGCGTGTCCAGCTTGCTTTCGCCCTTCTCCCTTGAGGACCCCGGGTCCTTGTGCATGATGACGTCGCCGCCGAGCCTGTGCATCGCTGCCTGAAAGCTCTTCTCTGTTCGCGTAGACGGCTCGAAAAACACGTTTGCGAGTATCTCGCCCCTGCACAGCTGCAGCTTTCCCTTCGAGGCATGGGGCTCGAGAATGCCGGATGTTTCAAGAATGAGTTCTATGTCTTTTCTCGACAGTTCGTCTATGGTGAGGAGTTTTTTCTTGTCCCACATGTTGGTTTACATTTAAAGCAAAGGCTTAAAAACATATGAACATTCTGCAGTGTTTGTAAGCCGTTTGGAATTTCATGCATCCGGACTGAGAATCCGCACCTCGATGCCGCTGCCGGCGAGCTGCTGCTTCAGCCGTTCCGGGTCGGCGGGCACATCATCAATCCCGTACTTCTGCGAATTATAATGCATCGGAATCACGATTTTCGGCTTTATTGATTTCGCAGCCGCTGCAGCTCCGCCGGCGTCCATGGTGTACGTGCCGCCTATCGGGAGCAGGGCAATATCTATGTCCTCGGAGGCGAGGTCTGCCATTTCAGGTATGAAGTCAGTGTCGCCCGCATGGTAAATTTTTACGCCGTCTATCGTTATGATAAAGCCGATTCCCATCGTCCGCGGGTGATAGCTTGTATTGAGGTTGTAAGCGTACGCAGCCGCCACCTTGACCCCGTCCTGATACTGGAAATATTCGTGGTGGCGCAGCGTGTTCGTTTTGCCCTCAAAATTATTGATGCAGCTGAACGTGCCTATGATGACCGTGTCGTTCCGTTGCAGTTTTCTGACATTTCCGACGTCGCAGTGGTCGAAATGGTCGTGCGTGATAAGTATGTAATCGGCAGACTGGACGTAGTCGGGGAGCACGAACGGATCGACGTAGATGCGCTGTGAGCCGGCTATCTCGAAGGATGCGTGCCCGAGCCACGTCACGGTGACATTGCCGTACGTGGTGCTGCTCGGCTGCTGGACGCAGCCGGAAAGGAGTGACACGACAAACAGGAGAATAGAGAAGCCTTTCATGAAGCTCCCTCAGCTTTTTGAGCTCGCAGCAACTGCTTTGACTGCACCTGAATGCGTTTTTGCATGAAGGCTGAGCGCGCGCTTTGAAGCGAACGGCTTGCCGCATGAAGCGCAGACGAGCTTCTCTGCTGCCTTTTTTGCCCGCATGCTTTCCTGCTGCGCTTTTTTCAGCTTGCTCTTGTCCAGCCAGTCCTTTTTCGTTTCGCAGAGCGGGTCGAGGCACATCCTGAACGGCCGCCTGCCCTGCTGATAGACCTGGATGATGGGCGTTTTGCACGATGCGCATTCCTTTTCCTGGGAAATGATGAGGCCCTCGCGGGGGAGCGGGTATCCTGTCCTGCAGCCCTTCTTGTAGCCGGTGCACCCGACAAACCGCTTGCCCGTGCGCCAGAGCTTGTGCACCTTGAGCGTGCCGCCGCAGCTTTTGCAGGTGCCGAGAATGCTCTGCTTGTCCTGGGTCGCGATGACGGCGCTTGTCAGTTCCTCGCCGATCTTCTTCTCCTTTTTCCTGAACTCGTTGCATATCTTGGTGAGCTCCTTCTTCGCCTCCTCGATGACGTCGCCGCGCTTGGTTGTGCCTTTCTCGACGCCATCGCACTCCTCCTCGAAATGCCTCGTCAGGCGTTCGGAAACGACGGGCGCGATATTCCGTTCGAGGATGTCGGCGAGTTGCATGCCGAGGTCGGTCACCTCGATGCTCTTGCCGATGATGTAGCCGCGGTTGTACAGTATCTGCAGTATCTGCGCGCGGGTCGCCTGGGTGCCGAGGCCTGCCTGTTCCATCGCCTTGAGGACGCTGCCCTGTGAGTAGCGCGCCGGCGGCTGCGTCTCTTTTTCTGTCTGGTTTACTTTGTCGATGGCAAGCGTGTCGCCCTGCTTGAGAACGGGCAGGGTGATTTCATCGCGGGCCGCGTACTTGCCGTAGAGCAATGTCCACCCGGCTTCGATCGTCTTCGTTCCCCTGAGCATGAACTGCTCGCCGTTCGCGGTGAGCACGACAGTTTGTGATTCACGTTTGGCAGGATCGCCGAAAACTGCGAGGAACCGCCGCACAACAAGGTCGTAGACGCGCTGCTGCATGCTCGTCATCTTTTTTTTCGGCGTTTCTCCGGTGGGGTAGATGGCCGGATGGGCGGCGCTGGTTGCCTTGCCCTGCATCGGCGTGAGTTCCTTCCTGCTGAGCAGGAACGCTGCGTCCTTCGCGTATGTGCCCTGCTTGCCGAGGCTCGTCAGTATTTTCTTGTAGTTGATATCTTTCGGTAATTGTTGGCTGTTCGTGCGTGGATAGCTGATGAGGCCCGCCTGGTAGAGCGATTCGGCTATGTTGAGTCCCTGCTGCGGCGCATAGCCGAAATAACGGTAGATATCGGTGAGGAAAGCGGTGGTATTGTAGGGCACCGGCGGCTTTTGCGTCATGAGCTTTTTCCTGATGTCGCTGACGCTTGCCGACTTCGCGCTGGCCTTCTTGAGGATGCTGTCGGCTTCCTTCTTGTCCCATAACTTGTCTTCGTGGTACACCGCCGTGAACTGCTGCTTGCCGATGCGCACGGTCATGTCGATTTCCCAGAAGGGTTTTGGCTTGAACGCCTTGATTTTTTTCTCATGTTTCCCGAGTAGGTGGAGCACAGGTCCCTGGACGCGGCCTGTGGAGAGGATGCGGAACCGCTTTTGAGCGGCCTTGATCGCGTTGGTCAGCGCGCGCGTCAGCGAAATGCCCCACATGTAGTCAAGATAGTGGCGCGTGTATCCCGATTCCACCAGATTCTTGTTGATGGTCGTCGTATGGGCATAGCTGTCGAGCAGCTCTTCTTTGGTCATCGTCGAGAATTTCATCCGCGCGGCGTCCTTCCTGCCGAGAAGGAAACGCAGGATATTGACGCCGATGACCTCGCCTTCGTCGTCGTAGTCTGTCGCGATTATCACGTCGCCCGCGTCCTTCGCGAGCTTCTCGATGTTCAGGTAGTATGGCTGCGAGAACAGGGCTCCCTTCGACGCCTTGAATGACGGCACCCAGTCGACGTCGAATGCCGGGTAATCCCAGCCCTTGCTCTGCTGCTTGAGCGTGAAGAGGTGTCCTACCGCCGGCGCGCACACGAAACGGCTGCCGTCCCGCTCGAATTCGAACCAGTACGCCCGCGAGCCCTCCTCCTGCATCTTCACCGGCTTGCCGTCCGCGAGCGCCTCGGCTATTGATTTTGAAGCACTAGGCTTTTCCGCTATTATTAATGTATAGGTCATAAAATTCCTCAAAGCTTTTCTTTTATCGCACCGCTCTTTTTTAGGAGGTGAATATGATAATCTATTGTATTCAGACTACGATTTAGTTTTATTGATATTTCCTTACGATTTTTACCTTCTTTTAGTGCATTCAACACGAGTTCTTTGCTTTCTTTCCTTCCATAGCTTATTCTTTGTTTAGAGGTCAACAATGCATTGAGCTTAAATCCCTTTGACGAGTGAGTAAAGCCTATTTTTTCTTTGAAAAGTTTCAGATTAGTATATCCACGAATGTAAAAGTAGTAGAAATCAAAGCCTCTTTGATTTTTGTGTTTGATTTCATCGCTTCTTATTTCTAGCTCATTTATCATTTCCTTAAGGCCGGATAGTAGATTTCTATTGCTGCATGAAAGTTCGATTTGCCTTACTGGAGGATTGAATAAAACCGAGCCTTCATCGTCAGCAAAAGCTCTAATGAAAGCTTTCTTTACATCCAAATCTTCACTGTTCCTTATAAATTCTGGAATTTCGCACGTTCTGCTGTTAAAGTCTTTTACAGCTATCGAAAGAATAATGCCTACAGGTGTTGGCAATGCTACAAATCCAACACCTTTGTTTTTTGATTCATAAATAGCTAAGTTTCCGAATGTTTTCCTTGCGTTCTTTTTGAATTCGTCTAACAAATTTCTATCAGTGTTGTAGTAATGGAGATGGAAATATCCACGCTTCTCAATGCTCAGGGAACCGTCACAAAACAAATGAGCTATGATAGAAGAAAGTTCTGGAGTTAGTTTAATAGGAAATCTTGGGTATATCGACTTGCTTTTCACATTTCCCGTATTTCCTTTTCCGTAAACATGGCTCTTTAGTTCGATAACTTCCGACTGCATTTCTTCTAGATTTATATCACATAACCTACAAATTTCAGTTAGTATAGAAAGCGGATAGGTCCTTTTTCTCCTCCATGCGTATAAAGAACCAGACCATGCCGCAAGATGATTTGCAAGCTTCCTATACGAAGAATAGTTTCGGATAACAGCTTTGTCCAGCTTTTCTTCGAAATCCTCACTGACTCTAACAAAAAACCTGTCTGGTGACAAATCAGTTATTTTTATATTCACACAAGCACCCATGATTGCATTCGTTCACCTAGGCAAAAATGGTGGGGATATTTGCAAGCAATGTACATAATATAAGAGAATTATTTAAATGTCTGGAAAGGGAAAGAAAAAAGCAGCTACGTTGGCGTGTAGCTCAATCCTGCAGCCTTGTCACTTCTCCTCACATTGCAGGCCCGTTGCAGCTGTCAACCGGTTCCCAGTCCTCCGGAACGTCGCACGGCGTCGGGAATTCCTTGCATTCGCCGGTTTCCGGATTTCGCGCAGGCTGGATTACCTGTATGCAGAAGGTGTTTTCAGGAGGGCGCGGCGCGGCAGGAGGCTGGGTGGGCTTTTCGACGCCGCCTTCAATCGGTTCTGATGGGAGCGGCGCGGGCACGGTGATTGGCTCCGGAAGCGGTTCGGGCTGCAGAAATGCCACCGCGTTCAGCTTCTCCATGGTGCCGAGGTTGTGCATCTGTATCATGCGGTCGGACACTGTGTAGAGTACGTTGTCTATGTAGAGCGACCTTCGTATGGATGGCTGCATCCAGTAATCCGCGCTGTCGTCGGCATGCGTTATCTTCCCCTTGAGGTCGAAGCCGTTGTCAAGGCTCAGACCGAAGGCGTACGCTCCCTGCCAGAAGCTTTCTGCGCTGTACACAGACACGGGCAGGACAAGGAGGTTCTTCTCCCTGCTGAAGAGAAACGCCTTGTGGTCGTTGATTGCCTCTGAGTATCCGTCTTTCACCTCGTAGCTCGAGAGTTCCTTGGGGTTGCTGACGTCGCTGACATCGAAGAGCGACAGCTTCAGGCCCGAGAACGTGACAAAGCCGTCATGCTCTTCTGTTGCCCTGCCGACGCCGATGAGATGGTTTTCATCGTACGGATGAAGGTAATCAGAAACTCCCGGAACCTTCAGTTCGCCAAGTAGCGCGGGTCGTGCAGGGTCATTGAGGTCGATGACAAAGAGCGGGTCTATGCGCACGAACGTGACGAGATACGCCCTGTCGCCGAGGAAGCGCACCGAAAATATGCGCTCGCCGGGAGCCATGTTTTCGAGTTTGCCCACGAGCTTCATGCTCGAATCGAGCACGTACACGTTGTTCGAAGGCTCGCTGAAGCTGTTGGTCGTGGTCGCGATGCGGAAATAGACGTTGTGCTCGTCCATGGAAAATTGGTTGAGGACGGTGCCCGGCACCGTCCCGTAATTCCTGTATTCGATGGCGCCGTTGCTGAGTGCTATCTTATGCACGAGTGTCTTCTCCTGCTGCTCCATCATGTTCGCGTACGTCACGTACATGTTGCCGGCTGAAACGTACATATCCTGCGAGTAGCCGGTAAGGAACGTCTTGCTGTTATGCTGCTCTGCGTCGTTCTGGGTGTTCAGCGAGAGCACCGTTACGTAGTTGTAGCTGTAATCCGGGATGTCGAAGTAATAAATCGCGTTGGCTGGTGTCTCCTCGCCGTCCACAACCGGCAGTGGCACAGATGACGGAGACGTATACGGGTACAGTGGCATGTTGACGACAGCATACACGTAATCGCCAATCATGCGCGCGTCGAAGTAATCGCCGCTTGCCGTAATTTCCCGCGCAAGCGTCGGGTTTTCCCTGTCATGTATGTCATAGACCTTGATGTACGACTGCGGAGTGCCGTAGTCAACTATTGTAGGGCTTGCAGCGATCCTGCTGTCAGAGGCCCGTCCTTCGGCAGGTTGCAGCACCGTTTTGTCGTATATCCTATAGCCGAAGGACTGTGAGAACACAACGAGTTTGTCGTTATTGACGAATATGTCGCGGATGTATTCATTTTCTGCAGGCAATAGTTCGGAGAGAATGGACGCGTCTTCAGGCGGGTACGCCTTCGAGATGTACACCTTACCCCCGGTAACAGTATAGATATACGTCCCGTCCGTCTTCGCGATGTCAGGCTCGTCGACGCCTGCTACCTGGACATTGGTCAGTGAGAACTCCTGACCACCACCCTCGGCAGACGCGGCTTCCATGGCAGTTTGCGTCGCTATGCCGAGCCTCTGAGTGTTTGCGTCGACTTTGTCATAGTAATAGTTTGTCCTGTCCTTGAGAAACCGCTGCAGTTCACCATACGATTTGAATTGCTTAAGCTCCCCTGGAGGAGCGTTTTTCTCCTGGTTCACCTTGAGCCAGAAATCCTCCCTTTCCTTGACCTTGTCATAATAATTCTTGAGAAGTTCTGCCCTTGCATGTTCATCGGTAACGAAAATTAGTTGCACCTTGAATACTGTGTCCTCAAACATTTCGTTGAACCGCATCAAATAAAACCTGGGCTCCTCCTGTGCGTACGTCAGCGGCGCAAACGCCATGACCAGCGACAGCGCAATGCCAATGATGCCTGTTTTCCTGTTCATCCATGACACACCCCAATGACCATGAAATTTGCCCAAAAAGCACTCGTCAGGTTCCTTGGCCGTTAGGAAGCTTCATGGACGACGCAAAGCGTGCCCACGTAACGTCCGCTGGCAAACCCTTTTGGTGAGCATTGCTCACGACCTTTGGGCAAAGATTCACTTTTATTATATGTAGACCGTTTCGCCAACTAAATGGCGTAGTGAAACGTTCGTGAAACAGTCTGCTTCAGCTCTGGAGAATCTGCCCCAAGAAGTCGTCAATAATGTCGATGGCAATCGCGAGCAGCAGCCATAGCAACTCGAAATCAATCTTGCCGAGAAGCACCAGCGCCGCATAGAGGAACGTCGCTGTGGGGAACGAGCTGATAAAACCGAGAAGTCGTCGCGGCATGGTCATGCACCGAGTATTGGGAAACCTGTATACGGCTGCAGCGCCTTCGGTATCGCCACAGTGCCGTCTTCCTGCTGGAACTGTTCGATGACGGCAATCATCGCCCTGCTCGTCGCAAGTGCCGTGTTGTTGAGCGTGTGCACGAACCCGATGGGCGGTGAGCCCTCCTTTTCGCGGTACTTTATGCCGAGCCTGCGCGCCTGATAATCAGTGCAGTTCGAGCACGAGCCTGATTCGCGGAACGTATCATCAGCCATCCACACCTCGATGTCATACTTCTTCGCCGCAATGTTGCCGATGTCGCCGGTGCATATGCTGACCACGCGGTAATGCAGCCCGAGCTGCTGGTACAGCGCCTCGGCGTTCTGCTGCAACTCCTCGAACAATTGCCATGACGCTTCCGGCTTGCAGAAGACGAACTGTTCTATCTTGTTGAAATGGTGCACCCGGAACAGCCCCTTGGTATATTTCCCGTGGCTGCCGACCTCTTTCCTGAAGCAGGGCGAGATGCCTGCGAGCTTTAACGGCAGTTGGGCAGCGCTGAACGTTTCGCCCATGAACTGTGCGCCAAGGGGATGCTCTGCAGTGGCGATGAGGTAGAGGTCTTCATTCTCCACTTTGTAGGTGACCATTTCGAAGTCTGCCGCGTCAATCACGCCCTCGTACGCTGTGCGGTTTATCATAAGCGGTGGTTCGACGATGGTGAAGCCGCGCTGTTTCGTGAGAAAATCAATGGCGAACCGCTGCAGCGCCATGTCGAGAATGACCGCGTCGCCCTTGAGGTAGTAGAATCCTGCGCCGCTCGTCTTCGCTGCCCGCTCGAAATCTATCATGCCGAGTTGCTTCAGTATGTCAAGGTGGCTCCTCGGACCAAAATCAAATTCTGGCTTCTTTCCGTATTTCCTTGTTTCCACATTGCCGCTTTCGTCCGTGCCCACCGGCACGCTTTCGTGGAGCATGTTGGGCAGGGACATGAGCCCGAGCCTGCAGCGCTCGTCGAGCAGCGCAAGCTGCACATCGAGCTTTTTTATCTTGTCGGGTATCGACTTCACTTCCCTAAGCTTCGAAGCTGCAGTCTTGCCTTTAGACTTCAGAGAAGCGATTTCCCGTGTCAGGATATTGCGCTGGTGCTTGAGCTTCTCGGCCTGTTGGATGGCCTCGCGGCGCTTCTTGTCAGCCGAGATGACGTCATGGAGCAGCTTCAGTTTACCGGTATCGCCGCGCTTTTTGAGGTTCTGTTCGACGAGTTTCTGTTGTTCCCTGATGAGCTTGATGTCGAGCATAGCTCATTATTGTACAGGTATTATTTTAAACCGTACAGCTCCCTGAGGAGCTGGGGCACAACACTGAGGTCACCTCCTATGACGATATCCCGGTCTTCTGCAAGCCCGTCTTTCGGGCACACCCATATAAATCTGTTGGCAACTCCTTTCATCTGCCGGTCGTTTGCGCCATCGCCCATGGCAACAAGCCAACCATAGGGGTGTTGCTGCATGAGCTGCTTGAGAGGGAGTGATTTATCAGTGAGGGGGTACACGTCCTGTAGCCTCCCGTTGCATTTTATTCCAGAAGCAGCAACGTAATCTACGCCAATCCCATGGGTCGAGAGGCTGTGCTCCACCAAAGGATAGATGCCTCCGCTGACAACAATAATATCATGATACTTTTCCAGCTCCATCAGTGCCTCGCGTGCGCCTGTTCTGAGCGGGATGCCTGCAACGACAGCTTTCATCTCCTCGAGATTCATGTATTTGGTTATTTCTTCAAGGCGCAGGCGCAGCGATGCATCAAACGGCAGTTCGCCCCTCATGCCCCGCTGCGTTATCGCCTCCATATACGCTTTCATGCTTACCCTGCTTCCGTCGAGTTCTGTATAAACGCCGGCTAATGCATTTCCGAGCGCTTCCATGAACTCCCCGGCGAGCAGGGTGCCTTCGTAGTCTGCTGCGAAGAGCCCATGCTTGAACTCAGGCCTTCTGTTGGTTGTTACGAAAACCGGTATATGCATAGCATTCACTTCTTGCCATTGATGCAAGCTCCGCCGGGTCATCGCCGCCTTGTTATTCGCCGATACATTTGTATGCCTATGGCGCAGGCTGGCCCGTGGTAGATTTTTCTATCCGCACTACTTTAATCGTAAAGACGAGCGTTTTACCTGCAAGCGGATGGTTGGCGTCGAGGATGACCGTGTCGTTCCTGACCTCGATAACCTTCACAAGCTGCCCTCCTGCAACAAGCGTGTCGCCTGCCTTCACGCCCTGAGGAGCGTTGCCGAGCGGCACAGTGACGATGTTCCGCGGATCGTAGGAACCGTACGCCTCTTCGGGCGTGAGGGTGACCGTTTTTTCTTCGTTCAGTTTCATGCCGATGACCGCCTTGTCGAACCCTGCTATCATCTTGCCGGCGCCTGCCTCGAACTCGAGCGGTGTCCTGCCTTCTGAGCTGTCGAAAACCGTGCCGTTTTCAAGCGTGCCGGTATAATGCACGGTGACCGTATCACCTTGATTGACCTGCAGAGCACTTCCCGTGCACCCTGCAACAGCAGTGAGCAAAACGAGGCATAGGATTTTTGAATGCACCAAATCAATTGGCTGTTGCTTTTAAAAAGCACGTGCGGTCTGCGAGATAGGCATCTATTCTTTCCAGCAGGACTTTGGTGTCGCGTTCGCTAACTCCCATATGACCTATCCTGAACGTCTTTCCTGCAAGCTTGCCGTAGCCGTTGGCTATTTCAAATCCTTGATTCTTGAGCACCGTTATCATTTCAGACGTGTCTAAGCCCATATTGTTTACGACCACGGTCACCGTTTTTGACATGTTGTTCTGGTCAATGAACATTTCAAATCCCCGTTCTTCAAGAAATTCTCTGGTTATCATGGCATTTCTTTCGTGCCTGCGTATCCATGCTTCAATTCCGGTATGCTTTATGTTCCTGAGCTGTGCCCTGAGGCCGTACATGAGGGGGATGTTTGGCGTGGTCAGCGTGAAGCCTTTTTCAGCGCTTCTTTTGTTCTCCATAAAGTCAAAATAATAGCCGCGGTTTTTGACCTGCAGGACTCTCTCCATCGCAGCCTTGTCGGCTATGATGACGCACAGTCCTGGAGGGAGTGCCAGGGCTTTTTGTGTCCCGAACAACAGGACATGTATGCCCTCTGGCGCTACACGTGTGCCGAAAACTGCGGTGACCCCGTCTGCCAGAAGAAGGGTTTGAGGATGCTCGTGCAAGAGCTCCTTTATTTCTTCTATGTTGTTCTCTATTCCGGTCGATGTCTCGTTGATGACGACGGTCAGGGCTTCGTAACCTTTTCCAAGCTCTTCTTTCACTAGACTGGTGTCAAATGGCTTTCCATCCCCGAAATCCAGCTCGGTTACCTCTTTTCCGCTGAGCCGCGCTATCTCTGCCCACCGCCTTCCGAATTCGCCGTTTGAAAGGCAGAGTACTTTCCTGTTGACGGTGTTTTTTACTGCAGCTTCCATGCCGCCGGTGGCAGACGACGTAAGTATGAAAACGTCGTTTTCCGTGTTCAGGATGTATTTCAGGTCATTGACTATGTTTCTGAAAAGCTCCTGGAATTCCTTGCTCCGGTGACCTATCATCGGCCTTCCCATCTCTTCCATTATTTCCTCGCTTACAGCAACAGGGCCCGGTATGAAGAGCTTCATGCGGTTCCCTCCATTTTTAGGATTTTCCCCAAAATCTCTTTGAATATTCTTTTTGCGGCCCTCTCCGTTGCCTCGGCTGTATTGCCTGCTATATGCGGCGTGACTATGGTGTTTTCGAGTTCGTATAGCACGCTGTATTTGCCGTCGTTCTGGAACACGTCAAGGATTGCCATCCGTATTCTTCTTTCCTTCAGGGCTTGCGCAAGGCTTCTTTCATCAACAACCTCACCGCGCGACGTGTTTATCAGAACTGAGTTTCTTTGCATCTTTGAGATTGCACAAGCGTCTATCATATCTCTTGTTTCTCCCGTCAAATTAACATGGAGGGTAACGATATCGCACCCCAGTGCTTCCTCAAGCGTGTTCCTGGCTTCAGGCGCATAAGGGTCGTGGGCTTTCACCTCCATGCCGAACGCTGCAGCCCTTTCGGCCACTTTTTTGCCTATTCTTCCGTAACCGATTATTCCAAGGCTCTTCGAGCAGAGTTCATGCCTCTCGTTGCTTTTCTTTATTTCGCTGAAGTTCTTGCCGTTCTTGAGAAGTGCGCTTGTGTAGAGTACGTCATCGGTTGCATGAAATATCATTCTGAATACGTAATCTGCAACGCTGTCAGCGTTTTCGCCTTGTGCACTGACAACTTCTATTCCTTTCTCCTGTGCATATGCCGCGTCTATATGGTTAAGCCCTGTCGTTGCCGAAGCTAGTATTCGTAGATTTTCAGCCTTGTCCATGAACTTCTTGTCTACTTTTGTTGCTGTCCTTATGACAAGAATTTCCGCTTCTTTCATTTGACGCTCGCTCATGTTCCCTGTGTCGGTTACCTCAACTTCTCCAAGCATCCTCAGAAGCCTGCCTGCAGATTCGTGAACGCTGCTGTCAACGATTATCGTGTAGTTCCTCTTCTTGATTATGTCTGCTACTTTCATGAGGTTTTTTTCTTCGATGACCACAAGTATAGTTTCTTTAACTGCAGGTTTTGGCATGAATGCAATGCCAATATCAGCCGCCTTGAGCATGGGGATGTCGGTGAAGCCGTCGCCCACGGCTATCGTAATCGGCGGGTTGTACGTTTTCTTCAGGCATTCTATTATTTCTCCTTTGTTGTCAGTAATCCGCAAGGCAATTTTTCCCGTGAGCATCCCGCTTTTTATTTCTACGTCGTTGGCTATGTAGAAATCACCCCCTAGTTTCTCCGAAACCTTTTTTGCAACAATGCCAAAACCGCCTGTAAGTATTCCTGTAACAAACCCTTTTTCCTTCAGGAAAGATACAAGTTCACGTGCTCCTGGCATAATAGGCATTTCTTCTGCGAGCGCCTCAAGCCTCCGGCAAGGGAGGCCCTTGAGCATTTCCACCCGTTTTTCCACGGCTACGCTGAAGTCCATCTCGCCATTCATGGCTTTCTCTGTTATGGCTTTGACCTCTTCAAACACGCCCTTTTCTTTTGCCATTTCCACCAGAGGCTCGCAGTCGATAAGTGTCCCGTCCATATCGAAACATACGAGACCGGCAATGTGTTTCATAGGAATCCGTATAATTAAAACATAGAATGTATTAGAAATTAATGAAAATTGAATTTTTTTCTTAAATTATCGATAATTTTACCCTTAAATATACAATTGTTCAATAAATAAAGGTAATTATGTACAAAATTGATAAAAAGGACAGGCTAATTTTGGAAGAATTGCTCAAGGACTCGAGGCAGTCCACGAGGGATATGGGGAGGAAGCTGAAGATGCCATCAACGACCGTGTACCAGAGAATAAAGAGGCTTGTTGGAAAGGGTGTCATAAAGAATTTTTCCATAGTAGTTGACCAGGAAAAATTGGGGAGGCCCACAATTGCCATCGTTCTGGTGAAGAGGCGGCCACAGGGAAGCGGCAAGATTAGACCAGAGCACATAGGCCAGGAACTCGCCAAGCTGCCTGAAGTGGAGGAAGTTTTCATAGTCACCGGTGAATACGACGCCATAGCAAAGGTCAGGGGAGCTAATGAAAGAGAAGTCGGCAAGTGGGTTGTCGAGAAGCTCTGGAACATGCCCGAAGTCGATAGGACATTGACGTTCTTTGCCTTCTATACCTCCAAGGAAAGTCCAACGAGCGTGGCATAAATGCACAAGGCTCTTCTGCTTCTGAAAAGAATCCCGAAGGGGAAGGTCACGACCTACAAGGCGCTTGCCGACGCATGCGGCACCTCGCCGCGGGCAATCGGCACGGTGATGAGAAGCAACAAAAATCCTGTGGAATGCCCGTGCTACAAGGTTATCCGGAGTGACGGGAGCATCGGCGGCTATTCGGGAGAGGGCGGAATAAAGGTAAAAATAAAGCTGCTCAAGAGGGATGGCGTCGCCATTATCAAAGGGCGGATAGACAGGGCATATGTTCACGCGTTCGACTGATGCTGTGGCACCTATCTCGTCACCGACTGCTTCCTGACGAAGTCGTACAGGTCTTTCGCTTTCCCCTTCTCGAAGTGTTCCCGTACCGGCTGAATCATCAAATCGAGATTCTTGGCTACTGCATTCTTGAGGTCGAGTGGGTGCACCTCGCCCTTTTTGTACGCGGTTTCCAGTTCGTCGAAGGTAAAGAACTCAATCTCGCCGCCGAACCGTGCCGGCCGCTCCACCTTCATGCGGCCGAACTTCCTGAAGATAAGATGCTTGCAGTACTCGAGAACCGGATTTTCGGGGTTTTTTTCCGGGCAGAACGCGGCAAGCACCTTCTTCTTTATTTCTTCCTTGCTGTCGTGCACGAAGATCGCGGTGTGCGGCTTGCTCTTGCTCATCTTTGAGGAAATTTCCACGTCCATCTGCTTGTTCTCCTCGAATCCCTCAGGCTTCTTGATGCCCTCCAGTCCCATGAGCATGTGGTGCGAAACGACAACGGGCTTCCACCAGCCGAGCTTCGGCCCCACCTCGCGCGCGAGCATGTTCGCGCGCCGCTGGTCTAAGCCAAGCTGGCATATGTCCGCCTCCAGAGCAAAGATGTCAGCAGTCTGCATCATGGGATAAAAATACTGCGCCACTTCCTGCATCTCGCCCTCGGTGCGCCCCATGATGGTGAGCATGCGGTTGGCGCGGTTGACCGTCGTGTTCTTGGAAATGAGAATTACCTTCTTCCAGTACTCGCGGTCACTCATCACGTCAGAAGCCCACACAAACTCGACGTGCTTCTGGTCGGCGCCCCCAGCCTTCCACACCTCGATGAAGTACTCGCCGACCTTCCGTATCTTCTCAAGGTCGCCGCCCATCTTGTTGTTGAGCCACCCGAACCAGTCGGCGATATAGAGTTTAAAGTGTACGCCTGCCTTGGTGAGGTCGTTCAGGAGCAAAGGACGGAAAACGCCGAACGGCAAATGAGCTATTGCGTCTGAATAACCAAGGTTAATCAGTATCCGCTGGGCTCAAAGCCGTCGTACGCCACGGGATGTGTCTTCGTTTCCAGAAGCTCCCGTAATTCCTGCTCGGTTATGATTTCCTCGCCGACGCTTTTTATCATCTGTAGTCTTGTTTCGATGTCCATGGTATCACGCTGCTATGTCTACTATTTTGTAATCCGAGACTTTTAAGATATCTTTTGGGTCGATTTTCAGCCCTGCAAACTCAGAGCCGGCCGAGCCCACGACGAACTGTTGTTCCATGACCTTCTTGTCTATAAATTTCGGTATGTCAGCAGGCAGTGCTATTGGCGGCGTGCCGCCGGGAGCGGTGCCGAGAATTTCTTTAAGCTCTTCAGCCGTTGCCAGGCGCGGCTTTTTCACGCCTAACTGCTCCAGTTTCTTTATGTTCACCATGCTGCTGCCGAGGCAAACAACAACAGCTCGCGTATTTTTGCCGATAAAGAGCAATGTCTTGATAATGTGTGCTGTGTCAATTCCCAATGCTTTCGAAGCGTCACTGCTCTTCAGGCCGCTTGCTGCATGCTCGATGATTTCTGCGTGTATCGTGTGCTCTCTGATGTAATTTCTGATCGTTTCTACATCCATATAATCACTGCAGTGTGCTGTCTATTTCCTGGAGCTCTTTAATAAACCGGTTCCTCATGTCCTTCGCGTACGGGTTGAAATTCTGGACGTCCCTGAAGAGCTGCTCTGAATCGTCCCTGAAAATGTCCATCAGTTCGAGCGCTTTGTCGAGTGCCGAGATTTTTATCTGATTGTCCTGCAAGCCCGTATGCATCATGCCTTTTGCCATGAAATGCATCAGCGCATGTGCTGTCGCCATCGCCTTGTCGTGCTCCTCGGGCGTCGCCTCCAGAATCTGCAGCCCTAGCGTGATGAAAATCGCCTTTACTTTTTCTACAGACTCGTTGCTTGCCCTCGCCGGACATACGACAATTTTCAGCCCCAATATCCCGTTTCTGCCGCTCTGCGGCCCGAAGAGCGGATGCGTGCCGATGACGTCGTTGTGGGGAAGCATCTCCTTCATGAGACTGCACGGCAGAACTTTTACCGAACAAACGTCTATGACAATAGCATCTTTCCCCAGTGCCGGTTGTATCGCTGCAAGAACCGTACGCAGCTCTGATGTAGGCACCGCGAGCAACACTATGTCTTTCGATGCTGCCTCGTGCAGGGAGACAAAGTCGATTCCTTCTTCTTTCGCCTGAACGCTTCTGTCAGTTCTGTCAGCTGCAGCAACATGGTGCGCAGCTTTAAGGTGCCGTGCCAAGAACTGCCCCATCTGCCCGAATCCGATGATGCCTATTTCCATGTTATCGCCTCCTCCTGAATACTTCCCACGTCATGGGGATTGAACCGAAATTTTCCACGACTTCCAGTCCGTGCTGCTCGGCGACATCCCGCGAACCTATGGCTGCGTCTGCCTCGCCGTGAATCACTGCCTCTACGCAGCGCGGCTTGCTGGGGATGTAGAGCAACTCGGTACCTGGCGGCGCGAGCGGCTCTGTCGTCGGATGCAGCGCAACTTTCCGGACAGCCTTCGTTCCGGGCCTTTGTGCGAGGACCATTTCCTTCGTCGGAAGCGGGAACGCCTGCCATATGTCGAGGTCGCGGTACTGGCAATGAAGCCTGAACAGATTGTTATATGCCGCAGGAACTACGCCGAAATCAGCCCCGCCTTCACGGACCTCCTGCAGCGATTCCTCGAATGAATCGCGCAGCACGATTTTCACGGGGCCGCTGTAGGGACCATGGAATGCCTCACGGTGCCGTACCGGACTTCCTTCATGCCTCCATAAGCGGTCGCCGAAGTACATTGCCGCCCGTTCGGAGTCGCTGCCTCCGGGTCCAAGCGTCGCTATCCTGTAGATAAAGGCGTCCACCGTTCATTCCGAAACACCTCCTTTTCGGGTCTCAGCGCCAGGAATTGAACCTGGATCCCTCGTTTTACAGACGAGCGCCTTTGCCGTTAGGCTACGCTGAGAAATGAGAGAAATGATGCTGCTGCCGGTATCTGTCAATTTCGCTAACTGGAAATGGGAATTATTGCCGAAATCGATGAGACCTAAATTTCTGAGAATACGCGCATTGAGTTTTAACGTGGATAGGGGTATGTTTCTTTCTCTGCGCAGTCTGAAAAGAACGTGCGTGACGCTTTCTCCTTTGCTTGAAGCGATTGCTTCGAGAATCAATATCTGGTTTTTGTTGAGCGCGCGCCGCAGGAGCAGTCCGAGCTTCCCGCTCCCGTTGCAGGTGCATATTGGCTGCGCATCGCCATCACGTTTCTAGATTACCATAACGAGGTTTATAAATGCATTGGGCAGGTGAACCTGTTTAGACCAAGTAGAGGTCTACCCAGACTCCGACTACGGCATCAGAGTATGGTAAAGAGGAAAGTCCTTCTGTAAGAAGGTATGCAAATCTTGCCCCGGCTTCATAGCCCCGCTCGGCAGCCACTTCCCCAGCCATACTCCCGGCGAAACTGGCGCCGGTCGCTCGTGAGTTCTGGTTTGGATCGAGACCTATGTACTCCCTTCTTGCAGGTTTCCAGCAACGAGGCACATAACTTAGTTCCTGTAACTCAATAATTGGTGCGTATATCATGTCAACCCACTTCCTTCCCACTTCGCGTGAATCTTTAAATATGTTAGTATGCTACACAGTAGCATGGCATTGACCGCTTCGTTATTGAGGGAACTGAAGCTGCTGAAGCGTCATGCAGCGATCGTCAGGATACTGGAAAAGCATCCGATGGGCATCGTGCGCCTCTCCCAGTTTACCGGATTGCCGCCGCACCGGGTCCGCTATTCGCTCCGCATACTCCAGCAGAACGGCCTTCTCGAACCGTCAACGAAAGGGGCTGCACTGAACGGAAAGGGCAGGAAGTTCTCTGCTGCCTTCGGGAAAGAGAAGAAAAAGCTGATGCAGGAAATTACAAGCCTTTGACCTTAAATAGTGGGATTGTGAAATATCTGCATGCACATTGAGCTCTGCGGCAACGGCAATGAAATCGGCAGGGCTGCGTACCTTGTTTCTGACAGCAAATCGTCAGTGATGCTCGACTATGGCGTGAAGATAAACCCCGAACCGCCGCAGTACCCGCTGCCCGCGAAGCCCGACGCGGTGGTATTGAGCCACGCGCACCTCGACCATTGCGGCGGCATGCCGCTCCTGTACAGGCACGGGACGATACCGGCTTTCATGACGGATGTGACGCTTGACCTCACGAAGCTCCTCGTCGAGGATGCGCTGAAAGTGGGAAAGAAACAGGGCTACAATACGCCGTTCGGAGTCGCTGAAATAAAGCGCATGGTGAAGAATGCAAAGCTGGTTGATTACGGCGAGCAGTTCAGAGCGGGGGCCTTCAGCGGAAAGCTGTACGATGCAGGCCACATTCCGGGCTCTGCCGGCGTGCTTCTAAAAAATGAGAAATCCGTTTTCTACACAGGTGACATCCAGACCGCAGAAAGCCATTTGCTCAGCGGCTGCACGCTGCCGAAGCGCGCCGACGTGCTCGTCACCGAGACGACGTATTCATACAAAAATCATTCGCCGCGTATAAAGGAGGAAGAGCGCCTCGTCGAGCATGTCGAGGAGGCGCTCGCGCGGGAGGAAATTGCGCTCTTTCCGGTGTTCTCCATCGGGCGCGCTCAGGAAGTGCTCCTTATTCTCGAGAAATACGCCCACAAAATAGCGCTCGACGGCATGGCAAAGCAGGCAAGCGATATCATCGCCTCGTACGGGGCGCGGACGAAGGACAGCAGGCGCCTCAAAGCCGTGCTCCGGAAGATAAACTGGATTCACACGCGGGAGGACAGGCTCAAGGCGCTCAAGCGCCACTCAATAATCCTTGCGACAGCCGGCATGCTCGGCGGCGGGCCGGCGATACATTACCTCAGGGAGATAAAGCACCGGACGGAGAGCAAAGTTTTGTTCACGGGCTTTCTCGTTGAAGAGTCTCCGGGACGCAACCTTATCGAAACGAATATCTTCAAGAACGCGGAAGAGAAGTTCCACGTGCACTGCGAACTGGACAAGTTCGAGCTGAGCGCGCATACCGACCGCCGTGGTCTCTTCCACATCATACGGAAGACGAATCCGGCAACCGTTATTTCTGTTCACGGCGAGCGGTGCGACGACTTCGCGAAAGATATCGAGCAGGAATTCCCGGGCATACAGGCGATTGCGCCGAGGAATGGGGATACTATCAGGATTTAGCGCGGTTATTTTCTCTCTCGTATGCGAAACCGGCAACAGCAAGGGCTGTCGCGTTGTCCTCTCCTAGTCGCCTCAGCTCGTCCACCAACTGCCGATAGTGCGGGTGTGCAACGGCTTCTTTACCGCGACCTAGATATCTGGCATCATCATCAGGGAAGATGCGGTCTATACGTTCTCTGATTTGTTCTAAGCAGTAACCTGAAACGAACTTCGTGCATACATTAAACTGCCCAACCAACCCCCACCGGTGGTCTTTCCATAGCTGTACTGCTTCTTGTGCTGAAAGCATAGTGATCATCTCTCCGTAATCTTTATAAAATTGTCGAGAAGCCGCCGGCAATGCCTGTCCATTATTTTTCGTTTTTCGCCGACTGTCTTGGTATTTCCCCTTCAACAACTTCATTGTCCCGGTGAATCCATTCCCCACGTGGCTTTCGAAAAAGAAAAACAACATTGCATGCGGCGATGTCGAAGATGAGTGCCATAAAGCTGGATAGCCATTCAGATGAAAAACGCGTGCAGAACCCCTACATAGCTTGCGGCGCAGGTATGTTCCACAAACCGGTAACTGGGTGCCTGATCGGGCTCCATGATATCGACGAGCATGCGGTCTGCATATTTCCTGACAGGAGGTGGCAATGATTCGTACGTGCGAACCAGCGGTGACATGCCGTACCCTTCCCATTGGATGCGGAATCTCCACTTGTCCAGAGGTATGGTATCGAGCATGCGTTCACCTCTTTTTTGCTGAATGAGAAACAGGGAAAACTGAGGGAATATCTCGTCTCCCTCATGTCGGAAAAAGATTTTGACTCCTGAATAACATGGTGTGACTTGAGGATTGATAATGCAAATCTGACCGTCCTTTCGGGCAGCTTCGTTTCCTTGGCTATTGCTTTCTGGGACATCGGCTTAGAAAGAATGAGGACTATTCTTCGCGCTGACTTTGGCAAGACAAAGTGAATCGCCCATTGATATCACTATACTACTATGCCGGAACTTTTAAGCGGGTTTCGGTACCGGCAATGCTGAAGTACCGGACAGGTGCCATGTTGTTTTCATGCATCCAGTAACGGATGCGATGCGCCCGCTCCTCTGGATTGTAGCGGAAGCTGTCGACGTGCAGGTCAGCGCAGGAGGGGTATTCAAACGGATACGTGACGCCCGGTTGCGGATAGCGGCGTGGCATGAGAAGGCTGGCGTATGCCCTGAGGTATAAAAATCTGGCTCTGTCGCCTTTCTCCCGCAGTGACCTGCGCGTTTCCCGCACCACGCAGACAGGCAAGGGTGCATGCACATGTATTATTTTGGTGCCCGTTTCGTCTCTGATCCACCGCCTGTTTTTTTCAACGCTGATGCCGGAGTCTATGACAGCGTTTGTACGGGACGTGAGCTCGTTGAAGGAGTCTATCGCCCTGCGGTAAATCATTTCTTTGACAGCACGGTCTGCCGAGAACGCGTCAACGCCGGCCGGGACAAGTTCTTTCCTGAGCCGGTCGAAGCTGATGTATGTGGTTGGAATGCCGTCAGCACACAGCTCGTTGACGAGCGACAGGGCAGTTGCTGTTTTTCCCGACCCGCTCATACCGGTAATGAGGAGGGAAAAATGTTTGTCCGGCATGGTTGATAGTACTATACATGGTGAAATTAAATAGGCAAAGGCATCCATGTCCCTGAGAAAGAAATGTAAAAACTCTGTTATAGCAGATTGTAATAATGGAACTTTTAACAACAATCTGCTATAAATATAGCGAAGCAGCGCTAGTGCATCGTGATTATGGAAAGAAAATTATGGAAGAATGTTCTGCAGTGCTTCTTCATTAAATCCGCATTGTGTTGTGCATCTTCCAAAAGCCGTTCTTCATCCAGCTCGTGGTCTTGGTGGATCCATTCCTTATCCAGTGCAATCTGCCTTTTTACCATGTCTGGTGCAAATTCAAAATGAAACAAAAGCCCGTACGCAGTGCCGCAAGCGAACGCCTGGTTCCTGCACAACGGCGATGTCGCGAGCAATGCTGCGCCTTCAGGAAGGTCGAATGCGTCGCCGTGCCACTGGAACACGGTTATAGGCGACGCAAATCCACTGAACAGCTTACTGTTCTTTCCTTCTTCTGTGAGAGTAACATCGTGATATCCTATCTCTTTTGTCCTTCTGCCGTCTATAACGTTAGGATGTACAGATGCTCCTAACGCATGCGCAAGCAATTGGCTGCCAAGGCATATGCCCAAAACAGGGACCTTGTTTTTAAGTGCTGATTGTATAGCCTTTATTTCATCCATCTTGCTCGTATAAACCTCATCAGCATCATAGACGCTCATCGGCCCTCCCATGACGATGAGTGCTCCGTAACCAGAGAGCGAAGGAATAGGGTGAGGCTTCCACAACTCGACTCTATCAAATTCGATTCTTTCGGCATCAGCAAGCTCTTGGAGAAGCCCCGGATGCTCGTGCGGCACGTGCTGGAAAACGAGGAATTTCATTGCGGTCTTCTTTACTTAAATGTTTAAAAGTGAATGCACTTCGTATGCCGGAATCTGTGGAAATAGACGGCTCCCATGGGGAGGGCGGCGGCTCCATAATTCGTTCGGCGGTCGCCTTGTCGGCAGTCACCGGCAAGCCCTGTAAGATTACCGGCATCCGCACAAAAAGGGAAAATCCCGGCCTGCAGGCGCAGCACGCAGCCGCAGTCCATGCGGTCGCGAAGCTGTGCGGGGCTGACGTGAAAGGCAATGAAATAGGCTCGACGGAAATCGAATTCATGCCGGGAGAAATCAAAGGCGGTTCGCTTTCCCTGAACATCGGCACCGCTGGCTCGGCGGCCCTCGTCCTTCAGGCTCTTATGCTCCCGGCGATGCATTGCGAAAAGCCGGTTGACATACAGATAACGGGCGGTACGATGAACAAGTGGGCGCCCTCCATCGACTACCTGCAGAACGTTACGCTCGCAACGCTGGCAAGATTCGGCTACGAAGGCGAATTGAAATTACTGAGGCATGGATTCTATCCGAAGGGCGGCGGGATGGTAGAAGCGACCATGAGAAAGGCTGAGTTGATGCCTGTCGTGCTGACGGAACGAGGGCGCTTCATGTCGCTGAAAGGAACGTCCACTGCCTCCAAAGAGCTCGAGCAAGGGCAGGTCGCCGAAAGGATGCAGCGGTACGCCCGCGAGCATTTGTACAAGGTTTTCCATGAAACGCCCGAGGTGAACGTTGCATACGTCGATGCGCACTCTCCGGGAGGCGGCATCGACTTGTGCGCCCTCTACGAGCATGCGGTTCTCGGCAGCGGTGCCATCGCCGAACGGGCAAAGCGCGCCGAGGACGTGGCAAAAGAAGCGGTGGACGCGCTTGTGGCATCGCACCGGAGCGGCGCGCCAGTGGATAAGCACCTTGCCGACCAGCTTATTCCCTACATGGCGCTGGCGAAGGGTAGCAGCGCCATACGAGCAGAGGAAATAACCGAGCATACGCGCACCAACATCTGGGTATGCGGACACTTCGTTAAGACACCGTTCAGGATAGATGAAAAAGAAAAGCAGATTACCTGCGGCTGAGTGGCTGCGATCCAATAGACATGGTATCCGGTCTCTCGACGTTCCTCCAGTCCGCACCGTTCCGTGTATAGCGCATGAACACGATACTGCAGTTGTGCTGCCGTCCTTTGCCTGCATTCGGCCTACCGGCACCAGGCTCTTTGTAGCCATGTGCGTAGCCCGCCGGTTCCGCGCCGCCGTTCAGATGGAATCGCACCGCAGGCGGATAGGAGAACGGCTGCTCGCCCTGAACCACGAGTTGTTGATATAATTCGCCGACTGGCGTTGAAAGATGAGACGGGTCAAAATTGTCATCAACCGGCGTCGTGGTGAGCGCGTAGCGTACGGTGTCTGGCATGTTCCAGAGCACGCTGTTCCTGAGCAGCGAGCCGACGCCCCTGCCCCGCTCGCCGAACGCAGTGACCTGGAGCAGCAATGCAGTGTCGCCGCGCATGCGTCTGGCTGTTCTCCACGTGCCGTTGCCGGTGATGTGGTTGAACGAAGGGTATAGGTCAACAAGCCGCTCGTAATCGCCGTGCACGTCCGCGAGGCCTGTCTGGAGGATACCTGCTGGTTCTCCGTCGAGGCTGATGACGTGCACTTTGTCGCCGGCGTTGCCTGCCATGCCGTACATTTCCTTCATGTCGGCCGGGCCGAACGGCCCCCATTCGTTTTCGAGCTCCTCGCGCAACCGTTCCATGACGCGGCGGTTGCCTGCAACGCCATAGAGCGGCTCGATACGATAGGGCGGCACATATATGGATGGCTGCCGGCTGGTTGTCCGTCTATAGTGGTCAATGACTAGTTTCGTGCCGGCAACCGCGCCTGTGCCGAGCGCGCCTGCAAGGGCTGCTTTCTTGAACGTGCTTATGGTCACAAAATCTCGAGCCTTTTTTTCTTTTTGTCTTTCGTTTCCTTCTTGGGCAGCGTTATGACAAGCACGGCGTTCTCGATCTTCGCCTGCGCTTTGTCGGGGTCCACCTTTGCCGGAAGCGTGAACACGCGGCGTATCGCTCCTGAAGCCCGCTCCTCGTGGTAAAACGTCTTTCCTTTGTCAATCTTCTCCTCCTTTTTGGAGGCGACAATCTCAACGGCGTTCTCCGTCACGTTGAGGCTGATCTCGCTTCTCTTGAAGCCCGGCATCTCCACGCTGATCACGATTTCTGCCACTTTGTCGCTGATGTTCACCGGGACGTTTCTGGCGGCGCGGACTTCGGGAAGCGCTGCCTGGAAGGCGAACGGCCTTCCTCTGTCCGCGGACTTGTCCGGCTTCTCCCAGTAGAAGATGAAATCCTTTTTTTTCCTGTTCATGGGCATCACCCTTCGATACTAATTGCCCTTTACGTATTAAAATTTGTCTTATAGCAGATTGTAATAATAATGGAACTTTTAGCTGCAATCTGCTATAGGGAAAGAACATTGTAAAATGTTCCAAAATCAATGTTCTTTACTATTATTCAGATGTACGCTTCCTCTTTGGCGTGCGCAATCATCTGCTTGACGAGGAATTCAACGCCGCCTATCTTCACGTCCCCGTGCGAAGGGAGCAGATAGGCGATCTTGTAACCTGACAATTTCCTGAGAGAGTCAAGCAGCACGGGCATGCTGCCTCCTGGCAGGTCAGTCCTTCCGACGCCGTTCTCGAAGAGCGTGTCGCCTGAAACAAGCACATGCTTTGCCTTGTCGTAGAGGCAGATGGAACCGGGGGAATGTCCCGGCGTGTGGACGACCTCGAAGGTGAAGTTGATGGTCCTGATGACGCTGCCTTCTTTCAGTGTCCTGTCGACCGTGACCATTTTCGGCGTGCTGCCGGGCACGGCGAGGCTGCCGCCGCCCTCTATTGCTTCCTTGTCGTCCTTGTGGCATGCTAGTTCGGCCTTGAGCCAGTCACGGAATTTCTTGTTGGCGCCGCAATGGCTGAAATGGCCGTGCGTGTTCACGATGGTTTTGACGTCAAGAAGCTGCTGCTCAAGCTCCTGTTTCGCCTCCTGAAAAAAAAGCCCCGAGCCCGTGTCGATGAGAAGCTCGTTGTCGATGAGGTAAATTGCCGGGTCGCTTCCGAAAGCGAGCTGCTCGATGCCCTTGAGGATGCGCATACCGTTAGCATAGGGGGCACATTCTTAAATTGGTTCTGCACGCTTTGCGTATTTAAAAGCCGTTGGTGAGGAACGTGATGCTCCTGCCTATCATGTCGTGGGCATTGAGCGTCAGAAACCCTTCTGCTG
This sequence comes from Candidatus Aenigmatarchaeota archaeon, assembly GCA_016193585.1. Classification (GTDB taxonomy): domain Archaea; phylum Aenigmatarchaeota; class Aenigmatarchaeia; order GW2011-AR5; family GW2011-AR5; genus JACPRW01. The sequence continues at coordinate 50,069 of JACPRW010000003.1, forward strand.
TCCTGAACACGACGAGGTTTCCTTTTGCCGCAACGACAGACCCTGCTATTGCCGCATGTTCCTTGATCTGCAGGTATGTTGGCTGCTTGACGACGGTATGGAGGCGGTAATAATCCCTGAGGTCATATATCTCGGGCTTGATGAGCCACGGGAAGTTCTGGTCCCTGAGCACGGCAATCGCCGTGCGCAGGCTCGGCGCTGCCTTGTTGGGGCTCCCGAAGAGCAGCGAGTGCTTCTGGTCGCCGCGCATCCTGTCCGTTACCTTGAGCAGTTCCTTGACGCGCTGCTCAGCTTCGCGCACGTCCTTGCCGTCCTGAAGGTAGCCGATTTTTGCGCCCATGTCGGCACCCTGTTCGACAAGCCGCTTGAGGAGCCTGCTTTCATGCGAGATGCCGACCTTGAGGACGCCGTCAAAGGCGGCAAGATACATGTAGTAGTGCTCGGTTTTGCAGTCCTCTCTCCGCTTGGGGTTTATGCACACGTCGCCGGTGCATGCCATGCATAGGGAAAACCAGTCCTCGCTCCTGCAGGCAGCGCAGTTCGAGCCGTAGTCTATCTTCCTTTGGTCAGGGCACGGGTAGTGCCTGCTGTCCCGCACAAAGCCGGTGCAGAACTTCTCGCCGAGCGCTATGTTGAAATGCTGCCCGAGCAGCTTCAGCTTGAACTGTGCATCGCCTTCCCGGGCTATGAAGAAAGGCTCCCAGTCTATCCAGTTGTATTTTATGAGTTGCACGACACCACCCGTTCGTATGCGCTGGTAGCGGCGGCAACCTCCCTCAGGGAAAGTCTGCCGGAGAGGAGAACGAACAGCTCCTTTGCCTGTGCCTCGTAGGAAACTGGATAGGAAAACCGCGAGACCATGTTCATGAGGAATTCGGCATCATAATCGTCAATTCCGTAGAAGCTGAGCCATGGTATGTTGATGCCGATGAATGCTTCCATGGTCGCTATTTTTGGCTGGTGGTACAGGAGCGACAGGTACCAGTAATAGAAGAGGTCCTGCTGGTGCGTCTTGGCGATTTTCCTGCTGACAAAGACGTCTTCCACAGGAGCGGGTGCCTGCATGACCTTCCTGAGCTCGGCCTTGAGGAGGCTGCTGATAAGTACTATGCTGATCGCCCGTTCGTCCTTCTCGAGTATCTCTCTCCTGTAGTAGTTGACATGGATTTTCGCGGCATCATCCGACAGCTCTATCGCGTCCTTCTCGCAGAGCGAGATGGAAATGCCGTTGAAGTTGAGGTAGGTGAACGACGGGATTACCGTGTCAACAATCCTGGAGAATACGCGGGCGCGCTCGTCGTGCAGGTGGAAAGACTTCCGCAACTTCATGCTTGTACATTTGCTTGTGCTTCGATTTAACCTTTCGGTTAGACTTTGAAATAGATGTGTATTTAATTTTCTCTTTAAAATATGCATCTTTATGCAGGGAAGGATAGAAACCATGGGAAAAGGTGCTACGTTCTTTTCATTAGATTGGAATAAACTTGTAAAAGTGCCTGCAGAAAAGGGTTATTATATAGAAGCTTTTGGTTCTGCAGATGCACTTATTGATAGTGAATTGGAAATGCTATTAAAATCCATTTATTCTAGTAGCGAGTCTCAAGACCTAATAGACGAAATAGGTTATTTACGTGGAACCAACGGTTTTGATGGGTTACTTATCGCACAAATTTTAGAATCAAAAACTTTGATAAAATCCGATTTAGTTGAAAAAGTAAGAAAATGGAAAAAAGCCAGAAATATAGTATTGCATGATACGTACGCTGAATATGGATTGGTTATTCTGAATCCAGATTTTTCTTACAACAACCAAAAGGAACTCGATGATTTGGTGCAAAAAGAAGCTGATAAATGGCTTAAGTTGGCAGACGATATTTCCCTAGAATTGTCACTGTCTATACCTAAGACAGATGAAAAAAGACGTTGGTATTTTTCTACAGAATTCTATGAAAAGTATCCAAGAGTAAAACAAATAAAAAAGCGTTTTCCTAAATAGTTTTAGTTAGTTCTCGTACTAGATGACTAAAGCTCTACAACTCCTTTTCTATATTCCTTCCACCCGCGGTTTGAGTAAAGTCTCCTTCGTTGAGAACGCTTTTAAGCTTTGTAAGTATGAATAAGTATGAAATTTATGAAGGTAGCCATTGGTTCCGACCATGCAGGACTTGAGCTCAAGGAGAAGATAAAGAAATTCCTGGACAGTAAGGGAATCGCGTACGAGGATTGCGGCGCACACAGCATGGAAAGCTGCGACTACCCCGATTACGTCGCCAAAGTCGCCGGCGCAGTGGCGTCAGGCAGGTGTGAGCGGGGCATTTTCGTCTGCAAGACAGGAGCAGGAACCAGCATGGCAGCGAACAAGGTGAAAGGCATCAGGGCCTGCCAGGTGTTCAGTGTGGAAGCGGCGCGCCTGAGCAGGGAGCACAACGACGCGAACTTCCTTGCGCTGGGCGACATGCAGCCCCATGACACGGTCATGAGCATAGTCGACGCATGGCTTGCAACCAAGTTCAGTAATGAGGAGCGGCACCGCAGGCGAATCAAGAAATTGCACGATCTTGAAAGATGAGCATATGACAGCTATCAAGGTGGGAGCCTCGCTCCTGTCCGCAAACTATGGCCGGCTGGAGGAGGAAATAGAGAAACTGGAAAAGGCAGGAGTTGATTTCCTGTCGTTCGACGTGATGGACGGCCATTTCGTCGACAACATCTCGTTCGGTCCTGCCATCGTCGGCTCGCTGCGCGGTGTCACGAAGCTGCCGTTTGAGGCGCACCTTATGGTCGAGCATCCGGAGAAGTTCGTGCCTGCGTTTGTTGACGCAGGCTGCGATATGCTCACCGTGCATGTGGAAGCGGCGCGCCACCCGGAGGACCTCATTGCATCTATTCGGAAGGATGCGCGTGCCGGCCTTGCAATCAGCCCTGAAACGCCTGCTGAACGGATACTGCCGTTCACGGGCGTGATAGACATGGCGCTTATCATGACCGTCAAGCCTGGTTTCGGAGGGCAGCGGTTCATCGACCAGAGCGGGAAGATACGACAGGTGAGGGCTGCCGTTGGCAAAGAGGGCGCAGCAGCCGACATCGGGGTCGATGGTGGGGTAAACGACCGTACGGCAAAAGTTGCGGTGGCCGCAGGAGCCAACGTCCTTGTTGCGGGCTCGTTCATCACGGGCCAGCCGGATTATCGTGACGCGGTGCGGAAGCTGAGGGGATTATGACGGCAGAACATCCTTTTTTCGCCGCGCTCGCGGGCAATGGCCACGTACTGTCAAGGGATTTCACGACCGTCCGCGACATGACGTCGGGATGGCTCGAGCAGCTGGTGAAGCGCGGCATCGTGTACGCCATAACGACGAACCCCACGTCAAACGATATGGTGTACGCGAGCGAGCCAGGCCTCAGGGAGAAGATGCGCACGCTGGTGGCAGGAGGCATGAGGGATGCAACCCGGATATACGACGAGCTTTTCATAAACTCTATCATCGTTCCTGCGACCGCGATACTCGAGCCGGTGAACCGGCGCATGATGGGAATAGCGTACGAGAGAAAATCGAGGCGCGTGGTGCTCCAGAAGGAAACAAGATTTCTTCACGGCTATGCAAGCTACGAGTTCAGGCATGTTTTCACCAAGGACCCGGTAGTGAAAAGAGAGGAAGATGTCATTGCCGCGATTGCAGAAATCATGAGGCTTTCGCATCTCATCATGGAAAAAACTGGCAGGAAGAATTTTTTCATAAAGGTGCCTGCAACGCCTGCAGGCATCGAGGCAGGCGCGAGGGCGATAAGCATGGGCTACAACATAAACTTCACGCTGGTCGCATCGAGGAAGCAGTATGAAGCGACCGTGGAAGCGGCGGTGCGCGGCAAGCGCGATTATGCTGCCGGAAGAGGCGCCGGCGTGCTCGGGCAGCTGCGCGCCGTAAATGACGCGAAGGTCCGCGCCGCGGTTGCACGGCATGAGGCGCTGGTTGGAGTGCTTCCCGAGGTCCCCGACCCGGGGAGTGAAATAGGCGCGGAAAGTGTTTCCTCAGATTTTGTATCAAGGACAGACAGGGTACTTGACCCGTTGCTGCTGAAAGCAGGCAGGAACGACCTTGTGGGAAAGGCTGGCATAGCATACGTCAAGGCGGCAATCTATCCCGTGTTCGAAGCCTATTTCATGGAAGACGCGGCAAAGCACCTGCTCGGCGAAACGTGGCAGCAGTTTGCGCAGCGGACCGGCTCGCGCATACAGCAGATATACTGGGGCTCGACCGGCGTAAAAGACGCCAATGGTGCGTATACGACAGACCCCAAATATACGGGTCAGCTGAAAGCGCCCGGAACGACCAACACAGCGCCTCCGGAGGTTATCGACGCCTTGAGCAGCATGCCTGTCGAGCAGATGCCGTTCGATGCGTCGCTCACCATATGGGACAATCGTGATGTGGCTGCACGGGTACTGGAAGAGATTGCCGGGCTCGGCATCGATATTGAGGCGCGGCTGCATCAGGTCTACCTTGACGGCCTGGCGTCCTTTGCAAAGTCAGACGCTGCGACCTTCCAGAAAATCGAGGCTGATATAGTAAACTGCGTTACTTAGGTTACATGATATAGATAATTGCGCAGCTTATGTCGTATTAACGCGCAATTTTCTATAGGTGAATTGCAAATAATATCAGGACATAACCAGTGCAATTCACCATACAACGCAGTTTGCAACTGCTAATAATACGTCACATAAACTACGCAGTTATCTATATCAGCGCTATGGCAGGCGGTACGCATGGCTAAGGAAAATATCAAAACGCTCGAAGAACTGAAGGCGATTGTCGCGGATGCGAAGAACAGCGGCCTCACGGTCGTGACGACGAATGGTGTGTTCGACGTGCTGCACATAGGCCATACGCGGTACCTCGACAGGGCGAAGGAGCATGGTGACATGCTTGTTGTCGGTGTCAACAGCGACGCCTCGGTGAGGAGACTGAAAGGCCCGGCAAGGCCGCTCGTGCCCTGTACCGAACGAATGGAAATCATTGCCGCGCTCGAATCCGTTGATTATGTATTCCCCTTTGACGAGGACACGCCGGTGGCGTGGATAGGGCAACTGAAGCCCGATGTGCACGTAAAAGGCGGCGATTACAAGGACCTACCCGAACGAGGTGCTGTCGAGCGTGGCGGCGGCAGGGTCGTTATCGTTGAAAAGACCGGGGAAAAATCAACGACTAACCTCATCAAAAAAATAATCTCTGTGTGCAAAGGGTGATGTGATGTTCAGGCTTGCAGAACACGTGTCCAAATTAAATGGTAGGAAGGTGCTTGTCGTAGGGGACATCATGCTCGACAAATATATTGCCGGCGATGTCACGCGGGTTTCCCCCGAGGCGCCGGTCCCTGTGGTGAGCATCTCAAGCGAAAACTACACGCCGGGCGGCGCGGGGAACACGGCGAAGAACGTGACGTCCCTGGGAGGCGAAGCATACCTCGTGGGTGTCGTGGGGGCGGATGCCTCGAAAGATATCCTGCTGAAGCAGCTCCATCACGAGGGCGTGCGCACCGAGCACATAGCCATCGACGCGTCAAGGCCGACGACCGAGAAGATTCGCATACTCGGCAACAACCAGCAGCTCCTGCGAATGGATTCGGAAAAGGTGCACGAAATCCGCCACGAAGTCGAGGACCTGATTGTCGCCTCGATCGAGACGCTGGTGGGAAAGGTTGATGTCATCGTCGTTTCTGACTACAACAAAGGCGTCATAAGCGGCCGCGTGATGGACAAGCTTAAGGAATGTGCGGAACGGTACCAGAAGCGTATCGTTGTCGACCCGAAGCCGGCGCATAAGGAATTGTACAAAGGGTTGTATGTCATAACGCCGAACATCCACGAGGCGCATGAGATGAGCGGCATGCATGGCATGGCGGATAGTGACATCGAGCGCATCGGAGCGGCGCTGAGGAACAGCCTTGCGGCGAATGTGCTCATCACCAGGGGCGACAGGGGGATGACGCTCTGCACAGAGAGCGGATGCCTGCATGTGCTGACCGAAGCACGGGAAGTTTATGATGTTTCCGGGGCGGGCGACACTGTTGCCGCAACGCTTGGGCTCGGGATAGCAGCAGGGCTGTCGCTGCATGAGGCGGCGACGCTGGCCAACTATGCCGCAGGCGTGAAGGTGGGAAAGCGCGGCACGGCAACGGTAACGCCCGACGAGCTGAAGTCGGTGCTGCGCTGGGAAATTTCCGCGTACCTTGAGGAAAGCATCGACGTCAAGCGCGCAGTGATAGAAAAGCAGCTTGACAAGATAGAGGCGATAACCAAGCTCATTATCGAAACGTACAAGAACGGCAATAAAATACTCGTTTTCGGGAACGGCGGGTCTGCAAGCGACGCCCAGCATTTCGTCGGCGAACTTGTCGGCCGCTTCAAGGTCGACAGGGCAGGGCTTCCTGCGCTGTCGCTGAACTCGGACACGACAATCCTGACCGCGGTGAGCAACGATTTCGGCTACGAAACCGTGTTCGAGCGCCAGGTCGGCGCCCTGGCGAACAAAGGCGACCTGGTCATCGGCATAACGACGAGCGGCAACTCGGAAAATGTCGTCAGGGCCATCGAGAAAGGGAAAGCGATGGGCCTGAAGACGGTGAGCCTGACAGGCAAGGACGGCGGCAGGGTGGCGAAGCTGGCGGACATCTCGGTTATCGTCCCTTCCGACAATACGCCGCGGATACAGGAAGCGCACATAGCTATAATCCACATCATCTGTGAACTGCTCGAGAGAAATCTTTTTCTCAAATAGGTTTCTGTGGGTGCTTTTGCCTGTGGTATAAACAGCCTCTTAAAAACCTTTGCAAAAATGGGATTAGCATGAAACTGGCTATGATAGGGTCGGGATACGTAGGCCTGTGCACGGGCATAGGATTTGCGGCGAAGGGTCATGATGTCACCTGCGTCGACACGGATGCGCCCAAAGTCAGCATGATTAACAGGGGGGAAGTCCCCTTCTATGAGAAGGGCCTTCAGGAGAATCTCAGGAAATTCCTCAGGAAGAAGACATTCAGGGCAAAAGTGGGTATGCGTGACGTTCCGGCAGTTGATGCGGTGTTCGTCTGCGTGGGGACTCCTGCTGACAAGAAGGGACGGATAGACCTGTCGTATGTTGCAGCAGCCGCGCAGGAAACTGGGAATTATCTGGCCTCGATACCGTCCTATTGCGTCGTTGTAGTGAAGAGCACGGTGGTTCCCGGAACCACGGAAAGCGTCGTCGTTCCAGCACTCGAAAAGCATTCTGGCAAGAAAATAGGGCAGTTTGGCGTATGCAGCAGCCCCGAGTTTCTTAAGGAGGGGAAGGCGCTCGACGATTTCATGCACCCGAACTACGTCGTCATCGGCGAATCCGACAAAAAGTCCGGGAATGTGCTCAAGAAGCTGTATGCCGGTTTCAGGGCTCCTGTCATACGCACCAACATCAGGACTGCCGAGATGATAAAGTATGCGGCGAATGCATTTCTGGCGACAAAAATATCGTTCATCAATGAAATCGGTAATATGTGCAGGCAGCGCGGCATTGATGCGTATACTGTTGCAGACGCTATCGGGAATGACAAGAGGATAGGGCGGCTCTTCCTCGATGCGGGGTGCGGTTTTGGCGGGAGCTGCTTCACCAAGGACCTTTCCGCGCTTATCAGCAGCGCAGACGCGTACGACCCGCGGCTGCTCGAGGAAGTGCTGCAACTGAACATCCGCCAGCGGAAGCGGATTGTCGACATGCTCAAAGGAAAGATGCAGCTCAAGAACAAGCGCATCGCGGTTCTCGGGCTTTCGTTCAAGCCCGACACCGATGACATTCGCGATGCAGCTGCCGTTGATGTCATCCAATACTTGAGGGATGAGGGCGCCCAGGTCGTTGCCTACGACCCGAAGGCGATGGAGAACACGAGGAAGGTGCACCCGGACATAACGTACGCTGACAGCGCCCGCGAGGCGCTCGCCGGCGCCGATGCGTGCCTTATCCTGACCGAATGGGACGAGTTCAAAAAGCTGGGGGAAAAGGATTTCGCCTCGATGAAGAACAGAATAATCGTTGAGGGAAGGCGCGTCCTGAGCGGCGTCGCGGGAAGCGAAGGAATCTGCTGGTAGGACGGTATAGACATGCGTAATGGGGGATAGCTGCAGAGAGCAGAGCTCTTTGAGCACGACGCGTGAAACGCGGGGTATGGGTAATGGTGAAAGCGATAATTCTTGCGGCAGGAATGGGGACGCGGCTGCGTCCGCTGACGTATGGCATACCCAAGCCACTGCTGCCGGTCAAGGGACGACCGATAATCGACTGGGTGATACGGAACGTCCTCACGTGCAAGGAAGTCGACGAGATAGTTATAGCGATACCAGGCACAACAGGTGAGAATTTCCACGACAGGGTCCTGTCCCATACGCACGGCATTTGCGTCGACAGCTACGTACGAAACCTGAACTACGGCTGCAGGATACGGACCATTCCGACCCCGCAGAAGGAAACCGCAGGAGACCTGCGGCATGTGATAGACGAGATGGGCATCAGCAGTGGCAGCATCATTGTCGCATACGGCGACAACCTGACCGGCATAAATCTTGGCGAGATGGCGGACTACCACCAGAGAGCGGCAGATGAACTGGGTATTGCAGCGACCGTCCTCCTCTTCAGTGTTCCTGAGAAGGATGTCGGCAGGTTTGGTATCGCAAAGGTCAGGAAGCAGGGCAGCTTCGATCTCATAGAACGTTTCGTGGAGAAGCCGGAAACGGGAAATGCCCCTTCAAACCTCGCCAACGCCGGGTATTACATTCTCGACGTCGGGCAGATAGGCAATTACCTGAAAAAAGAGAAAGTGAAGGTCGAGGAATCGCTCTTTCCTTATCTGGCCGGACAGGAAAAGCTCGCGGGATTTGTTGCCAACCTGCCGTTCTGGATAGACATAGGGACGCTTGAGGCTTACGAGGAAGCGAACAAGCTGGTGCACGACCGGCTTATCATCCCGCCGCCGGTTCCCGAGAACAATGCTGACTAGAGCGTTGGCGGCGGCGCAGTTGTGTGTTCGGTGCGTGTCATGAACAGCAGAGCATTGCGGTTGGTCGACAGGTACGCCGGGACGCTGCTGTATATCCTGTTGTTTCTCGCGAGCAAGCTGTACAAGCCCAGAACGTTCGCAAACAAGCGCATCCTTGCGATAAAGCTCTGGGCAGTGGGCGAAACCGTGCTTGTCCTCCCTGCGCTCAGGGAGTTGAAAGAGAAGGGCTACACGATTTCATTTTTGTCGACGCCGAACAACAGGGACATAGCTGCTGCTTCTGGCTTGTTCGATGAAGTCATCTGCTTCGACCCGAAGGAGCCTGCGGGCATGGTGAAGACGATACGCTCATTGCGCGAAAGGAGGTACGGCATTGCCATGGATTTCGAGCCGTACGCCAGGTTCTCCGCCATCCTCTCGTACATTTCCGGGGCAGGGCGACGCATCGGGTTTGCGAATCGTCCCCTGCTGTATACGGACGCTGTTTTTCCTGACGAGCGCATGCACGCAGTGGCGAATTTTGCGCGCCTCGCGAACGTTCTGGAGGAAATACGAATGCCGGAAAGCCTGGTACCGCTGCGCCCGAGCAATGCCGCCCGCCGGTGGGTTGATGCCTTTCTGAAAAAGAGGGGCATCAGGAACGGGGATGTGGTTGTCGGCATCCATGCAGGCTCAGGCGCGAGTTCGGTGGCGCGGAGGTGGCGGGAAGAGAAGTTCGGGTCGCTGTGCAGGAATCTCGCGGAGAAGTACAATGCCAAGGTCGTCCTTGTTGGCAACGAGACTGGCGTGAACAGGGTGATACATTCCATGGCGCCGGGAACGATAGACGCGAGCAGGAAGATGAGAATAGAGGAAATCGCCGCGTTCATGGAGCAGTGCGCGCTTTGTATCGCAAATGATTCCGGCATCATGCACATCGCAGCAGCGATGGGCACGCCGACCATCGGATTGTTCGGGCCGAACACGCCGGATTGCTACGGGCCGTATGGGAAAAGGTGTGTCGGTTTATACAAAGGTCCCGGCACGCCCCTGATAAGGCCCTTCCGGGCGCAGTTCCCTGAAACATTTGAAATAAACTATATGGATAAAATAACGGTCGATGACGTCATGGCCGCGGCGAAAAAGCTGCTTGCTAGCCGCCCAGGTGCGCGTATTCGCCGGACGTGACGTAGCCTATGAGTTGCCTCATTCTCGACAGCTTGGGGAACAGGTCTTTCTCGAGTGATTTCACCCCGTGCATCACGTCGAAGATTTCAGGCTTGAATAGGTATATCCCTGCGTTGATGAGATGGGAACTGGCAGCTTTCGGTTTCTCCTGAAAGTCGGTGATGAAATCGCCGTCCAGCGTCACCGACCCGTATTTGGTCGGCCTGCGGTGCGTTATGAGCCCCATGGTGGCAAGCTTGTCCTTGTGCATGTGTTTCTCCACCATACTCCTGAGGTTGAACTGGTTGTAGATGTCACCGCTCATCACAATGAAGTCTCTGCAGAAGCTGTCGCGGATGGAAAATAGTGCCTCGCCGTTGAACCGCTTGTCCGTCCTGCGAACCTGCGCCTCGATGCCGGTTTTCGCGAGTTCGCTTTCGATGTTCTCATCGCCACCATCCTGCGCCAGTATGATGATGGTTGACACCATATTTCCCCGGAAAAAGTCTGCCTGCTGCTTCAGGAGAAAGGAAGTCTTGAACTGCTCGAACGCGATTTTCTGGTGTGCCTTGCTGAGCAGTATCACCGCGGTGTCCGCAGTCTGGCTATCGAGCCCCCGCCTGACAAGGACTTCTATCGACTGGCTCCTGCTCCGTATCCTCGAGCCGTCCACTTTTGCATCGACCATTTTCAGTATGTCTTTGTTGAGTGATATGGCAATTTTCTTCTTCTCCATATGATAGTATGAAATATTCATACTTAAATAGCTCTGCAGAAACCCGAAGCATCCGCCGGACGCAGAAGCAGGCATTGCAGCCGTGGTATACTACTACCCGGTTTTCTGCGGGCGTTGCTGCAGAGCCACGTATAGTGGAACAAGAAAACAATCAGGGCATCATTCTTGTTTTGCTGTGAGGAGTCCGAAGAAATCGTATGCCGGTTATTTCTTTGGACGGCTATAAATTATTTTCTGTCGCAATCACTTGCATATGAACGTCCTTGTAACAGGTGGCGCGGGCTTCATCGGGTCTAATCTGGCGCTGGCGCTGCAGGACGAGCACGAGGTAACGGTGATCGACAATTTCTCGAGCGGCGCAAGGAGGAATCTTGAGGGGTTCGAGGGAATCCTGCTGCGCGCTGACATGGCATCGCTTGATTTCAATTGCCTTGACGCAGACGTTGTGCTTCATCACGCGGCAATCACCGACACGACGCTCAACGACAGGGAAAAGGTCATGAGCGTCAACTGCACGGCATTCGGCAAGCTGCTCGCGTGGTGCGTCGAGAAAAATATCGACCTCGTGTACGCTTCCTCGGCAAGCGTCTACGGGAACGGCCCGGCACCGATGAAGGAAGGCCAGAAACCGGACCCGCAGAACGTCTATGCGCAGTCGAAGCTGCTGATGGAGGAAATGGCACGCAAGGCCGAAGGCATAAAGGTTATCGGTTTCCGCTATTTCAACGTATACGGCCCGAGGGAGCAGTACAAGGGCGCGGCGGCGAGCATGATCTTCCAGCTGTACAGCCAGCTGCTGGCGGGCAAGAAGCCACGCCTTTTCAAGTACGGTGAGCAGCAAAGGGACTTCGTGTACGTCAATGATGTCGTCCGCGCCAACATACTCGCGATGAAGTCAAAAGTGGGCGGCGTCTTCAATATCGGGAGTGGCGCGGCGGCGAGCTTCAACGAGATCGTGCATATCCTCGAGGAAGCGCTCGGCGTCGAGCGTGAAATCGACTACTTTGACAATCCCTACGGCTTCTACCAGAACAATACGCTGGCAGACCTTGCACATACAAAAAGCGTTCTGGATTATGAGCCGTCTTTCAGTTCAAGGAACGGCATTGCGAAGTACGTTGAATGGCTTGAGGAACAAAGGAGCGTGTCGGAGGTGGTCTTATGAAGGTGGCAATCCTTCATGATTACTTTCGATAAGCGGGGCGGTGGCGAGAAGGTGGCACTGGCGCTGGCTAAAGCCTTCGATGCGGACATTTACACAGGTTTCGTCAATTACGAAAGCACGTATGAAGAAGTGAGAGATGCGTCGGTTGTCGAGATAGCCACGGATATGCGCATACGCGGACTGAGGACGCTGGTGCTGTTGCATAAGTTCGGAAAACTGGTTCTCAGGGAGTACGATGCTTATATTTTCTCAGGAACGAACTGCATCACGGCGAATGAAAAGAACAGGCCGTGTGTCTGGTACTGCCACACGCCTGCACGGCACCTCTACGACCTGCATGACTGGTTCATGTCCCGCGCCGGATTGACGGGCAGGGTCCTTCTGAAAGCTCTCTGCAGGTACCAGAAGCCCACCGACCAGCGGCATGCCTCCCGCTTCGACGCAATTGCCGCGAATTCGCGCAACGTGAAGCGAAGAATCAGCGAATACTACGGCACAGAAGCCGGGAAGAAAACGTCTGTCGTGTACCCGCCGGTGGACACCGGGAACTTCAGGTGGGCAGGGCAGGGCGATTTCTACGTGTCGATGGGCAGGCTGGACAAGCTGAAACGGGTCGACCTCATCGTGGAAGCGTTCAGGAACATGCCGGAAAAGGAGTTGAAAATAGTGTCGTCAGGTCCTGAACTGAACGCCATCAGGAAGCTTGCGCAGGGCTGCGAAAACATAGAGGTCGTCGGCTACGTGGACGAGCACACGCTTCGGTACCTGCTTGGACGATGCATCGCCTCGATTTACGTTCCCGTGCACGAGGACTTCGGGCTTTCGGCAGCCGAATCGCTCGCGGCAGGGAAGCCCTGCATCGCCGCCGGCGAGGGCGGACTGCAGGAAATTGTCGATAATGGGAAAACGGGTCTGCTCATTGACGCAACTCCAGAATCTATCAAGGACGCCGTCACTGCCCTCGGCAGGAAGCGCGCCGGGCGGATGAGGAAGGCGTGCGAAACAAAAGCGAAGCTCTTTTCGGAAAAGCGGTTCGTGAAGGGCATGAAGGGAATTGTGGAAAGGGTGTGTGACAGGGGAACGTAGATTGAATTATTTCTGCTTCTGCTGTTTCTTGAACGCCTCGACGGTGTTCTTCAGGAGCATGGCAACGGTCATCGGCCCGACGCCGCCGGGGACCGGCGTGAGGTATGCTGCCTTTTCCTTCACCGAATGTTGTTCAACGTCACCGGAAACAGAGCCGCCGGAAACGTGTATACCGACGTCGATGACTGCAGCGCCCTTTTTCACCATCGAGCCGGTTATCAGGCCGGGCGAACCTGCGGCAGCAACAAGGATATCGGCCTGCCGCGTGTAATAGGCCAGGTCCTCGGTTTTCGTGTGGCAGACGGTGACCGTCGCGTGCCTGTTGAGCAGCATGTAGGCGAGCGGCCTGCCGACAAGCTTGCTCCTGCCGACGATGACCGCATGCCTGCCAGCGATGGGTATTTGTTCCTGTTCCAGCATGTAGACTATTCCCTTCGGTGTGCAGGGCACCGCCTCCTCGTTCCCTGCGGCGAGGCGGCCGAAACTCGACGGGTGCAGCCCGTCAACGTCCTTGTGATGCGCTATCGCGTCAAGCACGGCTTGCGCGTCGATTGAAGGCGGCAGCGGCAGCTGGACGATGATGCCATTGACGCTCTCGTCGCCATTGAGCTCGCGCAGCAATGCCACGACCCCCTCGGTCGTTGCGGTTTCTTTGTGCACCTCTATGGCGCGGATGCCAACGGCGGCGCATGCCCTGACTTTATTCCTGATGTAGACGCGCGACGGCGCGTCGTCGCCGACAGAAAGAATGCACAAGCCCGGCGTCGTGCCGGTCGTAGCGTGCAGCGCGCTGACTTCAGCTGCAATCTGCTTCTGCAGCGCTGCTGCCAGTTTCTTGCCGTCGATGAGTGTGCATGTCATATCAGCGCCTGCATTGGATGATAGCTGTTTCGGTAACGATGTACTGCATGGGGGCGTCGTGGTCGTCGGATGGCAGCCGCTCGACGACCTGGACGTCGTATGCCATGCCGACTATTGTTGTTTCTTCCGAAAGGCTTTTTAAAAGTCTGTCGTAATAGCCTTTTCCGTAGCCTATGCGCCGGCCGTGGCTGTCAAAAGCGACTCCTGGAACGATGATGACGTCGGCGGCGGACGGGATGACAGGACGAAGATGCTCTTGTTTCGGCTCAGGAACATCGAAAGCGCCTTCCACAAGTTCATCAAGGCTCCGCAATTCGGAAAGGGCAAGAGTTTCTTTAACGACAACAGGCACGAGCACTGTTTTGCCGCGCTTGAACAGCTCCGGTATGAGCTGTTTTGTGTCGACTTCTGACCCCTTTGTTACGTAGGTGCAGATCGTTTTCGCGGTGCTTACAAAATCCAAAGAGAGGACGTTTTTGGCTATGGCAAGACTCTTGAGCTCTCGCGAATGAGCGTCAAGCGCATTCCTTTGCTTGAGTATCAGCTTCCTTAATACCTCTTTCTGCATCATATCGTTCCTTATAGTAAGTTCAGTTGATAATCAGACTTTTTCTGAACTTGCTATAAAGGAGATTATGTAAATATAAAGTTCACTAATTTACCGAATCGACTATTAGTCTGGATTAATCCTTCAGTATGCGGAGTATGGCGTTTTTCAGCTGTGCAGGCATCGCTATGTTCGCCGTGAGGAAGCTCCTGAAATCATGCTTCGTTATCACCCTGGAGTATATAATCCATGTGGCATAAAAAAGCCCCCCGGCGGCGCTTATGAGGACGGCCTCGATAACGGCGTTGTTCATTGCAACGGCTGATTTTGCCCAGAGCATGATGAGCAGCATACCAAGCCCTCCTGCAAGCGTCAGGACAGCTTTTTTCTTCTCCACGACAAACGGCATTTTCTGGTTGAGGAAATAAGCGCCTAGGGCGACCATAAGGCATGTCGAGATGAGCGTTGCAGCAGCTGCGCCTTCGATGCCGTACGGCGGCACGAGGAACCAGTTGAGAAGGAAATTTATGGCAAGCACCAGCAATGCTATCATGGTATTGCGGCCCGGGTGCCCTATCGCCTTGAGGGTGGTAAGGAACAGCGAAGCCATGGCTGTCGGGATCATCGACAGCGCCAGTATAGACAGGGCAGGCGACGCACGCGTAAACGTTGCACCGAAGACGGTCGTGAGTATGTCGCCTGAGAACGCTATGAAAATGAGGGAAAACGGCAGCATGAAGGCGAACAGCAGCCTGAGCATCGTTGCCATGCCCTTCGCAACCGCATCTGGCTTGTTTTCTTCCCAGAGCGCCGAGATCGATGGATAAAGGACGTTGACAACCGGTGATACGAAAATGAGGAGTAGTGCCGCAGTTGGCATTGCAGTGCTGTAGAGCCCCACTTCTTCGAGTGTTCTGAACGTGGTGAGCGCAAGTATGTCAACCCTGCTGATGAGCGCAGCAAGGCTCCCTATCCAGAGTATGCCGCCGAATTTTAGTATCTTCCAGAACAGCTGTTTGTCGAGCACAAACGGCTCCCTGAGGAAGAAGGGGAACTGCCAGAAGAGGATGGCTGTAAAGAGCATTCCCATGATAATGGTCGTTATGAGATTTGCCATCGCGACGCCGGCGACTCCGTTGCCGATGAGCAGGTATGTCGTGGCAAAAAATACGGAAACCCGCACGAACTCCATCGAGGCGAAAAACTTGAAATGCTGGAGCCCCTGGAAGATATAGGTGTAAACGCCCATGTTAATGATGTTCTCTATGAGCACGAGCTGCAGCACGATGGCGGCGCCGGCTGTCTTGAAATAGGCGAGCTCGAAGTAATCGGCAAGCACGAAGACCGAACCGTAGACGATGAGGCTCAGAATAAGCCTCCAGAAGAATATCATGACAACTGCTGACTTGATCCCGCGGTAGTCGCGCTTTGCATTGAGTTCGGCTATATGCTTCACCAGTGAATCGAATGCGCCGAATTCGGTAAGTATGCCTCCCAGAGCCACGAACGCCATGACGCTGTAAAAGAGGCCAAACTCATCTATAGGAAGGGATTTGGAGAGGAATATTCTGAATGCATACCCGAGCAGGAAAGAAAGAATGGAGAAGGAAAACGTTACAAGAATTCCTTTTCCGATGACCTCGGCGTAGTTTTTCATAAACGTATGTCCCCGTAAATGCCTTTTTTATAACGGGCTTTTATGCCTTCTGATATTCCTTCGAGTTTTGCTTTAATCAACAAAAGGTACATGAAATCTTTCTCGAACAAAACATAGATGAATAACGCAAGTATTTCCAGAAGCTCCCCTAGGGCGTATTCCGGCAACCCGGAAAAACGTATCAGGTTGTTCTTGAAAACAAAGTACTGGTGCTGTTTGTAATTGTTATACAGGAAGTCGAACCTGCCCTCCCTGCCTTGGTTCTCTGAATGGTGGACAACTTTTGCGTAAGGATTGTAGAGTATTCTGTAGCCTTTTTTTCTAAGCCTTACACATACGTCTGTTTCTTCCCTGTGGGAGGTTTTGTCAAACCATGTGTCAAACCCTCTTATAGACAGGAGCGCCTTTTTCCGGAATGACATTACACTTCCTTTAAC
Organism: Candidatus Aenigmatarchaeota archaeon; assembly: GCA_016193585.1. Lineage (GTDB taxonomy): Archaea > Aenigmatarchaeota > Aenigmatarchaeia > GW2011-AR5 > GW2011-AR5 > JACPRW01. Next base: position 66,728 of record JACPRW010000003.1, read on the forward strand.
ATGTTTCGCTTCCGTAATCTTTCCCATGTTCTCTTTGAAGCTGCCAGTAACTCTTCCGCTATTTCTTACATCCATTTTCTTGATACGCAGGAAAGGGTTTACATCACGTAGGATAAAATTTTTTGCCTTCTGGAAAACGTTCAGCTTGGCTGGATTTCGTGGATTGTTTTCGTTGCCGCCTACTGAACCTATCGACTCGCTTGTGTAGCATTCCAGTATTTTACCCACGCAGTCATTTTCTGCTTCTGTATCGTCGTCAAGGAACACTATAATTTCGCCGTTACTTTTCATAATTCCCGTGTTTCTTGCGACACATCTTCCCTTTTTCTCCTCTTCGATATAATTTGCCCCGTGTTTCTTGCATATTTCTTTTGATTTTTCGCTGGGCGTGGATACTACTAATAGTTCAAAATCCTTGTATGTCTGTTTTTTCAGAGACTTTAAGCATCTGTCAAGCGATTCGTGCCTGTCTTTTGTGCATACAACAACCGATAGTTTGCGCAGCATACTTAATACAATTTAGAATATTTTAAAAGCCTTCCAACAAATGACTTTCGATGAGGATTCTGTTCGTTTCTGAATACTATTATCCGGCCGAAATGGGCGGCGCGGAAATAAGCATGAAAATACTAGCTGAAGAACTGGCAAAAAAGCATGAAGTTCACGTACTCACGCCAAATTATTATGAATATAAAAACACAGAAACTGTGGAAAACGGGGTAAATATCCGTAGATTTAAAAGCAAAAGACTTTATTTTTTCAGGCAGAGAGGCACGTCAAAGGTTGTTTACAGAGCCAACAAAAACCTGTTCGGCTCGCTGATAAAGCTCTATGCGAAATATTCGTCTCATGAATTGGAGAAAAATATAGAAAAAGCTGAAAATTTTGACGTAATCCATGCGAACAACTTTGAGTCTGCTATCGCCCTTAACAATGCCAAAGCAAAAGGAAGGAAAATAGTGCACCTCAGGGATTTCAGGTTGGCGGAAAGTGCGGGAAAATTAAAAAATATAGATTTTTTCATCGCAATAAGCAAGTTCGTCAAAAAGGGGTATGTCAAATGTGGCTTGGAAGAAGGCAAAATAGGTGTTGTATACAATCCTGTTTCATCTGAAGATGTATCTGATATATCAAAATCCGCGGCAAGGAAAAGGCTTGGGCTAGATTTTAAAAGAATAGCACTTTTTGTAGGCTCTTTGGTTGAAGAAAAGGGAATAAGAGAAATTCCGAAAATAGCCGGATGCCTGCCTGAATACGATTTTATAATAATAGGCGAAGGGCCGGAAAAGGATTTCCTTCTGTCAAACAAAACACAAAATATGCACATAACAGGTTTCGTCAGCAAAAGCGAACTAAAGCATTACTACAGAGCCGCCGATGTACTAGTGGTTCCTTCGAAAGCCGAGCCTTTCGGAAGGGTTGTTATAGAAGGCCAGGCAAACGGCTGCGTTGTGGTAGGGCTGGATAAAGGTGCCATGAAGGAACTTATAAAAAATGGTAAAAATGGTTTTATCGTAAAGGATGGTGGCTTTGTAAAGCTTATAAAATCTTTGAACAGGCTTAGAAAAGCCCGAATTGGGGTGAATGCCTCAAGAGCAAAAAATACCTATCAAGCGGATAAAATATCCAAGTGTGTGGAAAAGATATATGAAAAGGTGCTGGTATGATATCACATTTTGTTTACAAATACCTGCCACTTTCAGAGAGATTTATTTACAACCAAATAAGATATATAAAAAAGTTCAAGACCTCGGTAATTACAACAGATGTCATTAATGACAAATTTCCTTTCGACGAAATTCATTCTTTAAGCAGTATGAAATTTCCTTTTAATAGCCTTGAGACCCTAAGATTCAAAATTACGGGCAATTCAAATTTTTTTGAAAATGCGCTTTCGGACACTTCCCTGATTCATGCACATTTCGGCAACTCATCACTAAAAATTTTGAAAATAGCGAAGAAAAGAAATATACCGTTGGTAACTTCCTTTTACGGGAACGACGCTACAAAATATCCAAAAACCAATCCCGGGGTATACAAAGAACTATTCTCTTATAGCAAGGCGTTTCTTGTTCCTTCTTTCAGCCTGAAGGGCGACATTGAAAAACTGGATTGCCCTTCTGACAGGATAAAAGTTTTGAGGCTGGGAGTTGACGTTAATTTCTTTAGATTCAAGAAAAGGGAGCATAAAGAAAAAGCCCGCTTTTTATCAGTAGCACGATTCGTAGAGAAGAAAGGCTTGACGTATCTTATAACGGCTTTTTCGAATCTTTTGGAAGACGGCTACGACGCCGAATTAGTTTTATGCGGAAATGGTCCTCTTAAGGGCCGGCTCGCAAGTCATGCCAGAAACCTCGGGATAAAGGGGAAAGTGACATTTATCGACAATTTTTCCTCGGAAAATCCAAGAAAAGTCGTTCTGGAAGAAATGTATAAATCTGATGTTATGATTACGCCTAGCGTTACTTCTTCGGACGGTGACAAGGAATCTTTGAATTTAGTAAACCTGGAAGCTGCGTCAACAGGAATGCCTGTTATATCAACTTTTCATAACGGTATACCGGAAGTCGTGGAAAACGGCAAAACTGGTATTCTTGTCTCTGAAAAAAGCCATTCAGAACTTTACGAAAAAATGAAACTTTTCATGGAGAATCCAAAATATTTTATGAAACTTGGGAAAAATGGAGCGCAAAAGGTCAGAAAAGAGTTTACTATAGGAAAGCAAAACAAGGAGCTTGAAAAGGTATATAATGTTTTTGCTAATTAGAAATGGTAATGATTCTATGGAAGTAGTAATACTCTGCGGGGGAAAAGGAATAAGACTTGTCCCGAAAACGATGCATGTCCCAAAACCTATGCTTAACATAGGTGATATGCCGATATTAGAGCATATAATCAGGTTCTTTTCTAAATATGGCCATAATGATTTTATCCTGTGTCTGGGTTATAAAGGAGCCGTTATAAAAGGCTATTTCAAAGACAAGAAAGAATGGAATATAAAATTTTTAGACACCGGAGAAAACAGCTCTAAGGGTGATAGACTAAGAATTGCAAAGGGTGTCATAAAAGGGGGGAAATTCTTTGTTGCGTATGGCGATGACCTTTCTGATGTTAACCTTAATAGCGTTATAGATTTCCATAATTCACATAATGGGATTGCCACTCTCACTGCCACACGGTTGAAATCCCCGTTTGGTATAATAAATTTTGACGAAAGCCGAAAGGTATTGGATTTTGAAGAAAAACCTATTTTGGATCACTACATAAATGGCGGGTTCTTTGTTTTTGATAAGAAGATTTTTGACTTTCTTGAAGAAGGGGAAGATATAGAAAAAGATCTTTTCCCCAAATTATCTAAGAAGGATCTTGTATACGCCTACAAACACGACGGCTTCTGGGCCTGTATGAATACACATCAGGATAACGTTACACTAAATGAATTATGGAATAAAAAAGAGGCGAAGTGGAAGGTGTGGTAAATGAAATGGGAAGATAAAAATGTCTTTATAACAGGCGCTAATGGATTTGTCGCGTCTTGGCTTTGTAAATCGGTACTAGAAAAAGGTGCAAATGTTTTTGCACTCATAAAAGAAGAAATAAATGGTTCCGTTTTTAATTCTCTGTCTAATAAAAATTTAAAAAGGGTTGATGGAAATGTTGAAGATTTCGATTTAATGAAAAAGTCTATAAAAGAAAACGAGATTGATTATTGCTTGCATTTGGCTGCGCAAACAATAGTAGGAAAAGCGAATAAAGGGCCCCTGGATACTATTAAAACTAACGTTATGGGAACCACTAACGTTTTGGAAGCGTGCAGGCTGAACGAAATTGAAGGGTTTGTTTTGGCATCTAGCGATAAGGCTTACGGCCCGCAGGAAACTCTTCCGTATACAGAAGACTCGCCATTAAAGGGGATTTTTCCTTACGATGCCTCGAAGAGTTCAGCTGATATCATAGCTCAAGCTTATTACCACACATACGATATGCCTATAGCTATCACTAGATCTGCAAACATATATGGAGGAGGCGACATGAATTTTTCAAGGATAGTTCCGGATACCATCAGGTCTTTGATAAAAGGACAGGCGCCTATAATAAGAAGTGATGGGACGCCAGTGAGGCAATACATATACGTGGATGACATAGTTAATGGTTACTTACTAGTCGCTGAAAACATTGAAAAGGTAAAGGGGGAACCTTTTAATTTCGGTTCTTCTGATCCTATAACCGTATTGGATTTTGTCAATCTCGTAATATCTATCTACGGTTCTGACGTAGAACCTGCCATAGAGGCAAAATCTGGGAAAGGAGAAATACATTCGCAGTATCTTTCCAGCGAAAAGGCCAGGAAATCTCTTAATTGGGCCCCAAAAGTTAATCTTGATACTGGTATAAAGAAAACCATCGAGTGGTATAAAAATCACTTTGGTAGATTGTATGATGAAGAATAAACGAATCCTTGTTACAGGGGGGTTGGGGTTTTTAGGTTCTAATATCTGCACAGATTTGTCTAAAAATAATGAAATTTTTATAATCGATAAAAGACAAGATTCTGAAAGTCTTAAAGATTTTGAAAATGTCAAATTAGTTGTCTTAGACCTTACAGATCAGAAAACGACAAGCGGTGTAATAAAAGAAATAAATCCTGAAATAGTGTATCATTTGGCTGGTTTTACACTTACTGATAGGAATGAAAAGTTCATTGATGAATCTTTGAACTCTAATATCGTAGGTACTATAAATGTGCTGAAAGGAATTGCCGAAATAGAAGTGGAAAGTTTTGTATATCCTTCGACTTCTGAAGTTTATGGCACCTTGAACAAACCGCCCTTTGAAGAAAATATGCTCCCGAGACCTTCTTCGCCATATTCTGCAAGCAAGCTTGCGTGTGAATATTATTGCACGTTGTATAATGATACCTATGGTCTCCCCGCCACTATTTTAAGATTGTTCAATCTTTATGGTCCTTACCAGGTATCGAATAGGTTCATATCATCCTGCATATTATCATTGATTAAGGGAGAAGAATTCACCATGACTAGAGGGGAGCAAACCAGAGAATTCAACTACGTAAAAGATATTGTGAATGCATTCGTTCTTGCGAGTTTGAAAAAACCTAACGGGGAGATCATAAACATCGGGTGTGGTGAAGACCACAGAATAATAGATGTTGCAGAAAAAATTCTTGCTATTACTGGAAACAAAGGGCGTATAGCTCCTACACTTTCTTATAGAAATAATGACATTAAAAGGGTCTTTACCAGTAACTTAAAAGCGAGAAATCTGCTGGGCTGGAAACCGGAATATAAATTAGAAGAAGGGCTAAGGGAGACTATAAGCTGGTATGAAGAAAAATTGAAGGAAAATAAAAATTCAGTTTATTTTTCCAAATGATGAATTTTAATAATCCGTGAGCACTATAGTGAAACCAGAAAATAATGTCGGTTCCTTAGAACCATGCAATTTGTGCGATTTCGTGGGGTTTCTATAAACCTCACAAGTTGTCCTGATTACAAGGCAATTGCAAAGCAATCATCGCAATAAAGGGAACATGAAGCGGCAGAAACGATTTATGAGCAACTGAACGTTACGGAACACTAAGAACGCGCGCTAACTGTTTTGACAAAACCCCGAAATCGTAATATTTTACGGCACGTTTTCTGGCTGCTTTGCCTAGTTTTTTTCTCATTTTTTCGTCTTCAATCAGTTTTACTATGCACTTTTCAAAGATCGCTATATCAAAATCAGATAAAAGCCCGGCTCTTCCGTTGTCCATGTATTTTACGCTTTCTCCTGCACGCATGGTGACTATAGCTTTTTCCATTGACATAAACTCCTTGATTTTGCAGGAGCTTCTTGTATAAGACGTGAAGTCATTACCAAAAGGCACAAGACATATGTCCATTGCGGCAATATAATAAGGCATTTCAGAATACTTTACATAATTTGTAAAAATAAATTTATTCTCTATTCCATTCTTCTTGGTAAATTTTATGAAGTCGTTAAGACCCGGGCCGAAACCAACTATAATGAATCTTACATTGTTATATTTTTTCAGAATCTGGATAGATACCTCTGCTATTTCGCGATAGGCGAAAATTCCTTTATATTTTCCTATGTATCCCGTGACTCCTATAAGAATTTCATTTCTTAGATTGTATTTTTCCCTTATAACGTCTCTGTCATATTTTTCCGGGTCAAAGAAATCGGTGTCAACACCATATGGTATGGAGAAAACACTTTTGCCAGAACCTCTTATTTCAGATGTGATTTTATAGAGTTTATCACTCACTACAACTACTTTGTCCGCAGTTTTTACCGCTAAATATTCGAAATATTTTATGTTCCACGGTTTCGGTTTCTTTTTTGTAAAATCTTCAAAAGCATCTCCCCATTCTACAACAAGCTCAACGCCCTTTATTTTTTTAAGCAGTATTGCCGGTAACGAAGAAGCTATAAGGGGAGCAGAAGCGTAAACGGTGTCGCCGTTTTTAACAGTCATGATGGAACTTATTATGTTTGCCGCTATTGCAGCGAGTTTAAAGAATACATTAGACCATGCTCTTGGCATTATTTCTTTTTTTTCAAATCTAAGTCTCTTTGTGAGTTCCTTTATCTGTATAGTTGTAGAGAATTTTTCAGGCAGCCCGTAAATAACAGCCAGCATATTAATCATCATTTCTTTTTATTCAGTTCATGTAATGTAATTGGACGTTTTCCACTTCTTTTTGATAAAGAACAGTAAAACCCCATGAAAATACCCTATAAAATGCATCGATTGCCTTAAAATGTCGATTAAAAAATATTTTACGCGAAAATCTCCGGCTATGCTCAAAGAACTAAAAGCTGATATGAAAACAATTGCGGACAACAAGAATGAAATAATGGCAAAAGATATATTCATGTCAATCGGTAAATAACCTATCGAAACCAAAAGAAGCATGGAGTACAAAAAATCTCTGGAAACCGCCGAGTATTTTTTTGCTTCTTTGAAACCATGTTTTATCATTATTGAAACGCCGCATTTTAGCCAGAAAATGGCAGAACCTATGCCACGCGAGTAGGACTGCAATGCAAAACCTTTGAGCGTTTCTCTGCTTCCATGCCATACCACTTTTGGAACAAATGCTGTTTTATATCCAAGATTACATACTTGTAATTTAATTTGTGCCTCTTCCCCGGCACCTACATAGGTTTCATCAAACCCCCCGACCCTCTCAATAACATCTTTCCTGTAGGACATATTGCTTGTCCCGCCAGTCGGGGATTCGAATCCTCCTATGAAAGTTTTTTTGTCTTCTAACCGACCTCTATAAATTCGATTCATCAAAAGACTGTAGTATTTTATGAAATCATTGTTATCCTGATAAGGCATATTTTTTGCGTACCCTCCCACGCCTGCAATATTTTTATCATTATAAAATTTTATGAAAGATTTTATCCAGTCTTTTTCGACAATACAGTCATCATCCGTAAAAAACACTATTTTTCCTTTGGCATTTTTTATTCCTATATTTCTTCCGTGAGCCTGCCCCAAAGAAAAATCTTTTTTCCTGAACCATCTGAAATTTTTTCTTCTTCCCTCAAAAATCTTTAGCATTTCTTCTGTCCCGTCTGTAGAACTATGAACAACTATGATTTCGTATTTCTTGGATGGGTAATCCAAATTAAAAATAGAGTTTAGAGCTCGCCGCAATAAACCCTTTCTGTTATGGGTAGAAATTACTATGCTTACAAAGGGCGTCCCTTTCATTATAATTCACCAATCCTATCAATAACCACATCTTCTTATAGCAGATTGTAATAATAATGGAACTTTATACCACAATCTGCTATAGGGAAAGAACATTGTAAAATGTTCCAAAATCAATGTTCTTTACTATTATATACCACCGACTAATTCGAGGAAAGCTTTGCTTTCTTCGAATTTCTCAAAGGATTCCAAGTGAATCCTTTGGAGAAAAGTCGGTGGTTCCTCAAGGGGCTTGCTCTTTGGGGACTAGAAGATGTGATATTGGTGTCAAGAGAAAGTTTTTTGTATATGATGAAATGAAAGAGTACGCCAAATCAAGGGTGTAAAGAGTTTATGAGGTTTAGCTGCCTAATATTTGTGCACCAGAGCACCTTCCAATTACTTTTGGATATAGGGGTGAAATTATTATCAAAAAAACAGTGAAATTGCTTGCTGATGGCTTGGGTTTAATTGTTAAAAGAAAATATCCCCAGCCGTTTGTGAGGGAAATCCTAGACAGGCGCGAGTTAGTAGGGGCTGAAATAGGTGTGTGGCGAGGTGACAATGCAAAAGCGATGCTGAAAATACTGGATATCAGAAAACTTTACTTGATAGATCCCTATGAGACTTACGATGAATACAAAGAAGAAGAAAAAAGTGGGGCGTTCTCTCAAAAAGCGTTGAAAGAAGTGGAAAAAATAATATCTCGTGATAAAAGAGTGGTCTTAATAAGGGAGCGGTCTGAAAATGCCGTAAATAAAATAATAGAGCCTTTGGATTTTGTTTTCATAGACGGGAACCATGATTATGAATACGTAAAAAAAGACCTTGAAATGTATTATCCCCTGGTTAAGAAAGGCGGGTTCATAGCAGGCGACGACATAAGCATTGATGATGTCTCTAAAGCTGTTATAGAATTTTCATTAAAAACTAAACTCAGATTGCATGTAAGACATAATAACTTCTTTTTTGTGAAATAATTATCTCTCGATAAGCTTCATCAGAAACAGTTTTATAGAAGATAATACCAAATTCTTTCTGTTGCTTAAGGACCACTGCCGCAAGAATTTCCTTTCATCTAGATTACTCTCCTTCTGTATATGTTCCCAGTAACTTTTCCTTAGGACATGTTTATACTTCTTGTAAAAAATTTCCTTCTTTTCCCTGTTTTTTAAGAACTCTTCTAGGGCTTTCTTGTTGTTGAAATATACCCAGTTTGAACTTTGCCCACCTATATGGACACACTTCATTCTTTTGCATGCAATCAGATACCCTTTGCTCCTGGCATTTGTCTCCCAATCAGCGTCGTAGAACCCCAAAGGAAAATTCTTGGCATCAAAATGGCATTTTTCCATAACCTCTTTTCTTGTACCCATTACAGTAGTAGACCAGTCGCATATTTTTATATTCCCGTCTACATAACCTAGTTCACCCACGCTCCTGTCTATGTACTTATCTTCGACTATACCCAATACACCTATCTGCTTATGTTCGCTTAAAATGTCAGTTGCTTTTTCGATCCACCGTTTTTCGAATACTATTACGTCATCGTCTACTATGAAGTAGAAATCGTAATTTTTGTGTTTCTTCACTACATTTGTTATTGCAATTGGTATGTTGCACATTATTTCCGATTTGACAATATCCACAGCTGGAAACTGCCTGTTCATGCTCTCGAAAAATCTCCTGTTATCTTTAGGACCATTGTAAGCAAGAGCTATCTTGAAGTTCCCGGAATTTTTCTTGAAAATATATTTTATGTTATCGAATATTTTTTCGTGCTTCCCGACTGTTGTTATGATTATAAGGCTTTTCTGCATCTGTATCGTGCTCCTTCAAACAGTATTTTTTGGTAACTCTTAACCGACTTCCTGCGATAAATAGGTACTCATAATCCCTTAAGCCTTTGGAATTGATTTGTATCTTATAGCAGATTGTAATAATAATGGAACTTTTAGCTGCAATCTGCTATAGGGAAAGAACATCATAAAATGTTCCAAAATCAATGTTCTTTACTATTATAGTGAAACAAGTATATAGGTTTTTATAGTTTTTTTGATGGCTTAACAGCTATGCTGGATCTTGCCCGCGTGCGCACGGTTGTCGTCATCAAAGGCTCGAGTATAGGAGACATTATAACCGGCATCCCCATGCTCCGCAACCTGAGAGCGGCGTTTCCCTCTGCCGTGATAATTCTCGCCTGCAGTTACAAGGGAAAAGGTATTTCCATCGTCAAAAATTGCCCCTACATTGATGAGCATGTCACCCTTGATTACAAGACCGACGGTATGCTGGTGACTGTAAGAAAAGTTCTCTCCATCAGAAAACGGAAACCAGACATCGTCATTAATGGCTTCCCGACAACGGCGAAATCGTCGGTGCTCGCGTGGCTCATAGGCGGCGCACTGAAATTAGGAATAGCGAGCAGGAAAAAGACGGTGTTGCCGTTCGTTTTCGACCGCATCGTGAAATCGGGAGGGAAAACCGCAGTTGAAGCCGAGGATTCTATCCTTAGAACCCTTGGAATGCCGCACGGCGGCACGCATCTTGAGCTGTTTCTCGGAACGAAGGGCGCGAAAAGAGCGCTGGCAAAAAAGCTCGCAAAGTGCGGCATAGGCGCAAAGGACAGGATTGTCGGCTTCTATTTCGGTAAAAGTGTCGATATCTGCAGGTCATGGAGGAACGAGAAATGGGCTGAGCTCATGGAAACCATGAGGGAAAAACACAGGGTTAAGCTCGTTTTCATAGGGGGGAACGACAGTGCGCTTCGAGGGAATGCCATAGAAAGGCTCTACAAGCGGAAAGTCTGCAACTTCATCGGCAAGCTGAGGCTGGAGGAAACCGCAGCCCTTCTTCAAAGGTGCAGCGTCTTCGTTACTACAAACGCGGGTCCGATGCAGCTTGCCGCGGCGCTGGGGACGCCCATGGTTGCGCTGCACGGCTCGTCGCTGCCTGAGTGGTACCCTCACGCGAGGAAGGTTGTCAACTTGAGGAACAATGAAATCTGCGCGTATCCGTGCGGCAATGACAGCTACTGCACGAAATGCCATGGAAGGAGCATCAAGGACATTCCGGTGGCAGACGTGTACAAAGCTGCCAAGAAGGTAGTGGGGTGGTAATCACCCGTATTTCAGCTTGTATCACCGCATCTTGAGCCACGAGAGGACGACGCCCTTTATCTGGTTCCTTACGAAATCCCGCAGGAGGTATTTTTCGTGCACGGGCGTGTTGACGCGTTTCAGTTCTTTTTCCCTGTAGGCATTTGAAAGTGTTTTTATGCTTCTTCAGGTGCATTTCTATCCTGTTCTTTTCGTATATCCAGTCTCTGAGCTTCTCCTTATGGTTCATAAAAAGCCATGTTGTGCTCAACCCGCCTATGTGCACATACGTTATCCCGTAGCGTTCTATAAGGAACCCCTTGCATCTGATTGTCGTTTGCCAGTCTATGTCGTAATGTCCAAGGTAGAATTTTTGAGTCGAAGCCGCATTTCTTCGGGATAGTGCGCCGTGTACACATGATGAGGTCGTCATCAGGTAGGTGCTTTTTCAGCACGGTGTTGATGGCGAGCGGTATGTTACCGATTGTAGTGGAAACGACTATATCGGCATCCGGGAAGCATTGCTTCATCTTGCTGAAGAAAGAGTGGTTATCCGGAGGCCCATTGTACGCAAGGGCGATAGTATACTCTGTTGTTTTGTTTTTTTCAGGATATACTGAATGTTATCGGATATAGTGGACCAACAAAAGAATACCGACATAGTACTTTTGTTGTCCGCTACACGCGGAAAACAAGGTTTTCCGGTGCACCAAAAAGCTTTGCTTTTTGCGTGTAAGTGAACCAAGATATAATACCTGATTATTTACTTGGTTCACTATATCTTGCTGTGCTTGCCGACGGTCGTTGTTGAAATTCTAAGTAGAAGCACCAGCGTGGGAAACATCGTGAACACACGATGCCTCTAGCTGACCTATACACCAACGGGCGTATAGGTATAGGTCTATGCTGATGCTTCTTGTCGAGCATTTCAACAAAGCCCCTCAATTGGCCACCTAACGTTGGGTGTAATTGTATTTAAAATATCTTCGGTAATAGAGGCTTTGTTTAAAAAGCACCCACTACCGCCGAAATGGCTTGGCGCACCTACGGTGCGTCGGTTCACGTGACGGTGGCGGGTTACGCGTTAGCAGGCGTCATACTGAAGCCTGCGACTTTTTAAACAAAGCTGGCAATAGAAAGCTGATGCGTATGGATTCACCGAAGCTTATCTCTCTTGAGTGGAAAGTAGATGACCGCGGGTATCTGATGCAGCTGTTCAATGCAGATCTCAATGTGAAGCGCGCGTATGTCGTCGGTAATTATGCAAAAGGGACTATCCGCGGCTTTCACGGCCACATGAAAGAATGGAAATATTTCTGCGTCGTGAAGGGAAGCGTGAAATTCGTCCTCGTGCAGCATAACGTCAGTGAAGGTGTGGAAGACCCGGAACCGCTCAGGGAAAAGATACATACGTATGTTCTCAGCGACAGGAAACCGTCGATTTTGGTTATCCCTCCGTGCTACTACAATGGCTGGGTTTCGTTGGAAGAAGGGACGTTGCTCATGGGCATGAGCGACAGGACGCTTGCCGAGAGTATTGACGACGATTACCGCATCGACCCGTTCACGTTCGGCGACGTCTGGAGCACCAAGCCCCGGTGAATCTGATGAACGTACTGGTCACAGGAGGCGCAGGATATCTGGGCTCGGTTCTCGTCCCTCAGCTGGTGGCGAAAGGGCACCGTGTCTCGGTCCTTGACAATTTTCTCTACGGCACCGGCTCGCTCGACGAAGTTGCCGGGAAAATAAAGGTCTTCGACGGCGATATACGGAACATGACAACCGTTGTCAAGGCCATGGCTGATGCTGACGTTGTTATTCATCTTGCTTCCATCGTAGGCGACCAAGCTGGCGATCTTGACAGGAAAACCACCATAGAAATCAACTACCTTGCGACGAAAAACATCGCTGAGCTGTGCGAACTGTATGGGAAGAAGCTTATCTTCGCATCCACCTGCTCGGTGTACGGCGACAGCCAGGAGAAGATGATGCGTGAGGACGAAACGCATGTGTTCGTGCCGCTGAGCCTGTACGGCGAGACAAAACTGAGATCGGAGAATGCCATAAAAGCGTTCGACGTAGACTATGCGGTATTCAGGATGGGCACGTTGTTCGGCCTTTCTCCCCGCATGCGCTTTGATCTCGTTATCAATCTGTTCATAGCGAAGTCCCTGAATGCTGAGAAACTTACCGTTTTTGGCGGCCAGCAGTATCGACCATTCATCCACTTGGCAGATGCAGCCCGTGCATTCGTGATGGGAATCGAGGACGGCTGGAAAGGGACGTTCAACGTCTCCTGGAAGAACTACCGCCTTGTTGATGTGGCGACTGAACTGAAGGAAAAATTGGGCGCTGAGGTGGAGATTTCAACCGACATAGTCGACAAAAGGAATTACTTTGTCGACACGGGAAAGGTGAGGTCGCTTGGGTTCGAGTCAGAGAAGGATATAAATTTTGCAGTAGATCAATTGAGATCATTCGGGCATATCCGCGATTACAGGAACCAGAGGTTCAGCAATTTCGGGAGCATATTCGGCGACAAGGAGAAGCAGCGGAAGATATACACGCTCGGCCCTCTTGGTGAACGTCTATGAAAGTGCTTATTACGGGATCAACGGGAAGGCTAGGAACAGAAGTTGCAAAGCTGTTCCCTGATGCATTAACCCCACGAAGGACTGAGCTTGACGCCTCCGATCGGGGCAGCATATACACATACGTGGCGAAAGAAAAGCCCGATGTCATCATCCACCTTGCCGCCCTGACCGGCATACCGCCGTGCGAGACGAACAAGGAGCTCGCATGGAGGACAAACGTCGAGGGCACCATGCATCTCATAAATGCATGCTACGAAAACAACAAAGGTTGTTATTTCCTCTATATGTCAACGCCATGCGTTATGGACGGGAAGCGTGGCATGTATGTTGAAACGGACATTCCCAATCCGGAGAATTTCTACGGGCTTACCAAGCTGCTTGGCGAAGTGGTCGTGCTTAACCACGCCCTGAAGAACAGGACTGTGGTGCGCGGCAATTTCGTGCCGAAGATGAAATGGCCGCATCCCGGCGCGTTCACCGACCGGTACGGCACCTACCTTTTTGCGCCCGACCTCGCAAAGGCGATACAGGAAGTCGTGGATGCCCGATACACAGGCATGCTGCACCTTGTCGGTCAGGAGCTGCTGAGCATGCACCAGCTCGCTATGCTATGCCCCGATTCGCAGGACGTCAAGCAGATGTCGTACGCAGAGTACCTGAAGAACGGCGGCTACAGGCTCACGCAGAACATGAGCCTCGATACCATTCACAAGGAGTGGAAGCGTTTCAGAATCAGCAAGTAACTGCTACTTGTATCCTTTGTACTGCTTGTACCACGCGACGGTTTTGCGTATGCCGTCCTCCAGCCCGACAGCAGGCTCCCACTGGAGCGCTTTCCTGACTTTTGCTATGTCAGCGCACGTCTTCGGTGGGTCGCCGGGACTTGCTTCCTCCTCGACGAAATGCTGCTTCTTGCATGTTATGGATGCTATAAGGTTCCGGACGAAAGAAATGGGCACAGACTTCCCTGAACCTACATTAAAACATCCTTTTTTTATGTTACTATTCATGGCGATTATGTTCGCGTCGACCGCATCGTCGATGTGCAGGAAGTCGCGTACCGTGTCAACAACGGCGCCGTCGCGCATGTACACAACGGTATCCGTCCCGTCCAGGCAGCTCATGATGTCCCTGAGGATGAGCATGTCGGGCCTTCCCCATTGACCGTACATGGTGTAGTATCTGAAATTTATCACCGGGATGCCGTAGCAATTCGCGTAGGTTTCGCAGTATTTCTCCGCGGCGAGCTTCGATGCGCCATAGGGGCTTACAGGATTGAGCTGCGCCTCCTCGCTTGTCGGGAATTCACTGGTTGTTCCGTACACCGCGGATGTCGAGGCGAACAGAAATTTTTCAGCATGCGCGATGCTCAGTTCAAGAAGCTTAAGGGTGAAGTTCACGTTGACGTCGTGATACAGAAGTGGCTTTTCGACAGAATCCCTGACGCCGGCGTACGCGGCGAGGTGGAAAATTATGTCTACATCCATCATGTCGGCTTTCGTGATATCACTGATATCCATCTGCCTGAACGTGAAGTGCCTGTTTTCCTGCAGCGCTGCGGTGCGCGCCTGCTTGAGTGAAACGTCGTAGTAGTCATTGAGGTTATCTATGCCGATGACATCGTGTCCCTCTTTGAGCAGCCGTTCACAGAGATTGAAGCCGACGAATCCTGCAGAGCCTGTAACGAGTACCGTCATATGGTCACGCTTTTGGTGGGATGTTTAGTTACGCGTGGATGTTTTTTTAAAGCTATATTTAGTGTAAATGTTTTGACGCGTGATTTCCGTGAACAGCAGGAGAAAATTCAGAGTCGCCATGATTCATTACGGCACCGGCCGCTCCGAGGGCGGCGCCGAGAATACGGTCAAGGCTGTATCGCGTGAGCTCGTCAAACGTGGCCATGAGGTGTACATCATCACTAATTTCGGGAAGGTACGGATGCCCGATGGCGTCAATGTCATACGGGTGCCGTATGTCAGAATCCCCCTTTTCAGAAAGCTCGATTATCTTTCCATGATGGTGACTTTTTCCCTTTTTGCGTTCTGCGTCGCGCTGGTGAAGCGCTGCAACGTGATCCACGTGCAGTTTTACATCGACGGGTTCTTTCCCATCGTGCTTGCAAAGCTGTTCGGCATAAGGACCGTATACACGGCGAACGGCATGCTGCTCGAAGAACTGAAGGTCGCGTCGCTTGCCGACGCAATCGGGGTTTATTGCAGGTACCTCAAGGAGCACTATGATTCGCTCGGTATCAGATGTTACGAGGCGTTCGTCGGCATCGACGAGAACCTCATGAAGCCCGACAGAAAAGCAGGGGAGAAAATGAGGAAAAGGCTCGGCATAGGAAAAGACGACTTTGTGGTGACGGTTGTAGCAAGGCCCGCTGGGCTCAAGGCCCCGGAGACCCTGTACGATATCGTCAGAAAAACCGACGAAAACATTCATTTTATTCTGGTAGGCATAGGAGCGTGGGTGAAGTTTCAGGAGATGAGGAAGCATAGAAAGAACCTTCATACGTTCGGTATCGTCGCCCACGACGAGCTTGCTTCCTTCTATCGCGCTGCGGACATCTCGATGCACATGGAAACCGTGCCGGGTATCTGCATCACCATTCTTGAATCGATTGCATGCGGGACGCCGGTCATATCGGCGACGCCTGCAGGCGGGGCACATGAAATAGTCTCCTCGGAAGTCGGCTACAAGATGCCGCTCGACGCGGAGAAGATAGCAGCGCTTATACGCTCCCTGTCGTCAAAGAAGCGTGTTCTGCGGGCGATGTGCAAGGACGGTTCCGTGTTCCTCGGGAAGAAGGGTTACCTGTGGAGCATCACTGCGCAGCGGTACGAGAAAATCTATCAAGATATCACCGGTAACCGGTAGTTTATGGTTCTGTTTTTGTACCACAAAGCACATAGAAAGCGAAACTCATGAATACCTTTTAAAGTTTGGCGTGCTGATTGCTTCTGTCGTGGTATTCTGCATATATAGTGAACCAAGTAAATAATCAGGTATTATATCTTGGTTCACTTACACGCAAAAAGCAAAGCTTTTTGGTGCACCGGAAAACTTTGTTTTCCGCGTGTAGCGGACAACAAAAGTAATATGTCGGTATTCTTTTGTTGGTAGAGGTCTTTGCGTGAACAAGGACTTTGGTAAAAGTCCTTGTTGCACCGAAGGTGGGGCATTGTGAAGGGCTTGATACTTGCAGGGGGGCTTGGGAAAAGGCTTCGTCCGTTAACGCACACAGGGCCAAAGCAGCTCATTCCCATAGCGAACAAACCGGTGCTCCACTACATTGTGGAGGATATTGCCGAAGCCGGCATAGTCGACATCGGAGTTGTAGTCGGCTATACAGCAGAACGGATAAATTCTATAAAAGAATCGCTGGGTGACGGCTCAAAATGGGGCGTTAGAATAACGTATATAGAACAGGATGCTCCAAGAGGGCTGGCACATGCGGTATGGATTTCGAAGGGCTTTATCGGAAACGATGATTTTGTTGTTTATCTGGGGGATAATATTCTGAAAGAAGGAATAGTGAGATTCGTGGAAGAATTCGAAAAAGGGCGCGCCGACGTTTCGCTCCTGATTTCAAAGCACCAGCATCCGGAGAAATTTGGCATTGTAGAAATAAACGGCGATGAAGTTATCGGGGTCGAGGAGAAGCCTGTAAACCCGAAAAGCGATTATGTAATTACGGGCGTATACATTTTCCAGAACTCTGTCTTCGGCTACATAGACGGGTTGAAGCCTTCCGGGAGGGGCGAACTCGAGCTGACGCATGTCGTACAGAAGGTTATCGAGTCAAAAAAACACTCTGTCGTCTGCCACAAAGTTTCCGGCTGGTGGGACGATGCCGGCACAGCGGATGACGTTCTCCGTGCGAATCACGTGATACTATCCGATACCGCAAGAAATATCATGGGCCGCATTGAAACCGGAGCTGTAGTAACCGGAAATGTCGAATTGGGAAAAAACAGCACGATAAAAAGCGGCGCAGTGGTCAGGGGCCCTGTTATAATAGGCGAGAATTGCGTGATAGGCGAGGGGGCTTACATAGGCCCGTACACGTCCATAGGCGATAACACGATTATAGAAAACGGCGAGATAGATTCTTGCATAATAATGGGCGATTCAAAGATAAATCTTGGCGGCAAAAAAATGGTTGACAGCCTCATGGGAAGGCGCGTAACTGTATCCTGCAGGCACTCGATCCCGAAAGGCTACAAGTTTATTGTCGGAGAAGACTCGGAAATTTCCGTTTAAAATGAATGTTGCTGATGTCCATGAAAATTCTTGTTACAGGAGGCTGCGGCTTCATAGGAAGCCACTTTATCCGCCGTTTGCTGATGGAGGGCAATAACGATAAAATAAAAATCATAAACATGGACAAGCTTACTTACGCCGGGAATCCGAATAACCTTAAAGACGTGAAAAGCGATAAACGCTACAAGTTCATTAAAGCCGACATCTGCGGCCGCCGAGCCGTGGAAAAGTGCATGAAAGGGACCGATATAATCGTCCATTTTGCAGCTGAGACTCATGTTGACAGGTCTATAATTGACGCTGGTTCCTTTGTAAGGACTGATGTGCTTGGCACGTGTGTGTTGCTTGAATCTGCCAGAAAAGCCGGTGTAGAAAAATTCGTGCATATATCTACGGATGAAGTTTACGGTTCGGTGGAAAAAGGGAGATTCAGGGAGAATGATGCAGTCATGCCAAACTCCCCCTACGCCGCTAGCAAGGCGGGCGGCGAGCTTCTTGCAAGATCATATTTTGTCACGCACGGCCTGCCTGTTGTCATTGTCAGAAGCTCGAATAATTACGGTCCCTTCCAGCACCCGGAAAAGTTCATACCGCATTCCATTACAAACCTTTTGCGCGGCAGAAACATACGGATTTACGGAAACGGTTCCAATATACGGGACTGGCTGTTTGTGAAGGACAATTGCGCTGCACTAGAAACGGTGATGAAGAAGGGGAAACCCGGGGAATCCTATAATGTGGGCGGCGGACACGAAAAGACCAATATCGATGCTGCCAGAAAAATAGCAGATATAATGGGGATGCGTGACTGTATAGAATTTGTTCGAGACAGAAAAGGTCATGACTTTCGCTACGCCTTGAACTGGAAAAAAACGGCGGCTTTGGGGTGGAAGCCTGAAACCGGCTTCGATTCGGGTCTTGCCGGAACAGTAAAGTGGTACAGAGAAAATGAATGGTGGTGGAAACCGCTTGTTTCCTGAAGGTGATAAGGATGAGCAAAACCCCGTGTAAAATGTTATCGGTGCCCAGCATCAAGGACGAGAGGGGCATTTTGGTATTCGTAGAGGGCGGAAAACATATACCTTTCCCGATAAAGAGAATTTTTTACATTTACGGCATGCAGAAGAAAAGGGGAGGTCACGCACACAAGAAATGCGAGCAGGTGATCATACCCATCAACGGTAAATTTGACGTGATTACGGACGATGGAAAAGCCAGGAAGAGGTACAGGCTTGACGACCCCGGCGCCGCGCTCTACGTCCCTCCAAAAATATGGGTAGAAGTAGAAAACTTTTCCCGGGGGGCTGTTATTCTTGTGCTGTCTTCCGACCTATACAAAGAAAACGATTACATAAGGGATTACATCAGATTCATGGCGAAAGAAAAGTGAGCGTATGATACCCCTGTTTGACCTGAAAAGGCAGTACAAAGGCATACGTAACGAAGTAGAACCGGCTATGAACAGCGTTATGGAGAGCGGCTGTTTTATTCTCGGCGAGAACGTATCAGTATTCGAGGAGGAATTTGCAAGGTATATAGGAACCAGGCATTGCATCGGCGTGGCTTCCGGAACCGATGCCTTGATGATAGCCCTCAGGGCAATAGGCGTAGAAAGAGGGGACGAGGTTATAACGGCGGCAAACACCGCTTCGCCTACAGTAATGGCTATCGTAAATGCAGGTGCTGTTCCTGTCCTCGTAGATTGCGACAGGTATTTCAATATAAACGTTTCGCAAATCGGGAAAATGATAACAAAAAGGACGAAGGCTATCGTGCCCGTGCACCTGTACGGCCAGCCCTGTGATATGCGCGAGCTGCAGGAGATCGTGGAAAAGCACGCG
This sequence comes from Candidatus Aenigmatarchaeota archaeon, assembly GCA_016193585.1. GTDB lineage: Archaea > Aenigmatarchaeota > Aenigmatarchaeia > GW2011-AR5 > GW2011-AR5 > JACPRW01. Next base: position 86,259 of record JACPRW010000003.1, read on the forward strand.
CTCAGCCTCGTGGAAGACGCATGCCAGGCGCACGGCGCATCGTACGGCAGCAGGAACGTTGGCTCGTTCGGCGTCGGCTGTTTCTCGTTCTACCCGAGCAAGAACCTCGGATGCTACGGCGACGGCGGGGCGATAACGACTGACGACGATGAGCTTGCTGAAAAGATGAAGATGCTCCGATTTTACGGCCAGAAAGCCGCTGTGTACCACAGCCTCACCGAAGGCTATAATTCGCGCCTCGATGAGATCCATGCCGCAGTTTTGAGGGTTAAGCTGCGGCATCTCGACTCGTGGAATGACGAACGAAGGAAACACGCGAAGCGTTATGATGAGCTCCTCGGCGGTATCGTGGAAACGCCTCTCCGGAAGGAAGGCCGGAAGCATATATATCATTTGTACGTCGTCATGGCCGAAAGGCGCGATGAGTTGAGGGAATACATCAAGAGTAACGGTATAGGGACCGGCGTCCACTACCCGTATCCGATACACCGTCAGGAAGCGTTCAGGTCGCTCGGCGGCAGTTTCCCGGTAAGCGAGGCAGATGCATCGTCCATCCTTTCGCTGCCCATGTTCCCTGAGCTTCGCGGGGAAGAAATAGAGGAAGTCGCTTCGCGCGTGACGGAGTTCACGAAAATGCATCAATAGTCTTCTTCAGTCCTGCTGCAAGACCCGTGTCAGGCGACCAGCCGAGGAGCTTCTCTGCCTTGGCATAGTCGCCGACGAAATTCCGGACGTCGAAATCTTTCCGCGGCTTGACGAGCAGCGGCGAGCTTGACGTGCAGAGCTTAACGACCAAAGAGGCGAGTTCAGAGACGCTGGTTCCTTTGCCGGTGGCAAAGTGCACGTCTTCTCCGGCAATCTTGTCCGCCTTTTTGTAGGCAAGCGCGATGCCCTTTATCGTATCATGGATGTAGGTGAAGTCAAGAACCTGCGAGCCTTCATTGAGCTCCAGCGGCTCGTTGGCGAGCGCCCGCAGCACGAACTTCGGAATGACGCGTTCTCGCAGGTCCCGCGAGCTGCCGTAGACGTTCGAAAACCTGAAGATAACCGCCTGCACGCCGAAATATCTCCTGTATGAAAGGACGAGCTGCTCCGCGCTCAGCTTTGAGATGCCGTATAGGGAGATTGGGTTTTTCTGGTGATTTTCACTGACGGGTATTGAAATCGGCTCTCCGTACACTTCCCTGCTTGAACCGAGAAACAGCGTGGCGTCCGGAGCTTCTGTGCGTATCGCTTCGAGCACGCGCGCCGTGCCGAGCGTGTTGGTGTCCATGCATTCAAGTGGCCGTTCCTGCCCCCACGCGACGCGGGAAACGGCTGCGAAGTGGAACACCGTATCAGCGCCTTTCATCGCAGCCTTTACGTCGCCTGCGTTGCGGATGTCGCCCTGGATTTTCCGGACATCAAGATGACTGGTGTTGCCGGTGAAGCGTGTGTCGAAGAGTGTCACATCTTCACCCTTTTCCGTGAGCACATCGCAGAGATGGCTCCCGATGAAGCCGTTGCCGCCGGTGATGAGAACGACCATGTATATCCTTTCCTTACTACGATGAAACCAATTTAAACGCTTTCTTTGAAATAGAGGTATGCCCGCGTACAGCCGTGTCGATGAAGCGATGCTGAGGATGATGCCCTCAAACAAGCTCATTCTTGATGCCGGGTGCGGCGCTGGCACGATAGGCAAATACCTCAAAGAGCGGGGAAATACCGTATACGGGGTCGATTACGACCCTGAAGCGGTGCAGCTGGCAAGGAAAAACCTCGACAAGGCGGCGTTGTACGACCTCGAGAAAGGCGGCACGCTGCCATTCAGGGAAAAATTCGACATTATTCTGCTGGGCGGCGTCGTGGAGCACCTCAAGGACCCGGTGACTGCGGTGCGGCGGCTGAAAACGTGCCTCAAGAAAGACGGCATGTTCATCATCACCGTCCCGAACGTGGCGTGCTGGACGATGCGCCTCAGGCTGATGGCCGGCGATTTCACGTATGCTGAAACAGGCATCCTCGACAGGACGCACCTGCATTTCTACACGCTTAAGACGTTCAGGCGCTTTTTGAAGGATTGCGGCCTCGAGTCGGTGAAGATGGATATAAACCCGAGCATTTTCAGGGCATTCTATCCGCTCCTGGTGATGCCGTTCTACAGGAAGAACGCAAAGGACTCCCATGACGTTCACGCGGCGGTGCTTGATTCGAAATACTACAGAGTGTACAGGTCATACCTGCTGCCGGCAGAGTGCCTTTTTTCAAAGCTGTGGAAAACGATGTTCGCGTACGAATTCGTCGCCATGGCTAAAATGCGCCACGATTTATAAATGTACCGGGAAACTAGATACGATGTGCTTCGGAAATGAGTACGTCCGCGCTTCCTGCATTCTCCTTCTCCTCGGCATCGTCCTCATGAGGGGCATTTTCCATCCCGGGTTCATCCTCGACAGCCCGTCCTCGGACATGAAGATTGTTTTTCTCGGCAAGGCACAGCTCTTCATCGATGCGGTGCGTCAAGGCACGCTGCCCTTCTGGGATCCGTACATACTCTCAGGTTATCCGTTCTATGCCGACCCTGAATTCACCATGACGCTGTATCCGCCAAACTTCCTGCTCGCCATAGCCGGAAGCGTTGAAACGCTCAATTACCTGTTCCTGCTGCATCTGGTGCTTGCCGGCATATGCATGTACGCCTTCTTGCGGTACAGGAAAATTGAGATTATTGCCTCTCTGTTCGGCTCGGTTTCGTATATGCTCAGCGGCTTCGTTGTGGCGTCGGTATATGCAGGCCATTATACGCAGCTGGTGAGCCTCGCGTACGTGCCGCTGTTTTTCCTGCTTGTTGACAAACTCGTCGATACCGCGGGCCCGAAATACGCAGCGCTGCTTGCCGTAGCGCTGGCGCTCAACTTCTACGGCGCGCATATGCAGTTTTTCGTGTGGACGGGCATTATGTTGTGCCTGTATGCAGGGTATAGGCTTTGGGGGCTCGAAGAAAAAAGCGGGCTATTGAAGCTGTTTGCCGCGGCAGGCGTGCTGTTCACCGGCATGGCGCTCGTGCAGGTGGTGCCCTATGCTGAGTTCAGAAGCAACGTTGTCGCGTATGACTACGCGTTCTCGTCAGAGCTTTCGTTCACTCCTGTGGAAATGCTGAAAGGTTTTGTGCCGTTCCTTTTCGGCGCGCCTGAACATTATCTTTTCGTCACCTATTATTGGGAGTCGAGCCTCTACGTAGGTGCCGTGGCGCTCGTCTTCCTGCTGCTCCTTTTGACGCAGCGTCCGTGGAAAAGGGATACGGTGTTCTTCGTTGCGCTCATGGCGGGAAGCATCGTCCTGTCGTTCGGCAAGTACCTGCCTTTTTTTGAGATTATATGGAACAAGATTTTCATTCTGAACATGTTCAGGAGCCCTGTCAGGCTCATCTTTATCGCCACGTTCTGCATGTCCGTGCTTGCTGCGTTCGGGCTTCATTCGTACAGGGGCGGCGGAATGGTGCCCCGCATCCTGCGCGCATCGATGCTGCTCGTGGCACTCATGGCAGCTGCCGGTTTCCTCTTCAGGTCCCAGCTCGTCCAGATTCTCGGGTATTTCTACCGCAATGTCTTCAGCGAAACGGGTTTTGTCACGGCGCGAACGTTCGATGAGCTGCTGACAGGGCGGTTCTACCCTGCCCTGAATGAATTTTTCCTTGGAGCGGCGGTGGCGCTGCTGGCGCTTGCGGCGCTCTACGTTGCGGCAAAACATCCGCCAGAAAAAATGAAGCAGTACGCCCTGGTGCTCCTCGTAGTGGAAGCAGGGTTCATCGCGTCGCTCTTGGTGCGCACAGAAAACCTTGCTGCGATTGTCCCTTCTGATGAGCTGACAGAAGGCCTGCCGGCAGGCATGCACAGGGTTTTCAATTACCGCGTGTATGGCGCGGAAAACCACGAGTTCTACGACTATAGAAGCTACAGGGACGGCGTGTTCAAGGTCGACGGCGACTCGACACTTGTGCTCCAGTATTACGATGCCTATCTGCGGCAGTCTGTCAGTGGCTTAGCGGCGAACAACACGGCACCGATGCAATCGCTCTCAGTTAGGTATATCATCAGTCCTGTGCGTCTTGCCAACGCGAACCTGACCCTGCTCAAGGAACGGGAAGGGTCTATATTATATGAGCTCAGTGACCCGTCGGCGAGGGCTGCATTCTCTCAGGGAACCGGTAAGGCTGTTTTTGAAGGCACACGCCAGAACGAAATGTATGCCGATGTCGACGCGCCGGAAGATGGTGAACTCATCGTCAGGGAAACATTCTACCCCGGATGGAAGGCATACTGCAATGGGGCAGAGTTGCCGGTGAGCAGGGAAAATGTATTCATGAAAGTAAAGGTGCCGGAGGGAAGCGGCTGTATGTTGAGGATGGTGTTTGAACCCAACAACTTCCGCGTGCTGCTCGCGCTGGCGCTGCTGAGCCTGTGCGCGTCGCTGGGCATCGTGTACGTCTACCGGAAGGGCTAACTAGTCGAATTTGACTTTGAAGAGCTTCACTTCTCCTCCCCAGCTACCTACCAGCTCAAATTTGTCGAGCCCTTGTCCATTGAAGAAGTACATTTTGGTGAACATCGAGTTTTGCAGTTCGGGTTGCATGAAAACCACAAGCTGCTGCGTCGGGTCGACCCACAGAAGGCCCTTTACTTCGGCATCAGGAGCCGTGATGAGTACTCCCCTACCATCTCTGGTGAAATAGAAGATTTTTTCTACCTTAACAACATGGTTCCCCTGCTGCAGGAACGCGGAAAGGGTGCTGTTCGCTTCGAATATGACGAATGCCTGGTTCTGACCAAGAGGATACGTGTAGGCTATCGTGTCCTGTGTCGGCAGCGGCCGTGCCTGGGAAAGCGGCACCATGAGGTATACGTATTTCTGCCCGCTTGACGTGCCCGGGTCCCACGTGGCGAAGTAGCTCCACCACTGGCTTTTTCCTATGAGGTCGGCGGATGCGATGAAGTACATTTCGTCGCAGTTGTTCCGGTACTTCCTGAGTGTGGCCACAGCCAGCGTTTCGTTGCTCGTCAGGAGCGCTGAGCTTATGTCCTGTATGCGTGCCGTGGTTATGGTGCCGTTCTTTTCCAGAATAACCCTGTTGATGCCGTTGTCGTGCTTTTCGACACTGAGTCCCTTGTCCTGCGCGCCGGGGTCCTGTACGGTCATATGGTAGTTCTGGGATCCCCCGTCGAACACGACAGAACGGTGGGCGATGGCGCGGATGAAGTGCCCCGGGTCCCAGTACGTGGCAACGGTAGCACACTCTTTGGTGTTGTTCCGCATCCAGTTCAGCGCGACGAACCAGTTATCGGAAAGGACTGTTCCCTGGCCGCGCGAAATGGCTACAGCAGGGCTGTAAAAGAACGAGTAGCAGACCGAGATGATGATGAATAGTACCAGCACTGCCCACGCATAACGCTGCTCGGTTATTTTCATGTAGCTGAGCACGAGTGCCACTATGCCGAGGAACGCGAATGCCGCAACCCAGGTGAAAGAAAGCAGCGTGATGTTTTCTGTAGCTACAAGACCGGTGGAAAACACGCCTGCTAGTATCACGAAGACCGCATTCCTTTCGGCGTCCGGAATGTACTGGCGCGCCAGTGCGATTGCCGCAATGAACACCAGGGACCCTGCAACCCAGAACGGCATGATGGTGTTCAGCGTGCTGAGCGCAACGATGAGGAGCGCATAGAGCCCGAGCATCGCAATCGGTTTGTTCACGTCATGTTTCATTCTACTCACCGAGCGTCTTGTCCTGCCCGAGCGTCATGCGGAGGGCTTTCGAGAGCAGGATTCCTGACCCAAGCGCCATAGGCGCGGCGAAAAGTATGGTGAAACGAACGGCAACCAGCGTTGCCAGCAGCGGTCCTACGAACCAAAGGAAGAGTATTATGAATGTCTCAAGGTGCTTCCGCTGCTTCAGGCACGCATAGCTGAGGTATATGAGTGCGTAGAACGTGAGCATGTACGGCGAAAGCAGGAGCGGCGCGCCGCTGAGAGGGCTTGTCCTCTGCACGATGTCCTTGATAGAACCGGATTCCTGCAGCTCGGCGACAGAGACGTACACGTTCGGGAATTCCTTGCCTTCCTCGCTCTTTATCGCCTGGTATTCGAATGGCCCGGTGACGGTGGTAGTGATGGCTCCGATACCGACGAAATGGTAATCGAGAACGAAGAATGCTGCGAGGATGATGGCGAGTGCCTGGAACTGGTGCACCATTGACATAAAGGACTGTTTCCCGTTCTTCGCCTGTACTGCATCTATAGCAAGCTTTCCGAGGAGGAAGCCCGTTATGAGCCAGATGGAATACCAGTAGCCCCCCCACACCTGGTGCCAGACGACAAGGGAAGCGGCGACAAGGACTCCGTATAGAATTCCCATCTTGTCGATGCCCTTGATTTTTTCAAAATGGCGGTAGGTGATGAGGTAGAGTGTCAGGACGACCAGCGGCACGATGATGACAATGGCGTCGCTGTCAGGGTCGCCTCCCAGGGAACGCGAAACTATGGAAATGTCGAAGAGAATGAAGAATGCTGCAAGGACGCCTGCTTTCCTGTCATACAGGAGCTTTCCTATGTAGTACATGGGTATCGCTGCAAGGCTGACAAGCAGCGCGGGGAAATAGATGAGGTATCGCCACAGCTCTAAGGAGGGGATGAACTGACGTGCGGCGAGGTATGAATACGCACCAAGTCGCTGGTACAGATACAGCCCCGAGAGTCCGACGAACTTCAGGTCTCCGGCACCATCCCCTCCGTTGTACGATGGAACGAACAGCGGTTCACTCGCAGGCTTGTCGCCGTACTGGATGATGAGCTCCATATCGCGGTAGAAGGCATAGGAATCAATGTTGCGCAGGTACGGCCAGTTGTAGTCGAGTATCCGTACATGGACGCTGAGGCTCATGATGAAAAGAATCGCGACAACCGTCCAGTAGCGCTCGAGCGATTTTCTGGTTGCGCTGCTGCGGAGTACCAGAGGGATCGCGGCAAGCATGTTGAGCGCGACGAATGCCAGCATGTCAGCCTTGAGGTAGAGGAGGATGAAATCAACAATGACGAGAAGGCTGACAAGTCCTGTTGGCCAATGCTGCAGTATGGCTCGCAAATCCATGGGAAAACATCTTCGATTGTAGTAGAGAAGCCCTTGTGGAGCTGGTAACGAAATAGGGGTTCTAAAGTTCTTATAGTTAACCAAGTAAAGAATCCGGATATTATATGGTGAATTGCACTGGTTATGTCCTGATATTATTTGCAATTCACCTATAGAAAATTGCGCGTTAATACGACATAAGCTGCGCAATTATCTATAACTTGGTTCACTAGCGCTCTAGGAGGCAAGTGCCAGAAGCTCGCGCATATCGAAAAGTATTTCCTCGTTTGCATGGCGTATCGTGAATAGTACAAGGAGGACGGCGAACACCATGTAGAGCGCTTTCAGGTACCTGGCAGCGCGGGCGTTTTTTGACTCGTAGACAGCCATTGCCATAAAGACCGGGAAGATGACAAGGGCGAACCGCGTTATCGCCTCGAGGGTGCTCGACATTGTCGGCAGCAGGATGCTCGTAAGGATATAGATGGTGTACTCTGGCTTGAGGTGGCGGTAGGAGACGTACGCGAAAAATATCAGGAGCGCGAGCGTGGAAATGTTGAGGAAGTGGACAAACGCGTGCTGCACGCCCCAGCCGAGCGCGTTGGCCATGGCTCTCGTTTCGAACAGTACCGATTCCCACGGCAGCGAGATGCGCCTGTGGAAGTCCTCGCTTGCCTGCGTCTTGAACTGCGCGAAGGGGTCACCGGTCAGCTCATGGTGGTAGCCGAGTAGGAGGAGAAGCCCGAACGGGATGAGGAAAAGGAACAGCGCCTCTTTGCCAATGCGCCGGTAGTTGAAGTCTATGGTCCTGAGGTACATGTAGGCGAGCGGGAAGAAGATAAGCACGCCCTGCATGCGCGTCAGGCTGAGAAGGAAGCCGAGAACGCCGGCGTGCAGGAACATGTTCCTCTGTGCTGCTATGAAAGCGCCGAGCGAGAGTGCCAGGAAGACTGATTCGGTGTACATGGCAGTGAAGAAATAGGCAGCAGGAAACATGGAGAGGAAAAAAATGGTTCGATACGCCTTCTGGCCTCCGAGCTCCTCCTTGGCCAGTACATAGAGCAGCGCTATCGCCGCGACCGACGCGGCGTTTGCTATCAGGAATGCCGCTGTGTAGTAGCCGAGGAAGCTGAAGAGGCGTATGAGCAGCGGGTAGAACGGATACCATGCATAGTTTCCTGTGCCGTCCATGAACTGGCTGTTGTAGCCGCGCTGCGCGATATCGACGTATGCTGCGGCGTCGTACTGTGCCCAGGGATTGATGAGCAGGCTCTCCGCGCGCGCCTGGCGGTGGGTCATTTCCAGCGGCAGCAGCACGTGGCTTGCGGAGGCGATGACGATGAGCGCCAGCTTGACTGTCAGGAAGAGCGTGAGGGCTTTCACGAAATGCTCGTCCTGCAGGAGCTTCTGCAGCTCATGTGGGTAGCCCATACCAAAAGCCATCTTTGCGGTGAACTTTTTATAATCATCCGAGGAGATGATAGAAGGAGGCTTAGTTCTATGGCGCGCAGCAGCCTTGTCTCGATTATTATCCCGACGTACAACGAAAGGGAAAACATCAAGGTCCTGATACCGAGGATTTTTTCAGTCCTGAAAAATGCCGAAATAATCGTGGTCGACGACAATTCACCGGATGGCACCGCCGATACGGTAAGGCAGCTCGGAAAGACCCGCAGGGTAAAGCTTATTCAGCGGCCGAAAAAGCTTGGCATCGGCTCGGCGTACAAGGATGGTTTCAGGCAGGCAAAAGGTGATGTTGTTTTCGAGATGGATGCAGACCTGTCGCATGACCCGTCGTCCCTGCCTGATTTTGTCAGGGCCCTGCAGACAAGCGACGTGGTCGTAGGGTCGCGCTATATCCCAGGCGGACGGATAGAGGGCTGGGGCATCTACAGGAAAGCGGTGAGCATGATAGCAAATATGCTCGCCAGAAAGCTGTTGCAGTTGCGCGTGCACGACGTTACGTCAGGCTTCAGGGCCTACAGGCGCTCCGCGCTCCGCGTGTTTGGCAAGAAGGAAATACGGTCAGACGGCTATTCATTCCAGCTCGAGGTCCTGTACCGCATGGTTTCCGATGGCTGTTCCGTAAGGGAAATCCCTATCGTGTTCAGGGACCGTATAATAGGAAAATCAAAGCTCGGCAAAATAAAGGAAGTGGTGAACTACCTGCTAACGGTAGCCAGGCTTGCTGCCGGGCGCTAATCGAACTTCCTGTAGTTCCTGATTCCGTGTTTATGCAGCAGGTATCGCGCAAGATTGGTCAGCGTTCTGGCTCCGTAGATGAATGATTTTTTGACGTCTGCCGACGATGCCTCCTTGAAATAGCGCGTCGGTATTCCTATTTCCGCGAACCTGAACCCGTGAAGCCGTGCCTGGAACAGGAATTCGCTGTGGAACACGTAATCGTCTGAGTTCAGCTCGAATCGTGATTTTTCAAGGACTGCCCTGCTGAACGCCATCATGCCGGAATGCATGTCAGTGATGTTCGTCCCCATGCACGCGTTTTCCATGAAGGTGAGTATCCTGTTCCCCACGAACCTGAAGAGCGGCATGCCCTTCGCCCTGTCGCCGCGTATCCTTGAGCCGACGACGAAATCAGCTTCGTCTCTGATAAGAGGGGCGATGAGCGCAGGTATCTTTGATGCGTCGTACTGGTTGTCGGAGTGCAGGAGAACAACGATGTCTGCCCGCGATTTCCTCGCTTCGAGGAAGAGGTTCTTGAGATTGCCGCCATAGCCCCTGTTCACGTCGTTGAGAAGGACTTTCATTCCGAGCTTTCGTGCAATTTTGACCGTTCTGTCGGTGCTTGCGTTGTCTGAAATGACCACATGATCGCGGAATTTCGCGGGTATTTCCCGATACGTGTTTTCGATGGTTTTTTCTGAGTTGCGCGCTGGTATGACGATGACGGTCTTCGGTGCCATCAGCTAACCTTTTAAGGTTACGCTTAAGAAACTAACTGCATAAATCGGCTCCGCCACTACGTGCAAAGCCGAAATCTGGTTGTGATTGCATGGTAATAGAAGGTGTAAAAATAATCCCGTTGAAACAGATTCCTGACGAGCGGGGGAAGGTCATGCACATGCTCAAGGTGACTGACCCCCACTTCGAGGAGTTTGGGGAAATCTATTTCTCCGTTATATATCCTGGCGTGATAAAGGGCTGGCACCTGCACAAAAAAATGACCATCAATTATGCGGTGGTGACGGGCATGATAAAGCTTGTCCTGTACGACCAGCGGCCGGAGTCGAAGACAAAAGGGGAGTTGATGGAACTGTTCGTCGGCGAGGACAATTACGTGCTCGTCACCGTCCCGCTAGGAGTGGTGAACGGGTTCAAGGGCGTCGGCACCAAGACTGCGATTGTGGCTAACTGCGCAACGATACCGCACGACCCTGCGGAAATCGTGAGAATGGACCCGTTCAAGAACGACATACCTTATGACTGGGGCATCAGGAACTGCTGACGCCCGGCATGTGTTCCCTGAGATAGGTGAGCCCTTCGTCAGCGCCCAGCAGCCTGATTCCTGAGTCCTTTTCCGCTTTCGTATTGCTGAGCCTGTTGTTGCCGCGCCGTGCAGGAAGGCGCAGCGTTGAGGCGTCCATAGGCCGTACAAGATTCTTGCTGAAGCCGAACGCCTCCGCTATTTTGAGGGCGAAGTCGTGCCTGCTGAGGAAATCGCTGCCGGCGATGTGGTATGTACCGGTCCTGCCGTCCTCGATGAGCTTGCCGAGCACGTCGCAGAAGTTTTCTGCAAGGGTGGGCGAATTGTACCAGTCCGTGATTTCTTTTATTGGCTTGTTGTTCGAGAGCATGGATAGCACCCTCGTTGCCGAATTGGCCTTCTGCCATTTTTCCGTCCAGCAGTACGGCTGGTCTGTTCGTGCAATTATGTACGGAAGTCCTGACGATGCAACAATCCGTTCCCCTTCGAGCTTGGTGAAGCCGTAATAGTTTACCGGATTTGGTACGTCTTCCTCTGCCAGTAGCTTGTGCGGCGAATCAAAGACCGCAGACGTCGAAATAAAGGCAATCGAACTCCCCGCTTCCTTGCACGCATCGACGACGTTTTCTGTCCCGCGTATGTTTATTGCGTCGGCGAGCTCCTTGTTCGTTTCGCACATGTCCATGTTCGTGAGCGCACTCGTATGGATGACGACGTCTGGTTTCGCTTTCCGTATAATGCCGAGCGTTCGCTGGCGGTCGGTGATGTCAAGCGTGAAGCGCCCCGCGCCGCGTATCGTGCAGTCATGAGTAAGCGTTGTATAGGCAACAGAATGGGCAACGGCGAGCCTTGAGGCGAGCTTGTACCCGAGCATGCCGCTGCCGCCAGTGACAAGGACGCGCATATAGACCGATAAGCTTGATACACTTAAATCTTTTACAAGAATTCTATAATGATGCTGTGCAGGATATGCAAATCAGCCAGTCTGCATAAGTTTCTCTCGTTGGGTCCGATACCGCTTGTCAACAGCCTCCTGAAAACGGAGCAGCTGAACCTGCCGGAGAACTATTTCCCCCTTGACGTTTACTTCTGTGCCGGCTGCACACTCGTGCAGCTCACGTATGTTGTCCCTCCTGAGACGCTTTTCAGGGACTACGTCTACCTGACGGGCACGTCGAAAACGATGAGGCAGCACTTCGGCGAGCTTGCGCGTGACATCGAGCAGCGGTTCGGTGTCGAAGGGTCGCTGGTCATCGACATCGGCGGCAATGACGGAACGCTCCTCCACGGCTTCAGAAAGCCCCGGGTACTGAACGTGGAACCCGCGCGCAACATTGCGCAGATTTCGGAAGCGAACGGCGTCAAATCGTATCCTGAGTTTTTCTCGGAGAAAACTGCAGGAGATATCCTGGAGAAATTCGGCAAGGCACGTGTCATCATAGGGACAAACGTTTTTGCGCACTGCAACGACATCGACGACTTCGTGAAAGGAGTTTTGGTTCTTCTCGAGGATGAAGGCGTGTTCGTGGTGGAATTCCCATACCTCGCTGACATGATAAGCCAAAACGAGTTTGACACGATTTACCACGAGCACCTGTCATATTTTTCCGTTTCTCCTCTCGTGCGGCACTTCGGCAGGTACGGTCTCGAGATATTCGATGTCCAGAGGTTTGCTGTCCATGGGGGCTCGATACGGCTGTTCGTGAAGAGGAAAGGCGCCCCGCACAGGAGCACGGGGGCTCTTGAAAAAATCCTGAAACTGGAGAACGATATGAAACTGGACGCCTTTGATACGTATCTCGCATTCGCATCGCGCGTCAGGGCGATACGCGAGAAGCTGCTGGCGATGCTCAGGAAGGCGAAGAGCGAGGGGAAGCGGGTTGCCGGATACGGAGCCCCTGCAAAAGGAAACATCCTCCTGAACTACTGCGGCATCGGCACCGGGCTGCTCGAATACACGGTTGATAAGAACGAGATGAAACAGGGGTTCTTCACTCCCGGGATGCACATCCCCATCTACGGCCCGGGGAAGCTGATGGAGGACAAGCCTGACTACGTCCTGTTGCTCGCGTGGAATTTCGGGGGCGAAATAATGAAACAGGAACAGGGATACCATCTATCAGGAGGCAGATTCATAGTGCCGATACCCGAGCCTTCTGTTGTCTGACTATGGCTTTGTAGCTTTGTTTACAAAGTACCCATTGCCGCCGCATGGCTTGACGCATCTTCGGCACGTCTTTTCGGGCGACGGTCATGGATGCTTTGTGCACAGCAGTGCGGATTGGTCATGCCTCGCTGAGAAGAAGGCGTATGCCCTGTTCCAGGGAAACCTTCGGCGTAAATCCGAACTTTTTGATTTTGCTGATGCCGGCGAGCGTGTGTTCCACGTAGTTCTTGAGCGGGTTCTGTTTGTACAGTGGCTGTATGTCGGTGCCGAGTGTCTCGTTGATGAGCGCCACGAGTTCATTGAGCGTATATGATGTTCCTGTTCCTACGTTGAAAACGCCCTCCATAGGCGTCGTCATTGCGAGGATGTTGGCCTCAAGTGCGTCGTTTATGAAAAGAAAGTCCCTTGTTTGCGTGCCGTCGCCGTAGATGAAGGGCTCTTGCCCCTTCTTCATTGCCCACAGAAACTGGCTTACCAGGTTTGCGTAGCTGCCCTTGTGCGTTTCGTTGAAGCCGTACACGGCAAAGTACCGCAGCCCTGCGAGCTTCATGCCGTGGGTTCTCCTGAACACGTCGGCGATGAGCTCGCGCACATAGAGGGTGACTTCATACATGGTCTTTGGTTCTATTTTCTGGTCTTCTGTATAGGGAAGCGGGTTGCCGGAATAAACAGAGCTTGTCGAGGCGTATATCACTTTCTTGACGCCGCTCGCAAGGGACGCATTGAGGATGTTGGTGAAACCGGTCACGTTGACATCGGTCCAGTCTGCCGGGTCCGGCGCTTTGCCGTCAACGTACATCGGCGCCGAGCTTATGGCCGCGAGATGAAAAACATAGTCGAAGCCGCCTTTCATGAAAAGCTCGTGCAGCTTCGGCCTGTCAGTCACGCTGAGCGGAAAGAACGACACTCCTTTGGCGATGTTCTCTTTCCTTCCGAGGAACAGGTTGTCGATGACGGTGACCTCGTGTCCGCGCTCGCTGAGGGAGTTGGCGAGGCTGCTTCCTATAAATCCCGCGCCGCCGGTCACCAGTATACGCATACGACCACACTTTTGGCTGAAATCATTTAAAGGTATTTTCGTAAAGTAATGCATGAAGTATAAACTGCTTCTTTTCGCCTTTTCGGCGCTGCTGCTTGCGGCCATCGTGTGGCTGTCCGATCCGGGAGAGATGACAGGGCATCTTGCCAAGGCGGATTATCGGTATATTCTTCTCGGTTTCGCGGTTGCAACCGCATCCCTGCTGCTGCGTGTCATGAAATGGAAGGTTCTGCTCAATGATATCGGGTTCGTGCAGCTGTTGCCGGTGCAGCTGCTCGGCATTACGATAAGCAACTTCACCCCCGGAAAGGCGGCGGAACCGTTCAAGGCCGTGCTGCTGAAGGCGAAGGAGAAAAGGAGCGTGTCATCGGTGATGCCGTCGATTGTATGGGAGCGCATCATAGATGTAATAGTCCTCGTCCTCGCGTCGCTCTTCCTTCTTTTTATTGTATCGGAGGAGTTGCTCCTTGCCGCCTATGTAAGCATAGGCTTGTTTTCGGTCGTTGTTGTGGCGGCGCTCGTGCTCATGCATAACGAGTCGCTGGGTACGGTCATGTTCAATTTCATGAGAAAATTCCCTTTTTTGAACAGAGTAGACGGAAGTTTCATAAAAAATTTCTACAGCGAGAAGATACCAACGAAAAACATTCTTGTATCGCTCGCCGTGACCTCTGGTGTTTGGGCGCTCGACGGGATGGTGCTCTACGTTGCACTCCGCAGCGTGGGTGTTGACGTTGCGCCGGCGTACCTCGTCGGCATTCTTGCCCTTTCTACGCTCATTGGGGTGATATCGTTTCTGCCGGGTGGTATAGGGAGCTCGGAATTTGTCATGCTCGTGATGCTCGGCCATCTTGGCGTGGAGCAGGCGGTTGCGCTGTCAGGGATAATTTTGATGAGGCTGATGACCCTGTGGTACAGCACGCTGCTGGGGTATCTTTCGTTCGTCTATATGACGAGAAAACTCAATATCTCCATTAGGCTCTAGATTCTCCGACAAGTTTTTCGATGATGACGCCGAACGCCGGCCTTGCCAGGAGAATTCCGGCAAGCACGCCGATCATCGTGGTGATGGCGAATCCCCGCAGGAGACCGAAGCCGAGAGTGAGGAGCGGCAGCATCGCTGCTATCATGACGCCGGCGGAGCCGAAAATTATGAAGAATGCATGCTTCAGTTTCTCCCTGAGCGTTGTCGCACGCTCCTCCTTTCTGAGGCTCTGGTCAATCATGATTATCTGGCTGTCTATGCCCGTGCCAACCGTTGCGATGATGCCCGCGAGCGCGGCGAGGTCTATGGTCCATCCTATGACGACAGAAGCGCCGAGTATTATGATTACTTCGCTGAGGGACACGATGAGCATAGGCAGGACCAGTTGTATTTTCCTGTAGCGCGCGAAAACGACGAGCGCAACGCCGCCTGCCGAAAGCATACCGGCGAAAAAGACCGCTCTCAGAAATCCCTCGCCAAGAGTGGGGGAAATGGTGTCGATTTGCATGATCTCTACGGCTCCTGGCAGGGCTCCTGACCGCAGTATGGACTGCAGTTTGACGCGTTCCCACACTGCTTCATCGTAGCTTGATGCCCCTCCGGTCACCAGTATCTCCGTTGCCTGCTGCCCTTTGAGGTTCGCTGCTATGTTGAGCGAATCGATAAGGTTGTCGTCGAGATAAAGCGAAATCGGCTCCTCGAGGTAATCAATCCTCCGTGGTATGTTGTTGGTGATGAGCGCGAACTTTTTCGCGCCGTGGTCGGATATCTGGAGACTGAACGACCATGTATAGCCGTTAGCCGTTTTTTCTATCCTCGACCGCTGGGGGTCTGAGAAGACTGCGACGATGTCCTTCCCTGTATAGACGGTGGAAGTGAGGTTGACGACGGGGTCGCTGCTTCCGACGTAGAACGGGATGTCGTCAAGTACAAACGTTTCTCCTTCGCGCGCAGTGATGCCTGCTTCAGGTATTCTGAGCGAGGAGTCGTCGAGGATAACCGTGTACGTTCTGTCGAGGACGAGTGAGCCGTTGTTCTGGAGCTTGAGCGGTATTCTTGCTTCAAACTTCCCCTGCTTCTCGAGCAGCTCCTCGAGTTCCTGCCGCGAGCCGCCTGCAATGGATATCTCGATGTACTCGTTTTCTATCGACCTGAAAACCGATTCCCTGAGCCCGTACACGTTGATTCTTGTCTGCAACGTGTTGATGGACTGGCTGATGGCGTCCGTCTGGTTGGACGTGACCTTGATAAGCGCCCTCGTGCCGCCCTTGATGTCCAGGCCGAATTTAAGGTTGGACGATGCCAGCGGTTCGACATCTATGTCCAGGCTTCCGTTGGCCTGCACGATGCGCTGGCCCTTGCTGGTATCGGCCTTGACGAGTCCGTAGTAGTCGCGGCTGACAACCTGTTCTGTTGCATCTTCGCCGTTGATCCGGTAGATGATATCGCCTGCTGCGAACGAGGCATTGGTGCCGGAGTCGGTGACCTGCACGCCCTTTTGGAATGGATTGGGCGCTATCAGGATAAGCGAGAGGACAACGGCTGCAAGCCATATGAGTATCTTCATGTTCCTAAGCACGTTTCATCATCCACCATCTGAGCAATCCGGCATTTGCGAACCACGTCGCCGGAATGTCGACAACAATGCCTATGATGAGCACGAGCGCCATCTGGCTCAGCACAAAAGAACCTGCAAAAAGGTACATCGCTGACAGCGCAGCAAGCGCCGTCAGGGACATGGTAAGACCCGTTATCATCGAGCTTCGTATCTTCGCATTGGTGTCGCCGCCGTGCCGCAACAGGTTCGATGTCAGGAGTATGTCGGTGTCAACCGAGTACCCTATGATCATGAGCAGCGCCGCGAGCACCGAGAGTGAGAGCTGTACGCCGAGCATGCTGAGAACCGCAATGGTGACCACTATGTCCGTTGTCGCGGCCAGTATCACGATTAGGCTGGGGACCGGCGAGCGGAAGAGGATGAAGACGAATACTGACATCGCCACGAAAGCCACGAGAAGCGCGATTTGAGCCTGTTTCCAGAAGACCTCGCCGAGCGACGGGCCGAATGTCCGCACCGTGGGCTCTCCCACCAGCACGCCAGAACTGCGCAGGACGCCGAGCACCTCGTTCTCGTCCTGCTCCGCCGGTATTTCTATGAGCACGCGTCTGCCTTCTGCCGCGGTCCTCACGTGCGCGTAACCGGGCATATCACCGGCGCCGCCGCGAATTTCCGCTTCGATTATTTTCCCTCCCCGCAGCTCGACGTCGCGTTCGAGAAAGCTTCCCTTTGTCACGACATTGTGCACAAGCAGGACAGATGCGGCGATGAGGAGCACGAAGGGAACAGCAATGAGCTGTTTCCAGTGCTTCTCGGTGAACGAGAAAATCATACGTATTAACTTGGAATGAACGTATTAAAGCGCCGGCTGCTCCGTTCCATCTTAAGAATTTTTCTCAGATACAAATGGAAATGCATGACGTTATCATCGTCGGCTCCGGCGTCGCGGGCGGCTATCTGGCGCAGAAATTGGAGGGCCTTGACGTGCTGGTCGTTGAGAAATCGAAGGATGCCAGCCTGAAGGATTCGGGTATTGTTTCTTCCAGGTTCTTCGACTTTGTCCGTGTCGGCCGCCTCGTCGAGCACGAAATAACAGAGATGCGTGCAGTCGCGCCGTCCGGGAACTCGTTCTACCTGCGTTCTGAAAAGCCGTTCGCGTACCTTCTCGACCGGCTGGAGCTGTCGCGTTTCCTTATGAAAGGCGCTGCAAGGAGCGCCGAAATGGCGTTTGAAATGGTGAAGGACGTCGAATATTTCAAAAGCCACGTGCACGTGACGACGAATGAGGGTTCGTATGATGCCCGGATGGTTGTCGGTGCAGACGGCGCGCTGTCGAAAGTCCGGAAAAGCATGGGAATAAGTCCGCCCGGGAAAATGTATGCAGGGATGTTCGTGCGGTCGCAGGAACCTGTGGGGGAGGGGGTGGACGTGTTCTTCAACAAGTACTATTCTCCCGACTTCTTTTCGTGGACCATTGGGCAGAACAGGGAATACGGGCTGATAACGTCCATCCGGCCTGCTGAATACCTTGACTATTTCCGCGGCCATCAGGGGCTTCCAGAGGGAACGCTACGTTCGTACCTGGTTCCTGCCGGCTTCACGAGGTCGTATGGCGAT
The DNA here is from genome assembly GCA_016193585.1 of Candidatus Aenigmatarchaeota archaeon. GTDB lineage: Archaea > Aenigmatarchaeota > Aenigmatarchaeia > GW2011-AR5 > GW2011-AR5 > JACPRW01. Next base: position 104,175 of record JACPRW010000003.1, read on the forward strand.
AGGGCACTGCTGGTCGGCGAATCATGCGGGCAGGTGAAGCCCATCAGCGGCGGGGGTATAGTCTTCTCCCTGGTTGCGGCCCGCCACGCCGCGCGCGTTATCAGGGAAGCGTTCGCGAATGACCGTTTCGATGCGCGCATGCTGGGCAATTACGAGCGCCTGTGGCGCGGCGAGCTGTCGTGGGAAATCAGGCTCCAGCTGCTTGTCAGGAATGCGTACCGATGGCTCACGAATAAGGATATTGAGAAGCTGTTCAGGGATTTCGGCCCGCGCATCGAGGATGCGAGAGGATTTGACTACGACCACCTGAGCGGCATCGTGTCAGGGCTGCCGAAATGGAAGCTGATGCAGCATGCGGTCGCCAATGTGCCGTATGTGCTGCGCGGCTGATCAATCCTCGGTAAGCTCCATGATCGCTTTCGCGAGGTCGTTGTCGAGTTCCTCAAGCTTCCGCACCACGGTTTCCCTGTCCTTGCCGGTCTTCTCCATGACGAGCTTGATGTCGGTTTCGCTGGAGGATGCGCTTTCTGATATCTCGCCCGTAATCTGGTAAACTTCTTTCCCGAGCATGTCGGCTATCATTATCTCCGGTTTGGAGATGATTATGTTCCTGTCCTTGCATTTTATGATGACCTCTTCGGCATTGACCTCGCGCACATTGAGGTTGAGTTTTTTCATTGCTTCCTGGAGTTTTTTGTCGTTCATCCTTCCGAATCCCATGGTATACCTTTGCCAGAGGACGATTTAAATACGTCTGGCTCCAAGACTTTTTTGCATGGTTGCAGAGGTACTCTTGTTTCTTGTGCTCGGCGTGGCTGCTGGTGTGGCGATGGGTATTGTTCCCGGCGTGCACCCGAACATGATAGTGCTTGCCGTTCCCCTCATCGTGTCGATGGGCATCCCGGTTCCGTACGTTATTGTTTTTCTGGTGGCGCTGGCGGTAACCAACACCTTTGTCGACTTCGTGCCGTCGGTGATGCTTGGCGCGACGGAAGCAGGGAACGAGCTTGCTGCCTTGCCAGGGCACAAGATGGTCCTTGAGGGCAGGGGGTACGAGGCGGTGAAGCTCGTGGTTCTTGGCGGCATGGGGTCGTTTGTTCTTTGCATCCTTCTGCTGCCGCTGATTGCGTTCATCTTCCCGCCGCTGTACGAAGCGGTGCGCGCATACACGCACCTGCTTCTCATGTTCGTTGCGCTGGTCATGATACTCACGGAGAACAGTGCCAAGAAGAAGTGCATAGCCGCCTTTGTGTTTCTTTTTTCAGGGGTCATAGGATTTGCCGCTGCTCTCGCGCCGGTCAACGGCTCTCTTGCCCTGTTCCCGATGCTGTCTGGGTTCTTCGGCACGAGTGTGCTGCTCATGCAGTTGCGGTCCAAAACATCTGTCCCGCAACAAAAGCTCACTGAGTTTTTTGTGTCGAACAGGACTCTTACGAGGGGCACGGTGTCAGGGCTGTGTGGGGGCGTCGTCGCCGGCCTGCTGCCTGGCGTCGGGCCGAGCCAAGTGGCGTCTTTGGTAAGCATCGAGAAAAATGACAAGTCATTCCTGGTGAGCATTGGCGCGCTTGCTGCTGCAAATACGGTCGTCTCGCTTGCCGCCCTGTGGCTTATAGGAAAATCGAGAAGCGGCGTTGCAGTGGCTGTGGAACAGCTTTCGCCTGTCGGCTTCAGCGAATTCGCGCTCATCATTGCCGCCGCGGCGGCGGCAGGCGGTGCCGCCATCGTTGTTTCGTTATGGCTGGCGCGAAGGCTTGCGGGCAGTATCGGGAACATCAACTACGCCGCGCTGAATGCAGCTGTCCTTGTGCTGCTCCTGCTGCTTGTCGTTGCGTTCACCGGGCTGTACGGGCTGCTCCTTGCGGTCATTTGCACGGGATTCGGGATTTTTGTCAGCCTCAGCGGCGTGAAGCGTGGCCTTATGATGGGTTCGCTCATGCTGCCGGTCATGGTGTTTTACCTTGGGCTGCCGTGATGGCGGCGGGGAGGAACATTAGGTTTTTAAGGTTTATACATCCTGTATTGGTAGGTGAACATATGGCAGAGATGCTCGTTGTAAAAAGCAAAGTTCGTGAACTCGCGAAAAAGAAAAAAATGAACCTGGGCTCTGACGCTGCTGACGCCATCAGCAAGGAAGTGCACCGCATGGTGGAGCGCGCAGCAGAGCGTGCGAAAGCGAACAGAAGAAGCACAATCAAAGGAAGAGATGTGTGAGATTTTCTTGTTCTTTTCTTTTCCCTTTACCAGCAGCCAATTCCACGGCAAATCATCCCGCCCGGCGTAATGGCTATATCGAACAAAACATACGCATCTATACTGAATGGCATACATTATTGAACATTGTATAGTGTCATTCAGGATAGGCCAGAGACATTATAGTGGATCAACAAAAGAATACCGACATAGTACTTTTGTTGTCCGTTACACGCGGAAAACAAAGTTTTCCGTGACCAAAAAGCTTTGCTTTTTGCGTGTAAGTGAACCAAGATATAGATAATTGCGCAGCGTATGTCGTATTAACGCGCAATTTTCTATAGGTGAATTGCAAATAATATCAGGACATAACCAGTGCAATTCACCATATGACAGAAAGATTGGTGAGAAGTACTATTACAGCGGCAGTTAGAAATAGTGTCAAAGTAGGTTCACGTAATAACCAAACTTTTCACTCGAACCTGCTATACGGTATGTTCTGAATGAAATGTTCACTAATCAACAGAACATAATAATTATCAATCCCTTATAGCAGATTGTAATAATAATGGAACTTTTAGCTACAATCTGCTATAGGGAAAGAACATCATAAAATGTTCCAAAATCAATGTTCTTTACTATTACATCGGCAATTCCAGCCAGTCTGGCTTCTGATGCTATCCAATATAGCTGTCTTCCGGTGGTATGGCGTCTGCTTGCGCTTCTTTTTGGTCTTCCTTCTTGCGCCGCTCTTTCTTGATGCGCGCATCGACAGGGCCCAGGTAGCGTGACGTCACTTTCTTTCCCCTGCGTATAGACTCGTAGTAATAGCGTCTCCCGTTGATGACTTTGATGTGCCTGTTGCCCATAGCCTAACTTATGCGGTGATGTATTTAAAAAATTTATGAATCCGTTCAGTTGCCGATAATTTTTGTTCCCATCGAACCATGGTAGCTTATAAGAAGGTCCCCGCCGCAGTCGCATGCTCCCGCGAGCGGCATCCGCCGGTAGGATTTGCTGCAGGTTTTGCATACAAGTCCCTCCCACCCGTTCAGGCTTTGCGGCTGCCTCACGGTGACGTCGATGGTATGCTTCATCTTCCGCTTGGTGCCGGTGAGTATGTCCATGATGTTCGTCTGCCTGCCGCTGCCGAGTACCTCGCTTCTGCTCACGCCGACGGCGTTGAGAATCCTTTCGATTGGGGGGAGGAGCTGGCTGTAAATATAATACTCCGAATCAATGCTGATGTTGTGTTTTCTGACGTACTCGGGGTCTTCTGCGCGCTTCGACAGGAGTTGGTTGCCTTTTATTATGACGAATCCCAGGCGGTCCCCGATCTTCACCGGCTCTGAAGGGTTCCTGGTGTTGAGCTTCCGCGCGAGCTCTATGTGCGGCGAGATCCCCTCGTAGCTTTCAAGGCTCCTCGTGATTCCCTTGACAATCGTCAGCTTTTCAAGCGGGATTTCCCCTTCCTTGAGTTTCTCGAGGACTTCCCTCAGGCTTGTTATAGCTTTCTGTATGTCGCCCTCCTTGAGTATTACGTCAATGACGTGTTTTGTCGTTTCCGAGACGAGTGGGCACCAGTCGCGCCGTATGGTTTCTATTCCCTTCATTTCAATGTCGTCCTTCCATACGCCGCCCTCGAAGACGAATTTCCATCCAGCGTAGCGTTTTTTCGTGAGCACCAGAAACGTCCTGTAAATCTTCTCGAACTCGAGTTCTAGGTATCCCGGTAGTGCATCGCTTATCTTCCGGGAAATTGTATTCCCGAGTTTGTACGCCTCTTCGGGATTCGTGATGGTGGTCTTCATGAGGAGGCTGTCGGTGTCGCCGTATATGACCTCCACGGGGAAGCTGTCCTCTATCAGCTTTTTCGTCGTTTCGATATTCTGCCTCCCGTACGCTGTTATCGAGTTCGCTACGTCCATCACGTACAATCGCGCCCTGACGTAACCGGTGTAACCGTATATCGAGTTCGAGATGTCCTTGAGGGCGAGCTGCCGTGCGTTGAGCATTTTCCGCTTTTCTCCTGTCTCGCTCTTCATCAGTTTCTTTGCGGCACTGCGGGCATCGAGCAGCTTTGTCAGGACCGACGGCATGATGCCCTCCCGGACTTCCTGCGTGACGAATGACGCGCCCGACGGGGACGTATGGGACGCGGCTTGTCCGTTCAGTATCAGCGTGTCGGTTGATATGTTGAACGACCTCATGATGCTCGGATACAGGCTGCGGAAATCAAGGACAAGTGTGCACCCTTCTGCATGGAGCCCTTTTTTCGGTTCCAGAACCGTCGCTCCTTTGATTCCTATTTTTTCCCGTTCCTTGGTTCTCTGGTTGACGAGATGCTGGCTTGGTCTGGCCTGCATGACGAAGTTCCGCTTCTTGAATTCGTACATGAGCATCGTTTCCACGCGTGTCGCCTGGCCGCTGAAGCAGTCCTGGAGCAGCAGCCCCGATATTTTTGACAGCTCAAGGAACTTGTCAAGTAATTCCTTCTTGATGACGAGTTTCAGCGAAAGGTCTGCGTCTTTTCGCGCATATTCCACCAGATGTGATGTTTCTTCTCTCGCCCCCGCCCATAGTTTTGGTATGTCGCTGTAGACCACGTCAAGTTTCTCCTCGTTGAGCAGTTCCTTCGCGACTGTGTTGAGGTTGTAACGGTGGAATTTTATCCATGGATCCCGGCGCAGGATTTGGTAAGGATCGACAACCACCCTCCCGGGGAGGCCGCATTCCTGGAAGAGCCCGATCTTTTTTGCAAATACCGGCTTGTCTTTTACTCTTCCGAATGTCCTTGGCAGGCGGTGGGCGTCCAGCCTGTCGAGTATGTACGGCAGGTCGAAGGAATTTATGTTGTATCCTGTGACGATATCCGGGTCGTAGGTATCGATGATGGTGAGGAACTCTGCCAGCATTTCCTTTTCGTTCTGGAAGCCTTTGGTTTCTTTTCCCTGTAGCTGCTTCGCCACCAGGACGAGCGATGTCTGCCCCCGGTACGCCGGCTCGAAAGAGAGCGCTATCATAATGATGGTGTTGTTTTTCGGGTCCAGCGGCCTTCTCGTGTCTGTGGGGAGGCACTCTATGTCGAGTGCGAGGTATTTCAGCCCTGTGTTTGCTTCGTTCGCTACCGGCGCTATGGTTTCGGCATGGTACGCCGGAACCGATACCGTTTTCGTCGGTGCGATGGTGCATTCGGCTTCCACCCAGCCCATGCCGTGGATGTTAAAGTCCACCATGAAGCGGTATTTGAACAATATATCTGCCTCGAAGACTTCGTCGCACGATTTGTTTTCTAGGAACGTATCGCGGATGCGCGGGACATCTTGTGGGTTGGTGAGCGTCAGCTTGAGAAGCGGCGTCGGGGCCTGTTGGTGCCCTATCGGCAGGAATTTCTCTACCTTTTCGGCGCTGACAATCTCCCTGTGCGCCGGCAGTGCGTCTGCTGTCTTGTCGTTTGGTTTTATGAAGAAGTAGGGGAGGAATTTGTCGTAGAAAACGCAGACGGCGTTTCCGGACGCTGTTTTCCCGAACAGTCTGATGGTTGGCTTCTTCCCGCCGTTCAGAAAATAATCGACGTCGAGCAGCTGGAAAATCAGTTTCATACCTTCACTTCTTTTCCGGTATTTTTAACCGTTTCCTGGTGCGTTACTGTTGCCTGGAAGATTTCTCTTGACCCGAAGTCGACTATCACCGGTCTGAATGTGCTGAGAAGCGACCCTGAGTTTACGATTGTTATTGATTTGTAATTGTAGACGTGCGGCTGGTGTGATTGCCCGTGATGGACGATGTCGGGGACGTCGTCGAGCGTTAGGTAATCCTCGGGGAGTATTGTCGTGGACCTTCCCATGTATCGTTTCTTCAGTATGTCGGGTGAGAAGTTATGCACCATCAGTACTTTCAGTCCGCCCGCCTCCACGATAGCGGGGTTGGACACAGAGGTGATGTTTTTGCCGGTGAACGCCCGGGGGAGCTGTGGGTACTCCTCGGCGCGCTCTCCTCCGGGGGAAATGATGACCATCTTGCTTCTGGCGTATGTGTTGATGAGCGACTCGAGTTTCTGGTAGTCGTCTACCCCGCCTGCAATGAAGAGGTATTGGAAGTCCTGCTGTTCCACCCACCTGAAGAACCGTTCAGTATCCTCATTCGGCGCTTCGGTGATGTGCAGGTCCGATACAAAACACCCCTTCCCCCTGCCTGAGGTTGGCTGGCGAAGCGGTATATCCGGATACAGAATCTGTTTGCCGGCCAGTGTTTTCCCTTCCCACTGCACCCGTGCAGCCACGACGTCGTCAAGCTCTATTTTTTGTTTTTCGTGAAACACAACCTGTATGGTGGTTGTCATATCCTCGAACTCTATGAGTTGTTTGCCGTCTCGCTCCGCGGCATCCTTGACCATACCTATGATGAAAATCTCCCCGCCTGTCTGTGGTATTTTGTTCAGGGAAACGAACTCCTTCTGGAGCCTGGTGAGGATGATTCGGGACATCTTTTCATATTTTGATTTGTAGAAGTGCATGAAGTCCTCGGTTGTCACCTCGGTAGGTTTATGTTCGAGTGATTTGAGTACGCGCGTGCCTGTTGTCTGGACGAAGTCCGATTCATTGAGGACGAGTTTGGTGGTGTGTGGAACCTCGGGTGAGGTGTTGGCGAGTATTTCAAGCGCTTTTGGTGTTAGTAGTTTGCCTTTTTCGAAGAATTTGAGCACGATTGCATCGTGGTTCATCTCCTCACCCAAATTTCGTCACCAATATCTTTCTTGTTTTCTCGCGTACAGGGCCGGATAGGGAAAGGGATATTTCCCTCGTCCTCCCATACCGCCCTTTTGAGATGACACGGGTCGCTATGACGCCGAGCATGTCGAGTTCGGCTACCAAATCACTTACCCTTCTCTGTGTTAATGGTTTTATATTGGTGGCCGTGCAGATGGTGTTGTAGTGGTGGAATATATCACCCGAGAGTATCCGCCTGTCAGTCCATTGTGCGTCCTGCTGCTTCTCTGTTTGTGTTATGATGACATGGAGCACGAGTTGTGAATGTAGTGGTTGTGATTTTATGAGTTCGACTATCCGCTCGAGGTTTATCTTTTCCTCTGCCAAATCCACATGCGTCTCCGTTACGTTGACGTCCCCCATCCGCTCTGCTATTTCTCCGGCAACGCGGAGCAGGTCCAATGCCCGCCGGGCGTCCCCATGCTCCTGTGCCGCAAGGGCTGCGCACTTGCCAACGGCCTCGTCGAGTACCACCCCCTCCCCAAAACCGGAGAGCGTGCGTTCAGCCAGGATATCATGGAGTTGTGTGGCGTTGTAGGGTTTGAAAAGTATTTCTTCCTCTCCAAGTGAAGATTTTACCCGCTGGTCAAGACTGTCCCGGAACGACGCGTTGTTGGTGATGCCGATAATGGTGATTCGGGTATTTTTCAACTCAATATTGATCCGGGATAGGTTGTAGAGGAACTCGTCGCCTATCTTGTTGATGAGTGTGTCTATTTCATCCAGGATTATGATGAGTGGTTTGTTGGTACTGTCCACCATCTCGAAAAATCTCCTGTATAAAACGTCTGTTGGCAGCCCTGTGTCAGGAACCCACCCCCCAAGAAGCCGTATGAGTTGTGCGAACAGCCGGTATTCGGTGTCGGCGACGCGTTTCATTTTACAGTTTATATAGAGTGTTTGTATTTCTTTGTCATTGGCCGCCGCGGCATCTTGTAGTTGTTGGAGGACTGTTTTACAACAGACCGTCTTGCCGGTGCCACAGGTGCCGTAGACGAAGATGTTGTTGATGGTATACCCCTTGAGCGCTGGAGCCAGGGTAACACTGAGTTGTTGTATCTCTTGTTCCCGGTGTTTTATTTTTGATGGTATGAAATTTGCGGTGAGTGTGTCTTTGTCTTGGAAGAGTGTTGGTTGTTTGAGATATTGTGAAAAAATTAGATTTTCCTGTCTACTACCCATCACACCACACCCATCCCCTTATTTCTTTTGGACGGTATATAAACATATCTGCAGTGGAAAGTAAGGTTGGTATTCTATAGGCTTGATATGACATACCCCATCGTTTCCTTTGGAGAAGATGTTGTAATGAAAACATATACAGTTACTACATAACACTGTCATAAGAAATGAAACAACGTACGTGTAGAAATGAAAAATTTCAACACTTCCTGAGGAAAATAGGGGGTGAAGGGAGTGTGGTGAGGAGGTCATTGTGGTACGAATTTGAAACCATAGAACAAAATTCCCGATTCGTCGTTGTCGTGGAGCCTCCTGAAAACAACACGGACAGGTACCCCAACACGAACACTACCCACATCCACATCAATCTGTGCAGTCACTAGGGGACCTTCCTTCAATTCCACAACCCCAACCACATACGGCGTCTCCCCCTCATACCCAGTTGGGGGGGCATGAATTGTGGTATAAGAAACAACCTTCCCCACACCCGAAAGCGCATGGCTGACCAAACCATCCTTCCCACACGACATACAGAATGTGCGGGGGGGAAAGTGGACGACATCACACCCATCACACCGGCTCCCGATGAAATTATACCGGGCCTTGCGCAACCGCCATCCCTGAGGAACGAAACCGCGCACCATATATGTCACCTTAACCTACAATTGGTCCAAACCAAGTAAGGTGGCGACCGCTGTCGCCCCACTACCCCCTACATTGAGCGCTAAACCGTAGTGGGGATTTTTAAGTTGGTTGTGGGATGTACCCCGGAGTTGTTTTGTTATATCAACCACCTGGCGTATTCCTGTTGCGCCCACCGGGTGCCCTATCGCTTTGAGCCCACCCATAGTGTTCGTTGGGATGGTGCCGGTTCTTCTGACTTCACCAGCCTCGACAAACATACCACCACCCCCCTTCTGGCAAAATCCAAGGTCTTCTAAGGCAAAAATCTCATTAATCGAGAAACAATCATGGACCTCAAGGAGGTCGATGGCATCATGCTTCAGGTGGGTTTTCTCAAACACAGCACTACCAACGGCTTTTGTGGCAGCCATCTCTACCAACGAGGCGCGGTCGTGGAGTGCAACGGTATCAGACGCCTGTTCGCTGGCGAGAAGCCAGACTGGTGTTGGCAACTGCCGGGCTATTCTTTCCGACACGATGACGGCGCATGCGGCGCCGTCGGTTATTGGAGAGCAGTCCAGTACATGGAGCGGGTCGGCGACGAGTGGGGAGGAGAGTACGTCTTGTATGGTTGTAGTGAAGGGGAACTGGGCATAGGGGTTCCCAACAGCGTGTTCGTGGTTTATGACCGAGACCATGGCAAGCTGCTCCCGCGTCGTCCCGAAGCGGTGCATGTGCGCCCGCGCCATGAGCGCATAAATGCCGGCGAAGGTGAGCCCTATTGACGATTCCCACTCATGGTCTCCTGCAGCCATCAGGGCGGCGTTGACGTCCTGCGTCCTCAAATCAGTCATCTTCTCAACACCAAGCGCGGCAACAACGTCGTATGCGCCCGAGGCAACGGCGAGATACGCCTGCCGCAGTGCTGTTGCGCCCGAGGCGCATGCAGCCTCGCAGCGCGTTGAAGGTATCGGCGCAAGCCCGACCGCATCGGCTACAAGCGCAGCCACATGCTCCTGTTCGGCAAGGAGCCCCGCGCTCATGTTCCCGACGTATAGTGCCTGGACGCGGGCGCTTTCCAGGTTCGCGTCGGCGACTGCATGCTTGACCGCTTCACCGGCAAGCTGCCTGATTGACTGGTCCCAGTGCTCGCCGAACTTCGTCTGCCCGACTCCGGCAATTGCAACGTTCTTCATACAATCAACTTATACGAGATTGCCATGAGCATAACCACGTACTGACACGTTCCCGAACACTTCCATCGCTTCTGCAGCACCGTAACGGAGAAAGCTCGGTGGGTGAGTGGTGGTAAGAGGCACATCGCCCGAGAAGTATAGAATCGTATCATGCTCGCCAATAAAGTGTGCAACACAACTGAATTTTCCAGACGGCTTGTAACAGAGTACCACCCGTCCGCCACAACAGCGTCCGATACGCGCATGCGCGTCATCGAGCAGGTCGCCTACAAGGCCGGTTATTTGGTGCATGGTGCATCACTCCCTCAAAAGCTTCCTCATGCGGGCGTATGCAGCGTAATCGACGTACGTCCTGCCGTTGTTTATGTAGTGTGCCGTCGGCTGCGCAAGCGGTCGCCGTTCCTTGATGGCGTCAGTGACGACCAGTGAGAGCGAATCGCTGCCGGCACCCGAACCGAATGAGGTGAGGAGTATCCGCTCGCCGGGTTTGGCGATGTCGAGGATTGCGCACAGCCCGAGCAGGCTCGAGCCCGAGTAGGTATTCCCGATACGGCTTACCACGAGGCCCGGCAGCAGCTTCTGCTCGTCGAACCCGAGCGTTTTCGCCGCCTGCCGGGGAAACTTGCCGTTGGGCATGTGGAAGACAACATGGTCAAAATCATCCTGCTGCAACGAGAGTTTTTTCATGAGGCCTTGTGTCGCCGAGACGACGTGGCGGAAATATGCAGGCCTGCCGGTGAAACGTGCGCCGTGGCTCGGATACGCCTGCCCTTCCCTGCGCCAGAAGTCGGGCGTATCAGTGGTAAACGAGTAGGTGCCTTCGATGGCGGCGAGCGGGTCCCTGCCAATGATGAACGCGCCGCCGCCGGAAGAAGCAGTATACTCGAGTGCGTCTCCTGGCCGCGCCTGCGACGTGTCAGCGCCGATAGCCATGCCGTAGTCGGTCATGCCGGCTTTCACGAGCGCGTAGCAGACCTGCATGGCAGCTGTTCCTGCCTTGCACGCGAATTCAAAATCAGCAAGCATCACTTCTGGCGTGATGTCGAGTGCCTCAGCCACGACGGTTCCCGAGGGCTTGACAACATACGGGTGGCTCTCGCTGCCGACGAACAGCGCGCCGATGCGTTGGGGGTCTATCTGCGCGCGGAGCAGCGCATTTCTGGCAGCTTCGACGCTTATGGTGATGGTATCCTCGTCGCTGCCGGCAACGCTTTTCTCCTCTACCATGAGGCCGCGCTTGATGGTTTCCGGGTCCTGCCCCCAGACACGGGCGATTTCTTCGACAGTGATACGGTAACGAGGGACATAGCATCCGTAACCTACAATACCCACATCATCCATACATCCACCGGTTGAGATGAATAACGCCAGCAAGTATTTAATAGTAAAGAACATTGATTTTGGAACATTTTACAATGTTCTTTCCCTATAGCAGATTGTAGTAAAAAGTTCCATTATTATTACAATCCGCTATAAGAGCAAACGCGGCAGGCAGCGGTTCTATTAAATAAAGCGCTGCAAATATAACTATGGTTCTCGAATCGCTGCTCAATCCCCGGAGCGCCGCCGGCAAGCAGCTCGACATTCTCGTCGTTTCTGTCATGTACACGTTCATCGCGCTCTTCTTCGCGTACCAGCTGTTTCCCCAGGAATCGTCGCTCCTCACCATATCGATGGTGACCATTGTCTTCGTTCCGTTTTTCCAGAAGCTGTTCGAGGAAGACGAGGCGGTAGAGAATTCATGCGCCAAACCCGCAGGAAACCTTCTCGTGCGGCACAAGGAAACGATGCTCGCCTTCTCGGCATTTTTTCTGGGCGTTGTCGTTGCAACGAGCTTCGCGTACATATTCTTCCCGTCGCACAGCAGCGCCTTTTCGCTGCAGTCACAGACGCTGAGAAGCATAACTTCAGGCGGGGTTACCGAGGCAGGCGGCTTCGCAAAGTATTTCATAAACAATTCGCAGGTAATGGTGCTCGTTTTCATATTGTCGGTGGTGTTCGGCGCCGGCGCTATTTTCATTCTCGCATGGAACGCCTCGGTCATCGGCGTGTTCGCCGGCACGCTCGTCCAGTCGCTTGCGACAAAGGGCATACCGCCAGCCGCGGCATTCGTGTACGGTCTTCCCGTAAGCCTCAGTTCGATAGCGCTCCACGGCGTCCCCGAAATCATGGCGTACTTTGTCGCTGGCCTTGCCGGCGGCATACTGTCAGTTGGCATTATACGGGAAAACATACACAGCAATGAGTTCAGGCTCGTGCTCAAGGACGCGGTAAAGCTGCTCCTTGTCGCAGAATTTCTCATCGTCTTCGCCGCGTGGCTCGAGGCGTTTTTCTAGGTTATTTAAAAATTACTACTAATTCTGGGCTCATGCCGAAGCCGCTGGAAACGAGACAGTTTACATACGAAGAGAAGAAGGAAGTACCTCATTCTAGAATTTGCTATTCGACGAGAAGGCATGTGCCCGATGGCTATGCTTGCAGGTCCCCGCCGCCCCGTGAAGCGTTCGGCGTGCCTGTTGATGTGAATGGCTACAAACTGAAATCTCTGGTAAGAAGGCGCAAAGAAACAGGACAGCGCAAACACCCAAGATTATACGAAGTGTGGCAGTACGTATCCCCGCGAAGTGGCATCAGAAGACATGACCGTAAAAAAAGAGGGCAGACGCACAACAGAGGAACCCGCCGGGGGTACGCGTCGATAGCAGTCGTCATGGAATTGTATAACGACTTTCAAACTGCGGTGAGAAGAGCAGACGAAATGGTGGTCACTGGGCAATCAAGACTTCCCGCTGCTTTGTGAAAACCTCATTGTGCCCATCCAGCAGGGAAATTGGATTCAGGCCCGTGGCAGCAGTCTTTTACGCCGAGTACGACGGCATAGAAAGGAGTGATTGGTAATAAAGGCAATCGGCGAGTAACATGGCACACAGAATCCCGCGCCTCGCGGTAATCGCTGACAAGGAATGGCTCAATCTGCGGTCACTGGCCGATTACAGCAGGCGCCATCCTGACGCATTCGAGCTCTGCGGCGTCATTGTTCCCGGCGGCGACGTGGACAGGGAGCGTTAAGAAAAGCTTATGACATATGGACCGGAGAAGCGTTAAGGAAACCACTTGATCGTGAGCTTGGAAGAACTGTTGCAGGCGCAGGCTGATTCTTTTCCTTGAACACCAAAAGCCAATCGAATCTGATGATTATCTTCGAAATATAGATAACTGCATAATGTGCGTGGCATATTATTAGCAGTTATAGCTCTACAAGGAAAGAAACAGGATACGAGGAGAATCGAAGATTCTCCTGTACAGGTGGATTCATGGAATCCACCTTGTATTACTTCCTTGTGAGCTATAGGTGAACCCAGAAATCATATCAGATTCTTTTCTGGGTTCACTATATCTGAATTAACGCCTTTTCCCGAGCAGTTCCTTTGCCCTTGACACAGAAACGTTCTTTTCAGAAGCCATGCGCTTCGCAATCTTTTCTATCTGCTTGCCACTCGCTCCTGCAAGCACCGCGATGTTCTTGGCATGCAATGACATGTGCCCCTTTTGTATCCCCTCGGACGCAAGCGCGCGAAGGGCAGCAAAATTCTGGGCAAGTCCGACAGTTGCCATCACCTGCGCCAGTTCCTGCGCTGTTTGTACACCAAGTATCTTGAGCGATAGTTTGGCTATGGGATGCGTCCGTATCGTGCCGCCGATGATGCCGGAGGCAATAGGCAGCTCAATGCTCCCTATGAGGTCGCCCTTGTCGTTGGTCTCGTAGTTCGTGAGCGAGTGGTAGCCGCCGATGGAAGCATAGCTGTGCGCGCCGGCTTCGAGCGCCCGGAAATCGTTGCCTGTTGCAATGGCCACGGCATCAATGCCGTTCATGATGCCCTTGTTGTGCGTCGTGCACCGGTACTGGTCGGCTTCGGCGAACGCGTACGCGTCGAGGATGCCGTCAATGACGTCTGCACCGAGAATGTCTTTGCTCCACACAGCTCTCGCCCGCGCGAGCCTCCGCGTCGCAAGGTTGGAAATTATCCGCAGCCGCACTGTGCCGCCGGTGAGTTCCTCCAGATACGGCGATACTGCCTCGCACATGGTATTGACGGCGTTGGCGCCCATCGCATCGCGGACGTCGACGAGCAGCTGCACGACCATCATGTCCCCGCGCTTCGTCTTCAGCACGCGCGCGCCGATGTCCCTGATGCCGCCGCCCAGCCTGACCATTACGGAGTCCTGCCTGTTGGCTATATCCATGATTTCCCCCCTCTTTTCCGCAACGAGCTTCGCTGCAGCTTGTGCGTCGGGCACGCGCACGAGCTGTACCTGTCCTATCATCACTGGCTCGTCGCTTGATGCGGTAAAGCCCCCGGCATGCCGCGCAAGCTTGGCGGCGTGCGACGCGGCGGCAACAACAGACGGCTCTTCGATGGCCATAGGCACAAGGTAGTCTTTCCCGTTGACAAGGAAGTTGGTGGCGATGCCTATTGGCAGCTGCGTCGTCCCCACCACGTTTTCGGAAATCATTTCGGCAGTCCGGATTCCGAGCGCCGAGTTGTGGCCGAGGAGCCTGACCTCTTCGTTACTGAGTTTTGCGAACTTCTTGAGGAACTGCAGGCGTTTCCCATGGGGCAGCTCATAAAACCCCCTGATAGAAGACTTCATCGGTACAACTTAGAAAAAAGCGCTTTTAAGGTTGAGGAGGCGGGGAGAGGGGCGGCGGGTAGTTTAAATAACTTTTCAAGAAACATACCGCATGGGCGAATTCAGCAGCAGGCATTATTACAAAACCAGTCTTATACCAGGACTCCCTGCATTCGACGGACATCTGTACGTCTTGGGGAAGGTAACCGATGGTGGGGTTGTCCTCTACAGTGACGGCGGCGATAGAATCTATGTCAACAGAAGAGACGCAGAAGCCGCCCAGCGTCGGGCAATAAGGGACCATTTCGTAGGACCGGGAGGCCGTGAAACCATACAGGTGCTTCGGCTCAGAATCGATTAAATCGCCTCTATCCCGATTGCCTTCTCGTGGAGGAATTTCTTCCCCACATTGCCGTTGTTGCCGACGACGTCGTTGAGGTTGAGGAAAAACCAGCCTTTTCTTGAAACTTTCCACGCCACGTACGCCTTGGCTCCGGCCTTCTCTTCCCATTCCCTGAGTTCGTCCAGTTGTTCGGGAGGCACGGTGAATGCGCCTGCACGCGACTTGCACTCGATGACAATGAGCCTGCCGCCCTTTGCCGCGATGATGTCAGGTGAGGCAAGATTTATTCTTCCTGAACGCGGCGTACGGACAACCATGTAGCCCATGTGAGCCAGAATATGCACAAGCTGCCTTTCTCCAGCGTAGCCTTTTCTATATGCGTGCACCATTGTCGGATCCCCAAATCTTTATATGACACCGCAAGAAAATAAGCTTATAGTAGCGGCAAACGTCGTAATAGGGGATACCATGAAGAGCAGAGCTCTTCGGGGTGCTCAAAAACAAAAGGGTTTTTGGCATGCCAAAGAAGCTGGGCTTCTTTGAGCATGGCAGAAAGCCGATGCTTTCTGAGAGCGACGCAGCATAATATGGGATGCGACACAACAAAGACCAAAGGTCTTTGTGTGTACAAGGACTTTATCAAAAGTCCTTGTTACACCAAAGGTGGGGCATGGGTATATGGAGACAGTTGTCGACAATTTCTTTTCCAGGAAAATACTGCTCGAAACAAAGGATATCTACGGCGCCGCACTCGAGCTGGTGTTTGTGCTCGATTCGTTCGGCAAGTCGCAGTTCACGCAAAACACCTTCGAAACCGACGGGCCAAGGAAAAAGTCAAAGGTCGCAGCGGCCCTCGTCAAGCGCTTCGACAAGCACTCCTCGCTGGCGATGTCAGTGAAAATCACCGGCGAATCGAACGGCATCGGCTATATCGAGGTCATGATAAACGCCGATTTCCAGATGGTTTTCCCGCTCGAAGAGGGTATCGTCTACAACACGTTCATGAATTACTACGCAGGCAGTATCTCGCACGTTTTCAGGGAAATGGCGGAGCAGCGGGCGAAGGAAATCTACGATGCGCTGGAGCAGAAGGCGAAAGAACTGCGGCAGCGCCAGCCGATGAGCTAGGTTTAAGAACATTTCCATTACAAAGTTATTAAAAAAGGCAGAGAATGGTTATTGTTTCATGTTTATACGGTGGTCACCGTGAGTATACACGTACCCGATTGCGTGCAATAAACCTATTTCTGCCGTTGATACGGAGGTGTTGTCAATGGCCAAGTTGGCCCAGAATTTCGCGAAATACTTAATCCATGCACGGCTCAATGCCAAGGGCGTTGTCGAGAGACCCGATATCATCGGGGCTATTTTCGGCCAGACCGAGGGGCTGCTCGGCCAGGATCTGGACCTGCGCGAGTTGCAGAGGACCGGGAGAATCGGCCGCATCGAGGTGGATGTCAAGACGTCGAAGGGAAAGGCGTATGCAGAGATAACCATTCCGTCGAGCCTGGATGCGAGCGAGACCTCGCTCCTTGCCGCCTCGCTCGAGACCATCGACAAGGTGGGTCCTTGTGACGCTGAAATAGAAATAGGCAAAGTGGAGGATGTGCGGACGCAGAAGCGCCGCTACGTTATCGACCGCGCGAAAGATATACTCAAGTCCATGATGGACGAGGATGTGATGCCGGATTCGCAGAAGTTGTCGGAGATGATAAAGGAGGCGGTGCGCTCGTGGGAGGTTTCAAATTACCACGGGCTCAGCTGCGGGCCGGATATCCTTGATGCCGACGAAATCATCGTCGTCGAAGGGCGCGCCGATGTCATCACCCTGCTCAAAAACGGCATACGCAATGTTATTGCAATCGAAGGCAGCAAGATACCTGAGCCGGTCGTCGAGATGACGAAACAAAAGACGACGACCGCATTTCTTGACGGCGACCGCGGCGGCGACCTCGACCTGAAAAAGCTGCTCGCCCTCGGCGACATCGACTTTGTTGCGAGGGCCGAGAAGGGGAAAGAGGTCGAAGAGCTTACGAAGAAGCAGATATTCAAGTCGCTGCGGGAGCGGATCCCTGTCGACCAGCTGTCCGATAAGCGGCACGAAGAGCCCGAGGAACCGCGCCAGGAAGAGCCCGTTGACGAGGAGAAGAAGAAGTTCCTCGGCTCGCTGCTCGAGGACCTGGTAGGCACGCGTGCCGCCTATTTTGTCGATAGGAACCTGCAGATACTGAGCAAGGTCCCCATAAGCGAAATCAGCAGCCTCATCGGAGACTATCAGAATATCTACGCGATAGTGTTCGACGGCAAGATAAACCAGGCGATTGTCGACATGGCATTGCAGAAGAAAGTCGTGTTCCTCGTGGGAGCCGATTACAAGGAGCACATCAGTCCGGGGTCGGTGAAGATATTCGTGATGAAGGATTTCGAGCCGCGAGGGCCGCCGGCGTAGCTGAGCGCGTGCAGTACGTCATCTGCCCAGACTTGGCTAATCATCCAGCATCACAGGCCTTTGTGAAGCGTACTTCTTGACGTAGACGATGTCCCCGCATTTTTCGCATTGTACTTCAACAAATCGGCCCAGTTCAAGGTTCGAGCTCATTTGTTTTCCGCAGCAAACAGGTAGTTCCATATTTTATATCACCTCTTTTAACAATTAAACAACAATCGATACACGTTGTATATACCTGAGAAAAGA
This sequence comes from Candidatus Aenigmatarchaeota archaeon, assembly GCA_016193585.1. Classification (GTDB taxonomy): domain Archaea; phylum Aenigmatarchaeota; class Aenigmatarchaeia; order GW2011-AR5; family GW2011-AR5; genus JACPRW01. The sequence continues at coordinate 121,806 of JACPRW010000003.1, forward strand.
ACTGTTGGTCATCTTCGGAAGAGAATCATCCCAAATCAGCGCTTCATTGTCAACGCTGTAGGGGAGATATAGTGTACGCTAAAGCAGTTGGTAATGGTACATTCCTGTATCCAGTCAAACGTTTTCAATTTCATACTAAAAATGAAATATCCCTTAAACTATTTAAGGGGAAACTGGGATATTTTTCCCACCACCGGAAGGCTTTAAAGCATAAGAGACATGATGTCAGATGTGCATAATTAAAATGCAAATTATTCGTGATATTCATGAGGCTTCCCGAACTCTCGATGATAAAGAAACTGCGCAAGCAGATAGGAGTCAACCAGACCGAGCTGGCGAAAGCGGCAGGCGTCTCACAGTCTCTGGTCGCGCGCATTGAGCTCAGCAGGGTCGATCCGAGCTACTCGAACACGCGCAACATATTCCTCGCGCTCGAGAGGCTGGGAAAGGGAAAGATACGCATGGCTAAGGATATCATGAGCAGGAAAATACTCTGCGCAAAGCCGAATACCGCCGTGAAAGAGGCGGTATCCCTGATGAGGCGGAAAAATGTGTCGCAGCTGCCCGTCCTTGATGACGACCTGCTCGTCGGTTCGGTATCAGAAAAGACGATTCTCGACCTCGTCACGAATGGCGGCATCGAAAATGTCTCCCTGACCGCGGTCAAGGAGATAATGGAAGAGCCGTTCCCGGTTATAGACGAGAATGCGACGCTATCAGTCGTTTCGCTTCTTCTCGAGTATAATTCGGCTATTGTGGTAACAGAGAAAGGGAAGCCGAAGGGCATTGTAACGAAGTCAGACCTGTTGAAGCTGATGTAACGTAAATATAGTCACCATAACTGATCTATATGAAGATTCTTCGAACAATGGACGTATTTGTTCCCGGCGGGATGCCACAACATACCTATATTCAAAGAAAGCAAGGAAATCTTGAGGAACGTCTTCATTCAACCCAAAATAACTTGTGTAAACTTGTGACTGTAACGGGAGGTACAAAATCAGGAAAAACGGTCTTAGTCAATAAAGTTTTTCCTAAAACAACCTCCATATGGGTTGATGGGGGTCATGTAAAAATTGAAGATGACATTTGGAATAGTGTACTCGAACAAATAGGGGGGCGTACACAGATCGAGACTCACTCTAAAGAAAGCACGCGTTCTACTGATGGCAAACTCTTTGAAGGCAAAGGAGAAGTTCCCTTTGTATTTAAGGGAGGTATGGAAGTAAATGAAAGTATTTCAAAGGAGACCGAACGTGAACGTGTCGAGGGACTATCATTCAGTCCCCGTGCGGCAGCGGTTTCACAGATTCGAAAAAGTAAGAAGTCTCTGATAATCGATGACTTCCACTACCTTGATAGACATGTTCAAGGTGACGTTATCCGAGCACTAAAACCTTTGATTTTTGATGGGATACCTGTTATCATAATCGCCATTCCACATAGGCGTTATGATGCTGTAAAAGTTGAACGAGAAATGACTGGTAGAATAGAATCGATAGACATCCTTCCTTGGGGCACGGATGAGCTGATAGCTATCCCCAATGAAGGCTTCCCACTACTAAATATAGGAATAGATAATAAGCTGTGCATAAAACTGGCAGAAGAAGCTTACGGCAGCCCTTATATAATGCAAGAGTTTTGTCGACAATTAGCATCAGATAAGGTAGAAAAAACGTCAGAACGAAAAATTACTATTCCGAGCATTCAAAATAATCTTTTTATTAAGGTAGCTGAAGGAACAGGAAAAGTTGTATTCGATAAATTGGCCAAAGGACCACGTCAAAGAGCAGATAGAAAACAAAGGACGTTAAAAACAGGAGGAACTGTAGATATTTATCAGGCCACATTACTTGCAATGGCACAATTACTTCAGGAGGAACCAAGCCTTCAAACTATTGAATACGAGAAACTGCGATTAGCTATACGGAATCTTCTTCTAAAAGATAGTGTTCCACAAGCTCAGGAAATAACGAGAGTTCTCAAAGAAATGGAAGAAATAGCTTCGAAGGACGAATCGTCAATCCCGGTTATAGATTTGGAGGCGGATGAGAGAAAAATTCACATAACAGATCCATTTTTTGCATTCTACTTAAAATGGGGAGTACCATTAAAGAAATAATTACATTCACTTTATTCAAGGAAAAGATTCTTGTGATAACGAAAGATGTTTCCCATATCTTCCGCAGCTACGACATACGCGGCATCTACGGGAAAGATATAGACGAGGATATGATGTGCCGCATCGGCGGCGCGTTCGCTGCATGCGTTCCCGGGGAGCGTGTTGTTGTCGCGCGCGATGCGCGGGTGTCGAGTCCCTTGCTGCAACGTGCGTTCATGAAAGGCTTGGCCGGCAAGACGGCAGTTGACGCCGGCACGGTGCCACTTGGCGCTGGCATGTTCCATGCATGGGAAAACAAAATGCCATTCGCATATGTCACCGCTTCACATTTGCCGAGGGAATGGAACGGGGTGAAATTCTTCCATGAAACCGGAGCCGGCTTTTCGCAGGCTGAAAATGAGCGCATCCGCGATACGTTCCTCGAAACCCCCCCTGCCGCACATGCAGCAGTTGCACGTGCCCTCCATACCGGAGTCCTGTCAGCGTATGCCGAATTCCTCCTCGGCAAGCTGCACGCCAGGCGCACATTGTCTGTAGCGCTCGATCCGGGAAATGGCTGTGCCGGGCTCATTGTGGGTGATATGTTCAGAAGCGCAGGCTTCGGCACAGTCGTGGTCAATGAGCGCGTAGATGGCGGCTTCCCGGGGCGAACCCCGGAACCAAACAAGGACCCGCTTGTGGCACTTAAGGAAGCGGTAAAAGATGCCGGCGCCGCTCTCGGCATCGCGTACGACGGCGACGGCGACCGCATGGTGCTGGTAGACGACAGACTGCGGATACTCGCACCGGAACGCACCGCGTATTTCATCCTCACCGGGTTGCTGGAGCGTGAGCAAGGCCCCCTTATCGCGAACGTCGAGTGCACGCGGACCATCGACGACATCGGGAAGAAGTTTGGTAGGCAAGTAATCCGCGTGCCGGTTGGCCACACGTTCCTTGTCGAAGCGGCGCAGGCGAACAGCGCTGCGTTCGGCGTGGAGACGTCAGGACATTATGTCATACCTTCGCTCGTGCCATTCGACGACGCACTCGCGGTCAGCCTGTACGCCGCGTGCATGCTATCGGCTCGCGACGAGCAGTTGTCAGCAATCGTTGATGCAATACCGGACATCCCGTTCAAGCGGCTTGAGGTTCCGTGCAAAGACGATGCGGAGAAGTTCGGTATTGTTGGCAAATTGAGGCAGCAACTCGCACGTCAGTACAAATCAGTCAACACGATGGACGGTGTCCGCGTCGATTTCCCCGACGGCTGGGTGCTCATCCGCGCCTCGAATACGTCACCCGTTATCCGCCTCAGTATCGAAGGAAGAACGCCCGGCATCATCAGGCGGCTCGAGTCACAGTTTAAAGAACAGATTCATGCGATGCTTGGCTAGCGTTTCATGAACGTGCGCGCCTTGCTGAGCGAGTCCTTGTCGCCGATATCGAACCAGTTGTTCTCAAATATGTACGCGTAGACAGCCTCCCTCTTGTGCAGCCACTGGAGAAAGAAACCTGGCGCGTCCTTGTGGTTGCCCTCGCTCAGGTATTCCCCAAAGTAGTGGAGCGACGCCCTGGGGAAAAGATAGCAACCGGTGCTGGCGAGCGTTGAGGCGGGTTCCTGTGGCTTTTCGACAAAATCAACGACACGCTGCGTCCCGTCCACTTTGAGTATGCCGTACAGCCGTGCCTTGGAGCGGTCCTTGAGGTCGAACGCCGCAACAACAGGGTGCTTCTTTTTCCTGAAGCATTCGACAAAATCAGCCACATCGAAACCGATAAGGTTGTCCCCTGCTATAATCATGCAGTCGTCCTGTATGCGCTGTGTTGAGAGCACGTAGTGGACGCCGCCTATGGCACCGAGCTTCTCTTCTTCTCGACGGGAATCCTCGATTATTATGTGTACGGGCTTGTCAAAGTGGTATTTCGCCTTCCACGAGGTATAATCGCGCTCAAACCGGGCATTGGTGGAAACAAGGACGCTGTCGATACCCTTGATAGTTTCCAGTTTCTCCAGTATGTAGTTGATAACAGGTTTCCCGCCGACCTCAAGAAGGGGTTTCGAGACGCTGAGCGTCATCGGCCAGAGGCGCTTGGCGAAGCCGCCGCAGAGCAGTATGCATTTCATGAAGTGCACCGAAATTCGTTTACCATTAGATTTACTACTTATAAACCTTTGTTGCGATAAGCTCCAGCTCGCCCCGGTAAAAATTCAGCGTCCCGTCCACAGTCACGTTTTCACCATTTGTTGTTTCATTAAATTTCCCGCGCCGCGCATCTTTCTCAAAAACAACTATGTTTAGTTCGCTGCCGTTCACCAAGGTGAAAAATACGGTGCCTTCTTTTACGGACAACGCTTTTATCATACCGGAAGCTTGTATGCGCTGCCCGACCATGCTGTCGGTTATTTCGTTCAGGCTCACCTTGTTCGGTTCCAGGTCCAGCGTTACAAGGAAAAGAGCTACCAAGCCGACAACAGAAACAACCAAAGAAACCTTCATAACCTGCGAATCAGAAAGCATACTAAGATTCAGGAAGAAAACTTAAAAATGACGGATTTAGAAGAAAGATACATTTTATGCATTCAGCCGAAAAAAGTTCAGGTCCTCGTACATAGGCCCCTCTGGGGTAAGTGTGGACTGCTTAAGCTTTATGGTTTTGACGACCATGGTACCGGCGGTGGCGTCAGCGTGCCTATCGATATAGGCAGCCAGCTTTTCCTTGCCTCTGGCAGAACGTACTCGTGCCAGCGTCAGGTGCGGTATGATGTGACGTTCCCTCGGCCGCAGACCCGCGAGCGCTTCGTCAACGCACTTTTGTAGGTTAAACAGTTCTGCGGCTCCTATCCAGATAATCCTAACATAACGTATGTTAGGGAACGTGCCTAATCCCGCAACGCCTACGTCAAAAGGCTTGAATCCGGAAGATGCTTCGGTTAACGCCTCTTCGGCTTTTTCTAGTTCCGCGTCGGTAGTTTCTCCGAGAAACTTCAGCGTAAAATGCAGGTTCTCAGACTCTACGAGATTCAGGTCAGCAAGGTCGGCGAGCTCTTTTTGTATCTTGATTGTTTGAGGCTTGAGCGCATCGTCCAAGTCGACAGCGACAAAACAGCGCATGCACCTATGTAGAGCCCGATGTTTAAGAATCATTGCGTGAGTGTTTGTCCAGAATTCCCTGTGCTATCTAAAAACGCGTAGCTAGAGGGCAGTAGATGGCGAGAATCTTTTTATATCCAGTCGGTCAAAATATCTGACAGTGAGACTATGGGAAGAAGACCCGGCTTTGACCAGAGGAAAATCGGCGCTATCGTGGCTGCCTTATACAAGAATCCAGATGGATTGTGGCTGAGGCAGATAGCCAAGGAAACAGAAATGACCCATGCGACCGTTGCCAAGTACGTCGAAGGCATCCTACGGCCGCTTGTGGAGGAGGTCAGCCTCGGCAAGGAAGGCAAGCCGCTGCTTCGCGTCATACGCCTGAAGCCGTTTGTCATCGAGAGGCTTCAGGAGGGCAAGAGCATTGCCGACATCCTCAAGGTACTTAGGCTGATGAGCAAAGTTGAAGAATAACGCCATTATAAAAGATTGAAATAAGGAAAAATTAATCTTTTTCTAATCTAAAAAGGAAATTTAAGGCGTTTTAGGTTTTAAAAAATCTGATTTAAGCGACAAGTTAATTTTTTTAACCTAACATGAGCTCACAAAAAAGGCAAAAATGCTCACAAATCAAGTGTGGTATTCACGTGAGTTCGTGAATATTCACGAAAGTTCCCGTGAACGTTCACAGACTTTTGGTGAACTTCATGAAGGTCTCCGTGAAGATGCGGTGAACGTTCATGAACGTCGGTGAAGGTTTTATGAACATCCGTGAATAGCCCGTGAAGGTCTCACAAAACGCCGATACAGCAAAGTAGACTTCTCACATCTCCAGTGATTACTATGGTTTTTAGTAGGAAAAATACCTCGCACCCTTCATTTACCCCTTCACAAAACCTTCACAAAACCTTCACAAGCCCTTCACGAACTTCACGGAAAGAGCTTCATGTTCACGTGAAGTTCACGGACGTTCACGTGAAGGTTGTGATGAACCTTCACAGAACCTGCCAAAAGTGCGTGAAGGGAGCCGTGAATACCCTCAAAAAGTCCGTGAATATTCACGGAAGCCTATGATGGGTTACAGATAAGCTTTTAAGCCCCTTCTACTATATTAAATAAGTTGTATTGTTATGGACGAAGACACGCCGCTGCCAGACAATCTGCCTGAAACCACTATGGCGGAAGCTGCACCAGAACCTCCGCTTGTCGAAGAACCGCGAAAGCCTGCTCCCCAATTGCCGCCGCAGTGGTATGCTGCAGCAGGCTGGCACTGGAATCCGTTCACGTTCAGCATCACGACATCCGTGTACGTTGGTTATCAGAACCAGAAGAACAGCATCGTTTCGCTATTGCTCGAGAATCATAAGATTGCACTTATTCTTGGGCCGACGGGTTCCGGCAAGACGTCATTGCTGAAATGGCTTACCGTCAACCTGCCGCCCGCGTACGATAGCCTGTATATAGCCAAGCCGCCTGCCAAGGCGGATGAATTTGTGGAACTATTCAGCGAGAAATTCAGGCAGCCGTGGTACCTGCGCTTCTTTTCGCCCAGCCTCAAAAATATCTACCAGATACCGGATTTCCTGAACAGAAGGCTGAAGAAAAAGCGCCTTGTAGTGCTGCTCGACGAGGCGCACGAGGCCGATATCGACGTGCTCGAGTGGCTGCGCGTGCTGAGCGACCAGACCGAGCAGATGACTATCATTCTTTCCGCGCTCCCGGTGTTCGAGGAACAGATCCGCGACAAGCTCGAGACGCTGCGCAAGCGCATCGCGGCAAGAATAGAGATTCTATACCTAACAAAAGAAGAAATGAGGGCGATGATAGCCGGAAGAATCGAGAATGCAGGAGGCAAAGGCATCGAGCCGTTTGACGAGGTCGTTATCGACGCCGTATACGAGCGGACTGGCGGCTTTCCGCGGGAAGTGCTCCGCCTCTGCGATGAGCTTGTCAACAGGGCCATGAAAGAAGGCAGGTCGAGAATTACTGCGGACATGCTCGAACGAAGAGCAGAAACTGAATCAAAAGCGGTGTCGCTGGCCACGCTCGAGGGCATGACGCCGATGCAGCGCGATGTCGTCGAGATTCTGGGCAAGGGTGTCTTCACACCTGGGGAGATAGCAGATATGCTCAATCTCGAGAAATACAAATCGCGCCAGCACGCGGTCAGGAGCGTGAACAATATACTGAAGCGGATGCTGCAGGACGGGCTCGTGGAGCGGTCGCCGAAGGACAAGGCGTTTGCATACCACCTTTCGCCAAAGCTCAGGACGCTGGTCGTCAAGGCGTAGATTATCGCTCACATAAGAAAAGCCCAAAAGAAACGAAGCTATTTAAGTTTCCGTGCAGAATAGGTCATAACGTACTGCTTGAGGTGGTTGTGTGCTGAAGAATCGCGGACGTGATGTTGTCGGGAAAATAATTGTTTCTGAGGAAACCGGAAGGAAATTCGGCGTTGTAGGCGACATAAACTTTGTTGCTGAGTCAGGCGAGCTGCTGAACATCGTGCTCGTGGAGCCGACGAAGCACTCGACCGATTTGAGCCTCGAGCGCGACGAAACCAACAGGATGCTCATCCCCTTCTCTTCGGTCAAGAGCGTCGGCGACTTCGTCATCGTCTCCGAGAAAGAAATCGTCTAAACGCTCGCCTGAGAAGAATATAAAAGTACCTGAATGTCTTGGTAAGGCAGTTATAGCAGATTGTAATAATAATGGAACTTTTAGCTGCAATCTGCTATAGGGAAAGAACATCATAAAATGTTCCAAAATCAATGTTCTTTACTATTATTGTTATTTGTTGTCACGCCATTCTAAAAATGTTCACTAATCAACAGAACATACTATTATAGAGAATTGCGTTGCTTATGACCTGTGAAAACGCAATTCGCTAGATGAGAAATGCGCAGCCTCTAAGGATATATGCTGCGCATTTCTCCATACATACCGAAAAAGAAGCAGTAACCTCGTGGCTGAAGATTCTCAGCTTATAGTGAACCAAGTAAACAATCAGGTATTATATCTTGGTTCACTTATAGCGGACAACAAAAGTACTATGTCGGTATTCTTTTGTTGGTCCACTATAAAGCGTTACGCCTTATTCTAGCACCACGTGCGTCTCTGTCTTCCTCTTTCAATATGGTGAAAGTCGATTCCAGCCTGTTCGCGCCGGAAATCACGCATCCTCAATCCCATTCTCCGTTATCCTGAAGACGGCCTCGCCTTCGGGGAGGTGCGGCGAATCGATGAGCCGCGCGATGCGCATGCCCTGCTTGCCTTTCCGCAGGTAAATGCGCACGCCGGTCGCGTGCGCGACAATATGCCCGCCTATTGCCGTCGTGGGGTCGCCGAACATGATTGCCGGGTTCGCCATGACCTGGTTGGTGACGTACACGGCAAGATTGTGCATGTCCGCGAGCTTCTGGAGCGCGTGGATGTGCCGGTTGAGTTTCTGCTGGCGCGGCGCCAGTTCTCCTCTCCCTGAATAGTCTGCGCGGAAGTGCGCAGTGAGCGAATCAACGACAATAAGCTTGATGCCCTTTTCCTTGATGACCTCCTTCGCCTTCTCGGCGAGCATGACCTGGTGGTCGCTGTTGAATGCCCGCCCCACGATGATGTTCTTGAGGACCTTGTTCGGGTCAAGGCCGTGGTTTTCCGCGATTTGCTTGATACGCTCGGGCTTAAAAGTTGCCTCCGTATCGATCCAGAGGCATGCGCCATTGAGCCCCCCCTTCTCCTTCGGCAGCTGGACGTTGATTGCAAGCTGGTAGCCAAGCTGCGTTTTGCTGCTTGCAAACGAGCCGTACGCTTCGGTTATCTGCTGCGTTTCTATCCCGCCGCCGAACAGCGCGTTGAGCGAGGTGCAGCCGGTCGTTATTTTTCCTATTTCCTTCCGTTTTTCCATTATCTCGATGCCGGTCTTGTAGCCGATATCGAGCTTCGAGCGCGCGGCAATGATGATTTTCTCAGCAGTCGCCTCGCCGATCTCGCACGCGGCCATGAGCTCGCCGGTAGAGGCAGCCGCAATGGACATCAAATCCTCGTATCCCGACTCGCGCAGCTTCTGCGCCCCTTTCGGCCCGACACCCGGCAGGTCCTCGATGGTGGGCTGGGGCGTTGCAGCATCCGTTACATCGTCATGTTCCTCTATCGGAATTGGGCTGGCCGAATGCTTTTCGTCGCCGTCTTCCCCGAACTCCTCGTCATTCTTTGCTTTCGATTTCTTCGCCATAATAACCCCGTTTATGCGGCAAGGAGCAGCCGTATCTCATCCTTGACAGAGACGTCCTTCACCGCGCTCGCCACGAATTCAAGGCGGTCGAACAGCTTGTTCCTGCGCACTTTTCCCTCAAACAGGAAATCCTTGCCGAGCGGAATCTTGTCAATGACCGGCCGCACGTTCCTCTTGCGGTCGAACAACTGCCGTGCCTCGTGCTTGTTTATGCCGATGACCTTTTCAGCGTGTTCCCGGAACAGCACGGCACGAATGGAGTCGGTGCCGTCGTCGATGATGCCTGAGACGACGATGTCGAAATCAGGCTCGAGCTCTCCGTGCTCTGCGCATGCGCCTTCCCTCATCCGCGAGCCGCATTGCGGGCACAGCTCAAAAAAGAGCGTCGATTCGAATACCTGCACCAGGCATGCCCTGACTTCCCGGTAATGTCCGTCTTTCAGGTCTGCCAGCGTGCTCCGTTCCACGCGGCGCTCGGCAATTTCAGTGATGCGCTCCGCGCTTTTCTGGATGATGCCGAACCTGCCAAGCCTGAGTTCTGCCGAGCCGGTATTGTCTTCCCGCGCGTGCCCTTTGACATGCACCACGTCGCCCTCGTCGAGCCCCTCTACCTTGTCGATTTCGTCGTTCCAGAGCGACATCCGCACAGAGCCGGACCCGTCCGCAAGTATGATGTTCATAACTTTGCCGCTTGCCTTCTCGGTTTTGAATTCGCGTGCCGGAAAGATTCTCATTACCTTGCCCACGATGTCGACGTTTTTCATGCCGGGGATGATGTGCTGTATATGGAGTCGTTCCTGCTTGCGCAGGAGGCTCAGGCCAAGCTCCTTGGCAACAATGTACGCGGCTCCTTCCTCTGAGATAAGGCCCGCAAGCTCCCGCTGCTTCTCCGCTATTTTGTGCATGACCTCGTCTTCGTCAAGTCCAGAATCAGCAGCTATGATTTTAACAAGGTCGGCAAGCATGCAATAACTACAGCGGAAAAATGTTTAAAGGTCAATCAATTTTGCTCTTTAAGAGCACTATCTGCCGAAGGCTTCATGGTAAAGCGATTCGATGTCCCTTTGTACGTCCTCGATGCCGCTCGCCCTTTTTTCAGCATCGCTGGCCATAGCATAGGCACGCTGTATCATATCATACGCGGCTTGTAGGGAACGATAATTTCCGAAAAGGCTGTAGTGTGTTGCCTCTGCCCGAGCGCGTGCTACCATAACCCCCACCGATGTTTCGGAAGGCAGTTTCCTGAATGTAGCCAACATTTCGTCAGGTATTTTCGCCATCATAATGCACCTCCAGTCACGGTTGCTGCGCCAGTTCCGCGAGCCTGCGCTGCAGCTGCTGGAAATCCTCAGGAAGTTCTATGCCGCCATCATGCGCATACGTTTCTGCGAGGGTCAGGGCATCATGTGCCTCCCCTATTTTTCTTCTCACCGACACTTCATATGACTCCCTTCTCAAGAGAGGAATGTCGGCAGGAGCAGGGATGCCTGCTTTGGCTGCATAACTTTCGGCATGGTGAAGCCCTTGAAGCACGTGCCTGCCGTACCCCTTTTGCAGGTCATCGCGGGCGCACTGCATGTGCCATTCTGCAGCAGCTTCATAGACAGCTCGGCACAAGTCAGGAGGGAGGCGCTTTTGATATCGGTTTGCGAGCCGTACAGCGGCTTGAATACGCTTGCTGCGCAAGCAATCCTGCACGTCACGTGCGATCAATTCCCGTGGATGGGGCATAAAACTCGTGCGTTAGTACTGCAGAAACAGATATATAGTGGACCAACAAAAGAATACCGACATAGTACTTTTGTTGTCCGCTATAAGTGAACCAAGATATAATACCTGATTGTTTACTTGGTTCACTATAAACGCATGCCGCAGGTGGGCGTGGTTGCTTCTAATAAACGCATGGCGGAACGTGCTCTTCCTGCAGTTACCTGTCCGGTGGCGTATGGATTTCTGTGCACGTTTCAGTGAACGTAACGGGGAATCTATTTTTGTAATGCCAAAATAAACCCGTAACAACGCTAACGAGAAGGAATGTAACAACCCTGCACGTTTCAGTGCTTCTCCAGAATCTTCTTCGCAAGCCTGATGTCCCGTTTCATGACCGTGCGCCGCTCTGAGTGCTCGGAAAGCTTCCGCGCCTCCTCGGCGACGAGCCTGGTGCGCTCTTCAAGAACCCGTGCGAGCTCAAGTGCCGCCTTGTCGCTGACGCGCTTGGCGCCGGCGCGCTTGAACAGGCGGCGCACGGGTTCCAGCGTGAGTTCCATACATGCATTTGTACCTTCCATGATTAAAAGTGATGCCATCACAAGAGAAAGAATACGTCAGAAACTATCGTTCATGAAAAAATTATAACGAACTATAGTTAAGAAAGTCGATGAAAGAATATATAAATATACAACAAAACGTATGATACATCTACGTTTATAGAAGATATCTGTTACAATACATATGTAAAAACATATTTAAACCCAGGCAGCTATAACTAACGTAAGAAAACTATGACTATCAACGATCTCGAAGAACTTTTTCTGCGGAAAAAGCCCGTGAGGTTATTGCTCAATATAAAGCTCGGCGGCACGAAGTACGTTTCGATACTCGCGAAGGAAACGGACTGCACGTATTCCCATACGGTGAAGCTGCTTGAGCTGTTCCAGAACCTCGGCTTGGTTACGTTCGAGAAGAGCGGCCGCATCAAGTTCGTCAAGCTGTCGGCCGAAGGCACCGAGCTTGCCGGCGATTTCGAGAATGTGCTGCGCAAATTCGCGAAGCTGAAGCCGAAAAAGAAGTGATGTAATGGGAAGGAAGGGGCAGGTGTTGAACCCGTTCGATACCTGCGGCTGCCCGACGCCGTCCAAAGCAAAAGTGCGGCTGCTGGCAAGAGGCTTGGTCGCGCGCACGCCGCCGGTGAGAAACAGCTGGCTGCTCGGCAAGATAGCGTACTACCAGCGGTACCTCGACCCGCAGCTGAAAAGAAAACTGGGCGTCAAGAATATCTGCAAGTTCTATCCCAGCTGTTCTGAATACTCGAAAGCGTCCATCCGGAAGTACGGCCCTGTTTCCGGCGCCGCCCGCACGGCGTGGCGCCTGCTCCGCTGCACGCCGCTCACGTCTGGCGGGTATGACCCGGTGTGAGGGACAGAGAGTGAATAATAAAGTTTCCAATAAATATATCAGAAAAACTATTTCTAAATAAGTATCTTATAAAAGATAAGAAAGAAAATATATTCTGTAGTTTATTTGAGGCGTGTATCGCTCACATAAGAATGGACAAAAAGCCCTGCACGCATAAAGAAGCATGCGCCTCGCGCGGTATGTCCTCGGACGCAAACGCTTCAACTACCTGAGGGGATTCTTCCCCGTTTTCTCGGTGCAAGCGGTCATCGATTTTGGCGCGGCAGGCAAGCCGCAGGTGCTGCTGCTCAGACGCGCCGAAGAACCGGCAAAGGGCGAATGGTGGATTCCTGGCGGCATGGTGCTCAAGACAGAATCTTCCGGGAAGGCGCTGCGGCGCATCGTCAAAAGGGAAACCGGGCTGCGCTGCACCATAGTGCGCCAGCTTCCCAGTGCGCGCGAGGTGTTCAGAAACGTGCCGGGCATACCGGACGGTATCGCTGATTGTATGACGGAGAACTACCTTCTCCGGCCACCGCCGCAAGCCCGCATAAAGCTCGATGCAACGTCAACCGATTTCAGGATGGCAACGGCGATAGACAAAGACCTCCACCCATATGTCAAAAAGCACCTGATGCACAGCGGGCTGTTCTATAGCAAGTGACAGAACTCAGACAAAGTTCTGTCCTTGCTGCAAGGAGATGATATAGATAATTGCGCAGCTTATGTCGTATTAACGCGCAATTTTCTATAGGTGAATTGCAAATAATATCAGGACATATAGTGAACCAAGTAAATAATTAGGTATTGTATCTTGGTTCACTTATAGCAGACAACAAAAGTATTATGTCGGTATTCTTTTGTTGGTCCACTATAACCAGTGCAATTCACCATATCAGGGACTGTATGAAAACTAATGCCATCGACTATAGAATCGCATGACGAGGAAATAAATTAACCTACAAACCGGTCGTGAGGGTTATTTATTTACTAGAAGAAATAGTTTATTAAAATTATTTTATAAAAAATCTTTTATAAAAGATAAAAAGAAATATATATGACACAGAAAACAATATCCTGCCTGTATCCCTCACATAAAAAAGAAGGCGTCCGGCAGGAGGTAAAACTAGTAGAGGTGTCGGGACTGAACCATCTTGTCTTCGGCGACGCCGTATCTGTCTGCTAATTCGTGCCTCAATCCATCGATTGCGCGGTCGCGAGCAGCCATATCGCCTTCTGTGTACGCTCTTTGGAGTTGAACATACCTCAGCTCCCCGCCGCGTACCAAGCTTCTATCCAAGAGGGCGCTTACCATTACCCTGCGTTGATCCCATTCCACTTTGTAGCTTATCAATGTCATAGCATTTAGCTGTCGGATGTTTTTTTAAAGCTAATACAGCACGTGCGCTATTTCCAGGCTTCTTCCCTGAAAATTCTTGCATAATCCCCTATGGTAATGTTGTATCCTTTTTCTATCAGGCGGTCTACGCCTTCCTTAAAGGTCATTGCATACTCCATATTGGAGCCTCTACAGGAGCGCAGACTCGACCCGAAGTATTCGCGCAGCTCCTGTCGCGCCGCAGCAAGGGCAGCAGTATCCATGCAGGTGTCCTGTTCGAAATCCTTAAAACATCCAGTGGCGCACTGAAGGAAACACGATACGAGAGCAAAAATCCCCCACTCCACCCTAATTCTGAAGAAAATAAAGGCTCTTGTGTGTGCAGATATGAAAAGCAGGCTCTACTCTGATCAGGAACCATAATTCCGCCAAGAACCCGTAAGAATCCAGTTTGCCATGGACAGAAGCATCGCACCCATGGGCAAGGTGGCGTGCCAGAGAAGCGCGTTGCAGGGAAGTTTAAATAACCGCTCCGGCATAATTATGAAAGTGATTGCATGACCGATTTTGGCGCTGCGACGAGCAGATGCAGTGGTTGTGATGAACTTGGGTACAGGACGTTCATGGTAAAAAGGCCAAATGGCTGGTATCATCGCAGTCATGTGCCCCCCTCTGAAGGCGTTTCTTACGCCAGCAGCCTTATCACTCACATAAAAAGAGCCTTAGAAAATGCCCCTTTCTATAGGAGACAGATATGAAGCCTGACTGGGACACGTACTTCATGGGTGTCGCCCACGCAGTCAAGGAGCGGGCATCCTGCAGCAGGCGCAAGGTCGGCGCTATTCTTGTTAAAGACAAGCAGATCGTATCGTCCGGCTACAACGGCACGCCGGCAGGAGTGAAAAACTGTGACGAAGGCGGCTGCGGCCGGTGCGCTTCCGATACGCCGTCGGGCAAGGACCTTGAGAAATGCTCGTGCTGCCACGCAGAGGAAAACGCCATCGTGCAGGCAGCCCGGCACGGCATGAACACCGGCGGCGCGACCATGTACACGACCTTCACCGCCTGCACGCAATGCGCGAAGATGATCATCAACGCCGGCATCAAAAAGGTAGTGGCAGAGCACGATTACCCAGACGATTTAGGAACAAAGCTCCTGAAAGAGGCGGACGTTGAGCTGGTCAGGCTCAGGTGATGGTACATCCCCAAAACAAAGAAAGCAGGGGCGCGTGCAAAAGCACTTTCACTAGTCATGGGAGCCGCTGGCGTAATCCTCTTTTGGCGCGGTGTGTGGGCACTCGCCGACATCACGCCGGTCATTGAGCAGCCATTGGTTTCGATGGTGCTCGGCGCCGTCATTTTATTCGTGTCGCATCAGTGGTACAGAGAATTATGAAGCGGTGATACGATGCCCAAGAAAAAACTTTCCGACATGGTGTTCCAGCGCATCAGCCCGCCCGACACGAAGATGGACATGACCGTCGAAGACCTTGCGAATGTGCTCGTGCGCCGCCTTGGATTGAAGCGCAAGGAAAGCAAGGCGCAGCATGCCAAGCTGCTGCTCGAGCTGCTCAAGTACAAGAAGGATAACGTGCCTGTTTCCGTCGAGAAGATAGCGCAGATTCTCGCGGTTTCGCAGAGCCAGACGTACGAGGAGCTGCGGAAATGGCGCTCGCTCGGACTCGTGGAGTTCGTCAAGATTCCTACAGGAACAGATTTTGTGAAAGGCTACATGCTCTCGTCGAACACCGTCAACAGGCTCATGGACCGCGTGGAAAGCTCGATGAAGGGCTTCATGCGCAAATCCCGGCGCATCGCCAAGGATTTCGACGACCTTCTTATGTTAGAGATGGCGCGCAGGGAGAAAGAAGTGAAAGGCGAGGATGTGGCACCGCCAGAAGGCGCCCAGCCGCCTCCGGAGAATACGTAGTTTCTTTAGTGAGTGATAACACCGGAAAAATTAAACTGCAAAATATATAATTAAAAGTATTAGAAAATAAAAAATATAATTGAATATATATGATGGAATTAGTATTAATATACGGCTGTTATGAAATATACAAAATAAAACATAATTTATTATATATATTTCTCAAAGAATAGATTACTGCACGCCCGTTTGTGAGGGTTCAAGTGGCAGCCTATATTATACAGCTATTTGCCTTTACTTGCAACGGCGTCTTTCGGCACGACGAACGGAAACTGTATCGGCAGCGGCAGCCGCAATTCCTGCGAGATATCGACGGTTTTGGTGAGGCATTTCCTGAAGATGGCGTTGTATATCTCTGCGGCGACGTCGTCATCAAGCTTCCGTTCCTTCTTCCATCTGTTGAGGATGTCCTTGGTCTTGTCGTTCTGGTAGAGCAGCTCGCCTTCCATCGCAATTTCGCCGACGTTTGGCTCGTACGTGGTCGTGAACCTGAAGCCGACGGTGAGCACGTCCTTGATAACGGAGAACTCGATGTCCTTTTTTTCAACGGACTCGATGGCTGGCGAAGAATTGACGCTGATGTTCCCGCTGAAATTCTTGCGTTCGGCAGTTGCCGTGAGCGAGGTAAGATTTATCCCAATCACAGGCATGCTCTGTTATATGATGATAAGGCTTTTATATGCATTGAATTTCGGCAGATGATTTTATATCTTCGCGGAAAAATAAACTTCATCATGCGGGCATTCGTTATTCTTGCAGAGGGCTTCGAGGAAATCGAGGCATTTACCGTCATCGATGTCCTGCGCCGCGCCAAAATCGACACTGCGTCTGTCGGGCTGATATCGAAAGTCGTCTCTGGTGCGCATGGCATCACGACGATGGCAGAATACGTCCTGAGCGACATCAAGCCCGACAATTTCGACATGGTCATCCTGCCGGGCGGCGACCCGGGCTACAGGAACCTCGCGAACAGCGAGAAGGTGCTTTCGATAGTGAAAGACTACAACAAGAAGAGGAAATTCATCGCCGCAATCTGCGCCGCGCCGTACGTGCTCGCGAAAGCCGGCGTCCTTGACGACAAGATAGCGACCATCTATCCCGGCATGGAGAGCAAGATTCCGAAGCCCCGCGACGCCAAGGTCGTCGTCCACGACAACATTATCACGTCAAAGTCGCCGGGAACCGCAATGGATTTTGCGGTGAAGCTCGCCGAGATATTGGCAGGCAAGGCGGCGGCCCGCAAGGTGAGCAACGACCTTGTTTTGTCCTAATGATTTTTAGGACGTATGGAAGGTGACAGCATGAACCTGAGCAAGACGGAGAAGAAAATACTGCAGCTCATCGCCGAGCAGAGCCTAATAACGAAGCTCGAAATGAAAAGGCATCTCCGTGGCGATGGGATAGGCGAGTCAAGCCTTGGCGAGGTCGTCGACACCGTAACGAGGAACCTCATCGACAAGAAGCTCATCGCTTCGCTGAGACCTCTGGGCTCGACCTGCTTCGTCATCACGCAGCGCGGCTCGCAGATGCTGCAGGAGTGAGCTTGTTTCTTTTGCTCTTCGAATATAAATGCCCTGAAGTAAGCATTACTATGTCATCAAAGCATGGAAAGCGGAAATTTTCTGAATTCAGGAAAGATACTGAAATAGCACCCAAATCAATCGCGGCCATGAAAGGCATGCTCAGTGGAATGGAAACTAAACCCACAAAAATAGTAATCAAAGAAGTAAAAAGAGGGTGGAAGGATAAGCAGTCGTAGCCCGTGAAATGAGTTTTCTTCATATCCGAATATATACCGAAGGACGCAAATTATTGAATATATTACTAATGTCCTTCAGATATACCAAAGACATTATTAAGTTCAAATGTTAATGTCTTTGAGTATAAATGCTCCGTTTCCATAGTAATTGCTTGCAGCCCCGTAGTGTAGCGGCCAAAGGCATAAAGCCGGCTATGCATGAGAGCCTCTGGAGCTCTAGACGGCGGTTCGAATCCGCCCGGGGCTACCTTTAAATATATAATTAAACATAAACATAACATGGGATTCAAGACTATTACGATAAAGGAAAGTGTCTACAGGGAGTTGTCCGGTTTAAAGGGAAAAAGTGAAAGTTTTAGCGAGTTCTTTGAAAAATTGGTCAAAGAAAAAAAGGGGAAGCCTGACCTAAGGAAATTTTACGGTTCATGGAAGATGGGCACAGGCGAATGGAGAAGAATAGGAAAAATAGTTAAAAAAAGAAGAACCGCTGCCGGCAAACGCTACAAGGAAAAATTACAGGGGCTGTTCGAATGAAAATTCTTGATACGGATATCCTCGTAGGCGTGCTCAGAAAGAACGATGAAGCAATAAAAAAATACGAACAAATACGGGACGTAGAAATAACTACAACCATTTTCAATGCACAAGAACTCCTGTTCGGCGCGCTTATTTCTGACAACGCCTATGAAAATTTCAGGGCTGCAAAAGGCTTGGTCAACGAACTTGGGGCTTTAAAGTACGACGAAAAAAGCATGGTAGAATCGGTCAGGATTCAGGTATATCTTGAAAAGACCGGCAGGCACATAGGACTTGTGGATGAGATGACCGCAGGCATATGCCTTGCTCACAATGCACCCATAGTAACCAGAAATACCGTGCATTTCTCAAGAGTTTCCGGACTGAAGGTTGAGAAATGGTAGGATGGGTAAAGCTCTGGGCATGGTTCGGATACGGTTGGGCTATTAAATATGTACACATCGGTGGAAAAAATGAGGAAAATAACCGTGGCCATGCTTATAGCAATCTTGATTGTTATTTCTGGTTGTATTAAGGAACCCAGTGGGCAAGAAATTGTCCAGAAAATCATTTTGGGAAAAAAGAATATTGTATCTTACGGATTTGACACTAACACAGCGTTCACCGTAAAGGTGAATACAACAGAAGAGAGCAGTGAGTTTCATAGAGAAGAAACCGGAATATTTACGCTTCACGCAGAAGGTTTCCTCGACGTAATGAATAACGAATCAGTCGCTAATGCTACTTACAACATGTACAATGACGCCGGAAAACCCCCCATGAGATTTGTGAGATATGTGCGCAACGATACCGTATACGCAACATACGGGCATGGATGGTTCAGGGACAGTTATTTTGCACCACGGATGAGTTATTTAGATACCATCTATGAAACCTTGGAAAGAACCAATGAAACGGAGATTTCATTGAACGAGACAGAAGGTCACTACATAATTACAATGAAACTTGATACCGCTGCCAATGAGGATGTATACGCATATAACGTATTTTTTAACATTCTTTTCCTTCCTACGGCAGGTGTGTACCCATGGTATATAGAAAATCTAAGTGCAGCATTTGTGCAGGTATCGGTAGACAGACAAACATTCAGAATAGATGAATACCGAGTATACGCGTATGGTGTTTACTACAATCAAACAATTGGTCGAGAAAGTGTAGAATATGTTGCAACTGGAAGAATTTATGATTATAACAAATCCATACAAATAGATGTGCCGCCAGAGGCGGAAGATGCCGAATGGTTTCCTGCAGGCGTAATAAGTGTAATTCTTTAGGTGTTATGTGTAAAGCTGTAGGTATCGGTTCGAATCAGGTTGGGGCTATCAGTACTACAAGGATTCGGAATGAAATTAATTTCACTAAATATATGGGGCGGGAAACTCTTTGAACCGCTCATTAATTTTGTAGATGGTTGCGCTCACGAGACAAATATCTTTTGCTTCCAGGAGATGCACCACGTAACAGCGCACGGAACTGTCAATAAAGGTACTACGTCTTTATTCTCAGAAATTTCTGGACACCTTTCCGGATTTCGAGGAATTTTCGCCCCCACGAATAAGGTTGAATCTTCAGAAAAAGAAAGAGTTGAGACATGGAATGGGTTAGCTCTTTTTATTCGGAAACCAATTAAGGTAATTTCTCATGGCGACGTGGTCATTCATAAGCCAGCAGCGACTATTGAAGATCCAGAACACAAATCAATTCCAAGAAACTTGCAGTATGTTATATTCAAGAATGGTGGAAGGAAGTACCTGCTCTGCCACTTCCACGGTATTTGGTACCCTAAAACAAAAGTTGATACGCCAGAACGGATTGAACAATCTAAAAAAATTAGGAACTTTTTAGATTCATATCGGTGCAGAAAAATTCTGTGCGGGGATTTCAATCTTTTACCTAAGACAGGGAGCATAGAAATCCTGGAGACGGGGATGAGGAATATGGTCACTGATTTCAAAATAAAAACAACACGGAACATCCACTACACGAGAGAAGAAAAGCACGCCGATTACGTGTTAGTAACGCCGGATATAAAAGTCAAGGCGTTTAGCGTCTTGGACGACGTAGTTTCTGACCACCTCCCGTTATTTTTGGAGTTTGAATAATAATTGGCTAGGTGTACTCATCCCACGCCTTGATCTTCAGGTCGTCCATGCTCTTCTTCGCGAGCGCGTCGATGAAGAACCGGGATATCTGCATGTTGGTGAGCAGCGGGATGCCGAAGTCGGCGGCGCGCCGGCGTATGAGGTACTCGTCGTCGAGCTGCTCGGGCGTGTATTCCGAAGGGATGTTGATGACCAAATCAACCTTCTTCTGCTCGATGAGGTCGAGCACGTTGAAGTTCCCTGCCTCGTGGATTTTTCCGACGACCGTGTTCTGTATGCCGTGCTTCTTCAGGAATTCGGACGTGTGCTCGGTGGCGAATATGCTGAAGCCGCGGTCGTGCAGGATCCGGATAGAATCGAGCAGCTTGTACCTGTTCTCCTCGCCGCCGATGCCGAGCAGGACCGAATTTTTTGGCATGACGAACCCTGCCGAGATGATGGACTTCAGGAACGCCTCCTGCACGTCGTCGCCGAGGCAGGCGACCTCTCCTGTCGATGACATTTCCACCGTCAGTATCGGGTCGGCGCCCTTCAGCCGCGAGAATGAGAACTGCGGCGCTTTCACGCCGACGTGCCTGATGACGTAGTCCGCCGGTTCGGCGTCGGCGCCCACGATGGCCTTTGTCGCGAGCTCGACGAAATTGACGTTCGACACCTTCGATACGAACGGAAAGCTCCTCGAAGCGCGCAGGTTGCATTCGATGACCTTAATCTCGTTGTCTTTCGCGATAAACTGGATGTTGAAGGGGCCCGTGATGCGGAGCGCGCGGGATATTTTTTCTGCAATCTCGCCTATCCTGTTCGCGGTTTCGAGGTACACGTTTTTCGGCGGGAAGACGATTGTTGCGTCGCCCGAATGCACGCCGGCGTTCTCGATGTGCTCGGTTATCGCCCGCACCAGCAGCGTGCCGTCCTTGGCGACCGCGTCGATCTCAAGCTCTTTGGCGTTCGTGATGAATTTGCTGATGACCACCGGATGCTCCTTGCTCACTGCCGCCGCCTTCTCGACGTACCGCTCGAGCTCGTGCTCGGTGAACGCGACGCTCATCGCCGAGCCGCTCAGCACGTAGCTCGGCCGTATCAGAACTGGATAGCCGACGGCACCCGAGAATTTCTTCGCCTCCCCGATGTTCGTCAGCTCTTTCCATTGCGGCTGGTCGATGCCCAGGCTGTCGAGCAGCGACGCGAATTTGTGGCGGTCCTCGGCGCGGTCGATGCTTTCCGGTGCCGTGCCGAGGACGCGCACGTTTGCCGTGAGGAACCGCAGCGACAGGTTGTTCGGTATCTGCCCGCCCATCGATATGATGACGCCGAGCGGCGATTCCTTCTCGTATATATCGAGCACCCGCTCGAACGTGAGCTCGTCGAAGTACAGCTTGTCGCAGATGTCGTAGTCGGTGCTCACCGTTTCCGGATTGTAGTTTATCATGATGGTGTGGTAGCCGAGTTCCCTGAGCGTGAGTATCGTGTTCACCGCACACCAGTCGAACTCGACCGAGGAGCCGATTCTGTACGCGCCGCCGCCGAGAACGATTATCTTGTTGCTTCCGGTGAAATCTATGTCGTCCTCGGTCCCGTTGTACGTGAGGTACAGATAGTTCGTTTTTGCGGGGAATTCCGCCGCAAGCGTGTCTATCTGCTTCACCACAGGAACGATGCCGAGCCTTTTCCTATACGACCTCACCGCCATGACTTTTTCCTCCATATGCTGCCGGTCCTTGAACATGATTCGCGCAAGCTGGTAGTCAGAAAAGCCGAGTTGTTTTGCCCGCAACAGGACATCTCTCGGCACGTCCTCGATGCCGTATCGTGCCAGCATTTTTTCATGCTCGACGATGTTGTGCATCTTGTAGAGGAACCATCGGTCTATTTTTGTCATATCATGGAGTTCTTCTACAGAAATCCCGTGCTTCATCGCGTCAGCTATGGCGAAGATGCGCGTTTCCCTCGGCTCGTGCAGCTCCTCGCGGGCATCGCCGGCAGCGTATTCGGTGTCGTTTGCGACAATACCGTTCTTGCCGGTGCCGAGCATGCGCAGCGCTTTCTGAAGTGTTTCCTCGAATGTCCTGCCGATAGCCATGACTTCGCCGACGCTTTTCATCTCCGAGCCTATCCGTTTCTCGGCAAGGCGGAATTTCTTGAGGTCCCACCGGGGGACTTTGACGACTATGTAATCGAGCGCAGGCTCGAAGCACGCGGTCGTGACTTCGGTAATCGAATTTTTCAGCTCGGGAAGCGAGTAGCCCAGCGCCAGTTTCGCCGCAACGAACGCAAGGGGATATCCCGTCGCCTTGCTCGCCAGGGCGGACGAGCGCGAAAGCCTGGCGTTCACCTCGATGACGCGGTAGTCGTCGGAATGGGGGTTCAGCGCGAACTGGATGTTGCATTCGCCGACAATGCCAATGTGGCGGATGACGCGGATGGAGATTTCCCTGAGCAGGTGATACTCGTTGTTGTTCAGCGTCTGGGAAGGGGCGACAACAATTGATTCGCCGGTGTGGATTCCCATCGGGTCGAAGTTCTCCATATTGCACACCGTGATGCAGTTGTCCTTGCGGTCGCGCACTACTTCATACTCGATTTCTTTCCACCCTTCGAGGTATTCCTCGACCAGTATTTGGCGTGTGTGCGACAGCGCGATGCGCGCCTTTTCTTCAAGCACTGTGCTGTCGGCGGCAAGCGCAGATCCCAGGCCGCCGAGAGAATAACCTGAGCGTATCATCACCGGATAGCCTATCGCTGCAGCCGCCTGCAGCGCATCTCCCGCTGTTGTCACGGCAGTGCTTCGCGGGGTTTTGACGCCGATTTCACGGAGTTTCCTGACGAATAAATCCCTGTCCTCGGTGTTTTTGATAGCTTCGACAGGGGTGCCGAGGACACGGACGCGATGACGGTCGAGAATGCCCGCTGCAGCGAGCGCGAGGCCGCAGTTGAGCGCCGTCTGCCCGCCGAAGCCGAGGAGGATGCCGTCAGGCTTTTCTTTTGCGATAACCTTCTCGACGAACGAAGGATTGACAGGAAGGAAATACACCTTGTCGGCGAGCTTGCGGTCGGTCTGGATGGTCGCTATGTTCGGGTTGACGAGCACCGTTTCTACGTTCTCCTCCTTGAGCGCCTTGATGGCCTGCGACCCTGAGTAGTCGAATTCGCCCGCCTCTCCTATCTTGATTGCCGCGCTTCCGAGGACGAGGACTTTGTGTACCCGTTCATCCCTTGGCATGCTTGACCATCTCCAGGAACGTGTCGAACAGGAAGGCGGTGTCCACGGGACCGGGCGTTCCTTCTGGGTGGAACTGCGCGGACATGAACGGCTTGGTGCTGTGGCGCAGCCCTTCGTTGGTGCCGTCATTGGCGTTGACGAACAGCTCTTCCCAATCGCTCCCGAGACTCTTCGCGTTGACGGCGAAGCCGTGGTTCTGGGATGTGATGTAGCATCGTTCTCCTGATATACAGGGCTGGTTCTGCCCGCGATGGCCGTACTTGAGCTTGTACGTATCGCCGCCAGCAGCCAGTGCCATTAATTGGTTGCCGAGGCAGATGCCGAAGATGGGCGTGCCGCCTTCCATGGCTTGTGCGATGGTGTGTATGGCCGTGGTGCACATTTTCGGGTCTCCGGGGCCGTTCGATATGACGATGCCGTCGTATTCATCGCCGAGGAAATGGTAATCCCATGGGACGCGTACCACGGTTACGTGGCGCTGTATAAGCGACCGGATTATGTTGTTCTTGACGCCGCAGTCGAGAAGAAGGATGCGCGCCGCAGCGCCTTCGTTGTAGACAATCTTCTTTTTTGTCGAAACTTCGGCGACAAGGTTCCGCTTGTTAGGGTCCTCGATGGCAACGTCGTCGCCGATGACAATCTTGCCCAGCATGACGCCGTGTTCCCGCAGTTTCTTGGTGAGGGCGCGCGTGTCGATGCCATGGATGCCCGGCACCTTGTGCGCCGCAAGCCATTCGTCCAGAGACCGCGACGAATTCCAGTGGTTGTGGAACTGCGTCAGCGAGCTGATGACCAGTCCGCTGATGTGGATGTTGTCCGACTCGAAGTGTTTCTCCAGCCCGTTATCCATGATGTCTGGCGGAACGCCGTAATTGCCGATGAGCGGATACGTGAGCGCCAGTATCTGGCCCCTGTAGGAGGGGTCGGTGAACGATTCCGGGTAGCCGACCATGCCGGTGTTGAAGACTACTTCCCCGGAAACGCTTTGGGCGTAGCCAAATGCCTTGCCCGAGAAAGTGGTGCCGTCTTCGAGAATGAGCTGAGCATTTTTGAAGTCCAATGCAACCCTCTAGTGGTATACCAAGATAAATATTAAAGCGTTGTCATTTGTAAGAAGAACGTGAGGAAACAAACGCAGCAGAAGCTCATGGTCATTTTTATCATACTCACCTTTGCCCTTTCGTCAATCGCGTTCTTCGTGACAGGCTTCACCGGCGCCGCCACGCAGCAGGAGGAATTCAAGCCGCTCGACAGCTACGTCGTCGAAGGCCAGCTGGACGGAGCGGCAGAGGACGTGTACATGCGCAACGGGTTCACCATCGTCAGGTATTACTATAGCGGCAGCCCGGAGCCGTACATCGACCAGTTGCCGCAGTCCTTCCAGACGAATTTCGGCAGGGTCCAGCTCATCGTCGAGAAGATGGGGGGATCTGAAAACAAGGTCGAGATACTCAATACGAACGGCTACGAGTCGCTCGCCGACGTTTCCCGCCAGGCGCTGAGCGCGAAGCTCTGCGAGCTCCTCCTGTTCACCCCGCTCGAGTGCAGCTTCGCGAATTTGACTAAGTAGCTTATTCTGTAATGTACATCAACAAAAGCGTAGATGCAGCAATTATCGCGGCAATGGCATAGAACATAAATTTGAATCCAATCTCAGCTACAATGAAGCCACCAAACATCAGGGCAAAAGCCACCATAATACCGATGATAGCATTATACGTCCCTATGTCAGTTCCGCGTGTCTTCTTTTTCGTTACATCAGCGAGAAAGGCTGTTGTCATTGTTTGCTGTATCGCTTCTGTCATTCCATTGATAATCTGAAGAATATACAGTTCCATGAGCGATGTTATGAACGTATAGGCAACCACGACTCCACTCAGAATAAAGCCGGCTGCCAGCAAAAAACCTTCCTTCCGATCCTGTCAGAATGTTTGCCCACGACGTATGCCGTAACTGCCTGTCCAAGAGCCAACAATCCAACAGAAAAGCCGAATTGCTCGATACTCCCACCAAAATCGTTAACAAAGAGAATCCAGAAAGGAAAGAACAAGCCCGCAGCAAGCGCAAACATCGAATTTGCCAATAAAAGTATTTTGTAGTTTCCGGTGGTTCTTATAGTATCATACGTTCCCCTTCAGCTGCCTTTTCATCGCTTCGACTTCCTCTCTGAACCGGCGCAATGTCCGTGGCACGTCTGCCGCGTCCACCTTGAGCATCCTGCTCATTTCCCTGATGACCTTCTTTTCGTTTGTCATGGCTACCCCGACAATTCCTTTTTCAGGTCTTCAATGACGTTGTCAAGCAGCTCCTTGTTATAGCCGACCCCCTGACCGAGGTGCCTGAGGCCGCCTCCTTTGCCGCCAAGCTTCTCGCACACACGCCTGATAATCTCGCCGATATCGGCGCCGCTCGCCTTGCCGGCAGAGCCAAACACAAATATTTTTTCCTTCACCCCGAACAGAAGTAGTACCTTATCGTCGCCTGAGAGCGACTTCGAGATTCCCTGAAGTTCCTGCATGTCGGCGTCCAGCTTCTCGACAAGCACGTTGCCGGTGAAGCTCGTGCGCAGTACGTCTGTCTTTTTCTCCGACCGAACCCTCACTTTTTCCTCGACGCGTTTCTTGAGGTGCTTCCATTCTTCGAATAGCAGCTTCGTCGCTTGTACGACATTTTCTGACTGCAGGATTTCCCTGGATTCGGCCAGCAGCTCAGCAAATTTCTTCCGGTAATTCTCTGCCGCCTTGCCGGCGACGAACTCGATGCGCACGATGCCGTCCTGTATGCGCTCCGAGCGCAGGATGATGATTTCGCCGACGTCCTTTGTGTTGCCGGCATGCGTCCCGCCGCAGGCTTCAGCGTCGACATGGGGTATTTCGACTATCCGCAGCGTCCTGCCGGGGACCGCGCCTCCCTGATACACGGAGAAACCGAACTTCTTTTCTGCATCTGTCCTCGGAAGCACCCGTATCTTTGATGTAATCGATTTCGAGACGATGGCATTTGCCGAACGCTCGATGGTTTCAAGCTCCGTATCGGTAAGCGCGTTGTAATGCGTGATGTCGATGTGCGCTTTCTGCTCTCCCTTGAAGGCGCCTGCTTGGAATGCGTGGCCGCCCAGCACGTTTCGTGCAGCAGCGTTGATGATGTGCGTTGCAGTATGGTGCTGCGTGAGCTGCCGCCGCCGTTCCCAATCTATCGCCGCTTTCACTGTATCGCCTTCCTTGAAGCCGGGATTTTCAGCATGGTGAACGACGACCGTGCCCGCCTTCTCGACGTCGTACACG
The DNA here is from genome assembly GCA_016193585.1 of Candidatus Aenigmatarchaeota archaeon. Lineage (GTDB taxonomy): Archaea > Aenigmatarchaeota > Aenigmatarchaeia > GW2011-AR5 > GW2011-AR5 > JACPRW01. Next base: position 148,515 of record JACPRW010000003.1, read on the forward strand.
CGGGAGCTGCCGATGAAGCCAAAATCAGGTTCCTGTCCGCCGCCGCGGGGATAGAAGCACGTCCGGTTAAGGACAACGAACTTGTTGTCGACAATGCGAAGGACCGTCGCTTCGAACGATTGCATCGATTGGTCTTCGTAGTAGAGAAGCGCGGTGTCAGGCAAGTCCTCCACGCCGGGTCCTTCCTTCTCTGCAGCCATCGCCGGCTTATGAAGCTCGGCCACACGGGCATAAAAGTTGTCCGGCACCGAAACATTTTTACCGAGCTTCTGCGCCTCCTCGCGTATGATTTCCGGCGCAATGCCGTAGCTGTCGTACAGCTCAAGCAGTTTCTGCTCGTCGATGTCCGCTCGTATGATTCTGCCGACGAGCTGCCGCGATTTCTCCTTTGTCTGTTTGTAGCGCTGCGCCTCTATCTCCAGTATTTCGTTGACGTGCCTGGCGTTCTTGGAAAGTTCCGGAAATAGAGGCTTCAGGTATTTTCCGTGAAGTTCCACGAGCTTTCCGAAATCCACGTCCCAGCCGTACTCGTCGGCGAATGAAAGCGCCCTCCTGAGGATGACCCTCAGGTTGTAGCCGCCGCCGACGTTGCTTGGCAGTGCGCCGTCGCTTATGGCGACGAGAAGCGCTCTGGTGTGCTCGGCAATGGAATAGAGCGCCGCGGCCTCGAGAACGCTTTTTTTGAGCGTCTGCATATCGATGCCCACCTTTTCCGAGACGCTTTTCCAGGAGGCGTCGATGTTTTCCGTTTCATCAATATTCAGGTACGACGCGTACGGCAGGAACGCGCGCATGAGCTGTTCGTCGAGAGCAATGCCGGTCGTGCGCTTGAGGTATTCGACGACCGGTGGGAACGTCGTCTCGTAGCTCGTTGATTTCCCAAGAGAGAACCACGCGTTTCGTTCGTGGCCCATGCCCATGTCGCAGACCCTGAGCGGAAGATTCTTGTGGCCGGAAGGCGTCATCTGGTAGAGCATGTACACCTGGTTGCCCAGTTCGAGGCCGCGGGAAAAATACTCCATGGAGGGCCCGAAATTCCCGCCGCCCGCCCATGCGTCCTCGTGAAACGTCACTTCCTCGTTCGGCAGGCCGAGCCCGAGCTTCAGCCACTGGTGAATGTCGCTGAAAATCTTTTCCTGGTCCCACGCGTCTTCCGGGAGGAACGCATGCTGGCCTATCATCACGAATCCTGTATAATGCGAGCCGGTGACGCCGACATTGTCGATGTCATTGAATCTGAGGCAGAATTGGGGCACGACAAGAGGGTTGGCGGGCGGCTCCACCTCGCCAGAAACGACGTAAGGCTGGAAGTTGTATATCGATGCCTGGACAAAGTCGGTGTCGTCGCGCCACCGTGCGGTCACCGGATAGCGCTTGATTGGCGTATAGCCCAGTTTCTTGAAAAGCTTTGAGAATTCTTTCCATACCTTTACATAATCGAGCTTCTTTCGCGCAGGAGAGTTGCCAATAAAGCGGAAGCCGCCGGAGCACTCGGGATTGCCGCATACCCTCGTTTCAGTAACTGACCAGAAAAAATTGCCGCATGCCGTGCAGCGCTTCCTCGAGAATCCCTCGGACTTGAGCACGTTGACGGGATAGTACTGCTCGGGCGATTGCTGCGCCTTCTTTTTCAGCTCTGCCTTGATCTCCTTGTCGGTAGGCATGACTAATTAATGCAAGACAAAATTAAAGAAACTAAAAAGGCTAGCCAAACAGGGCTGAGAGCCCTTCAGCTGCTTCTTCGGCTTTCTTTTCCTTGTCTTCTTCCTTGATTTCTTCTTTCTTCGCTTCTGCTGCCGGCGCAGACGAAGGCGCAGCTACTGCAACAGGCATTGCCGCCGCTTTGCTCTTGAGCTCGTCGATGTTCTTGCCCTCGAGCGCGGACACGAGCGCCTTGACCAGCGCCGCGTCGGCACTTGCTCCCGTTGCGTCAGCAACCTTCTTGAGGTTCGCTTCGTTGATGCCTTTCCCTGCCGAGTGAAGCAAAAGCGCTCCATATATCAGGTTCATATGTTCTGCCTCTCACATTTCATTGCGGAATTATCTTCTTCATTTCCTCAGCTTCTCGTATCGCCGCGACCATAATGTCCTCGATGAATTCTTTTTCGGCGATGCTGCATGCAACAGCGATGCTTTTCGCCTCGTTGAATGCCTTGGTGACCATGAGCTCGACGTTGTCCTCGGTCGGCCAGCCGAGCTCAACCGAGAGGTTGAGGCTTTCCTGTAGTGCTACTTCGACATTCTTTAAATAGACTTCTCTATCGATGTCCAGAACCTGCTTGTCGTATACGGTGTCGCCCTCAAGGACGGCGACGAGGTCGAGGCCGATTTCCATCGGCTCCATTTTCAGCAGGTTGAAAACGCCCGCCGCGTCGGCGGAGATAATTTCCCCCGCCTTCACGACGACCTTGTCCTGCGCAACGGCTATCTTACCCTGCTGCACGCTCGTTTTCAGGCCTACTTTCTGCAGCGTGGAGATGGCAGGACCTGGAGGAAGGCCGGTAGGACCCTGGGTGATAACCAGGTCGCGCGGCGCGATGTCGCCTGCCTTCGCAGACGCCGGTGCCCTGTTTTCCTTGATGAGCCTGAAGAGCTTGAACGGATTCTCGTTGGAGAAGATAAGCGCAGGTGACCCGGTAATTTTGCCCTTCATCTGCTTGATTCCCTCTTTCCCGGAAACATCAATCGCCCTGAAAATGAGGTTCTTCTTGCTCATGCGTATTTCCGCAGCGCCCCTGAGTTCCTGCCGCATCTTCTGCAGCTGCCGCGCAGGCAGCTTGTGCATGTTGAGGACGCCTATTGTCGTGTAGCTGTCGAACATCTTTCTGAGGTTCTCGACTTCCTGCGGTTTTTCGGACTTGAGCATGCTATCACCAAGAATCGACTTTCAGCGGCTTGCTCATCGTCAGCTTGAGCATGACGCTTTTGATTTGCGTGTCCCCTTTTGGCAGCGACCGCTTGACTTCGTCAAGAACACTTTCGGCATTCTCAGCGAGGTGCGCTGATTCCATCGACTCGGTGCCTATCGGCACATGTATCGACGGCGCGTCGCGTATCCTGACCTTGACGCTTCTCTTGAGCTCATCGACGACAGCAGCATGGTTTTGGTTCGGCAGCAGCAGTTTCGGCATCTTGCCCCGCGGGCCGAGATACTTTCCAAGAACCTTGCCTACAAAAACCATCAGCGGCGCTTCGCAGACGAAGAATTCATATTTCTTGGCAAGCTGTTTTATGCCTTTCTTGTCCATTTGCTCGATAGCGGACTTTGCTATGGCGCCTGCTATCGAGTCAGAAATAACACCGACAGTCACATCCTTCCCTCTGCCGTGCGGCAGGGTGACGTCCTTCGAGAACCTGTTTTCGGGCTTCTTGAGGTCTATGTTCTTCAGGCTGATGATAAGGTCAATCGTCTGGGAAAACCCTCGCTTGTCGCCTTCCTTCAGGTGTGCTACTGCTTCTGCAACGTTCATACATACCCTCCTGCTAGAGAACCTTCGCAGTGCGCCATCAGACGGTTGTGCAACCGTTCTGTGCATCGGCAACGGGTACCATCTATTCACGCGGAAAGGATAAAAAGGCTACATGTTGTCGGCTTCGCTGAGCGGTATGCTGGTGACGTGTACACCACTTCTCTTCAGCCTTCTGTAAAGGGTTTCCTGGGGGATCAGGAAATCAGAGGTTCTTTCTTCTTTTGTATGGGCCATTCCCACAATACAAATGTCAGGAGAAGTTGCCATCAATCCAACCTTCAAAAAATCCTCCCGTTCCTCTACAAATTCCCTCGCCGTATCAGTAAGCATGATTCCAGAAGGCACAAAGTCGGTCTGCCTGTATTGAGCATCTGTCATTTCAATAGATCGCCGCACCATGTCTTCATATTTCAGTCCCCGCAACCCCCACCCGTTTACCATGTTCAGATATATCAAATCTACCGGCTTCTTCGGCTCAGCATAGCTGGACCCCATAGAAGCAAAAAGTGCTTCCACAAACGATGATGTTCTGGGATGTTCTACAAAGAAAAGATTTTCAGGGCCGTATCCAAGCTCGTAGCGCAATTCCATAGGGCATCTGGTTTCATAATCGAGTGTTTGTGAAAATGCTATCCCAAACCTTACCACATCTTCAGGCTCGTCCCCGGATAGCGCCCGTACATTCGCTTCAAGTGCAGACAACGAGCGGCGATTAAGGTAGTCATGGATAACGCCCTCATCAACAGGAAAGTCCCCCATGTGAAGCTCATAGGCCCACGTACCATTCCTGAACGTTGGGAGAAGGCATCTGTCCGGTGTGGGAGACTCTACTGCAACTGACCGGGGTTTCAGATACCTCAACAGTTTCGGCAGCCGCTCCGGGCATTTCATGTCAAAATGTGATGTTCCGATTATAGTGGACCAACAAAAGAATACCGACATATTACTTTTGTTGTCCGCTACACGCGGAAAACAAGGTTTTCCGGTGCACCAAAAAGCTTTGCTTTTTGAGTGTAAGTGAACCAAGATATAATACCTGATTGTTTACTTGGTTCACTATAAGTACATGAGATCGCCTTACAAGGATCTAATCTTCCTGTTCTTCCATGAGGTGGATGCGGTCATCGAGGGAGCCGAACGCCGCGCCGAGCGTCTTTTTTATCGACGTCAGCTTGTTTTCGATCTCGATGAGCTTCGTCGCAAGCATTTCGTTGGATGATCTCATCTCGGACTTGGACGATTCCAGCTCGGTGAGCCTGCTGCCGATGACAAACATGCTCCTGTTCAGTTCGACCCTCACGGCTTCTATACCCCGTGCAAACGCGTCCATGCGCTCCTCGATACGGGACAGGACGTTTCTCCTTCCCGCCAGCTCCACCTCAAGCTTCCGGTCGAGATGGAGCTTCTGGATGAGCATGATGAGCAGGAGCAGGAGCAATGCTATGGCGAGCGGCCAGAGAGACATGAACTGGTAGAGTACAAAGAGCACAGCAACGATGTACAGCGCAAGCAGGAATGCGTCAGCCCTCATACCACGGACTATAAAATGAAAAAGTTCTTAAGTCCGAACCAAGAATCAGCAGGTTCCCACAAGGTCTAGACGAGCACGAACTGCTCGTAATTCTCTGCACATTCGTCCAGAGGAACAATGAAGTAGATCCCAACCATTATCACACCAGCATCTTGTCGTGCATTCCCCCATCCACTTCCTTCTGCACGTCCTTCGGGTTCTTGCCGTCGACGAGCACGCCGCATGAGACGCACGTCCCCAGGACTTGCTTGACCCGCGACTTCATGCTGCCGCCGAGCGAGTCCTTGCTTTTCGCTATGGTGACAATCTTCTCGAATGGGATGCTTCCCGGCAGCTGCCGCTCCCCGCCTTCGAGGACCTTGGCAAGCTTCTGGACGTTCATCTCCTTCTTGAGCATCGAAGTGACCGGCGGTGTCCCGACGGTGATGGTGAACTTCCTGGTTTCCGTGTCGACGTGTATCTTGACAGGGACCTCCATGCCGGAGAAAGCCGCTGTCTTTTCGTTTATCGCGCTGATGACCTCGCCGATGTTGACGCCTGTCGGCCCGAGCGCCGGGCCGAGAGGTGGAGCGGCGCTCGCCTTGCCGCCCTGTACGAGCGCTTCAACGGTTTCTTTTTTGCCCATACTATCGCCATAGTCCGTTCAAAGGATACTTACAAATCTTCCAGAGCCTGTGTAATTCTCCTAATGATGTTTGTTTCCAGGCTAGCGATCCTATCATCTCAGATTCTGACCTATAACCTGCCGCAATTTGTCTTCCAATTTTTGCTTCTCTCCCCAAGGGATATTATTTTTTTGAATGATAATCTCATTGTACACACCGCTACTCCTTCTTTTTCTCGTAGATGCGTATCGAGTTGACCGATATGGTGACCGGGATGGGTATCGCCGCGTCAAGGAACTCGACGGTAAGCTCGTTTTTCGTCTCGTCGACGCGCGTCACCTTTCCCTTCTCGCCCTTGAACGGGCCGCCGACGATTTCGACGACATCGCCGGTCTCCACCTTTATCTGCTGCTTCTCGGCGACAAGGAACCGCTCGAGCTGCGTCATCGGGACGTCCTTGTTGATGAGGCCCCTGACGTGGGGGATGCCCTTGACGCTCGCCTCTATGTCGTTTATCTCGCCCTCGATGAACACGTAGCCGCTGAGTTCCGTCGGGTGGAAAATGGAACGTATAGGTATGGTATGGTGCTTCACCTTTGCCATTATCGATTCTATGACAACATTTTCTCGTCCGGTCGTCGTCCGTATGGTCACGATGATAGATATCACCTGTTCGGCTAGAGGCCTCCCATGAGTATGACGGTCAGGAAAATGGCGAATCCGACAACACCGACGACCGCCATGCCGATGCCTGTTATCTTCAGGCTCTGCATGAATTCAATTTTGTCGGGCTTGCTCGATACCAGCAGCACGCGCCTGATTCGCTCAAGTAACAGGTTGAGATTCATGAGCTTTATTACGAAAGAAAGGCTTATATAGAGAATTGCGTTGCTTATGACCTGTGAAAACGCAATTCGCTAGATGAGAAATGCGCAGCCTCTAAGGATATATGCTGCGCATTTCTCCATAAAATCCTTATTCAACGATGTCAATGCCCAGGACCTTTTCAATCTCCCGTGTCCGTTCCCGTTTGAGCGTTTTCGGCGCTGCAAACAGCTGCGGCGAGTTGGCGCCGGTAACAATGATCATCGTCCGCACCGAATCTCCTAGTTCCTTGACAATCTGCGCGCCCCAGATGATTTTCGCGTCGGGGTTGAGCTTCGTTGCCACCGATTCGACAATTTCCTGGCACTCGCGTATGGTCACGTCCATGCCGCCGGACACGTTGATCAGGGCACCTTTGGCGCCGTCGATATCGACGTCAAGAAGCGGGTTGTTGAGGGCACGTTCGACTGCCTCCCCTGCCCGGTTTTCGCTGTCCGAATCTCCCATGCCTATCATGGCAAGGCCGCCGTCGCGCATCACTGCCCGGACATCGGCGAAATCGAGGTTCACGAGGCCGGGCCTGGTGACAAGTTCGGTGATTCCCTTCACCGCGTTGACAAGGATTTCGTCGGCGACCTTGAATGCGGTCGTCAGCGATACGTCAGGCACAATCTCGAGCAGCTTGTCGTTCGGTATGACGATGAGCGTGTCGACGCTGTTCTGCAGCTTCTCCAGCCCCTGCTTGGCATTGTTCATCCGCTGCCTGCCTTCCATGGTGAACGGAAGCGTGACGACACCGACCGTAAGCGCGCCTGATTTTTTTGCGGTTTCAGCAACGACTGGCGCGCTGCCGGTTCCCGTGCCGCCGCCAAGGCCGCACGTCACGAAAATGAGGTCGGCGCCCTCGATGGATTTCTTCAGGTCGTTTTTGCTTTCTTTTGCGGACTCCTCCCCGACCTTCGGGTCGGCACCGGCGCCGAGGCCGCCGGTGATTTCCTTGCCGATGAGTATCTTGAGGTCGGCGTCAGTGTACAAAAGGTCCTGCGCGTCGGTGTTGATGGCAATCGCTTCTGCGCCTACGATGCCGACCTGCACCAGCCGCGAAATGGTATTGCCTCCTGCGCCACCACAGCCGATAACCTTGATTTCTGCTTTCCTGGATTCGAGGAGTTTTCGCAGTTCTTCGTCCTGCGTATGAGAACCAACATCTTTGCTTTCAAGGACACCCATGAAACCACGTTCTGTTATTACGTTTCGAAGTTATTTAAAACTTCGACCGCATAAATAGAGATAATAGTAACTGTAGTAGTAATAGTAGTAAAGGATACATAGTAAAATAGTAGTAAAGGATACATAGTAAAATAGTAGTAAAGGATACATAGTAATAGTAGTAAAGGATACAGATAGTAACGGTAGTAGTAAAAATAGTAATAGCAAAGCACGCAAGCAGGGGTGCGAGAGAATGAAGCTGAAATGCGCGAAGTGCAGCCACGTATGGACGACGCGTAAGGACAAGATGCCGGTGCTCTGCCCGTACTGCAAGAGCTCGACGTACTATCACAAGCCGCTCGTGCTGAGGGAATAGCGGTGCAGAAGCAGTTGTTGAAGAGCTTTATAGTGGACCAACAAAAGAATACCGACATATTACTTTTGTTGTCCGCTACACGCGGAAAACAAAGTTTTCCGGTGCACCAAAAAGCTTTGCTTTTTGCGTGTAAGTGAACCAAGATATAATACCTGATTATTTACTTGGTCGTATGACGGCAACAACGACGGGAATCCAGTTTCGTGGCAAAGATCCCTACGGACTCGCGCGTTCCATTGGCGATGCGCTTACGCATGAAGGAGCAGGAAATTTTATAGGAGTATATCAGTCGTTCGGAGATAAAGGCGAAAGGGTCTATCTTGTTTCCGCTGGTGTCACACCAGTATTTCATCTTAACCCGTTGCTCGCAGAGGTGACCGAGAGGGACGAGTACGTGGATGTAGTTCTGTATACAGCGCCTGAGATAGCTCAGCGTGTACGTGAAAAATTAGGGTAGGCGTTCACTTCTTCCTAAACACTTCGATAAACGTGACGTTCTCGAGGCCTTTGCCGTCCGGCTTGACGTGGTCAAGAACCAGCTTCGCAATGCGTTCCTTGAGGTCTGACGGCAGCGCTGCCGCCTCGATTTCAGCCGTACCGTCCTTGAACGTGACTGACGCTTTTTCCACGCCGAAAAATTCGAAAATCGCTTTCGCCTGCTCCTCGGGATTGGTGATGCATGTGGTAACGGTGAGCTCGTAATTCAGCTTCTTTCCCGCAAGGGGATTGTTAAAGTCGATAGTGACTCTGCCGGCAGCCACGCTCTGCACGCGGCCTTTGATGCCTGAAAAATCAACCACGAGTCCCGGTTTCGGCTCAACCTGCTGGTCCTTGAACACCTTCTTCTGCACGACACGGACGAGTTTCGGGTCACGGTCGCCGAACCCTTCCGTAGGGCTGACCGTGACATTTTTCTTGCCGCCGACGTCAACATCGAGAAGCGCCTTGTCAAGGCCGGGTATCACGAATCCGGCGCCGACCACGACGGGCACCGGCTTGTAGTGTATGTTCGGGTTGAAGATATGCTCCTTTTTCGCAAGTGTTTCGCTGGTCAGGTCGAAAATCTCCCCGGATTCGAGCCTGCCTACATAGTCAATCTTGATAAAATCGCCGTTTTTCATGCCACTTTCTTGCAAACAAATCTTTATAAGAATTTTGATTTACTATACCGTAGTGATTTTATGCCCGGAAACGAGAAAGACTGGAAGGAGCAGCTGCCGGATGAGGACGAGGAGCGGCTGAACGAGCTGCTCAAGACCGTCTCAAAGTACCGGCAGGCGTACAGCGAAGCTTCCGATATCAAGGTCGCGCAGCTGTGGTGCGCTATTCTTGAAATGAACAAGGCCAATGCAGAGCTGCAGGAGCGGATAGCACGGATTGAGGAACTGCTCGAGAACATGCTCTCGCTGGCGAAAATCAAGTACGAGGAAAAGAAAAAGCTCGGGGAAAGCCTCGAGACGTATTAGGAGTGGTTTTATGGTTTCAGATCAAGTGGGGAGAGCAGTGTGGAACACGATGAGGGGTGCTATGGAATTGGCTGTTCATGAAGGGTTTGGCGTATCCCAGCCGCTACATGATGACTACCCCCACCTGAGCCTTTTAACTGGAGGAAGACACAGCTCGTATCCAAGAAAACAGGTCTTGCTGATACACGCACAGGGGAGCAACAGGGTAGTCGGTGCTTTGCTGTACCCCGCAGAGCCTCTATTCCCTAAAGACATGCACTATCGGGGATGATTTTTACTCCAGCAGGATCCCCGGCTTCTGCGGAGACGCCTGGCGTGCCTTGGGATTGCCGCTCGCTTCTGCCTTGGCGATAGAGATAGTGCAGTTGGTCTCCTTCTCAAGAAACGCTTTCGCCTTGGCGAGCGTTGCAAGCTGCCTTTTTCTCGGCAGCACCGGCTTGAGCTCGTTGATACGCTTGTAGAGGTGCTGCACGAAGGCGACCGTCGTGTTCCCGTAGCGCTTCATGTCGCCTTGCATGATGTGTTTGGTTATCTCGTTGATGGGTTTCCCCTTGTTCTTCAGCACAAAATCGTACACGTCGAATTTCCAGTCCTCGGCAACGAACAGCGAGATTGTTTTCGGCGCGACCTTCGCTATTTTCTTTATCTCATCGACGTCCTCGATGACGTGGTGCACGAGCTCCTCGGCGAGTTCTGCTTCCCTGTTGACACGTCTCGTATCATGCGCAGGCCAGCCGGCAACTGACACGAATCCTTTGCCAAGGTACGTCCAGAGCTCCTCGCACAGGTGCGGCGTTACCGGGGCAAGCATGCGGGCAATGGTGCTCATTGCCTCCTTGAGCACAGCTTTATTCGCATGCGCTATGCCGCCGGTCCTGTTGAGGTACCACTTGAGGGCATTCGTCGTATCAAAGAGCGCGTGCTGGATGCCTGTCCTGAACCTGAGCTGTTCGTAGTGCTCGGTGACTTCGGCAACTGTCTTCTGGACTTTGCTCATCAGGTAGCGCTCCTCGTTTTCCACGCTTCGCTTTGACGCTTTGCCTATGTTTTTGCATATCCAGAACAGGTAATCATACCGCTGCTCGAGCGATTTTATGTTCTCCGCGCGCCAGTCCGCGTCGTCTATGCCTTCGGATGAGGAAACGATGTTGAGCCTCGTGAGGTCGGCGCCGTACTGCTCGATGAGGTCCTTAAGGGGGATGATATTCCCCTTACTCTTGGACATCTTCTCCCCTTCGACGCTCACAAACCCGTTGACCCCGATAGTCCTCGGCCAGTAACGCTCAGGCCATATCGCGGCGTGCTGGAAGATGTAGAATGTCAGGTGGTTCTGGATGAGGTCCTTGCCGCTGTTTCTGAAGTCAACAGGATAAAAATAGGTGAATTCCCTTCTCATCAACTGCAGGATGCCCAGCGCAACGCCGCTGCTCTTGGAAACGGTTCTTGGGTTCCCTTTCCCGAGGAAAACGTAATCGAACACGCTGTCGGTGAGCTTGTCAGCAGCAATCTTCTTCCCGTTGATGAGATGCGCAATTGTATAATATGCCATGTACACCGTGCTGTCGGAGAGCGTCTCGACAATCCATTCCTTGTCCCACGGCAGCGGCGTTCCCAGGCCGGTTTTTCTCGTGCACGCCTTGTCCCTGAGCCACTGGACCGTATTGTCAAAGTTGTTCCGCGCTTCATCCGGTATGATGCGCATTTTTTTCATCGCATACAGTACCCTCTTCTTCCATTCCTCGTCCGAGTACTTGAGGAACCACTGGTTTTCGAGTATCTTGACGTGGTTCGGCGTCGTGCACCTGCAGACGACTTCTTCTGTCGGTTCCCATATAATGTCTGCGAGCCCGTCTTTCAGCAGCTTCTGCTTTATCTTCTCCTTGGCAGTTTCAACAGGAAGCCCGGCATATGCTCCGCAATTGGCTTTCATAACGCCCGTATGGTGCTCTTTCTTGTAAATGATCCTGAGAGCTTCCTTCAGCTTTTCATAATCTTCCTGGTTCTTTACGCCCAGCTTCGCGATAACATCCTCTGCAGGGTGTTCCCCAAAGCCTTCAACGTGTATTATCGATATCGGTTCAAGGTCTTTGAAAATAGCAGCGTGCAACCCGTACTTTTCAAGTTCTGCCGGGTCGTTCCGTAAGTCAACCAGGCCCTGCCAGTCAAACGGTGCATGCGAAGGGACGCTCGTCACAAGGCCTGTTCCGATTTTCGGGTTGCAAAACTTTGACGGAAGGATGGGTATGTCCTTGTTGATCACCGGTGCAGTGCAGTATTTCCCTACCATCTTTTTTCCTTTGATAGAGCCGACGACCTGTATTTTCTTGAGCTGGTCCTTTAGTTTTTCAGCGCATTCCTTGCTTACAATCCACTTTTCCCTGCCGTTGACAAGGGCAATGACGTACTCTACCTCAGGATTGACCCACATGTTGGTCTGCCCGAAGACCGTTTCCGGCCTGAGCGTTGCAGCGCAGAGGTACATGTCCTTGAATGCGAACTTGAGTATCGTGAATTCTATCGGGCTCTCCCCTTCTCCTTTCAGCCGGTCGTGGTCGCCTGTCGGCGACTGGCAGTGCGGGCACCAGATTACCGGATGGGTTCCCTGGACGACGTATCCCTTCTCCCTGAGCGTATTGTACTGCCACTCAATGAAGCGGTTGAACGTGGGCTCAACAGCGGTGATGAACGTCCTTCTCCAGTCCACCGAGAACCCCATCAGTTTCGCGGATTCTGTTATCTTCTTCGCCCAGAACCGCGCCGCATACTCCGGTCCGTGCTTCTTGAACGCCTCAAGGTCGCGCGCTGTTGCGCCGAACGTCGTGAATGTCGCCGTCTGGCTTTTGTCGCCGTTTCTGAGGCGTTCGATGGCGCCGAGTATCGGCTCGCCAGTTGCGTGGAACCCCTGCGCCAGCAGCACGTTGTAGCCCTGCATCCGCTTGAAGCGGGCGTACGTGTCGGTGCGCGAGAAGGTGAACGAGTGCCCGATGTGGACATTGCCGTTGACGTACGGAATGACAATTGAGGTGAAGAACTTTTTCTTCTTTGAGGGATTCGCCTCAAAAAGCTTGGCTTTCTCCCACCGCTGCTGCCATTTCTTTTCCAGGGTACGTACGTTCATGCGTCTCAGCTATGTAATTTTTAATGAAGGCTTAAAAAGCGCTCCGTGAAGCACAGCATGCGGCATGCTAGAGGCTATCACTGATTTCTGCTCCGCGCATACCGTTCACATTCCGGCGGAGAATCATAGGGCACATGCGTGTTGATTTCAGCGCAGTACGGAGCAAGGTCTTCGGGCCTGTGCCCCTTCATTCCATCCTCACATAACGCCATCGCCGCACGCTGCCAGAGAGGGCATTCACCGCATACGGCTGGCGTTCTGGATGCACCCGCCACTTGTCTATAGTTCATAGTCATCTCCTCCTATAAGGTAACTGCTGGCCCGTATCAGGCGGATACCGGTTTGTGTTTGAAACGACAAGCTGTCGTTCGGGGATGAGACGGCTGTACTTTACCTGCCGGTTGCTGCCATCGGCGTGACGTTCGAATGCAACCACATAACCATACCCCTGCCGAGTACATTCTGTTGGTACAGGGTACGCACGTACCCTCTCAGCCGAGCTGAAAACGCGCACCTTCCGCTGGGCGATCACGTAAAACCGCGCTTTTTCAGGAAGGCGCACTTTATTCACGACATGTTCTCCTGGTTGTGTGTTGATGCCCTGTTTCAAGAGGGGTTTCGGTCTTGCCATCAGATCACTGATGCATGTTGTAGTGTGCTACGTTTCTCCTTCGCGCGCAGCCTCCTCCGCTGCTTGCGCTGGTGTGCCAGGTCGTCATTTCCAATCATGCTCCGATAGGGTACATCTTGCCGTTCTCCCCTGCACGCACCGGACAATACTCGCCGTCGAGCTTTGCATAGTATTCCGCTCCGGATACTATGCGGTGCGCTGGAACGCCATCAGGACTTTCATAGATGCCTGCGGTCCTCTTCGTGCCGCCGATAATTACATCCCTGACAGGGATGCTCGGTCTTGCTCTCGTTTCTAGTGTTGCGTTTCTCATCTTTCTCGACCTCCAGTTTCGTTGTATGTAGTGAAATCTCCACGGTTGAAATGTTGGAAAAACATCGCGCGAAAAGTTCAGCGGAAAAGTGGAGTAAAACCGTATCGGGCTGCTCAGCGCAGCAAAACTACCAAGCACAAGCTAAGGAGAACGTTAGAAACCTGTCCCACAATTTTCCCATACATACTGGCATTATTTGGAACGCTAAAACTTAAATACGTATAAGGATAGCGTCAAGAAGCAACGAGAGCTAAAATCGCAGGAAGGATTCGGCAGTCAAAGAGAACTGAGGGAGAACATGGGTTCTCCCGCGGGTCCTCAATGGGCGTGACGCGATTCGAACGCGCGACCCCCTGCTGACCTTTTTAGGAAAAAGGTCAATCAAAAACCTTCTCCCTTCATTAGAAGGCAGATGCTCTATCCAAGCTGAGCTACACGCCCTGAAGCCAGATTTGTGGCATTTTTGTACATTATTTTCGTCATAGCTATTAAGGTTTTAAATACTGCACAAACCAAAGGTAAAATGGGTGTGGCATGACACGTATCATAACGCTTTGTTCTGGCAAGGGAGGCGCCGGAAAGACCTTTCTGACCGCGAATCTTGGGGCGGCGCTCGCCGAATACCGCAGGGACGTGGTTGTTGTCGATGCGAACCTGACGACGCCGAACCTGGGGTTCCATTTGGGTGTGCCGCTCTATCCGACAACGCTTCATGACGTTCTGAAGGGGAAGGCGAAGATTTCCGATGCGCTCTACGAGCATTCGCCCGGGCTCAAGATAGTGCCTGCGGGCATCGCGCTCCGCGATTTGCAGGGAACGGACGCGCGCGACTTTCCGAACGCGCTGCTCGACCTGCTCGGCAACACCGACATCGTGCTCATCGACTCTGCTGCAGGATTGGGAAGGGAGGCACTGGCATCCCTGGAAACAGCCGACGAGCTTGTCCTTGTCACCAATCCGGAGCTGCCGGCAGTTGCGGACGCACTGAAGGCGGCGAAGCTTGCCGAACAGCTTGGAACGCGCGTTTCCGGCGTCGTTCTCAACAGAGTTGCCGGAAAAAAGCACGAGATGAAACAGCACGAAGTGCTTACCATGCTCGACCATATGAACCTGCTTGCGGAGATACCCGAGGACAGCGCAGTCCAGCAGGCCATCGCGCGCCGCATGCCCGTTATCCACCACGCTCCGCGCTCGAAGGCGAGCATGGCAATCCGCCGCCTTGCCGGCCGCATGCTCGGCTACCAGCAGCGCCTTAAGGAACCGTGGTATGCGCGCATGTTCAGCTTCCTGAGGTAAGGTATGCGGAATCCCTACGCCGCTGCATTCCTTAATCTGGTGTTCTACGGTCTCGGCTACCTCTACAATGGGAACCGGCCTGTCATGGCCGCAGGGCTCATCCTCATCGGAATTATTGAAATTGTATCGCTGAATTTCAATCCAATGTCCCTCGTGAAGGCATGGACGTCCTTTCCCGGCTTGCTGTTCGGTCTCGTGTTCGCAGTGGACGGCTACATGGATGCCGCCGCCATAAACAGGCAGGGAAGCAGATGAAGAAACTGGCGAAGTTCTCCGGAACAAAGAATCCATGGATGGCAGCAGCGCTCAATTTCATTCTTCCGGGGCTGGGCTACATCTACGGCGGGCGGCGCGTCGTCTTCGGAGCAGGGCTCATCATTGTGCTGCTAGTCCTGCCGTACGCGCTCTTCAGCGGCACGCAGCTCGCAGGTGCTTCTGCTGATTATGGTACGCGCGCGCTTCTCTGGCAGGTAACAGCAAACTCCGTATTCGCCTACGATGCTTATTCCGATATAAAGAACGGCGGATAAACATAATTACAATTGCGATGGGCGAGGTAGGCGTATGCGCTGCAATCACTGCGATGTCTGCAAAAAATCAGTCAAGTGCACTCCTGCCCGCCATGCGTGCCAAGGCTTTTTCGAGAACGAAGCGCTCAAGGACATGAAGCCCGCACGGTGGAAGCCGTCGGCAAGAAGGTAATCATTTCCTGACCGAGAACAGGGCGTCGGCATCAAGCTCAAACGCGACGGCAGGCTTTTCGAGCCCCCAGTTGTTGAGGACGTGCGGGCTGATTTCACCGACAATGCCGATGGACTTCCCTGCGGCTATAATCCCGGCCACGCGGCCATGGATGAAGCTTGCGTGGTTTGTGCGCGCCAGTTTGTAGGTGATGGCGAGGTTTCTCATGAGCGCGTCAAGAGCAGAAGAAATTCTGTCGTAATTTATCGCCGCATCTGATATGGCAGCGGCCACCTTCCTGCGGTCGCGCGTTTTTGTTTCCATTTTTTCGTCAAGGAGGACGACGTCGCCGATTTCGAAGATGCTCTGCGGGTAGTCTATATGCTTGTTCTGCGAAAAGAATTCCATCAGGTTCGGCATGAGCCACGTCCTGAAGACGCCCCAGTTTGCAGACGAAGGATTTTCTATCTCAGCCACTTTTTCTTCCTCCATGTTCATTTTTGAGAACAAGTTGTTTTTGTTGGTGAGTGTGTACGACAGTATCTCCTGGAATCCCATACCTATCATGATTTCTGTCATCTTTTCAGAAAACAGTTCCTTCTCGAGAAGCTTCCCGGACGTAGGGAGCCTTGGAATTCTCGGCTCTATGTGATTATAACCGTATGAGACTGCTACATCTTCTGCGACGTCACGCCAGTGCATAACATCCTGCCTGTACGAGGGGTAGTTGAGCGTGAGGCGGCTGCCCTTTCCTGCTACTACCTCATAGCCAGCCTGCCTGAGAAGTCCTAACAGATTCTTGTTGTCGAGCCCCAATCCGCTGATTTTTCTGATAGAATCCAGAGAGACCTCAATCGTCTTTTTGGAAAAATCAGGAGTTACGACAGAGCCTTTGTTCCATACAGTCTTGACCGATTTTACTGCAGCTCCCCTCTCAAGCATCTGCGCTGCAAGGACGTTTATCGCAGTGGATAAAAATCCGAGACGGTGACCTGTTACTTCGATGAAAGCGTGCGTCGTTTTTGCAGATACGTTGCCGAGCGATTCCGAATTAATAATCGGAGGCATCGAGAGTATTTTTCCTGTAGCGTCAACCCACACGGGGTATTCCTTTTCCCCTCTCAGAAGGTGCCCGTACTCCCTGCCTTTCGGGTGATGCTGCAGTATCTCTTCGGCAGTCATCTCTTTCGAAAAGCCAAGCGGAACAAACAGTATATCCTCCGGTTTTCTTGACGTATAGACGACGGGGAGCTTTATTCTGCTCATATCGTATATCCCCATTGACAACTCCCGGCGCTTGCGGCCGAAGCTTGACGCTATTTTTTCCTGAAGCTGTAGTATCTGGGAAAGGAAATGCCCGTCTATGGCAAGCTTTTCGGCGACAGCGCAAACAGCCAACGGTTGCACGCGGGATCTTGTCGTGATGCGTACCGTGATGTCGGACTTCTGGGCAGCGTACGTCTGAACTCCTTTACTACCCTTTATTCTGTTCCTTATTTCGCGCGCTATTCCCTCAGCAGACCACAGGTCAGGCCGGTTCGTATCTTTTATGTCTATCTTGAGCGTGTCGCCTTCGGCAGCATCCACTTCGCCCTTCACGTAGAGGATCAGCTCTTCCCGGAGTTCCTTGAGTGAAACCTTCTTCCCGATAAGCGTGCACAGGTCATGGTAGGAAACGTCTATGGTTGGCAATCATATCACCGCTGCATTCCTCAGCCACTCAAGGTTCTGTGAAAACAGATATCTTATATCCTGTACGCCAAGTTTAAGCATAGCAAGTCTATCAATGCCAAATCCCCATGCTATTACGGGAGCATCTACTCCAAGAGGTTTTGTAAGCTCTTCTCTGAATATGCCAGCGCCTGCCAGTTCAATCCAACCAAGTTCAGGGTGCTTTGCCGAAATCTGTACCCCAGGTTCTACGAATGGATAGTAGTCCGCATAGAACTTCACATCCTCAGCTCCTCCAAGCTCGAAGGCGAATTGCTTCAGCAAGCCAAGCAAATCGCGGAAATCGAGGTCTTCTGCGACAACAAAGCCTCCCATCTGGTTGAACTCGACGCCGTGCGTTGCGTCGATGACATCGGGCCGGTAGCACCGCACTATCTGGAAATATTTTCCCGGTATTTCCAGCGTTGGCGAGGAAAGGGTTCGTGGAGAAATTGCCGTGTCGTGTGCTCTCGGCATGAGACGCGCCGCCCTTTGTTCATCCCATGAATACTGCCATCCGGTGCTGCCTGTTTTCCAGCCGCTTTCATGGGTTTTCCTCACCGCGTCGACGAGCCGTGCATCCGGCAATCTGCCGTACACCGGATTTTTCATGGAGTACGTCTCTGTCCAGTCACGCGAGGGATGATTCTGCGCCTGGTAGAGCGCGTCGAAATTCCAGAATTCTAATTCTACGGCGGGGCCTGCCATTTCCCGGAAACCCATCTCAACGAGCTTTCTCCTCACTTCCAGAAGGAATTTGTTGTACGGCTGCCGCTTCCCGATATGTATCCTCTTGCCGACGGCCTCGACGTTGTACGACCTGAGCTTGACTTTTTTCCACGCCCCGGTTTTTATCAGGTCCTCGGTCAGGTTGGTAACTTCTGTCCCTTCGATATGCTTGGAGCGCTGCCGTGCATCCTCGTGCTCCTTTTCTACAAGGTTTCTCGAGAGCAGCAGAGCGAGCACGCTTTCGGTTACCTGATCCCCTTTGTATATCCTTTCAAGGGCATCCTGTTCCTGTATCTTTGCCGGCTTGTGGAGCAGCAGGAGTTTCTCGCCTTCAATCCTGACCCAGCCGTGCTTCTTCGCCCACTGGAGCGCGATGGAGAAGTCGTTCATCGACCGCCGCACGTCGGCGAGTGTTCTCGGCCCGCTGACGAGCATCTCGGCCAGCCGCTTCTCGGGCAGGCCGTTCTTCAGGTAGTTCCTGCCCTCCTCAGTCAGGACATAGTGCATGGTAATCACTTGGTGCACGGAATTTTAATAACTAGAGCGACCACCAGCCGGATGCCGCTACTCTCCGCCGTGATAATGAAAAGTAGCCACTCGGTATGCCGCGCTCTTCATAAAATTCTCTAAGCGTCGTAACTCTTCTGAGATGCCGTTCGCTTCCGTCGAGCTCGTACACCCATGCGTTAGGGTCGTACAGGTTTCCTTGAAGGTATGCGACACTGTCGTGACTGATACGCAAGCGCATCAGTGCACCTCCTTCAGGTTTTTCATTACCGTACGCCATGCGCGGGACCTACCAGATAGATTGTTTCGGCCTCTCTTCCAGTGATGCAAGGCGCGGGTCTATAAGAGGCGACAGTTCAGGAATTCTCAATCCATTGTACGTAGGACATACCTCATACGATTCCGGTCCTCCTATTCCCCACCGTTCCATGAGATCCGGGTAACACCCTAACATCGGTCTCCCGCCGCGCACACAGTAATTGCCACTGTTCCTCCAGTAACGGCATTTCCCATCCATTGCTCACAACCTCCTATTTCGTGCAGTTTCCCATCTAGCTGGTTATCGCGCTGCGCACGAAGGCGCAGCTTACGCAAAAAAGAAAAACATGAAACCTACTTTGGAAAAGTTAGACAGGAAACTATGAGCATGACGACTACTTCTGCATGTCGTCAGCATAGAAATTGGTACGGCATCAATCCTCGCCTTCTGTACTTTTGCAGGAATAACTATTAAAAACTTCCCACCAGAGTCCCACGCAGAGGGGCTGTACATGAATGTCAAAAGAACGCCCCCGGTACTAGCAGCGGAAAAGAAATTATTGATGGCATTGCGGATGACAATAGAATCTCCACATCAGCATCTTATAGCAGATTGTAATAATAATGGAACTTTTAGCTGCAATCTGCTATATGGAAAGAACATTGTAAAATGTTCCAAAATCAATGTTCTTTACTATTAGGAGCTACTATCGCACGCGCATTCTGTTACGCAACGTGAATTACGCTTGCATGGCTGGCAGATACCGTATGATGGACCGACGGATTCCTTGCATAGCGTTGTTGATGAGGCGGTAGAGAAGGCAAGGCAAAAGGGCTGGCAGGCTTATTAACATTAAAAGCTAATTCACGATTGATACACATATGACCGCCGACAAGATCGAGGACGTCGCGAAGCGCCGCGGCTTCTTCTTCCCCTCGTCAGAGATATACGGCGGCATGTCGGGCTTCTACGACTACGGGCATCTCGGCACGCTCATGAAGCGCAAGTTCGAAAGCGTATGGAAACGTCACTTTCTTTCCCTCAGCGACAATTTCTACGAGATAGAAACGAGCGACATCATGCCCGAGAGCGTGTTCGTTGCGTCAGGTCATCTGCAGAACTTCGTCGACCCGATGGTCAAATGCAGCAGGTGCGGCAACACCGAGCGCGCCGACCATGTGCTCGAGGACGTGCTCAAGGAAAGTTTTGAGGGTCTCACGGCAAAGGAACTCACCGGCATCATAAAAAAGCACGGCATAAAATGCGAGAAATGCAAGGGGCAGCTCGAGGATGTCGGCATACTCAACATGATGTTCCCCGTCGTTGTCGGCACCGTCAAGGAAGCCAAGGCATATCTGCGTCCTGAGACAGCGCAGGGCGCATATGTTAATTTCTCCCGCGCATGGGAGCATCTGCGCCGGCAGCTGCCGCTGGGGCTGGCGATCATAGGCAAGGCGTACCGGAACGAGATATCACCGAGAAACGTTCTGGTCAGGATGCGCGAATTCACGCAGGCAGAGCTGCAGATATTCTTCGACCCCGATACAATCGCCGTGCATGAAGATTTCGAGGCAGTGAAGGACTGTAAGCTCAGGTTGTTCCCTATCGGCAGCAGGAAAGCGAACAACGTTGAGGAAACAACGTGCGGCGAACTTGCAAAGAAGCTGCCAAAGTTTTATGTGTACCACCTTGCGAAGATACAGGAGTTTTATCTCGATGTCCTGAAGTTGCCCAGGGACAAGTTCAGGTTCAAGGAGCTCAGCGAAGAGGAGCGGGCTTTCTACAATAAGTATCACTGGGACATACAGGTCCAGATGAATGCAGGCTGGACTGAGATAGGCGGCCTGCACTATCGGACTGACCACGACCTTTCAGGGCATGCAAAGGTTTCCAAGAAAGACATGTCTGTCAACATCGAAGGACGAAAATTCGTTCCCCACGTGCTGGAAATCAGCATGGGTGTCGACCGGAACGTGTTTGCGCTGCTCGAGCTGGGCTATCGGCAGGAAAAGGAACGGGATGTCTTTGAATTGCCAAGGCTTCTCGCACCGTTTGATGCAGCCGTCTTTCCCTTGGTAAACCGCGATGGCATGCAGGAAAAGGCACAGGAGATAAAGAAAACGTTAGAGAAAGCAAAATTCACTGTCTTCTACGACGATTCAGGAAGCATCGGCAGGCGCTACAGGAGAATGGACGAGGTCGGCGTGCCGCTGTGCATCACCATCGACAGCGAAACGCTGGGCGGCGGCACGGTCACGCTGCGCGACCGCGACTCGATGAAGCAGGTGCACGTAGCGGTAAGCGAGCTTGCTGAACAAGTTGACATGTTTCTTCACGGCGCGCGGGTGGAAGATGTGGGAGAGGTGGTCAAGAAAAGCAAGGCGGAGTGAGCGGGTTAACGCATCTTTTGCAGTTCCTTCGATTTTTTCGACCGTTCGTGTTGACGGACCTTGTCATGTTTTTTACAGAACTCGCGCTCGAGATTGTTCATCGACTCTTGCGTGGCGGTAACGAGTTCCCAGCCTTTCGCTTTTGTAGATATGAACGTGCCAAGCTGCGTCGGCAGCTGCACATGGACCGAGTACTGCGTCTTGCCGCCATGCTGTATGCGCTCTACAGTTATTTTCATCGGTTGTATTTCCGTCACGTGCGAAATCCTTCGTATGGTTTCGCTTGCCGCCTGGTGGATTTTGTACACGTCGAGCGGAGACTCGTCTTTCAGCCCGGTGATTTGCAAATAGGCGAGTTTTTTCGGCTTCACGAGCATGCGCAGGATGTCTTTCGGGGTCACGATGCCGAGCATGCCATTTTGGACCACGACCTCGTCATGTTCTCTGAGCAATGAAAGTATTTCCTTTATCTGCGTATCCGGTTTGACGAGGCACGGTTCGCGCATGAACGCCTTTACCGATGTTTGGTTAAGATTGACCGGCTCCTTGTAGCCTCTGTCACGGCCGCGGAAAGCCGCCCGCCCCCCAAACCGCTCTTTGCCGGGTTCCAGAAGCGGAATGAGGTCCAATGAGCAGACGATGCCGGTGCATTTCCCCTGTTTTACAACAGGCACGCGCGAAACATTCTCGCGCCGCATAATCTCCCTGACCTTGCCGACATTGTCGCCCTCGTCGACGTACACGGCATCCTGCATGGCATCAGGCAGCGGATGGCCAGCCTTCACGAATTTCACAATGTCGGTCTCTGAAACGATTCCCTGCAGCTCCCCGTCGTAGACGGGCAGGGCGCGCACATTGGAATTAAGGATGAGTTCCGCTGCATCTTCGATGCTTGTTTCAGGCTTTACTGACGGGCAGGAAGCCATGAGGGCATCGACCTTCGTTGTCGAAGGATCAGTTTCTCTCTTGATAATCGCATCAAGCGTTATCATGCCGGCTATTTGCTTCTTTTCGATCACCGGGAGCTGGTGTATTTTCCTTGTCCGCATGATGGAAAGGACTTTCGACAGGGTGTCGTCCCTGCTGCACGTCGCCACGTTTTTTGTCATGATGTCGCTTGCCTGCATAGGTATCGCATCTATTTACAAATCGAAGTATTTATAGTGAACCAAGTAAATAATCAGGTATTATAGCAATACAAGGGAATAAACACGATATTACTTCCTTGTTTGCTATATGTGAAACAAGAAGTGATATGCCGATATTATTTTCTTGTTTCACTATATATCTTGGTTCACTTACACGCAAAAAGCAAAGCTTTTTGGTGCACCGGAAAACGTTGTTTTCCGCGTGTAGCGGACAACAAAAGTAATATGTCGGTATTCTTTTGTTGGTCCACTATATACGCTCGCATTTCTGTGACGAGAAACAGTGCAGAAGCGATCAAGGCTTATGACGGGTGATTTGATAAAAGGTCACGTCTCCTTCGTTATCCACAATCGCCCACAGCATCCGCGCCCGTATGTTGTGCGCCAGCCGCACCGAGCGCGACAGTTCCTGGAAGGACATCGTGAAATCCTCGGGAACGCAGAAGACGATCCATTTGGTGTGCTCTTTGGCGCTTTTCGGGCCCTTTTTCAGCTGGACGCCCCGTTCATAGACGCGGAAATCGACGCCGAACTTGAAGCCTGTCCGCACGAGCAAGCCGCGCTCGCGCAGGTCCTCATACACGCGGTAGCGGTGCGAAAAGCGCTTGTCAAGGGAAGCTGCGTGTTCGTACAATTCTTGGAACTTCATGGGCTCATTATTCCTGAGAACACGAATACGCCCGCGCTTCAGGAGCAGGCATGCCTCTACGAGGGCGAGCTCAAGGCGGTCGCCAAGCTGCTTGCCATAGAAACCGGGTTCATAGACCTGCTGCCATTTGTCCCAGGCAAATACCTTGTCTTCCTCGAGCTTCGTGTCGATGATTTCCTTCGGCGCTTCCCACTCGACGTACTCCGCTTTCTGCTGGTCCTCTTCCCAAGCCTCTTCCTCTGTTTTCTGAGCTTCATGGGGTCTTTTTTTCTTTTTGCTCATGACATCACATCATTGTATGTATGTTCGGATAGTCAGTTTACTCAGCTTCTGTAGTGATACGTGCTGCACGCTAAGAAGGCGGGACTGGCAGATACGTCAATCCTTTCACCTCTTACCGTCTGTACTTAGAACCAAACGGTTTTAAGCTTACAGAAGCTCCAACGCGGCAGGTTCAGGACGATGAGGCAAAAGACACTTCGCCTGATGTGCAGTTTATAGAGGAACTGCCGACGCATACTATCTTGCCCGCGCTTATGTTCCACTCGGCTACCTCGATACCCGGCCTGCAGCACACGTCCTTGACCGAGCTGCGCACGAGCAGTTCGTAGTCGTTCTGGACAGAAACAAGCTTCCCTGCCGTCGCCTTGGTCTGTGTCTCGCAGGTGCTGAGCATCGTCGACAATTCGTCGGTCTTGGCTTTGCACGAGGCGAATGCAGTTTCGCCGGACTTTCGTTCGGCTTCGCAGTACGCAAGAGTTTTGTTCACGGTGACGAGGATAGTTTCGCAGCGGTCGCGTTCCGCGTTCGTCCGCTGGAGCGTGTTCTGCGTTTCATTGAGCACTGTTTCGAGGCTCGATGCGCGCGTGAGCCAGCCGGTGATGCTGAGCGTGGCGGTATAAAATATATACAGCGAAAATGCAGCAATGGCGGCGATGAGGAGGGTTTTGGGCTTTATTTTTTCGGTTACTCGTGAAACCCCCCGGTACCGGTAGCCCATGCGTACTCTTGAGGCTGCAGGGATAAAAAGGATGGGACAGGTGCGATTTGAACGCACGACAGCACGGTCTTCAGCCGTGTGCTCTCCCAGGCTGAGCTACTGTCCCAGCGCCTCCGGCAGGACTCGAACCTGCGACCACCTGATTAACAGTTTCACCCAACCTTTTATCGCTGAAAGGTTGACAGGTGCTCTACCTGCTGAGCTACAGAGGCTTCGTTTAGTTTTATTGAGGAAAGCATATATAGTGAACCAAGTAAATAATCAGGTATTATATCTTGGTTCACTTATAGCGGACAACAAAAGTAATATGTCGGTATTCTTTTGTTGATCCACTATATAAAGAATTCAAAGGAAACGGATTTTCAAGAAATCGGAGACGAATATTCCCCGAAACACTGGAAAGCGAAAGGCTTTCTGAACGAGTCTACGCGGTCTACGGCAAAAAATCGCCCTTCTTGAGCTTCTGCGGCAGGTAGGTTTCGCCCATGAACTTCAGGCCGCGGTATACAATCCTAAAACTGAGAAATGGTTAAGAGATTTCTGTGTAGAATGTCTTAACTTGGAAGGAATAAGAAAAATGAAAATCAGTCAGAGAGAACATGGGGGCTATATTGTATTATCGAGCTGGGCTAACTATTACAGAATGTGGAAATTAGGTATTTTTGATGGATGTGCAAGGAAAAAAGTGAAATTCCTTAAAATATTTGCCAATACAAAAATATGCTGCAAAATCGAGGAAAAAACAAGACTCAGAATTTTTTCCGGAGACCAGAATGCATTAGCAAAAAGACTTGGAACATATCAGGCAACGATTTCTAATATGAAAACCGGAAGTAAAAGAAATATGTGGCCTACTGTAGATCACATTAAACAATTATCAGAAATCAGCAAAATAAATCTGGACGAAATAAAACAAAATATAACACACGTGAGATTCGGAAGTCTAATTATTTTAGAATCAAACAAGGAACTGTTAAATGATGTTTTTAGTCTAAGAAATCCTTCTTCTTTATCTTCTCAGGAAGGTATTGTTCGGACATAAATTTTAGGCCTCTGTGTGAAAGCGCCTCTATCTCGGCTTTAATCCCTTTTTCTATCATCAAATTTATTTCTTTCTGCCATCGCGGTTTCTGGAACCACTCATACTTAAGCAATTCTTTTGCACGTTTTATGTCTACATCTTTTGCTTTGATTGTGGCCTTCTTGAGGTCATACTCAAAGATGTCACTCACAGTAAGGCCAAGAAACTTTACCTCTGGGGTGCTTATTCTATCTGATACGTGGGCAAGACCCATTGATCCGAATTTTATTACAGAATAGATATAGAAACCATAACTATCACTATCAGTCATGACGTATACTGGTAGTTTGTGTTCTCCATTCAGGCGTTGTATAAGCAATCTACAGCCCCTACTTGGCTGCCCTCCTGTTCCAATCAGTATGCACTTGTTTTTTTGCCAGAATTTGTCCTCATGGAGGCGCTCAAAGCCGGCATTCTTCTCAACGACAAGCACATAATCAGCATCAACACTCTTGAAATCTATCTCATCAACGGTGCTTGGAATGGACCAGCCGCCGGAACCGAGCTTGGACCAGTCTATGCTGTCGCCTCTGTCTATGATTACAACGTTTCCGGCTACGATTCCTTTCCTGTCTGTTGTCAAGTGGAGCTGCTCTCTGAGCACGTCCATTGCAACCTCAAGGTCAACTATTATCGGGTCGCTTTCAGTCTGCTCATCAAAAGTATTCTCGTTGCTTTCAGGGAAAGTCCTTTTTAGGTTGTAGTACATATCTCTGATGCTTGTGTGTATCCCTTCGTCAATCAAATGCTTGGAAAATGAAGCTACCATGAGGGTCTGCATGAATTTCTTGCTGTGGGCGACATTGAAGTAATATCTTTTGGATGTTTTGTTCCCAAGGCTTAGCTGGCGGGTTTTCTTGTCAAAAATTATGTTGGAAAGGCCGCGTATAGGTATTTCTATGTAAGGATTTTCCTTCTTTTCAATGTCGGTCAGGACTTTTTCGCCCAGTTGTGAAAATTCTTTCTTGATTTCTTTCATAGTATCATCCTTCCTTTTAACAGCAGGAACCTAGGTTCCTTCAGTTTCAAGTTCTTCCTAATTAAACTATTACTATTCTTCCTCTTCATCTTTTTGTTTCTTCTCTTTCTTTTTCTCGGGCTCCTCAGACGGTTCGGCTTCTGGTGTCTCCTCTTCCGTCTTTGCAAACTCATTAAGGCGACTTCTGTCAGAAATAAGCTCTTTTAGCTTTTTTTCTATATCTTTCTTTGGCTTGCCAGTTAGTATTGCAAGCGCATCCGACACTTCATCAGAATACCGATCAAAGATCTGAAGCCTTCTTTTTTCTGCGCCCACCCTTTTTTTGCCTGACAGATACAGGGAAAGTTTCCGGCCGGCGTCCTGTATTGCCAGTTTCATTTCCTTGGTGATGTCCGGATACGGCGCGATGGCTTCCTTGCTTTCTGACACGAATGGCACCCATACAGAGCACATGTGGATAACGATAACCGCAGGGCCGGCCGGCAGTGCATTCTTCGGCTGCGCCATGCCGTAACGCTTCCAGTCGACATCCTTCATCGCCTCGGCCGTCGCGCACGCGCCCAGCTGGTAGAGCAGTGGCACGCGGTTGGCGAAGCGGATAAGCTGGACGGTATCGTCCTGGGCGAGGTCCCCGCCGTATACAATGCCGACCTCTATCTGGAACGGCATGCCGCGGTAGACTTCGGGCTCTTTGGTGACGGTCGTGACAAATTCAGCATTCGGGTATTCCTTCCTGAGGCTTTTCTCCAGTTCTGATTCGCCGATGGGCGAGAGGCAGTCGGTCGGCGGCCGCTGGATCTTCACCTTCTGCATCGCCGCGAGCAGCTTTTCAATCTGCTCGCGCGCCAGCTCGACCGGCTTCAGTTCCGGATTAAGCTTTGCCGTAGCGCAGATCTCTTTCGCGCTTTGGCTGCCGACCGAGGAAAATTCATTCGACAGGAACGACGCAAGCGTGCGCGAGCTCGTCTTGCTGAGCAGCCGCATGAGGATGCCGTATTCGACGCCGTACGGGTGGAGCTTCATTTCCTTCGGCGGCTTCGGCAGCTGGTTGAAACTGCGGGGGAATGTCATCTTTGTGCCGTCAGGGGCATGATACATGATTTTCGTTGACGGGTTGGCGATCGATGTCTGCTTCAGATAGTCGTCGACGCCCTGCGTCTTCCGGTAGCGGCCCACGACGTCCATCTCGACGCGGATGCCGTGACCATCGGAGAAGCCGTCTTTGTCGAGTACGGTTTCCTTGGTGATCTCCGGTTCGTTCTTCATCGTGTTGAGGAACAGTTCGCAGTAGTACGTTTTCTTGCCCGCGTCGGTTTTCGCCCAGACGCGCGTCGGCGCGCCTGTGGTGAGCTGTGCGTAGAGCACGCACGCGGAGATGCCGATGCCCTGCTGGCCGCGAGCCTGGCGAAGCCTATGGAACTTGCTGCCATAGAGCAGCTTGCCGAATATTTTCGGCACTTGTTCCTTGACGATTCCCGGGCCGTTGTCCTCGACACTGACACGGTACTTGTCCTCGTCAAGCTGCTTGACTTTGACGGTGATGTCCGGCAGGATGCCCGCCTCCTCGCAGGCATCGATGCTGTTGTCAACCGCCTCCTTGACCGCCATGAGCAGCGCCTTGGTCGGGTTGTCGAAGCCGAGGAGGTGCTTGTTCTTCTCGAAGAATTCGCTCACTGATATTTCCTTCTGCTCTTTCGCGAACTCCTCTGCAGTCTTCTTAAGGACTTCTGCCATGTGTTTCACCAAGGAACTTGTAGACATTTTTATGCTCGCTGCCCTTTATGAGCATTTCCAGAGCACTGCGGGCAGCTTTTACACTTTCGTAGGTGCCGATAATAGAAACTGTTTTCCCATACACGCAAATGTCCGTCTTTGACAGCCGCTCGATGTTTCGTCTTGCCTTGCCGCGGCTTCCTATAACCCTTGCTTTCACCCGAACTAAAGTATTTCGCTCCTTGGGCAGGGGGATTACGACAAGCGTCATGTCTTCGTCGCGGAGTTTCATCGAAACCAGCGGAGCGAAGCCACGGCCGATTGCGCGTATGATGTTTTCTGCAGTCATGACATCGGTCGCCTCCCCTTCGATGGTTACCTCCTCGCCGACCTGAATAACCGTATTCGTCCTGTTTTCCACGGTTTTCTTGATTCCCCCTCTCTTCCCTATAAGAACAGCGAGTCTCTCGTCTGGTATTTTGAGCTTGCTTATCATGCTACCACTAGAGCTTGAGAATTCCCTTCCTGCGCAACCAGCTGGACTCTGTCGGTGTATACCGCCATTTGACATTGCCGTTTTCATTCCCTTGTATCTCCCATGGCTCTATGAGAACAGCGTCGTTTTCCCGTATCCACACGCGTTTCCGCATCTTCCCGGGTATCCTGCACATTCTCAGCTTGCCGTCCTGGCACATGACCCGGATTTTGTTGGCGCCGAGCAGCGATTCGACTACACCGAGGACTTCCTTCCCCCGAGGCGACCGTATGCGAATTTCTTCTTCCATAATCAGAACACATTCATGCTGCATTTATGTAGTCGGTTCCGGTACTTTCGTTATTACCAGAACCCGGTATGGTACTGTTCTGCCGGTGTCAGCGCACCGAATAAAAATTCCTTATGAGACTTTTTCCCTTTTTTTCCCCCACGAGCTTGAATGACCTTTTTATCGTATATTGTTTTAAGCCTTTAATCGCCCTCTCAGCTTCATTCTTTGCGACGAATTTGACGTTGTAACCCCCCTGTATCCGCTCTATCCTGGCACCTTTTGGCAGGCTGCCTTCGAGCTTGTGCAGCATTTTTTCAGGTTCGTTGCCCCTCAGCTGGATGACAGCCTCGTAGTAGCCCCCTGCGATTCTGATGCAGCGCTCGCATGTCCTCTTCTTCAGACGGACCTTTATTGCGTGCGTTTCCGTCTTGCGGAGGCCGCTGAGAAATCCTGTGCCGGTGACCGTGACAAAAAGCGTAGTGCCCTGTCTCTTGGTTATTGAGAACCGGATGGCAACGTTATTCCCTTCCTTGAGGTGCTTCTCAATGGCGGTGCGGAGGACATCATCGATGTCCGTTCGTTTGGCAGCCGCGCCTTCATGGTAGGCTCCGCAGTCACCGCAGGCATAGATGATGAAATCCTCCAGGCTGAAAAGCGGATGATGTTTCAGGAAACAGGCATCACAGAACGTCCCTTTCGTCGCAGTCCGTCCGCATACAATGCAGAACATGTACTTACTGCGTACGGAATGCATAAAAGCGTGTTATAGCAGATTGTAATAATAATGGAACTTTTAGCTGCAATCTGCTATAGGGAAAGAACATCATAAAATGTTCCAAAATCAATGTTCTTTACTATTATAGTCATTACGTGAAACAAGATGTGCCATCGGTATCATTTTCTTGTTTCACTATACTCAGTAGAATATTCTCCACACCATGACGCGCGTCGCGAATGTTTCATACCCGTCGAGAACCCCGATATGGTGATAGGATACGGAGCGCTGAACTTTTGGAACAGTCTTAAAGGGCGGGTCGAGAAGGAACTGCTCCCCAGAAGCCCACATGATAGACGCTGTGGTAAGATTGCTGAGAACTTCAGCAGCATTTTCTTCATCCTCATCAGGCGTATAGTGCGCCATCCAGGCGGTCCTGCCCTTGCCTGAAACGGTGATGTTGAGCTTGAGGTACGAGAACCTGCCGTTGGACGACTCGATGGCGGTCGTTTCGTCGACTGTTATGCAGTTGGCACCGTCGCCGTTGGATTGCGTATTGAATTTCTTGAAGACAGTATTTGCGTCGAGCCCGGAAATGTTCGCGAAATAATTTCTCACCTTGAACGCGTAAGACGATGGATTTTCCTGCGACTCGGGGAATCGCCCGTTGCCGTTATTGCCGCCGCAGCCTTGCGGCCTCCAGCTCAGCCCGAACAACGGCCCTATGAAACCGTCTTTCACTTCATTCTCTTTCAGGTCAGCGAGCATGAACAGCGTCTTGCCGTTCGCAAGGAAGTTGGACAGGTAGCTCCTGTTGGCCGCGTCAAACTGCCTGTAGCCGAAAAATACGACCACGTCAATGGGCGCGTAGGCGAGGTTGTCAAGCGAGTCATTGGTCACAACAAGCATAATATTTCTTTTTTTGTAGCCGAATGCTGTGCTGTACAGCATATCCTTTAGTTTCTGCGTTTCTTCTGTTGTGCAATTGCACCCGATGCGTATCACCGGATTCGGGATACCGCGAACTTCCACTGAAAAATCCACCGTTTCAGGGAGCATCCTTTTGAGCCTCGTGTGCAGCAGTGTTGCATTATTCAGAAGAATCGCCTGCTGTACTGTCCCGTTTATGTACAGCGATGCCATCGCATCGTTGACCTGAGTCTGGGTCAATACATCGCCCCAGAACGAGTACCTTTCGATGATAAAAAAATAGGAAAGCGATGTCAGCAGTATAAGCGACGCTATAATTGCCTCAAGAATCCTCACGAATCCCTTCCGTTGTTTCATGCAATCAGCGTGACGTTTATTTCAAGCACCGTGAAGCCCCCGGCTTCTTGGAGCGTGGCGAAGCGGTGGGTGACGAATTCGGGACGGGATTTACTCTGTTCAAACGGAGGACAGGTCAGGACGGCGCTGTTTTCCCCCGAATCGGTTATGTAAATCGAGACGTCCTCCGACAGACCGAGGATGCTTTTAAATGCCGCATAGTCCCCGTTGCATATCGCCTGCAGAGAGGTTATTTTGTCGATGTCAAGGATATAGTGCTGCCCCGAAGAAAGGCCGATGCGCCGCACCTCGCCTAGTGGTTTCGTTTCCCAGTTTTTCGGCTCGCCCTCATCAAAGATGAGCAGTTCCGCTAACTGGTAGCTTTTTGACTTTATGTCATCGGTAAGTGCGCGCTCCTCGAGTGAAGGGAACTGGCGCCCGATAGTGATGACGGTGAACGATATGGTAACAAGGAAAACAAGGACAGAGATGACAAATTCTATGTCGACTACGCCCTTCATTGGAAAGCCCTCTATACGATGCCAGTCCGGACAGTTATCAGGAATATCGACACGCCGGTGATGAGAAGTATAGCGCTATGCTTCACGCCCGCAGCAATCGAATCCGATCCTATCTGGCCCGCGATGAGGCCGGTAAAGAATCCCTGTACGATAATCATGATGAAGAAAAGCGACTTATAGTAAGCAGACGGGTCAGTTTTCTCCCCGAAGTCCATGAGCGCAGAAACAGAGAAGAAAGTATTGCAGCCGACGCACGCGCCACTTGCGCTGCTTATGCATTCAAAGCAGGGGTTTGAATTGGTCCCTTTGACAAGTCCTATGCCGCTTTCAGACTGCGTCTGGACGAGGGGAATCAGGAATTTGATGAGTGCTATGGTGATGCCAAGGAAGATGAAGAAAATGGCGTACATCATGAGCACCTGCTGATTCATGAGCGTGTTTTTTTCCTCCTGAACGTCGCGCAGCATTTCTATGTTGCCCGCGAGCGACTCCATGGTATCCTCGATATTGCCCCCCGACTTGTTCGATTCAAGTATGACCATCACGGACCGGGAAATTATCCTGCTATTTTTCATCCGTACGATAAAGTTGTTGAGGACTTTTTCAAGAGGAACGTTCCAGCTCAGCTGGTTGTCCATTTTTTTTACCTCATGCGTCAGCGAGCCGTAATCCGAGCGCGCGGCAAGCTGTATGCTCTGGAGGATGCTGAGGCCCGCGCGCTGGGATTCCGCCAGGTCGCGGAGGAAATTGGGGAATTCGCTTTCGAACGCACGCACGCGTTTGAACTCGAAAAACTTATAGATGCTGTATGGCGCGGTGAGGATGATTATTGCTATGAAAATGAGGTTGGTCGAAAGCGCGAACGATCCGGAGAACGTCACGGCAATGCCGATAAGCAGCATGCTTACTACAAAAGAGCCGATAAGAATATTCCGCTCGTTCAGCTCCATGTTACTTTATTATGCTCCTGCCTATTTTAGCTTTGTCAGGCAAAGCGCCCCAATCGGCCCAAATCAGCGGGCAGTAGCTACTCGAGAGGAGAGATGGATTTGATGATGAGGATAAAGCCTATGGAAAGCAGCGGAAGGAGGATGAAAACGACGAAGCTCTGGACAAATATCGTTCCGAGCCCCCCCGAAATCGCCGAAATGATGGACGAAAGGACTATGAAAAATATGGACCCGGTGATTATGAGTGTCAGGTAAATTTCGACAAAAAGCGAAAGGTCCTGTGAGTACTTCCGTATCCTTCTTCGGTAGTCGTTCATGAGTTCGTCGCCCTTGTTCTTCAGGTAGATGGTGAGGTCCCCGCCTGAGGAAATGACGGTATTTATTCCCCACAACAGCTCCCTGAATTCAGTCGACGGGGTGCGCTTGGATTGCTTCTTGACTGCCTCGGAAAACGTCATGCCGAAGACCTCGACGTCCCTCGCAATGTTCCCCGCTTCCTTGGCGAGTTCGCCGTACTCCTCGAACTGCGCCAGCGTCTTGAAAAGCACTATCGGCGGGACTTTTGCGCTCGAGATGGTCGAGAGGTACGAAACTGAAAAGGGCAGCATCTTCTTGATTTTGCTTTCCCTCGTCTTTGCCTTGGTGGCGGGATAAGAATAGAAGAGGAAAAAAATGAGGCCCGATAGTGCCAGAGAAAGCGTCAGCCCAAGGACGATGGCTATGACAGGCGGCGCCAACAAGCCGAAAATAAACGAAAGTCCTATCGTCTCGAGGAAGAATGTCCAGGCGGTCGTGAAAACGGCAGTGGCCAGCCATTCTTCAAGCGTATAATTGAGGTTGGCACGATGAAGATCGTCGCGTATGTCAAGAAAATACGGTTTGATGAGTTTCACGATGTCCTCGAAAAGCCTGTACGACAGATTGACGTAACTTATCATATGGCTTCGATCCTTCCAAGCAGGTAATCAGGGGAGGTGTAGAAGAGATTTATCACAGATGCAATCTTCCGGTAATCGGTGATGTTGTTGAGAACCGTCCATTCAAGCACCTTTGCGCGCTTTTTGAGCTCCTCCTGGACGGCATAGTCGTCAAGCCCGCTCGCCTCGGCTATCTTCCTCAAAAGCACGCTTTTGTTCGTGTTCTTGTACACGTCCATCTTCGGGTCCCAAGAAAAGACCTCGTCGACGATAGGCGCGTTGAGCTTGTCGTTAAAGCCTATGACCTCGACCGAGCTGTTCACGCGTCGCAGGTATTTTTTCCCCTGTTTTATCCTCTTCAGGAATATAATCACGTCGAGGTTCTGCATCAGGTTTGGCGGCAGGCTTATGGGAGGCGACGTGAGCCTGTCGACGAGTTTCGGGAAATTTTCGGCGTGGATGGTGGAGAGGCCGGGATGGCCGACGGCCATCTGCTGGAAAAGCACATACGCTTCCTTACCACGAACCTCGCCGACGATGATGTAGTCAGGCCGCTGCCTGAGCGATTCCCTCAGAAGCTCGAACATGTCAACCTTGCCCTCCTCTGCTATCGGGGTCCGTGCCACCTCCGGCACCCAGTGCGAGTGCGGGAGCCTTAGTTCTGCGGTATCCTCTATCGAAATGATTTTCATCTGCGGCTTGATGAAGAGGGACAGCACATTGAGTAATGACGTCTTCCCCGTTGCTGTGCCGCCGGAGATGAGGAACGAGGAGCCGTGCTCAATGAGCATCCAGTAATACGCCATCATGCGGATGTCGCAGGTCCCGAACTTGACGATGTCAAGGGGAGTCAGCGGCTTGTCGGTGAACATCCTGATGGTGTAATTGGACCCGCGCCGCGCTATGTCACTCCCAAGCGTTGCCTGGACACGCGAGCCGTCGGGGAGAGTGCCGTCAAGGAGCGGCTTTGAGATGGATATTGTCCTGCCGCACCGCTCGGCAATCTTATTCACGAAAGAATCGAGCTCGTCGCCGTTGGTGAAGACGACGTTCGTCCGCAGCGACCCGAGGCGCGGATCACGGTGGTACACGTAAATGTTTATGTTCACGCCGTCACACGAAATATCCTCGATGCGATTGTCGTTCAGTATAGGCTCTATCTTTTCGAGGCCGACGAAATCCCTGAATATGTAGTACCGAAGGATTTCCCGTTTCTCGTCGTCGAAACGTGAGTGGAAATAATCAAGTGCCTTCTCAAAAACGGCGGCGATGTAGTTTATTGCGTCCCTCTTTCGTACATGGGAAAAATTTATGTCGACTTTTTCCTGGATGTACTCCTTTATCTCATGGACGAGCATCTTCATGCGCGCGTCAAGCGGCGGCTCGACAACATCGTATACAACCTGGTTCGTGGACTGGTCGTAGTGGATATACGCGTACGCAAAAATTCGCTCCCCCTCCTTCGGATTTTGCGGTATAAGCGGATAGGTAATGCTTATGTTCCTCAGCTCAAGCAGCTCCTTCGTCACCGCCTCAAGGTCCTTTGTTTTGAGCCTCTCCACTTCGGTTTCTATCGGCGGCACCTTGATGCCAGTTGCGATTTTAATTTGAGTCTCCTCATGGCCACTGCTCTCCTTCTGTGCGCCGCCGGAAAATCCTGTTCCTTGGGCAATGACATTGCCGCCGATGGGCATCGAGGCCGCTATATAGCCTGTTGTTATGCCGTCTGCCTTCGGCTTCGGATTGAATTTGAACCGTATCTTCTTTGTTCCGGTGTTCGTAGCCAGGCGTACGATGAGGTATTTTTCCTTTGCCTGTAGCTCTGCCATTGCTATCCCCTGAGCAGGTCTATTGTGCCGCCAGCAGACCTGACCTGAACGTATCGTGTTGCGCTGTGCACGCTGCCTCTTAAATTATAACTTTCCTCCAGTTTAAAAATTTCCCTTGTGAAACTCACCGATGCCGTGCTTATGTTGAGTAAGCAGCGTTCCCCACGTTCGCACACTCTCCCGTTGGCATCGTGGATGCGCATGAGGTACGGCTGTTCCGAAACCGTCTCCGGCACCGAAAAGCTCACGGTCATGTTGGTTGCATTCGTCTTTCCTACGATGACGATTGCAGAAGCGATGGCATCGGAAACCAATGAAAGCTGGCTTCTCGTCGCCTTTTCCTTAAGCGTATTCTCCAGCAGAGCAAAGTTGAGAATGACAAAACTGGTTATGGCAAGGCCGATGGCGAATATGAGGATCTCATTTACAATAATATACTGGCCCTTCATATGTACATTATAATGCTGCCACTATATATACAGTGGCTTATTCTATCCCAATCCTGACAAAAGTCCGCGTGACATCGCGCCCGCTTGCGGTTGTCGTTGCAGACCCGGCGCTCTCGATGATGATGCTGCGCTGTTCGGAGCCCGTTGCATTTCCGCCGATAAGCTCGATGCGGTATGACAGGATGCCAGGCGTGTCGAGCGTTATGAACGTGAGCCGGTAGTCATGCTCCATGACGGTATCCACCTGCTTCGTTTCGACGCAGAGGCTCGAAGGCTCGTCAGTTCCCCATATCCCCCGCGTCATGGTGCAGCTGTTCCTGCTGAGCGAGATAAGGCCAGGCACGTAGATGCTTCCCTTGGTATTTATAGCCAGCCTCACGCTGTTGCTGCGGTTGTCGAATATCACGGTACCCGGAACAGATATCTGCAGCCTGTCCCTACCCCCATGATTGGCGATATATTTTATCTTGTCGTTGAGTTCATGGGCAAACCGCTCTGAATTTTCAAGCGTGGCGATGTCACGGTTTTTTTCGATGAGTGGCAGTCCCCAGAAGTATACCGAGCCCACGACGCCAAGCATGACGCCGGTAATAAGCACGGCAGAAAATGCCTGAATGCCTTTTCGCATAATATCATATCTGTTTTGCGATATATATAGTGAATTGCGTTGCTTATGACCTATGAAAACGCAATTCGCTGGATGAGAAATGCGCAGCTCCAAGGGCATATGCTGCGCATTTCTCCATATTGCTATCGTGTTGTCCTGTGCAGCTCGTTTCTTTCGCGGGAAAAAAGCCCCGTACCAATGAAACTTTATATAGTGCCACCGCCAAATAACTTTAGTATTTCAGGACATCTCGAGAAATGAGGGATATTTATGGAAGAAGAGTACGAAATTATTCCGGTTTCGCCCATCAGAAGGATAGAGCGCCGTCTCGAGCGCCTCGAGCGCATAGGGACGGGGTCGGAATCGAACAAGGAGCTCATAGAAATCGTCAAGGCAAACCAGCACGTCATCGACGACATGGTCCGCATCAATTCGGAAATGATGTCGAGGATGTCAAGCTTGCTCGAATCCGTCCATACTATGACCGGCAAGGTGAATGAGTTCATGTCACGGATCGAAGTCGCCGGCGAGAAACCGTCGGAAAACAGCGAAGAGTCGAAGGACCTCGAGCGCAAGATGGACGAGCGCCTCGTCAAGCTGGAGAAGCGCGTCAATGCGATGCTCCTTACCGCGATCGCAAAGAGAAAGGCAGGACAGTAGACTGTGTTTTGTTCTCCGATAATTTGGCGATGCAGCCAAAGCTGCCTGAAAGTAGGAAAAACGGAAAGCCGAAACAAAAAGTAAAAATAGGGCAGTTGGGCGTTACTCCATGTCGCCCATGTCGCCCATGTCGCCGCCGGGCATCTTCGGCATCCCGCCGCCAGGCCCGCCCCCTGATTTCGCGGTGATAACATCGTCTATCCGCAGGATGAGCT
Organism: Candidatus Aenigmatarchaeota archaeon; assembly: GCA_016193585.1. Classification (GTDB taxonomy): domain Archaea; phylum Aenigmatarchaeota; class Aenigmatarchaeia; order GW2011-AR5; family GW2011-AR5; genus JACPRW01. The sequence continues at coordinate 185,097 of JACPRW010000003.1, forward strand.
CTGCAGCTTCGCCCGCCGACTTGATAGCCTGGGTCTTGATGCGAAGCGGCTCCACGACGCCAAGTCTCTTCATGTCGGCAACCGAGCCGTTGATGACATCAACTCCGTAGCTCTTGTTGTCTTTTTCATGCTGCGTCCGCAGGTTAACAAGGATGTCTATCGGGTCCTTCCCGGTGGATTCTGCGAGCGTTCGCGGGATGATCTCGACAGCCTCGGCGAATGCATTGATGGCCAGTTGCTCGCGGCCGCCGACGGTCTCTGCGTATTCCCGCAGCCTGCGTGCAAGCTCTATCTCGACCGCGCCGCCTCCGGGGACTATCTTGCCGTCCTCGATGGCAGCTGCAAGTCCCAGCACAGCGTCGTCCATTGCGCGTTTCGCCTCGTCGACGACGTGTTCCGTGCCACCACGGATGAGTATGGAGACAGCCTTTGGGTCTTTGCAGTCCCGCACAAAAATCATCTCTTCGCCGGCGATTTTCTGCTCCTCGACAAGACCAGCCCTGCCAAGATCTTCGCTGCGCAGCTCGTCAACATTGGACACGACGTTGGCGCCGGTCGCTTTCGCAAGAACCTCCATGTCGCTCTTCTTGACGCGGCGCGCAGCAAGGATTTTCTCCTTTGCGAGGTAATGCTGCGCAAGGTCGTCGATGCCTTTCTGGCAGAAGACGACGTTGCAGCCGGACGCAACGGCTTTGCGGACCATCTCCTTGAGCATCTTGCTCTCCTGGTCGAGGAATGCCTGCAGCTGGTCAGGAGAGGTTATCCTTATCTCCGCATTGTTTTCTGTTTCCTTCACTTCCAGCGCGCAGTCGAGCAGCGCGATTTTAGCTTCTTTCACGCGCTTCGGCATGTTGGCGTGGACGACCTCTTTGTCGATGACGATGCCCTTGATGAGCTCAGAGTCGTCCATGCTGCCGCCCTGCTTCTTTTCTATCTTGATGTCGTCCCTGTTGATGGCAGGTCGGCCGTTCCCTCCCTCGGCGACCATCTTGACCGCAGCGACCGCGATGGCAGCAAGGTTGTCTCTCGCGGTTTCGCCGCTCTTGCCGGTCATAGCCGTCATTGCTATCTTCTTGAGCGTGTCTTCATCGGTAATTGAGATATCTTCCGAAAGGCCGCCGAGCACTTCGAGGGACTTTTTCCTTGCGTCGCGGTAGCCGCGCAGTATGACCGAGGGATGAATGTCCTGCTCGATGAGCGACTCGGCTTTCTTGAGCAGCTCGCCCGCGAGGACGACTGCCGTCGTTGTGCCGTCGCCGACCTCGTCTTCCTGCGTCTTGGCAACTTCGACGAGCATTTTCGCTGCAGGGTGCTCGATTTCCATTTCCCGAAGAATGGTGGCGCCGTCGTTGGTGATCGTCACGTCGCCGATGGTATCGACAAGCATCTTGTCCATGCCCTTCGGGCCGAGCGTTGTTCTGATGCTTTCGGCAACCGCTTTCGCGGCAGCGATGTTGCGCGATTGCGCGTCTTTCCCTGACGAGCGCAATGTCCCTTCAGGAAGAATGAATATTGGCTGTCCGCCCATCTGTGCAAATCCTACCATGTTCTTCACCCCTTTTTTGAAACTGTGCATGAAAGTATACTTCTAGAAGTACCGCGGAAAAGTATAAAAAGGCAATTACCGTTTCTTGAGCAGGCGGCGGATGTCCCCGGCTGACTGCATCGACCTGATATCCTTTTCCTGGATGCTCGGCAGGTCGAAATCCGCTTCTTCCTTCGTTACGAGAAGCACGGGGCGTTCGGTGATTTCGGAGAAGCCGGCCATGTTGCTGGCGTCAGCGTCTTCTCTGCGCTCTTCCGCATCCGCGAAGACCATGAAGCGCTCGCTCGCTATGATGTTGAACGGCGACTGGTGGACGGATTGCGTCTCGAAGCCGAGCCGCCGCAAATCTGCGATAACAAGCCGCTCGAAAGCGCCTTTCGGATTGGCGGTGGCGCCTGCCTCAAATTCAAGTGTCACCGCATCGGTGATGTCGCCGAGCACTTTCTCCAGCCGCTGCACGATGTCGTACGACGCCTTCATGGTTTTGTGTTCGTGCTCGTAGACGCTCTTCCTGGTGATGCCGACTCTTGCTGCAAGCTCCTGCTGCGTGAGCCCTGCTTCGGTCCGCTTCTGGCGCAGGCGTTCTGCGCTGATCGTGGCAAAGAGACCTCCCCTGAAACGGTAGAGCTTCGGGAACGCTGACTGGACGATATGCTCGAACGTTCGCACGGTCATCGACGGCACGGAGAACCGTTCATATATAATATTGTCTTCCATAGCTTCCCGGCGCGTATGCGAGCCGACAAGGAACGCGCTCGCATCGAGGCTGCCAGAGAGGATTTTGAGGTTGTTCGCCTGCTCTTCCTGGAATGAGTCGATATTCCCGAGAATCTTGAGGAAGAGCGTCTGCTCGCGGCGCGCGACGATGTCGAAGCACCCGCGGTACTCAGCGTAGGCGAAGCGATGGTCCTCGAGGACGCGCCCCACTTGTGTTTTGATGTCCATAAAATCCTTTTAGCTGAACAAAGTATATAAGATTTCCAGGGAGAAAGCATCAGAAAGGGCCGGTAGCTCAGTGGTAGAGCACCAGTCTTATATGACAGCCTGGTTTAAGCAGGAACAAGCCCGGCTATCGTGGTTAACTGGCGACATGTTCCGCATCGCGGAGATGCCAGAAGTCGTGAGTTCGATCCTCATCCGGCCCATCTGAGCAAGAACAACGAATGGATGCACAGCGTCCGTTTCACGGAGGGCACCCGCAGGCCTGTTTGCAGTCGCTGGCACTTGTACCTTCCCCTGCATGCCTGGCCCAGCCGAACTTCAGTTCGCATGCCCGTGCAAGTGTATTTCCATCAGTCCCGTCACTGTCAGGGTCAAAGTTCGCTAGTGTTATGCCGCTCGGCGCTGTACCACACTTGTGAATATAGAACAGCTGGTTGCACCCGTCAGAAAACGCCTTTTCGACGGTAAGTGTATTCGAGCCTTTAGACAAATTACTGGAGAACAGGAAGCCGATTGTGGCGAACACAAGAACGGCCAGCAGCAGTATGACGGTTGTTTCTATCGATAGGGAGATGCCCTTTGCCATGCAGTACGTATGGCATTCTGGATTTATAAAGAAGAGGAGAAGGCGCTACTTCTTCAGCACGACTTCGATGGTCGAGACGTTGAGCTTTTCCTTGTTCTCATTCTCTATTTGTTCAGTGCCTATCCTGATAGCAGCGACTTTCGCGTCCTGCACGAACTTGTTCCGCACGATTTCCGCCACGTTGACAGCGGTGGAAATCGCGTTGCCCCGCGCCTTCAGGTGGACCTCGTTCTGGCCTTCGCTGAACTGCGTCACGACTGCAAGAACATATGACATGCTTGGCTTCTTGCCCACGAAGACCACGTTGTCGCCTGCCCTTTCTGCCATTTGTGTCATCCCTGCTGTTTCTATTCGTAGCAATTACTGAATTTCCTGAACGCCATTATAGGGGGCGGCAAAGTTCTTAAGGATTAGGGACACGGTATCCATGATTCGCAGCCGCCTGTGCTATCGCAGTTGCAATAGACCGACGAACACGCAGTGCACTGATCCTGGTAGCATGCTACATCTTGAATCGACATGAGAGTAAAAGAAAAGTTTTAATCACCTGCAGCATTTGTAGGTGCTATCGAGTGGAGGTTTTTGACAGTCAGGAGTGCCTTGCGTCAGCTCCCCGCCTGGACATGACTTTCCGCAGCTGGTACCGCCGAGATCCTCTCTGCATCTGGGCATGCCGTTGCACTGGTCGCCGCAGCACTGCCAGATGCACTGCTGGCTTGCTGCCTGGCCGGTGGTGCAGCCCGGGTAGCCGCCTTCGCGCTGCTTGAGGCCGCCGCATGCGTTCGCTATGCGGAGCCTGATGTCGTTGAGGTCGCTACGTTCGGTGCAGCCGGGCTCGTGCTGCGTATACGCGCTGCAGGCGGTTACCTTTTCCCGGGTGAGGCGCACCGTGTCGCCGAACGGGTTGGCGTTGCCCGTGAACACGAAGGCAAGAGAAGCGAGAACAATAAGGGCAAGAACAACGAGAACGATGGTCTCAACAGACAGCGCGACGCCTTTACGTTTCACATCTATTTGCAGCATTTGTAACCCCCCGTTGTCGACGATGTCTGGCACGACGGGCTGCTCGATTGTATTTCACGCTTGCCCGCAGGGCAGTTTGCCTCGCACGTGCCGCCGATTTCCCGGCAGCTTGCCGTTCCCCTGCAGTAGGTGCTGCAGCACTGCCACACGCACGCCAGTGATGCAGTGCCGGTGCAGTCCGAATAGCCTCCCTCAAGTGCGCGGAGCGCCTTGCAGGCAACTGCCACACGGTTGCGCGCGTCATTGACCTCACTGGTGCTCGCAGGGCTGCCCAAGTCAATGCTGCATTCCGGGTCCTTCTGCGTATACGCGCTGCAGGCGATCGCCCGTTCACGCTCCTTGGCAACTTTGTCGCCAGCCGGTGGCACGTTGCCCGAAAACAGGAAGAGCAGCGCGGCGAGGACGATGATGGCGAGCACCATGAACGTCATCGTCTCGAGCGGCAGTGCCGCGCCCTTAAAGGACGAGGGCCCGGGTTCTCTTCGACATCTACTGATTACCATAGCACGCATCAGATTCACTTTGTCGTACCTCCATAAATAATTATGCGCAGCCGCCTCCTTGTAGAGGCCCGCAGTACGTGTTTGAATCGCATGCGCCGTTGCTGCAGCAGTTCATGTGCACGCCAGCAGGGCAACCGGGGTCTGTGCAGTCCTGCGAGCACCAGTCGTTATAGGTGCAGCCCTCAGGACCAGTACAGCCGCCAGATGGCGGTGGAGGCGGCGGCGGGGTGGATGACCTGCAGGTGCTGCCAGAGCAGCCATTGCTGCAGTCTCTAACTTTTTCAGATTGTGGCGTGGAATCTTGGTAACACCCGCCTCGTGGATCAGAGCAGCCTATTGTATAACACGTTCTGTCGTGCCAGATATTGCCGTCCGCGGCATTGCAGTACTCAGAGCCCCATGGAGCGCAGCCGCTTATGAGCCCGGGACAGTTTTGAACAGTGCATACCGAGCTGCATACTGCCGACGTTGTCGCGCATTTCCCCGGCTCTATGCCGTCGCAGAGCGCATCAGCGCCGCACTGCGAGGCGCACGCGCCTCCATGGTACGCCTGCGCAAGGGCAGCATCGCTTGTGGGGTCAATGCCGTTTGCGCAGGATTGCGGCGCATCCTGCCTGCACTCCCATTTCCTCTTTGTCGGAGCGTCACAGTAAAACGAGCAGCCGCTGTTTTTTGCGTCGTCCCTGGTTGGCGTGCCGCTGCATTCCTTCCGGTAATCGCAAATCTCGTTCCGGTCCTTGTCCGTATACGCGTCGCCGAAGCAGTACGTCCTGCTGTTGCACGTGTTCGTTCCGCCGCGCCATGTCGGGGCAGGCGTGTCCGGCCAGTTCCATTTCTCGCAGCACTGCTTGCCCAGCGCCTCCCGCGGATTGATGCCGTCGTCATGCTCCTTGCAGAATATCGGGTTGCACGGTGGCGTGTCACATGCAGTGACGCACTGGAAGTCGCCGAGATTGGTGTCCTGCTGCTTCTTGTAGGTGTCCTCCATACCAGGAATGGCACGCTCAGCGCTCGGTGACTGGCATGCATAGAACTTCCCGCCGACGCACACCGTATCCTTCTCGGTCAGCCAGCTGAACTGCTCGCTCGTATACTCCCTACAGTCAAGCACGCCAAGGTAATCCTTCACGCTGACGTCGAGCTGGAACGGCTGCTTGACAAACCTGCTGTTCGCTTCATCGTGATAATAGTAGCCCGGTCCGCTGGCTGCTGCTGGCGGCGGCGGAGGCGGCATGCCACCCGAAGAGCAGAGCCCCAGCGTGATTTCCGGATTTGCGACGGGCTGTTTTGACTGACCGCTCTTCTGGACTTGGACCTGGATGTGCACATGACCTTTGCCGCAGTTTGGTGCAGTGCTGGGGCAATCAATATTCGGATACAATCTGCCTGCAACGGCCCCGGACCAGGCTCTTGCGTTCTCTCTTCCTGACGAGAAATCACCCTCGTTCCTGAGGTGCGTCAGGTAGATTTCGTAGGTGTCCGTTCCTGCAGTTGTCCTGAACGTCTTGCCGTAGCCGAGGCCGCTGGCGCCGCCTTCTATCTGCACGAACGTCCATTCGACGGCATTCCCCTTTATGGTCGGCAGATAGACCTCGTAATTGTCAGTGCCGCCAGGGCCCTGAACGTCAATGCCGGTTACGGTTCTCGGGAATTGCGTGCACCAGCTCGGCAGCGGCGTTCCATAGCCTTTGCCGCAATGCTCGCACGTCGCATGGCCAGAATTGAGCGAGCCGCAGCTGATGGTCGGGCTCTGCATCGGGCACGACATTCCCGAAGCAATGCTTTGAAGATACGTGTAACAGCCGTACACCTTGTCGGCGTACGCGCTGTCATGATTATAGCACCACGCCTGATTCCATGCGACAGGACGCGCCGGGTCGCGCACGCTCGTCGCGCACGCCTTGAGGTAGGCTGCAGCAGCGGTCACCGAATCGGCTAACGTCTGGATGTCTGCGGTGCCGTCGCCGTTTCCATCCCTTCCGTAGCCTCCGGCTTGCTGGATGCGGTTCGGATTGGTATCAACAGGATAGGTCTGCTGGTTGCTCGACACGCAGTTGTAACCTTGCAGCACCGGGTTCGTGCTCCCGCTCCATGTGCACGGCATGAACTGGAACGGACCCTTCGCGCCTTTCGGCGAAGTGCCCCACGGTCCGTCAGGGTTCGGCCACGGCCGGCTGAACTCTTCGGCAGCATTGTCTGTTTTGCACGATGATGTCGGGCATGCATTCCCTGCATGCTCGCCGCACTTGAAGATTGCTGCAATGAGCGCAGCAGGCGTCCCTTCCTGGTTCGACGCTGTCACGAAGATGGTATTGTAGGGCGCAGGAATGCCGGTGATGCTCCCCCCGCCGCTGCCTGGCGGCGTTGATGTCCCGCTCCCGTCTCTGAATGTTCCGGTGAGGTCGTATGCGAGCACCAGCCCTGCCTGGGGCGGCAGTATGCCGCTCTCGGTTGTCGGAACTTTCACGTGCAGGGCATTGATGACGAACGCCGAGGTGATGCTGTCCGTCTGCAGCCAGCTCTTGATTTCGTTTGCTTTCGAGAGCAGGTGCGTCTCTTTCTGGGTGCGGTACGTTTCATGAGTCATGGCATTGTTGATATCACCCGGCGACGCAGGATAATCATGCAGCCTGCCTGCGGCTGTACTGGAGAACTCGGTTGCAACGCCGACGAGCCGCCAGCCCCCTGCGACGAGCTTCTTGAAAGGGGTGAAGATGACGTTGTCGTTCCGCGTTTCTGCATCAACGTGCGTACCCAGATAGCTCGCCTGCAGGCGCTGCGTGACCAATGCAGTAACGCGGTCATAGGCAGGCCAGAAATTATTCGGCCTTGCGTCAAGCCGTATGCCGGTTATGCCGAGCCGCACGTCGTTGACAGCCGGGTCGGACGGTATGGACAGATACCCTTGCATGATGCCGAGCAGGTAGTCGGAAACATGCTTGTTCTGCGGCAGGCATATTTTCGGGTTTGCAGTATCGGCGTTACACTTCCCCGCCTCCGGGACGATGATGCGCTTCTGTTCGGTCGGGTCGGTGAGGTACCAGTACCGCTCTCCGACACCCGTATAACCTGTCTTGAATATCGTCTGTATGGTGGACACGTACCACGTCATGCCGAGCGAGCGATTGGCAAGGTAGAACGTGTTTTTCGCCCGCAGCAAACCTGCTTCCTCGATGTTGATTTTGTACGTCTTGATGTTCGTTCCGAAGACTGCTATGCCGAAGATGAGGCCTATCAGTACGATGCTGATGCCGTAGAACAGGAGCTGGGCCGATGGGCCGCCGAATCCCTTAGCCGCCAAGTGCTATCACCATTTCTCCGTACAAATTGCCTTTGTAAAAAAGCGGAACCGCAGCCGACCCGATAAGATTCGCTGCCGCCATGAGCTGCGGATTCTTCGCCATGCAGCAGATGGGCGTCTCGCCGTTGTTGATGTCCAGGCAGTCGCCGGTGTCATCTATTTTCACCATCGTCGCGCCGCATGGCAGGTAGGTGTCTCCCAGGACCCCTGCATTGCAGATGCCGAGCGCGTAATCGCCGCAGGTTACGACGGCAAATTTTCCCGGCGTCCCCCCATTGCCTCCCCTGGACGCATACGCAGGCGGGTCGTACCTGCAGCACCTGACAGCGCTGCTTCCCATCTTCTTGTCGCAGCGTGAGGGGTCGTTGTAGTCGGGATTTTCCTGCACTTCCACAAACCCAACCGGGCACGGCTCGAAGTTGGTAAACTGGAAATTGCCTATACATGTCCCTTCCTCTACCTGCCCGCAGCGAAACGGCGTGTTATCAAATGCGAGAATCTTCTGGGAGTTGCGCATTACCGTGAACCCGTAGTAATCGCGCAGCGCGTAGATGCCGACAAACTCACCAACAGAACGTTGCACCGCCGCTTCATCAGAGCCTGCGGCTCCCGCCGAGCCCGCCACCGACGTTTCGAGCGCGTGCTCGAGGAGCTGGCGGTCGCTGACACGATAATGCGTCAGCATCTCCTGGACGTTATACGGCCTGTTCATGATGTCGACAAACTTGAGGTTAAACGAGAGCGACAGGCTCTTGTTCGTGAACGACGCGATGAGGAAGACGACGAACATCGCCACGATTACCACAAGCGCGAGTATCCAGACGATGTACGTTGCCGGTATCTCTTCAAGCGTGAGCGCTACCATATCTATCACGTGCTGTAGGGGCATGTCCCTTGTTCGCAGATGCAGAGCGCAATTGCGCCCACGTCATCGGTCGGTCCTGCCCTCCATGCAGGCAGGATGCTGGTGCATAATGCCGTCCCCGGGCCGATGAGGTTGCCAACGTTCGCCGCCTTTACCGGGACAGCAGCCAGCGGAACGGTTTTCCGTGGCGTCACAAAATTATAATAGAATGGATGAAAGGGGATGTCTTCAGGAACATAGCGGCAGTCTCCGGTGTACGCCTTCGAGCCGCTCCGCTCGGCGAAGAGGCAGAGGGCGCTGTCGGCGCTGCGGTCAATGCCGAACGGCTGGTCAGGGATACCGGCAACGCTGCCGTCAATGAGCATGCGCTGTTCCTTCTTGAGCCGGTACGCGTTCTCCACCATGCAGGTCATCCGCGCGAACCACGTGTCATAGACGTCGAGCTTCATGATGAGGTGCCTGGCGTTATCATAATACGGCGCCGGCCTTCCCGGGTCAGGCATGCCGAGCGCCGCCGGATACGTTCTGCCGAGAACTGCGTTGTCGACGCGCACGGCAGCAGGCTTGTAGCCGAACTGCCAGCGGACCTTCCACGTGTTGTCAGTGGTGTCGAAGTCCTCAAGCGCGACATGGTACCCGTACCTGCAGTGCCTGAAGTACGGCTCGACCGGCGTGCCGTCGTACTGGTCCAGTCGTACCTCATCGAAAACCACCCTGCTCTCCACGAGGTTGTGGTGCACGACGTTTTCCGCTATCTCCATGGTTGCGCGTTCTATATCCTTAATCTCGAGCGTGCTCTTTAGGAAGCTGAAAAACACTATGCCGATGACCGCCACGCTGACGACGGCAATCAGCCGCACCGTGTTAAAGATGATGAGTATGGGGTCCATGCTATCCCTGTATGGTTATCCTGCCGTCAGCACGGGAAAATGTGAGCGTCTTCTCGCGTTGCTCGTCGCAGTCGAACTCGTACTGCTCGAGTGCCGCCGGCGTGCGGATGTAGTCGGTCACGTGCGACACGCCTTCATCAATAGAGAAGTTGACCTGGATGCCTATTTTCACCTTGCACTCGCGCGCCGGCAGATGATACGCATGCGTCGTTCCCGAAGGCGAAGCCTGCAGGACGTTGATGATGCCGGCGATTTGCTGCGCGTTGAGCGCCGCCTGGCCGCGTAGCTGCTCGTCAAGCGACGGGCCGATGGTCCCCGACCAGATGAAGAACCCGACCACGATGAGCACAACAGCCAGGGAAACGATGATGTCAGCCCAGTAATCCTCCATACTGATAAACTAGCTCCTGCCCCAAATAAAGCTTCCATTGCTTTTTCTAAAACTATGGCCACACCCAGCCGTTGTTGCCGAACAAACCCCGCGCCGCTTCCGGGACGGCGCCCTGCGGCTTCACGAGGCTCGGCGGCTTCATAAAGACCACGTTGCCGCCTCCTGTAACAGTGCCTGCATACTCGGTCGTCTGCCGTATGTATTCAGTCGCGCCTTTCCCGGCAGGTCCCAGGTCTCCTGTTCCTGCAGCTGAGCAGTAATCCGCTATGGACGGAAACTCGACGATGACACAGCGCTCGACAGCAACCTCTTGGAGCGGTGACGTTTGATCATCAACATAATTGAGGCAGGCGGTGTGCGTGCCCTTCTGGGAGAGCGTTTCGGTATTTTTATCGTACTCGTAGATAGGATATTCAATTTTTTTGCACAGGCACCGGCCCTCGCCTTGTTCATTTTTCGGGATGTATATCTTCACTTTACCACCAGGTTTCGTGGAGCACGGGCTTGCGATGTTGAAGTCAGAGCGGGCTTTCGGCGAACCTATCCTGAACTGCACGTAGTCGATAGGCTGGTTTGCCCCTGTGCATAAATTGAGCGGGTACTTCTTGATGCCGTCGCTCGTGAGCAGGCAGAGGTTGCCGTCGCCGCATGACAGGTACTTGGCGAATGTGCTCTCGATGAGCGAGTGCTCTCCCTTGAACACGAAGTAGTCGCCGTCCCATGTGCCGAGGGGCGACGGCGCCGCCTTATCGCCTGTTATCTGTTCGCTTATTTTCTTGCCGGTCATTGGGTTGATGTCGCCGGTAAGCACGATATTGGCGATGAGCACATCCAGCTTGTCGTCAGGACGGGAAGCCCTGAACTTTGCGTCAACGTTTCTGGTGAACGATTCAAGCTCGCTGCGCGAGAACGGCGACGGCTTGTTAATGGCTGCAATCGCCCGGTACTTGAAGCCGCTCTGGTAGGTCTCCCAGCCGATGGCGTGGCCCGGCGGGAACATCTCATAGTACAAAACGAACGACGGCTCGCCGCGGTTCGAATCGAGCGTCATGCGCGTGATGAACTCGCTCCTGTCTGCAAGCGCAGGGAGCGGCTGCCGCAGGCTGTCGAACGACATTTCAACAGGGCCTGGACCGTTACTCGTAGTACTGGTCGCCTCCCTGAAGCATGCCTCGTTGATTTTGCTCACGAGGACCTCGACGTCGGCTATTGTTGCTAGTGAGTGCGGGCTCGTTTTCTTGAGAAGTATAATGATGAACGGCGTGACGACAGCGGCGATGATTATGACAACAAGCAAAAGGTGAAGCAGGATGTTGAGGCTTCCCTTCATATCATCACTTTCGCGAGAAGAGCGTCGGCAGGAACGACTCGATATTCGGCACCACGCCGGTGAGCATGCCGAGAATGAAGATAAGGACAACAAGAGCGATGACCAGCACAACGACCGTATACTCTATCCTCATAGACGATACCTGCTGGATAAATTATGCGTATGCCGGCTTTTATAGCAATATACTAAACTGCGAAACTTATATGACGCAGATTCGCAGTTTGTATACAGATATAGTGAACCCAGAAAAGAATCTGGATATGATTTCTGGGTTCACCTACATGGTAAAGCAAGGCTTTACCTGTACAGGTGAAACGTTGTTTCACCATGTATAGCTCACAAGGAAGCAATACAAGGTGGATTCCATGAATCCACCTGTACAGGAGAATCTTCGATTCTCCTCGTATCCTGTTTATTTCCTTGTAGAGCTATAACTGCTAATAATATATGTCACGCACATTATGCAGTTATAGTGGACCAACAAAAGAATACCGACATATTACTTTTGTTGTCCGCTACACGCGGAAAACAAGGTTTTCCGGTGCACCAAAAAGCTTTGCTTTTTGCGTGTAAGTGAACCAAGATATAATACCTGATTGTTTACTTGGTTCACTATATCGATACAACAAGCAGAAGATGACACGCCCTTGTTTGTAAAGCCTATCCGGAAAATATCCTGCTGAAGAACGTGAATATCACCGAGAGCGTCTGCATGCCGCCGCCGGAGACGTACACCGCAATGAAAGTGATGACGACGAGCAGGACGAGCAGCAGCGCGCCGACAGCGATGAGCATTTTTGTTTCCATACAATCACTATAAAAGCCCGCTCAATACAAGACTAGGAAAAACCAAATACAGCAAAAGAAAGAGGGCAATCCTGTTCATAAAAATACTTTCCGCTCGTTAGAATAAAAAGACCTTTAGCTTCGTGGAAACCCTCTACGTAAGAGTAGCTATCGGCGCCGCGCCTTTCCGATTTCCCTGAGCAGTGCCCTCTCTTTCAGTTTCTGGTAGCCGTAGAGCAAGGCAACTGAGAGGAAAACGCTCGCAATGGCAACTATAGAATAATCTGCTGCAGGCTTTTGGGGTTCAGTCGGTGCAGCAGGACAGTCATCACTGCAGGTCGGGCTGGACTCTCCAAGATCAGGTTCGCATACATCGTTGTTGTTGCACAACACTAAGGTTTCGGAAAAAATAACAGTTTCATTGTGCAGTATCTGGAATGTTTTCATGCCATCAAGGTACGGTATGCCGGCAGAAACAAATACCGAATCAAAGGTGATATTTGAGTAATCAACGCCTTGCTTCACAGGGCCACTGTACCCGAAATAGAGATACCGTTCCTCATTCCACAGAACTTCTCCGTCTTGTCCTAATACCCTAATTGTATAGTCGCCTTCGTCTCCTATCCGCAGCGCAGGGTTGCCGTCAACTACCTGCAATAGCCTTTTTTCAACGGTATCGTTTCTGTATACAATAAACTCTCCACCGACAACTGGCATCGAAAAAGCATAGCCGGAGAAAGCCAAGAGCAGTAAGGCAATAAGAATAAGCCTTGACATGAATCTACTTTCAACATGCCAGAATAAAAAGCGTTATTCTATCTTCTCGGAAAAGACGACATCGTTGCCGTGCACAATCTGGAAGGTTTCCATGCCTTGTTGGAAGGGAATAGCAGCGGTAAGAAACTCAGAATCAAACCTTATCTGAGAGTAATCAATTCCACTTCGCACAGGCCCGTGATACACGAAGTCTATGCGTCTTTCCCCTCTCCACATAGTCCTGCCATTGCTGTCCAGAATTCTAATTTCATAATTGCCTTCGTCTCCAATGCGCAAGTCGGGGCGGCCACATGCTTTCTTGAGCAGACGCTTTTCCACTCTCCCATCCCTGTAGATGACAAATTCTGCGCCTATAAGGGGTAGCGCACCCTTTTCACAGCTTTCCTGCATTTTGACAGATGGAGTAGGCGGTGCTGGGGCAGTGGGGTACAGTGCCGGAGAGGACACAGCATAGGGCGCTGGTTCCCTGTCATAGAGCGGTGGCGCATTGGTGCATGCTCCAGCCAATGAACCTAAAACCCCTATACCCAGCAAAACAGTTCTTGGATTAAGATATTTTCCCGCCTGCATACAAATCACCTAACCATAGATACACGCGTAAGATTGATAATTATTTACTGTTAAGTAGTATATAAAGGCGGTGGTTGCCTGTTCACTCAGCCTCAGATTGCTTCTGGAATAAACTAACAAGTCAGCGCATACTGGTTGCCCAAATACGCCTGTTCGTTTGCATCGTAGGACGATGGTCCGGCAGCACCTGCATAAGACATTATGGACCTCCCGCCAAGAGGGTTTATGTTGCCTTCGCAACACAGAGCATTACGTTCGCATTCTCCTAGGTTTGCTGTCTCGCAGCATGAGGTGTCGGGTTGCGTTTCGCCGCATGCAGTCGTGCTGTGGCCAACAGGATTGCAGCCCAAGGCCTTACTTAACGGATTGATTGTTGTAGAGCCTGCTGTACAACGTGTGCCGCCATCGTTGCAGCCTGGATTAGCACTGCCCGCAACCCTGCTGCAGTATTGTTCCTTAAGACCAAATATGTGTCCTATTTCATGCGCCAGAGTGAATGCATCATCAGGCTCGGCCGATATATCGGACGTGAACCACAAACTTCTGAAACCAGTACTCCTCCCCACCACAGGGCTGCAAGGGGACGCTTTGGTAACACCAGCCACCACGTCGTAGAAAAATGAGTTGTACCTAGATTTGTATGGTTCAGGTATGCAGTCTACCATTCTTTCTATGCTGCAGTCGTTCCAGTTCCTACAGTCTCCTGTTTGCACGCTTACGAAGTCTGTGTTTACTTTATTCCTGCAGCTGTTCAGCGGCACATTAGCTAGAAAAGCATTCAGTTGTGCCCGTGCTTCGTCCTCAAATGCGCTCTGGCTTTGCCACTGTCCCAGTGGCACAAATAAAATTCGCAATTTATACGAATCTGTTTTTGGTTCAAGAACAAAATTAAGCGCCATGTTTCTATCGACGATGCTATTAGTTATCAGGTTCGGTTCAAAACCTGGTTTGTAGGCAAAAATGTTATACACGCCATTTCTTACGCTCATTTCGTAATTGCCACGTTCATTTGTCCTGTTACGCGCAGAAAAATCAAGGTTGTAAGCAGCCATTTCGGTATCTTGAATTTTGTTTCCTGTAGTATCAGATACGGTCCCTGAAACGGTGAATGTTGCAACGCACCTCCCATCGCTCTGGCACGTCCCCGTCGAACAGCCGCAATCATCTGCGTTTCCAGCAATCCGGTCAGGACCGTAGCAGTAATTTTCCTGAAGCGAGCCGCTGTTGTCGCAGTACTTTGGCTTGGTTGACGAGCACCTACCGTACGCCGTGCTGTCAGGACAGGTGTTGGGAGTACTCGTCCCCTCTGGCAGCCACCGCCCGTTGCTGCACCGGAACGTCCCGGCGTCGAACCCGATGATGTTGCCTGACCGCGCGTCGGTGCACGCCTCCCACAATCCGTTGACGCAGAGGAGCTCGGATTTCGGCTTCCAGTAGAACTTGTTGTCGGCGCCCTTTTCCAGTAATTGACATGCGGTATCGGTGCACGGCTGGTTGTTGTTCGGCGTTGTTGTGTAGGGTGCACCGCCGACGTAACGCTCGTTTACAGGGCAGGGTGATGCGGTGTTTGGCTGGCCTGAGTACGATGTTTGGTATATGCGCGGTATCATGTCTATGGTGGTAGATTCGCAGTCATTATCCTGTATGCGGTGCGTATAAATTCGGCTGTCCTTCGTGATAATGCCTCCTGAGCGTATCTGCCAATGCGATGTTACGCTCGATGAGCCGAAGATGGTTGTCGATTCCTCGTTCTCTGCGTAGACGTTGCAGTGCTCCGTGCTGAAAAAGATGTCATATGAGCCGCGGTGTCGCGGCGTGTCGCTCAGGTGGAATTCAAACACTTCAGTCGGATTGTCGTCGGGGTCTATTTTAATGTGCAGCAGCCTGCCCTTGTCGCCATCTTTGTACCTACATTCGTCATCAACCCACGCGCACCTCGTTGTCGCCGGCGCGCACTGGGTGCACTGCTCACGGGTGCTGAAGTCGCCGCAGTTCGTCGAGCTCGGGCATGGGAAGCAGTTGCTGCCCAGTCCAGTGCGACAGGAAACGGCGGGCGCGCCCGATGCGCACCAGTAGCATTTGCCGGCACCGGTCTGCGCGCATGCCTGCTCCGTATCGAAGTTCGGGCAGAGCGCCCTGTAGCAGGTGCTGTCCTCGTTAATCCACATCTCTACGCCCACGGCCGCGAGATAATCCTCCTTGCATCGGTCGCTCAGACCGCCGAACGAAAATTTGTCTTCATTGTCGGAGCATTTCGAGGACTGCGCATTCCACGAGCAGACCTGCTCTCCTTTGTCATCCTTCGGCGCTGCGCAGCTCGCCTGGTCATTCCTGCCGGTGCATCGGTTCATGTAATTCTTGACGCAGTCCGATTCGTGCCAGAACGACAGGTGGACGAACTTCTCGATTTTTGTTGGCTTCGGGAGGTCCTCCACTTTGTAGTAGAATTGCAGCGTAGGCTCATCAGGGTACGTCACCACCTTGATGCTGTTGTAAAGCGCATCCTTCCCGAAGACCAGCCGCCGGGTAGGCGGGTCGGATGAAAACTCCGCGACCGAGATGATGGGCAGCTTTTCTATCTCCCCTCTGTACGACATTTTGAGGTTGTTCGGGCTGAAGAGGTAGGTGGCTGTCGTCGCCGCGGGCTCGCAGGCATTATTCCTCCATGCACAGGCGCCGGTGCACTGGCTCTGGCTGCGGCCCGTGCATCCCTTGTCGTCGAAGAAGCAGTGCATCAGGATTTTCGGCTTGCTTTCGAACGTGAGCGAGAGCCTGCCGAGCTGGAACACGCTCGACAGTTCCTTGATGCCGCGCTGCTCTTGTTCGCCGAGAATTTTATTGATGTTGAGGCCGATGCCGATAAGTACGAGAAGGACGATGCCGCCGACCATCATATAGGTTACCATTTGTGACATGTGATCGCCATAGGTATGGTATCAGGGAGCTTTAATTTCGAATGTGCCCAGATTATCCTCACCGCAATGGACGCGCAAGTCGTTGAATGCCCCGAAGTTGCCGACGCAGGCAGTGCTCTTCCAGAAGCTGACCAAAACCGTTTCCTTCGGCTCATAGGCAGTAGCGCCTCCGGTGACGCTGATTTCGACGTTCTTCGCCTTTGCCTCGTCGCAGTTCGCCTCGTTGAGCTTTATGTGGACCCTGCCATTGCACAGTTTCAGGTCACGCTCGCACTTCTCGTAATCCTTGTCCGCATCGCATAGCGGATATGCTTTGAGCGTCGGCGCTGCATTGACCGGGTCGCCGCACGCCACCGAGAAGCTGACGTAGCACGGCACGCTGCACGTTGATTTCGCGAGCACGCACGAAGGTCCTACCTTGTACCTGTCGACGACACTATCCTTGACGGCAGTTGCAGTGATGACAAACTTCCCCACATCAGAAAGCACCAAAGACTCGTACGCTTTCATCTCACCGGTGAAGCGCGAAGCTGGCGTCTGGGGATTCTGCCGAAGGGGAGCCCATTTGCTGTGCATGCACGTGCCGAACGTCCCGGTGAAGCTCGGGTTGTCACGGGAAATGGAAAACGTCGTCCGGCTGCATACGCCGGTCGGCGCAGCGCAATCAAGCGATGCGCAGTCGACGAACGCCTTTGTGTCAGCGTCCTTGAACGAAAGGAGCGCAACGACGTTCATGGCATGTTCGCCTTCCTTAAAATCGCCGGCGTACGTGACCGCAGCCGAGAGCTCGACCTGGTAGTCGTAGAGGCCTCCTAGGTCCCGTGACCGCAGCCGTGCAGCCGG
Organism: Candidatus Aenigmatarchaeota archaeon; assembly: GCA_016193585.1. Taxonomy (GTDB): domain Archaea; phylum Aenigmatarchaeota; class Aenigmatarchaeia; order GW2011-AR5; family GW2011-AR5; genus JACPRW01. Next base: position 202,365 of record JACPRW010000003.1, read on the forward strand.
CTCGCCGAGCAGCTTCATGGCAGGGCTCGGTTTGAGCTCTTCTTCAGCCTCCGCAGGAACCCGGAAGATGGCGAAGACGATGAACACGATGGCAACCGCGACAATCAAAAAAACCATTTTCTGCAGGGGAAACTCCATGCTGATATAATTACTATGCCCGGAATAAAAGGTTTGCAGCTGCAGGCAGTTATGTGAGCTGCCCGAGCATCTGCGCGAGGAAGTCCTTCACGTTGATGTTGAATACAACTGCTGCGATGGCGGCTATGATAAGAAAGACGACGATGGCGGCGATGAACCAGATGCCGAGCTCTTTCAGCTCGTCGAACGGCATCGTCACTCCCTTGCGCTTCGGTTTTCGCGCTCTCGGGTTGCCAGGTGCCTGCGCCAGCGGCGCAACGACGGACACGACGACCGGCGCCTCAGCGCCCCGTTTGCTGATGAGCTGGATGACGATGAACATGATGACAAGGAAGGTGAAGAGGAGCACGAGGAATGAAAGAAGCGACTCAAGCGGCATCTTCATCGTCATAGTACATCTTTGGCAGCGCTTTCTATAAAAAGATTGGGAACGATTAAAAATTATTTATTGGGCAAAAAAGTCACGTGATTGCATGCTCGATGTTGTGCTACGGACGCTGTGGTTCATCTTTCCTGCTTATGCGGCGAATGCGTTTCCTGTTGTTCTCAAGGGCACCCGTCCTCTCGATTTCGGAAGAACGCTGCGGATGCAGCGCATTCTTGGGGACGGCAAAACAATCGAAGGCACGTTCGGCGGCATCGCTTTCGGCATCGCCGCGGGCATGCTGCAGCTCTATCTGCAGCAGGCAGGCATCGTGCCGGTTGTGCTCACGGTGCAGCTCGTCGTGCTGCTGAGCGTCGGCGCCATACTGGGCGACATCGCGGGCGCGTTCATCAAGCGCCGCCTCGGCATGCCCCGTGGTCATTCATTTTTTCCTCTCGACCAGCTCGATTTTGTCGCCGGCGCGCTCGTGCTCTCGAGCACCGTGTACCAGTTCGACATCTGGACCATTGCCGTTCTTCTGCTCGTGACGCCGCCCATCCACTACGGCACCAATGTCATCGGCTACATCCTGAGGTTCAAGCGGACGCCCTGGTAAATACCCGCATTCGACGCTTCGCTTTTCGAATGCGCCGTATCCCATGTTATAGATAATTGCGCAGCTTATGTCGTATTAACGCGCAATTTTCTATAGGTGAATTGCAAATAATATCAGGACATATAGTGAACCAAGTAAATAATCAGGTATTATATCTTGGTTCACTTACATGCAAAAAGCAAAGCCCTTGTTTTCCGCGTGTAGCGGACAACAAAAGTAATATGTCGGTATTCTTTTGTTGGTCCACTATAACCAGTGCAATTCACCATATTTTGACTTCTTCGAAAACCCACACCTTTAGGTGTGGGATGCTTGGTGGAGTAAAACTCCACCTGCATAGGTGGAATCTCTGAGATTCCACCATATGAAGGGGAAGACTTGAAAAAAGCAGAGCTTTTCTAAGTCGCCAAAGGACTTCTTATAGTGAAGCAAATAAATAATACCGATATTATACATTTGCTTCACATATAGCAAACAAGGAAGTAATATCGTGTTTATTCCCTTGTATTGCTATAAGAAGTCCTTTGCACGAAGTCGAAAGAAATCCTCAAGAAACCACTGCCTTGAGGCAGTGGTCACAAAGGGGATTTCATTTTTTTTGCACAACAGCATGCGGTCTTTTCACGTGCACTACCTGAAGAAGTCGGGCAGGAACATGATGCCCATGCTGCTCGCGTAGGCGAGCGCTGCGTAGAGCACAAACCTGCCGATGAACACCGCAACAACGAATTTCCTGATGTCGTACTTGATGACGCCGCAAAAAATGCCGATGACATCGAATGGCAGGGGAAGCGCTGAAAAGAGCGCAATGGCAGCGAAGCTCGGGCGCTTCATAAACCATTGCTGCGCTCGTCTGATGTGCGCATTCTTGTGCTTGAGCACGCGCCTGCCGCCGTACCCTACCCCGTAGCCCGTGAGCTCGCCGAGTGCGGCGCCGAGCGCGCCGGCAAGGGCAACGAGCCACGGATTGAGCACCGCGCCGGCAGTGATGATAAAAATAAAGGCAGGCACGGGCAGCAGCACGGTCGCATTGGCGATAGCCGCGGCTATGAAAACGCCGAGATAACCAAAGGTGTGCACCAGCCCGACAAGAAATTCGGCAACCGCCATTTTTCTATAGCCATCAATGAAACTTCTTAAAAGATGGTACGGTATAGTCTAGTATGATATCGCGCTACCGGAAGAAAAATGCATCGCATGACAGGATGCTCGGAAGGGTATTCGGTCGCATGCCGCTCAGCCCGAATGCGTGGACAGTACTTTCTCTGGCAGCGGTGCTGCCCGTAGTGTATTTCATTCTGCAGGAGCAGTTTGCTGCTGCTGCTGCGTTTCTGCTGGTTGCCAGCCTGTTCGATGCGGTTGACGGCGCGGTCGCCCGCGCGAGAAACGCGGCAACGAAACAAGGGGCGTATCTCGATACTATAGCGGACCGTTATGTTGAATTCATTGCCGTCATAGGTCTTTTTTTCATCCCCCTCCCGCATGTTGGTATCCCGGCGCAGGCATGGGTTGCAGCGTACGTGTTCGGAAGTATGCTCACCACCTATGCAAAGGCCGCAGCAAAGGAAAAGGGGCTGGTGAGGCAGGAGTTCGCAATCGGCATGCTCGAGCGGCCCGAGCGGATGGCGCTCCTTTTCCTTGCGCTGCTCGCAGGGGCGGCAAGCACCTTATATCTGGTGTACGTCATAGGTATAGCAGCGGTCATGGCGAACGCGACCGCGTTCCAGCGCATACGCGCTGCGTTGAGGTCGTAACGTATGATGAAGCAGGCGCTGGTCGTGCGCAGCGACGTGAAGATGAGCAGGGGCAAGCTGGCTGTGCAATGCAGCCATGCGAGCTACTCCGCAGCTTCGGCGGCAAAGCGACCTGCACTGCAGCAGTGGGCAAAGGACGGCCAGAAGAAAGTCGTGCTCAAGGCAAAGGACATTGCGCTGCTCATGCAGCTGAGGGACGCATGCATCAGGCTCAGGCTGCCGCATGCGCTCATCAGCGACGCGGGCATGACCGAGCTGTCCCCCGGGACGATAACATGCCTGGGCATCGGCCCTGCAGACGAGGCGGCAGTGAACAAAGTCACCGGCAGCCTGCCGCTGCTTAAATGATTAAGGCATTCTATAGCTTTGCCCAAGTCTTATTGCCCACACTTTTTGTGCAGAGAAAAATGTCTCAATTCCAAGTTCGTGCATCTCTTTGATTATCAGGGGAAGCGCTTATAACGGTCACAACGGCTCATGAAGGCTTCACAGTGTACCGGGTTTGGCTATCTGCTAGACATTTATACGCAGGGAGGGAATGTAAGAGCCATGACCAACGATACCGTATTGCATCCCAATACAATCCGGAATCCGGGAAAAGGATTTATAGTGAACCAAGTAAATAATCAGGTATTATATCTTGGTTCACTTACACTCAAAAAGCAAAGCTTTTTGGTGCACCGGAAAACCTTGTTTTCCGCGTGTAGCGGACAACAAAAGTAATATGTCGGTATTCTTTTGTTGGTCCACTATAAACCGAATACGCTAAATACTTTACTATGATGTGAAAAATATGCAAACGAATTTCATTAACCAATACGTTGTGGGAGACTGCAAGGATATCTTGGCAAAGGTGCCAAGCAATACAGTTGACCTGATAGTTACTTCGCCGCCCTATGCCGACAGCAGAAAGAACACTTATGGCGGCATACATCCTGACGACTATGTAGAGTGGTTCTTGCCGCGAGCAGAACAGTTTCTCAAAGTTCTAAAGCCGACAGGCACTTTCATACTTAACATAAAGGAAAAATCAGTAGACGGAGAGAGACATCCCTACGTGATTGACCTGATAAAAGAACTCAGGAAACAGGGATGGATTTGGACCGAGGAGTTCATATGGCATAAGAAAAATACGCATCCTGGAAAATGGCCCAATAGATTCAGAGATGGTTGGGAGCGCTGTCTTCAATTCAACAAGAGCAAGAAATTCAAAATGTATCAAGAAGCAGTTATGATGCCAATAGGAGACTGGGCCAAAACTAGGCTCAAGAATCTAAGCGAAACAGATAAGATTAGAGACCCTTCACGAGTCGGAAGTGGGTTTGGAAAGAGAATAGCTAATTGGGTAGGAAGAAATATGGTTTATCCCGACAATGTCCTGCACCTCTCCACAGAGTGCGGAAACAAGATGCATAGCGCAGTTTTTCCTACCGAATTGCCTAGATGGTTCGTAAAGCTCTTCACAAAAGAGGGCGATTTTGTATTAGACCCGTTTGCAGGTTCAGGCACAACGGCAGTAGCATGTATTCAGCTTAAGAGAAACTATTTGATGATTGACGTCGTTGAAAAGTATAAGAAACTGGCAGAACTAAGATTCCATAATGAAACCAATAAAGAAGCTCAGGGAAGTATCCACGTACGTGGAGAAAAACATAGTAAATTTTCACATAAACAGGCTGAAAAGTCTTCAGGACACGGACTTGAGAGATTTATTAAAAAAGAAGAACCCTTACTTGTTTAGGGCCAAAAACATACTTACGGCACAGGAATTGATAGAAGCCCTTTTAGATGCCAAATTATCTTCCTCTGAAGAAGAAATATTCGGAACCTTTTTGGAAAATCTTGCACTCTATGTATCCCAGAAAACTCTCGGAGCTTCTAAATCTTCTGCGCCTGGCATAGATTTTGAATACACAAAAGACAATGCGCGTTTTCTTGTTAGCATCAAATCAGGTGTAAACTGGGGCAACAGCAGTCAGTGGCAAGCCTTAGAACACGATTTCAAAACGGCTAGCCGAGTCTTAAGCCAATCTACACATGTGAGCAGTGTCTTCTGTATATTGGGCATATGCTATGGAAAGGCCAGAACGACCATAAAGAGAGGGATTATCAAGCAAATTTGCGGACAGAATCTGTGGTACATGATTAGCGGCAATGAAAATTTATACACAGAAATAATCGAGCCTCTCGGCCACAAGGCCAAAGAACTTAACAACGAGTTTCTAATCAAAAAAGCAGAGCTTATCAACCGGTTCACAAAACAGTTTATAGGAGAGTTCTGTGACAAAAAAGGTAGAATAATGTGGGATGAAGTGGTTAAATATAATTCTGGAAACATAACAAGCGATGACAGAAGAAGGTTGATATAAATAAATCGAACTACTTTTTGTGCATAGGACTACTTTTAAAACAAAGCTATATTCTATTAATCCCATGAAGCTTCGTTTCAGGCGCTGGACAAAAAATCCCGGAATCGGCGGTGTGCTCGAAACGCCCGAGGATTTTGTCGTCAGGGAAATCCTCCACCCGAAACTCCTCAGGAAATTCCAGCAGCAGAAATATATCCTCCTACACATACGGAAGCGCGGCATACCAACAGCCGAGGCGTTGCGGCGCCTGAAGCCGTACGCACGCGGCGAAATAGGCCTCGCAGGACTCAAGGACAAATTTTCGGTAAGTTACCAGTATTTCACCGTCAAAAATTATACTCCATGCCACCTTGAAAATCCCTCGGTCATTCATGTCTCGCCGTGCGAGACATGGCTTTCTCCCGGCAGCCTTTTGGGAAACGAGTTCGAGATACTGCTCCACGGCTGCGACACGAGGCACATGAAAGTTATCGGGGAAGTTGCTGAAGGCATCCCGAATTACTTCGGCTCGCAGCGCTTCGGCAGCAAAGGGAACAATCATGAAATCGGCAAAATGATGGTGAAAAGGTCGTACAAGCGTGCGCTCAAACTGATAAACGAACAGTACGGCAAGCAGCTGACAAACATGCGCCATGTACCAAAAAGAAGGCTCAAGTTTTTCGTCAACGCCTACCAGTCATGGCTGTTCAACGAGACGCTGAACAGGTACGTGAAACACTACGACAAGCCGTATTTCAGGGAAGCGAAGATTTTTGGCGCTGACACGAGGATCGGAAAGAGCGTTCCAGACAGGATTCTCAGGGAAATTGTCACAAAGGAAAAAATAGCCGCGCGCGATTTTGGATTTCCCGACCTCCGCCTTTCATGCAGGGGCGGCGAACGAAGTTTGTTCGTGAGGACGTCGGTCAGCTGCACGCCAACCGGCACTACCGTGAAGCTCGTCTTCTCCCTTCCGAAGGGAAGCTATGCGACAGTCCTGCTCAATGAGATTTGCAAGAAACCGTTTAATAGTAAAGAACATACTAAATAGTAAAGAACATTGATTTTGGAACATTTTACAATGTTCTTTCCCTATAGCAGATTGTGATATAAAGTTCCATTATTATTACAATCTGCTATAAGAAGCTGACTGCCAATGCTATGATATGAAAGCGTCGGTCATCGTGCCTGCGTACAACGAAGGCAAGCGCATTGCGGCGCTCCTGTCGCGGATGCCTCGCGGCTACGAGGTCGTCGTGGTTGACGACGGCTCTGCAGATAACACCGCCGAAGAAGCGCAGCGTTGTAGAGCAAAGGTCGTTCGGCTGCCAAAAAACATGGGTAAAGCAAATGCCTGCCTGGAGGGCATGCGGCACAGCACCCATGAATATTGTGTGTTCATCGACGGCGACGGACAGCACCGGCCGGAGGATATTCCGCGGATAATCAGTGCACTGCAGTCTGCGGACATCGTCATTGGGTCAAGGAACATGAAAACCGTGCCGCTGCACCGGCGGCTCGCGAACTGGTACGCAAGCAAGGCGGCATCGTTCGCCACCGGAAGGCATTTTCCCGACGTCCTTTCCGGTTTCCGCGGAGTCCGGAAAAGCCCTTTCAGCAATCTCACCTTCAAGAAAAGCGGCTATTTCTTCGAATCCGAAATGGCTATTGAGGCGGCGAAACACGGCTTGTCCGTGAGCTCGGTGCCGGTGAACGTGACGTATGAGTACGGCGCCAGGATGGGTGTTGTGAAGGGGCTTGAAATCGCTGCGTGGCTTTTCGCGAAGTGCGTAGAAAAATTATTTGCTTAGGGTGTTCTGTAGATGATAACCTCGTCCCATCCACTCCCGAACCGCGCGACCACGTTCGAGTTGTTGAACGCGTATGCCGGCGTGAACGGCACCTCTTTCGCCGCGACCGCATAGGTGTCGTACGCGGCAAGGTCGCTTTCGTTTTCAGGGAAGCGCACCGCCTTTTTGTCAGCCAGATAATTTATCGCCGGATAGTAGTCTGCGACGACGACTGTTTCATTAATTCCCCGGACGAAGAGCGCCGCGTTCCGCACGTTCTCCCCGTCGTCTGCGCCGTCCTGTACAAGGAAATACGACTGGGCCGCATTTGCGGCGACGAATAGCAGAGCCACGGTCATCATCCATTTGCCTGCTTGCCGCAGTTCCAGAAGCCCGTACGCGAAGCAGGCAGCGAAGAACGGCGAGAAGGAGATGAGGTACCGAGCTTCCTTCCGGAAAATGATGAATGAGAAAAAGAGCAGCGCAAGCGCCGTTGTAATCAGGAGGAGCATTTCAAAATCGCTTTTCCTTTTCTTCAGGAGGAACGGAACCATGAACAGCGCGGAAAGGCCGAATAGCTGCACCGCGTTCGATGCATAGTAATGCCAGGCACCGTAGAAATGCGTCTGGCTCGACAAACCATACAGCCCCTGCATGTCATCGAACAGTTGCGCGTGGATAAAGTTCGGCAAGGAGCCGTATGCGTGCACTTCAAAAGCGATAAATGGCACCATTACTGCGGCAAAACCAATTGCCGAAGCAAGAGCGTAGTTCGACCGCAACAAACCATACCGTCGTTTCCATACGAGAAACGCAGCGAATGCCGGAATCAGAAGGATGTTCTGGTACTTGGCGAGTATGCTCAGGCCAAGTACGGGACCGAGAGCAACAAGATATTTTTCGTTGTGCATGCTGTAGAAAAAAACGGCCGCCGAAAGGAGCGCAAGGAATGCGCCTGCGGTTTCAGCAAGAAAGCGGTGGCCGAAGAAGAAAAACAGCGGCGATGTGCCCAGGAACAGCAGCGAAATCAAAGCAGCCCGCTTGTCGAGCCGTTCGATGCACATGTACAGAAGCATGCAGGCGGCAATAGCAAATGCAATAACAACCACTTTGAGGAACAGTTCCCCGAACGGCAGGAAGGCGGCGACGGTAAGGGGAAAAACCGGCGGCCTGAACGACTCCTGGCCGGAATTCATCTCGTAGAGACCGCTGCGCACGTTCTTTCCCAATTCAAGATACACGAGCTCGTCCCACCAGTATCCCCTGTTCGTGCCAAGGAACAGAAGCCAGAACAGGGACACCAGGACAATTGCCGCGTATGCATACGTTCGTTTCATGAGTACCCTCGCCAGCAGATGCGCACATGGCCGTTGTCGTAGACGAGGTCGCGGTCGCAGCCATAATGTTCTGCGACGACTATATCCGCGCCCCATTTTTCCGCAATCGACAGGTTTCTTTCAGATTCGAAGCGCAGCACGTCCGTGAGGCGTGCGTTATCCGAGTACTCCACGTACGGGTCCGCGACGACCTTGAGCCCTGCAAGCCCGGTGATGGCGTGGCCGTACCGCAGCGGCGCGAGCACGGTGCTGCTGCCGGAATGCATCGAGAGGTACTCCATTGCGCCGAGGCATTCGCCGGTCAGGAAAACATCGTCGCAGGGCCGCTTGAAGCCGGTCATCGTGTACAGGAACGGAATCATGCTGAGCAGCAGCATGATAATCACGACAGGGACGATGCGCCTGTTTTCCGAGGCCCACTGCGCCAGCAGCAGGCTGCCCGTGAAGGCGAGGGCGACGTTGAGCCTGAATGAAACGGTCATGTACAGGACGAGCAGCGCGGCGAACAGCGCGAACAGCTTCCTGTTGTTTCTGGAGAACCATGCAGCAAGGAGCACCAGCGGCAGGGAGAAGGCGAGCTCGCCAAACAGCGAGCTGATGCCCCAATGAACCAGATAACCCCATTCCTGGGGCGCATTCTCGTAGGGCATGCCAACGGCGATGAGCGTTGGCGCATAGAGCGCTCCGAACAAGCCCGAGCCAAGGAGGAACGGCACGGCTACGGTGCGGTCAACCGTTTCCTGCCGGTAGAACCGCAGGCCCGCCGCGAAGAGCAGGAAGAGGACCAATGAAAAAGGATGCACCATAGCCGATGCGCCAAGCATGATGCCGGACAGAAGGTGCTGTCGTTGCACTGCATAGGCAAGGGAAAAGAACAGCAGTGCCAGTGAAAGCACGTGCATGAGATTCGCGGCGAGCAGCACAAAGACGAAGAATACCATGACAAACGAGAGGATGAATACCGCGCGCGCCGCATGACGCAGTCCGAGAACGCCGGTGAAATACGCCATGGAGCAGACAAGAAGCGCATTCGCCAAAAGGCCGAACAATGACGTCGCAAGCGTACCCGGCTCAAGCCCGGTGAGCCAGAAGAACGCCGCCTTTGATGCAAAGTAACCGTGCGGAAAGCTGAGGGGCCTGCCTCCATAGCTGAGCGGGTCGTACACAGGGACCTTGTGCTCGTAGAACGTTTCGTCTGCCTGCCGCTCATAATAGACGTTCCATGGCGTGATGCCGGACGGAAAGAACAGTGATGGCACCGCAGCGAGCGCCAGCACGACAGCCAGCATGATGAACAGAAACCGGTAATCAATCCTGGTAAGTGGTTTTTGCGCAGCAAATCGATTGCTGAAAAGAAGGGCGGCAAGCGCCATAATGACCAGCACGGGAACGACGTACGTTAAGTCTGCCAGTCCGGCTAACGACGAGGCAATAACAAGGCACGCAGCCGAGAACGCAATGATGTGCAGTGCGTTATTTTCATGTTTTCTGAAAAGCAGCAGGCCCGGAACGGCCAGCAGGAGTGCAAGAAGGGGGAACGAAAAGCGCGGTTCGGCAGATGTTGCTCCTTCGCCAGATTCACCAGTGTCGAGACGTGCAGTAATGATATTTGTTCCTGCGTGCCTGATGCGGATATGTTCGGTAACCGTCCTGGTTTCTCCCGGCATGAGTTCAAGAGGCATTTCCCGTACTGTTTCGTTGTCGGCGAGCAGTGACACGTAGCTGACGCGGCCTTTGTTCATGCCATTCGTGGCGGTGATGCGGACAGGGACGCGTTCGTACTGCCGCGCCTCAGGCTGCACGGTAACCTGCACCGCGCTGTCTGAAGCTTCCGGCGGATTCTCGAAACGTTTTTCCGTAAGGAACCACACGCTCCGTCCGCCGCTGCTGACAGAAATATTGAGTGCACCGTACGGGACGTCGATGCATACAGGGTTTGCCGAAACGACGGATGCTGACGTGCCATTAACAAGAATAGAACCGTCCGTTTCGGCAGCGTACCTGAAACAGAGAGGCTGACCTTCGTATAGTAGGTAGTCCCGTTCATAGAGGCGCAACTCGGTGGCGTTGCTGAAATAATCGAAGCCGGCAAGGTCCCAGGTGCTGAAAAACAGTGGCAACAGCGCCGCAGCAAAGAACGCAACCGCCAGTGCAAGAGAAGGCGCCTCCCCTACATTCATACGTTAAATGTAGCGTTATTAAGCCCTTTAAAGGTACTTTCTCATAAGTTATAACAAAGGCAGTGCGCACAAGCATGGTGAATGCATGAGAAGGAGCACTATAATATTATGGGCAATGGTCTCCCTGGCGTCGTTTTACTTTGCATACGAAATACTGTTCGTTTTCCCCAAGCTGGCGACACAGGGAGAAGTGCTTTTCAACACCGTGCTCATTGGAGCTGAGATACTGTGCGCGATGTTCAGCATCTATCTCTATCACTCGGTATTCTGCGCGACCGAATGGAAGCACCCGAGGTACAAAGGCATCGCCTCGATGTCTTCCGTCCCGTTCGTGACCATACAAATCCCGACCTTCAACGAGCCGGTGCGCGTACTTGCCGAAACTATCAACGCATGCAAGCGGCAGGACTACCCGAAAGACCGGTACAAAATCGTCGTCGCTGACGACTCCACAGACGCAATGACCGTCAAAAGGATACACGGCCTGTGCAGGAAAAAGGGCGTTGTTTTTGTGCATAGGAATCACCGGAGGGGCTTTAAGGCAGGAGCGCTGAACGACGCAGAGGCTCGTGTCGAAGGCGACGTCATCGCGCTCCTGGACGCGGACGACATGCCGGAGCCGTCGTTCCTTGCGCACTGCGTCGAAGTCCTCATGAGCGACAGCAACGTCGCCTTTGTTCAGACCCGGAACGCGGAGCGGAACGACAGGACAAATACCATAACCGGGATAGGACGGATGATACGCGACCTCTTCTTCGGCGCCATCATGAAAAGCAAGGACATGCGCAAGCTCGGCATTTTCTGCGGTTCAGGCGGCGTTATCAGGCGCCGTGCCCTGAGGCAGATGGGAGGCTGGCCAGAAGAAACGGTTACCGAGGACATCGACTTGTCGACCAAGCTGTTTGCGAGTGGTTACATTTCAAAGTACATCAATCCGGTGGAGTGCAGGGGGTTGCTTCCCACGACGTTCACTGGTCTTGCCGGCCAGACGTTCAGGTGGGCTCACGGCACCACGCACACCTTGCTGCTCAGGTGGAGAATGATACTGCGGATACCATCGAAAACAAGGAAGCTTGAACACCTGTTGTCATGTTCGACGTACGTGCTGGGCCCCGCGATACTTGCCATAGACCTTCTCATGGTGGCGCATTTGCTGTTCCGCATACCTATTTTTCATATGTACGAGCCGTGGTCTATATGGATATTCGGCGTCGGATTCACGCTCAGCTCGTTCTCCGCGCTCCTTTTCGTTCAGATGGCCGATGAAAAGATATCGATGAAGCGGCTGTTCATGTACATCTTCGCGGTATACGGACTCGCGGTCAACTTCACTATAGCTGCGGCCAGCGCGTTCATCGGGAGGAAATCCGCGTTTTTCAGGACGCCGCGCTCCGCAGGCAGGAAAGATTACGTGAAGCTTATGGGACGCTACTGGATTGAAGCGCTGATAGGTCTGGTTTCCTTGTACGCAGGCCTTACCTCGCTTACCAACCCTGTCTACAACGTGCAGGCGACATGGGTCATATTCTTCGGTGTAGGCTTCCTGACAGCGCCTATTCTTGCCTTGAAGTATGGGTGAGAAGATTGCTTAAAAACAAGATACTCCTCGACAATCCCAGCGACTTCTTTACAAGGAAAAAGGAGCGTACCGCAGAAATGATTGCCTATGCGGCATGTTTCGTGCTGCTGTTCGCAACGCTCAACGAGCTGTCGATAATGGCAGGCATTACGCAGTACATACCGAAGGCGGGGCACCTGCAGTCGATTGTTATTAACTTCTTCTCGATAAGCGGCGGGCTGGTCATTCTCGCCGTCATCCTTGCTTTCATCACGGCAACGTTTACCAGGTTCAAGCATTTCAGCCAGAACATGCCGAAGAGCTTTTTCCTGCTCAGCTATTCCTTCACGCCCATGTTCCTCATGGGTTGGGTGCCGTTCCTGGTGATAAAAATAATGGCACTGGCATGGTCGCTCTTTTTCCTCGCCTTGGGCATCAGAATTAAGTTCAGGGAATCGATGAAGAACTCCTTCTACATCACCGGCATGGTGCTGCTGGCCATCCTGTTGCTCAGCTTCATCTCGCAGAACTATATCCTTGGCGTCGTGCCGAACTACCTGCTTTCAAACACATAGAAATTAGATGCGCACGTTCATGACGACGAGCGCGAGCTTGTCGCCGGCCAGCGTCAGGTTCTTGTAGCTCGTTCCCCGAAGATACACGATACTACCGTCGAGCGTGAGCGATGTTTCGGCGGCGCCGGTGTCCGGTCCCATGAGCCAGAGTGCGTCGGTAAGATTCGGCTTCTCTATTTCGCCGTCAGCGTCGTACCACGTGTCGCCAAGATAGTATGCCGGGCTGAACCGCATCACCTTGCCCTCGTAGGCGAAGTACGTCCTGAGCTTGTCGATGACGTTGATGGACACGACCTGGAAATAGCCGTTGTCCGTGGAGCTTGAACCATCAAAAACGATGGTTATAGCATCGGCCTGCGTAAACAGGCTTCGTATCCCTGTCTCGTCATTGGCAGGAACCTTTGAAGCTTCCCGGATGTCATGCGTGAACACATACACCTGCGAGCCATGGCCGGGAATCGTTATCTCCTTGACAGGCGCCGGCGACGTACAGCCTGCTACAAGAACGAGCGCGACGAGGAGCGATGCTTTATGCACGACAACACCGGGACTACTTGCGCAACAATGCATAAAAACCTGTTGATGAGCTAGGGCGGCAGCTAATGGTAGTATCGTATGAACAGGTATACCGACACTGCTATGACAATGCCCGCAAGAAGAAGGAATATGACGGAGTTGTCCTGACCTGTCGCCTGCGAAGGCACGGTGGTTGTTGTCGGGCGGATGGTCGTGGTCGTTGCCGGAGCGAGAGTAGCTGCGGCAATGGTGGTGGACTCTATCTTGGTCAGGTTCTTTTTGACGGTGTAGGACATATCTTTGCTCTCCCCTTTCTTCACCTCGTCAAAAGACCACTGCACGATGGGGTCTGCTTGTAATATAACCGGCTTGAGGCCGAGGAACACGAGGTCATTCGCACTCGCCGCGACTGATTTCGGTATGACCTCGACAACCTTGATGTTCGTTGCATCAACCGGCGACGAGAATGACAGCGTTACTTTCGTAACGGTCGTCGATTTGCCCGTATCCTTCGCAGTGACAAGGAACACTTCCACGCTCTTCGATACCAAGACCGGCTGGGACGAGGACGACTGCATGTTCTGCTTGATTTCCTGCAGTGCCTCCTTTGCGGTTTCGGTCACTGCAGTGGCAAGCGCTTGGTCTACCGTCTGCTCGACGCGCTCCGTGACAACAGACGTCACGACGCTTGCTTCGGCAACTTTCTCGACCTTGACGGTCCCTGCATTGACTTCGGTGAGTCCAAGTGATTCAGGAGGGACGACCATAACGACTTCAGTGACCGTTGCTTGTTCCGTCACTTCAACAGGCGTTCCAAGATTTTGCACCGGAGGAAGGGTGGTGGTTGTCGTCGTTGCAGGAACAGTCGTCGTAGTCGTGGCAGAAACGGTGCTCGCAGAGCCGCTGCTGCCTCCCCCGCCGCCACTCGATTCGACGCACCCGTTGGTACACGCCCTGCCCGACGAGCAGCCGGAATTGTCACTGGTGCACGATTCGCCGGAATCGCAGTAACCGTCGCCGCAGGTCGGGTCAGAGGAGCGGCACACGTTATGCACGCAATAACCTGATGAGCAGGATACGTCCATGCACGTATCGTTCGTTGAAGGGCAGTTTGTCGATGCGGCAGTGCAGGCATCGCCGTTGCTGAGCAGGTAGGTGCCGCCTCCATAAGGACCTGCGTCGCCGCCGGGGCCTGCTGTTCCGTTTGCCGGACCCGTCGTTGTTTCAGCCGAGCCGACAGACGCGAAAAGTAAAGAAACAACAACTAAACAAAGGATTCCCCCACCCCTCATGCTATCCACTATGAATTTTGAAGCGAATACGTCGTTGAATATGACCCTGAAACCGTGGTCGTCGGCAGCTTCTGCTTGAGCGTGAGGTTTGCCTGGTAGCCCGCCACTGCAGAATCATCATCAACAAGCGTGATGTTCGCCGCAGTTGCCATGCTCGTCGTGATGTTGTACGCCGTGCTGTTGTGCGTTATCGTCGTCATGTCGTTTCCTGAAACGCTGATTGAATTGGCACCGGAAGCCCAGTTCGCGAGCGTGAACTTGATGTTCTGGCTGCTTGAATTCACCCGTATGGTCCACTGCCAGTAGTCATAGCCGTTTGGTATTGCCGTTGTATCATCTGCTGTCACGTTGATAGTGTTCACATACACGGTCGTGTTCATGGTGAAGGTTCTTGTGCTGCTTCTCTGGTTGCCTGCGATATCTGATGCATTGATGGTTATGGTGTGTGCGCCTTCAGAGAGCGTCGTTGACGAATCGAACGAGCAGTTGTAGGTCCTGCCGTTGTCGCTGGTGTCGCAGCGGGCTCCTGAAAAGCCGAGGCTTCCGTTGAGGCTGTCGGCAAGCGCAATGGACGTTACATTCACCTTTGAAGCTGATACGTTGTCCTGGACAGTGAACGTGACGGTCGGCGTCGCGTCGCTCAGGGTCGCGTTCGCCGGCGCACTGATGGTTATGGCAGGCGCTACGGTATCGAGCGTGAAGACGATTGCGTTGCAGCCGGCAATGCCCTGGCTGTTGTTCACGCAGACGCGGAGCGTCCTGTCGCCGTCAGCGACTGAGCTGACAGCCATAGTGAAATTGACGTCCTCGCTCGCCTCATCAAAGGTTCCGTCGGTCGCCACGCTGATGTTCCCTATGCGCACGTTTTCTATCTCATAGTATACGCTGCTGAGCGTGTAAAGGTTATTGGTTGCGCTGAGTGTTACCGTCGTGCTGCCATTGATGATTCTGTCAGCATCGCCGAGGGTGATGTTCATGACCGTTGGCGTGCTCTGGGCGTCAACCGTCCACGTAACCGACCTGTTGGCATTATTTCCTGCCGAATCAGTGCAGCTTACGCCTACGGTCTTCGAGCCGCTTGTCAGGCTGCTGAGGTTCTGCTCATGGACGGTAGTTCCGGTGGTCGCCATGCTCGGTGCAGTGCTCGTGGTAATATTGTACGTGCAGGTGGCGGTTTCGCCCGTGAGGACGGTCAGCGTGACATTCGTTCCGAGCACGCTGCCACTGACAGGATTACTTATAACAACCGCCGGGTTGACGGTATCTTTGGTGAACGTGGCGAACTCTGAAGAGGTCACGTTATTGCCTGCAGCATCCTGCGCCCTTGCGTAAATCCTGTTCTGGCCTTCCAGCGTGTTGTTGCTCGACCACACATTGAAGTTGGTGGCATAGGTTGCAGCTCCGATGCTGGATGCTACGTTGACCCACGTGCCGTTTGCATTGACCTTGTACTGGACAAAGCTCAGCTGGTAATTATCAGAAAAGTCTATATCGACGATGCTTCCCTGGTCTGCATTGTAAGGCCCGTAAGAGTTGTTGTTGAACGTGAACGTAGGCGCCGTTATGTCTATTCTTATGCCATTTGATGCAACGAAACCGGACGTCAGTCCTGCCCTGTCAACAGCACGCACCCTCAGCGAATAATTGCCGCCTTCAACAAGTCCTGACTGGGTATACGAGGTAGATGACGTGTTTGCGACAAGTATTGCGTAAGTGCCGCTTGCTGTGCTGTTAAGCTCCACGGTGTAGTAGCTTATTCCCGAACCGGAGCCGTCAGAAGGCACTGTCCAGTTCCATGTGACAACCCCGTCTGTGTCCCATACGCCAGAGTCTTCGACAGATGATATGTCGCTTGGCACGGTGTTATCGACAGTCACCGTCATGTTCTGCGATGCAAGCGTGTTGTTTGTAGTATCTGCCACAACAGCCCATATTCTTCGTGTTCCATCGTTAACTGCGCTTGTCGACCATGTCACGCTCCAAGGAGCGGACGTATCAGTGCCTATGATATCCGTTTCGTTGTAGAATGTGACGTTCTTGACAGCTATTCCATCAGCTACAGAAGCTATTATTACGACAGCTCCGGTAACAACCGAACCGTTTGCAGGACTGGTAATGGCAACGCTCTGAGGTGCGGTATTGTCAACGGTGACCGATACAATGGATGATTCAACAGTGTTGCCAGCGTTGTCGTAAGCCTTTACCTTTATCGAGTGCGCTCCGTCTCCTGTCAGTGAAGTCGTCCAGCTCATGTCATACGTCGAAGTCGTGTCAGTGAAGTTCAATGCGCCGTCGATGTAGAACTCGACCTGCTGTATGCCAGAGCCCCCTGTATCGCTTACCGACGTCGTAATTATCCATGTCCCATTGATGGTCATGCCATTTGAAGGCGATGATACCGAAGCGCTAGGCACCGTGTTGTCGACAATAACCCTTTCCACTTCCGTATCAGTTCCTGACTGGTTGACTGAGTCGTAAACAGTAACGGTCACATTGTACGTGCCCTCAGCAGCATTCACAGCTAATGTTACAACATCAGTCCTTGTGCCTGAGCCAGGGCTTGATACAGTCAGCGTGCCGACAGTTGTCGAGCTGTTGGTGATGTTGATAACAACTCTGCTAGGGTTAGCTTCCGTAATCGTATAAGTGACGTTAAGCGCCTGCCCTCCTCTCCTGTATTTCATTGCAACAGGGTCAACTATGTTAACGGTAGGCGCTGTATTGTCCACGGTTATTGTCAGGTTAGTTGAAGTCAGTGTGTTGTTGGCATTGTCAGAAACAACTACCCAGACAGCACGCCTCCCATCATTGGCTGTTGTAGTAGCCCATGCAATGCTCCAAGGAGCAGAGGTATCGGTGCCTACGACGCCTGATTCATTGTACAACGTTACATTTTTCACGTCAATTGCATCAGATACAGCCACGACGAAGTCTACACTGCCTATAACTACGGAATTGTTTGCAGGCGATGTTATGGCAGCAGAGTCAGGAGCGCCGTTGTCAACATTGATTGAAACAATGGACGACTCAACGCTGTTATTGGCGTTGTCATACGCCTTGACCTTTATTGAGTGAGAACCGTCACCGACGAGCGTTGTGACCCAGCTGAAGTCGTACGTTGACGTAGTATCAGTGAAGTTCAATGCGCCGTCGATGTAGAACTCCACCCTGTTGATGCCGGAGCCGCTGCCGTCAGAAACGGTTGTCGTTAGTATCCATGTCCCATTGATGGTCATGCCATTTGAAGGCGACGTAACAGAAGCGGTGGGGTTGGTGTTGTCAACGGTTATGTTAACAGCGCTTGCATTGAGCGAATTGCCTGCCTTGTCTATAACACGGGCGCAGATTATTCTTGAGCCGCCGTCGTCAGCGGCAGTTGTCGCCCACGTGACTTCGTAAGGCTGGGCTGTTGCATTGCCTATAGGGCCGGACCCGCAGTCATTCTTGAAGAATTCCACCCTGTCTATGCCTGCCGTTGCATCAGCGCCTGACGCATTGATGAGTATGCTTCCGCTTAGGTTATGGCCGGCGAACGGCCGTGTTAATGTCGCCGATGAAGGCGCGGTAACGTCAACGGTCAGCGTCCTTGTAGCGGACCACGAGCCTGACTGGTTGGCGCTGTTGTAGGCGCGGACTTTCCAGTAATATTTTGCATCAGCTATGGCCGTGCCAGGCGTGAAGCTCGTTGTCGAAACGTTTGCTGTGATGTTGTAAGACGAGAAGTCCGAAGCGTCATCTACGAGTATCTCGTACATCAGGGTATTTGCTACGGAAGACCACGAAAATGTAGGCGTGTTGTCTGCGGTGACGGCTGTATCATTAGGGTCCGATAACGAAGGCACTCCTGCGCCGAGAGGTCTGAGGAAGTACGTGTAATCAGTAGCCAGTCCCTGCGGCAACACCGAGCCGTTTATCTGGTATGTCGCGCCTGTTCCCGAAGCAGGGTCAGGGTCTACGATATCAGTGTAGTTGGTTCTTGTTATTTTTATCTGGAAGTATGAGCTGTTCCCTATGTTGGCGAAGTTGTACTGCCCGTTCTGGCCGCTGCCTGCAGTGTTGTCGCCTGTTCTCTGGCAGTTGCCCGAAGGCGCGCCGCACAGCAGCAGCGTCTGCGTGCATGAGCTTACCGTGGTGCTGGTACAGTTATACAGCCTTACCGTGGCATCGGTTACCAGGTCGTTGGTATTGTAATCGCGGACTATGACCTTGACGCCGGTGTCGAGCGTTGTGTTGATCGAGGCGCTCAGCGTCACATCGTTGAGGTCAGGCGTCGCGCCATCGCCGTTCGTAACTGAATCCTTTGTCAGGTAGTTAGACTTGTCAAATCGTATGTCGACCACGTTTATCACGGAGGCATACAGACGGTACGTGCCGGTGTTGTTTGTGATGGTGGTCGCGAGGACGTTGGCGTTGCCGTTGTCCTTGATGGTGACATTCACGTCTGATATGTTGAGTGCCGTATTGTACGATTCTGTCACGTTGCCCATGAGCTTGCCGTCCACGGATACGTTTACAGTGCTGCCTGCCGTAGATGTGAAGTTCCGGTAGCTGAAGAACTGGCTCACGCCCTCGCTGTCGTTCACCTGGAGGAAGTATCCCGTATCCCCGTCTTCCTGCTCGAAGAAGACCTCAAAGTCATTGGCGCTTGTATATTTGTTGTTTGAAGGCTCCTCAAGGATGGTTGAATGCGCAACCGTGCCGCAGACACCAAAGCTGCTAAAGGAAGCTATTTCATCGCAAACAAATATCGTATTGCCCGCAGCTTCCAGATCCTCGTGGGTTTCCCCGTATACGACAGAAACATTCACTTCAAGGTCAGATGCCAGGCTTTTTGTTTTATTCAGTCTGAGTGTTGACGCAATATCGCTGTAGAAATTGACCATGTCGCCTGAACCTCCGTGCGTGGAGTTCACGTACATCCTGTACAGGCTGTCTGTACCGTTGTCAGCAACGATTGCAAGATAATCTATGGCTGTTGAGCCTTCTACATCTGCACCAACTGATAGGATATCTGTTGTAAGGACTGCATTGCTCAGGTCAGGAACCTCTCCCGAGAGCTTTCTGTCAAAGCCGACTGAAGCGTTTGTATTGCTGCTGAGCGTGAATCCGGCTCTCATGCATGTCGAATAAACATTTGTGCCGTCGCCGAATGTGACATTAGCATAATACGTTGTCCCGTCCTGCCCTTCAAAGTACTGCGTATAGTCCACGCCTGAAGCGTCGGAAGGATGCTCAGGCTCGCTGCTCAGGCGGTTGACAGCGCATGTGTTGCTGTCCCAGACAGTTACGTTGTCATCTACTCCTTCCAGGTCAGTATGCGCCTCTCCTGTCACGCTGCTTACATTGAATGTGAAATTAGTTGAGGCTGAGCCGCCCACAGGAGCAAAGTTCTTTGCCGTCCTGACAAGCTGCGATGTTGTGCTGTCAGAAGTGAAATTGACGTCCGTATCGGATGAGCCGTTAAAGTAAGCGACAAAGGTGTCAGGCGCTGTTGCAGTGACAACAGTAGCGTTGACTTCCCAGTTTGCGCTGTTGCCGTCGTTGTCAAGATAAATCTGTGTCAGCCCGTTGGCAAGGGTGCCATTTACTTTTACCGTAAGATTGTATGCTACAGAGCCTCCTGCAGTGTCCATCACTACTTCTGTGTTTATGCAGGTTGTGTAGTTGTTGAAGACATTGTCGTCAACAACACTCATGTACAATGTGCCGCCGCCATTTGGCCAGGCATAGTATTGCGTGAAATTCGTTGAAGCAGCCGTTATCAGGTCCTCGCTGCTAATCTGCGTGCCGCAGAGCGCGTCGCTGTAGAGCCTTACAGCATCGCCTGATGCTGTGTTCGCCAAGTCTGTGTGCAGCGTGCCGTTTACCTTTGAGACATTGAGAGTTGCATTCATAAGGTCCAGAAGATTAACGCTCCTGTTGAGCAATCTCGTTCCTAGTGCATTAGGCAAACTGTAAGCAGAAACAAAATCAGAGTTACCCATCGTATACGTATAAAGCCTGTATTCGCCTGTCCTGCTGCCACCGCCCACGTTGGTGAACGCGTCCGTGGAATTGTCGGTGTTGTTGTCAACCACCACACTAAAGACATCGGCGTGCACCGTACCGTTGAGCAGGGCGGTGAGGTTGATCGTGGCAGAAGTGCCAGGCCCTGATGTCGTGAACTTCGCGCATGTCGTGAAGTTGAAGCTAGGGAAATCGCTTCCGACAGTTATGTTGACGACAGCAGTCGCGTTGATGTAGAAGGTGGTGCCTGCAGCGGCAGTTTCGTAGTACTGTGCGTACACATCAGATGCAGGTTGCTCAGGCTCGCTCGAGAGCGCGCTGCCGACACAGGTAGAGGTGTTGTGGATAGTTATATTGTCAGCCAAGTTCGACATTTGATTTAAGGCGAGAAGGTCAGGATGCACGCTGCCGGAGATCCGCGACACGTCAATGTCGTGCACTGCGGCGCCGCTGTTGGCGGCTGTCGAGCGCTCCAGTTCTCTCGTGGTGCCGTCACAGAACACGGCATAGCGCGTCGTGCCGTTCGCCTCGACATAGACACGGTAATCAGGATTGCCGCCGTCGCTCACCGCGTCCGATGAATATGCCGCCCCGTTGCATGCCTGGTTCTGGTTCTCTTCCACTTCAACGCGGTCGCCGTCGAACTGCGACGGCAGGTCGCCCTTGACCTCACTGACGTTAATCATCGTTTTCAGCGCCATATTCTGGGTGTAATTGAAGTTGGTTCCCGTCTCGTCCGTATTCTCGTCGAATTGTATAGCTTGCGTGCTCGCGGTGAAGTTGTGGTACATGCGGTAGCTGCCGTTGATGATGTCGGCGCTGAAGTTCCACCTGCCGCTTGCCACGCCATTTTCTGTCCGCATCCACAGTCTGACGAGCGACCCCGGCGTCGTGCCGTTGAGCTGCTGGGTGAGGTTGAGCCTGATGGTGTTGCCCGGGCTGATGCTCGCTATCGCTCTGGAGGAAATATTGACGTAGGTCGTATAATTATTGACGGTCGCATCGCTGTCGTTGACATACAAAATAACTTCTGTCGTGCCTGCGAGGGGGACCTCAAAGTACAGCCGGTAGTCATTGTCGGTCCCTGTCAGGCTCACCGGCGTATTGTTGTCCGATGTCCTGTTCGTGCAGGCGATGGTCGTGCAGATTCTCATGACGTTGGCGCTGCCTTGCAGGTTCGCGTGCACGTCGCCGATGACGCGAGCAACGTCGAATGTCGAGTTCCCCGACGACGGCGTGAATGCCCTCGACAGGTTGACGCCGTCTGACGTGAGGTTGTCGCCGTCAGCGTTGAGGTAGCTCGCGGTCGTCTGGTTGTGGAATATCTGGTACTCGCCGGTCGTGACATTCGTGTCGCCTGCGAAGAACGGCGCATCGTCCGTGGGACTCGCGTCGTCGTCAAGCCAGACGATGTCGATGCCCGGCACGTCGTTGGCTACCGGCGTCTTGCCGTGGATGAGGTTGGTCAGGTTGATGCTCTGGTTGAGGCCGCTGCCGACCACTGTCTTGACGAAACTATAATATGTAGTGTTGGCGTCGGTGAACCGCAGGTAGTGCTGCGACAGGGTCGAGTCATGTTCAAAGTACACGGTGTATCCTGTACTTCTCCTGCCGGTCGAATTCGCCGTGTTGTCGGTATTGCTCTTCCTGGTGGTGGTGTTGACGTCGGTGTACACCTCAACGACGTCTCCCGAGCTGTCATTGAGCGACAGGTGAAGGAACCCGTGCACCTGCGACACGTTAAGCGACAGGTTTCCTGAGGTCACGTCCTTGTCCCGCTCGAGCACGGTAATCGTCTGGTTGGCGCTCTCTGCGAAGAGCACGTCCACCGCGGCATCCATTGGCGCCGACAGCGCCGTCGAATCGGATGAGAAAATATAATACCTGCCGCTGCTGAAGTTGTCGCTGTAGACGTCGGTCGAGCCCGGCGACATGTCGTTGCCCTCGCTCGCGTCCAGCGCGATCCTGCCGATGTTGGCCTGCGCCACGCCGCTTATTTCAGCGTCCAAGTCAACGGACGCTGCCATGTTGGAGAGCGTGAAGGTGTTGCCGCACGAATGCCATGTCCTGTCCCTGACGGCGCGCAGGCGGTAGGTCGCCGAGGCGTCAGCCTCGAAGTACTGCGTGTAGTCAGGGCTTGACGAGGTGAGCGGGTTGACGACGTGTGAATTGAGGATTTGCAGCGTGTTCGCGTCGGCGCAGACGGCCGTGTTGCTCGCGTTGTGTACGGCGATTTCGTCGTCGCTGCCCGACCCGAGGTCAATGGCGACGCTGCCGGAAACGCGGCCTGCTGATAGCGTCACATTCATGCCGACATTGGTGACGCTGAAGTTAAGCGCCCTTGTCCTATTGAGCACCACCGTATTATTGATAAGGAATAGTACAGGAGTGTCGGTAGCTCCTACGTCCGTGTACAGGTTGTACACCATCACCGAGCCGGAAACGACCGTAGGCGTTGACAAAGTGATGCCCGTCGAGGTCACGTTCAGGTGCACGCGCACGTGCGTGATGTCGTCGGCAATGCCGCCGGTCGTGTTCTTTATCGCGTGGATGAAGTCATAGCCGGTGGCGAAGTTGTTCGCGATGTTGGTCACCGTAAGGATGGATGCCGCGGAAATTGCAGTGCCGCTCGGGGTGATGTTGAGTGTGAGCGCGCCGCTTGCCGGGTTGTCATAGTAGAGCGTGTAATCATCATCCGCGTCGTCCTGCCCGTCTGCGCTCGCATTGAGGCTCTGGTTCAGCATGCCGATGCTGACGCCGTTCGAGTCGAACAGATGGAAGACGGCATCGTCGAGGTCGTGGTGCAGGTCGCCCACTGCCCGCTGCTCAGGCGACCATTGGACAAGTACACCGTAGTTCTCAGCAGACCGCGTCACGTTGATGCGCTTGCCTGCTGTTTTGGTGTTGTCGAACAAACAAGGGCTTGTAGTATCGTCATCGAAGAATACGTAGGCGACGGTGGTGTTCTGCTCGTCTACAGGATAAAACTGCTGATAGTCAGTGGCAGAAGCAGTGTTTATCTGCACGCTCACCGTGTCAAGTTGCGTACCCTCAAGGTTGTTGCAGACAAACACGTAGTCGTTGTTCAATGCTGCATGCACGCCGTTGCCGTCGTCTTTCACGTCCGCAAGGTCAATGTTATAGGACGATGTGTTGGAAGTGTATTTGGTTAAATTCGTTATCCGTGACGTGCCGTCGCAGAAATAGATATACGACCACTGGGTTCCTGTCGAAAGGTTTGCCGTGACATTGTAGTCATTGTCATCGTCGTAGCTCGAGTCGCCGGTTCCGGAGCCGGTTATCAGCAGTGCACTGCCGCCGTCCGCAGAGCCGTCGCACGGCGACGACTGCGTGTCGTTGTATACCTCAACGGTCCGCGTGATCGCGTTCGGCATGTCTCCCTGGATAACCGCGCCCGCGAACACAGGCGCCGATAGCGCAAGAAGCATGACGAGTACTGCACCGTGCACGCTGAAGATTCGGGTTTTATTCATTCGCTTCCCCAAAACATTACGCGGAAATTACATCGCGTCTAGTATCTATCGTTCTTCCTTGTATATATATTTTATCTGCCCCTCATTTTCGCAGGGCTGAACACATTCGAGTGCCCGACCTTCGTCATTTTCACCTTTCCCTGATGCCTGAGCGCTTCCATGTAGCCGGCAACAAGCTCGCGGCGCATATCGAGCTTCTTGGCTATGGCTGAAGTTGACATTAATTGCTCGTTGAGGAGCGCAAGAATCCGCTTTTCCACGTTAGCCGTTGAGCTCGCAGCCATTACGTATGCAATACGTTCCTGTTTATATAAACTTTATATTGCAGCAATTTTGTGACTAAGTAATGGTGATAGTGCGGTACGACAAGGTATGCATCATCGAAATGCTCTGAGAAAACGAGCTACTGCCTTTCTGAAGCGCATGAAGTCGCTGAGGTTCGCTTGTATGTTGGCAAAAACTTTCCGGTCGTCAACAATGCCATAGCGGTGCACGAGCACGTTTCTGAACTTTCTCATTCTTTTCAGCGCCCCAAGCATCTCAACAGAGATAACGCCGTGCTTTCTGAGTTTCTCGAATATATGGTGAATTGCACTGGTTATAGTGGACCAACAAAAGAATACCGACATAGTACTTTTGTTGTCCGCTATACGCGGAAAACAAGGTTTTCCGGTGCACCAAAAAGCTTTGCTTTTTGAGTGTAAGTGAACCAAGATATAATACCTGATTATTTACTTGGTTCACTATATGTCCTGATATTATTTGCAATTCACCTATAGAAAATTGCGCGTTATAGTGAAGCAAATAAATAATACCGATATTATACATTTGCTTCACACCTTGTATTGCTATAATACGGCATAAGCTGCGCAATTATCTATATCATTTTCTCCAGAAGGGAGACCAAGTTTGAGCTCGATAACGAGCACGTTGCACACATCGATGACCGCTTCTATGGAAATCTGGAGCAGCCGTTCGCATGCCCCCCTCTTTTCGACCGATGCCTCATACTGGTGGTAGGTTGGCGCAGGAGGAATGAAAAAGGAAAGGAAGGAAAAAGAAAAAAGAAAGAAGCAGCTTACGCTACTTCTGTCACCGTTGTTCCGGCAACCTTGACCTCGGCACCCTTGAGCTTTCCTGCGAAGTCGTCGTACTTCATGAGTACGCTTGCAGCAGCTCTGGTGTCAGCAGCGCCGTGGCCTGCCACGATCAACGCAGCTTTCGTTGTTCCCCACGGGTCAGCAAGGTACTTGAGCATTGCGGTACCTGCCGGGTACCCCAAGCTTTCGAACTTGGTTACGCACGCCGGGAATGTGTTGTAGACGTCTGCTGCGCTGAGCACGTCGCCAACGAGCCTGTTGACGCATGGCCCTCCGACGAGGATCATGTTGCTCGTGCTCTTCTCAGTGCTGCCAACTTCGGTGTCCAGTTTCGCTACCGCAGTCTTCACCGGGACCGCTTCCTTGACCATTGTCGCTGAAGTGCCTCCCGATGACAGGACGGAAGCGCTTTTTGCCAGGACGAAAACGTTTGCTACTGTCTGGTCGTCAGGGTAGTAGATGGTGACCTTGTCCTGGCCGTTGGTGTTCCGCTCGATGAAGGTACCCCAGAGGTCTGCGTACTGCGTGATGTCCGAGTTGCTGCCGAGCGACACGCCCGTGACGGTTTGCGTGAATCGCGGCGCGTCTGCCTTGGCGACGTTGTTGCTGCCGCTTGCCTCGGTTGTCGCAGGCACGACGACGCTGTACTCGTTTCCTGCATCATCCTTCTCTTCGGTGAGGACTACTGCAGGCTGCGTCAGGATCGCATCGCTTGAGCCGCCAACCACGGTGATGTTAAGACGGGTGCTGTTTCTATCTCCTTTTACGGTGTAGACAAGCCCCCCTGTTGACGTTCTGCCGAGGGTTATGTTCGCTGATGTTAGTGACCCGTCAGATACGTTCAACGTCGACAGACATGGCGTGCTGGCACATGCTGAGGTCGTGCTGTCTTCTCTGTTTACCGCAGTCAGGTTGAGGCGTATCGAGCCGTCCTGGATCCATGTCAATACTTGCACTGCGCCGGTCGGCAAACTGATGTTCAGGCCTTGTCGGATATCTACGGCTGCGCTTGGTGTCGTGAGTGCAAGCCGTCCGCCCCGTTGCGTCTTAATCACTGGATAGACCGTTGTGTAAGAGCCTGTTGCATTGCGCGCCGCGTTGGTACCCCAGGTGACGAGGAACGTGTCGGTACTGGCGTCAACACCCTGGAAGTAGTACGACTGGCCGTCAATGACCTTCTGGTCGTAGTCGTCGGTGCCGAGTGTTACGGTCAGCGAGGTTCCTGACATGACGTCTGACAAGGCGATGTTCGCGGAGCTGGTGCCGTCAACGGTCACGCCGGTTACCTTGTACATGTGCGAGAACTGGCCTCCATCAACGATGAAGTACTCGTCCTGTGCGATGGATTGATTCTCTACCACATGTATGGCCTTGGCGCTCGTGTCCTGCAGGCTGAATGAGGTTCCTGAGCTGGTTGATTTGTATGCCCATGGTACGGTCTTCTGGTTGCCGCGGTAGTCGGTGAAGGTCACCTGCACATAGTTGTCGCCGGAGTTCTGGACAGTGACGGTGTCGCCTGTGGCATCCTTCAGTGCTGGCGTTATCGAATTGAACGCAAGGTTGAAGCTTTCCCACAGCGGGTCCGCCATGCTGCCTGCTTTTTTGACAAAGTCTGCGCTGGTTGATTTCGCTGACGTGTAGATGGTGAACGCTGACAACGCGCCGTTCGATGTGGTCAGTGAAACGGACGTGCCATCGATCGAGTCTTCGTTCGTGCCCTTCTTCGCCTTCGCGCCGTTCTCCAGTACGAGCTTGTCCGAGCCAAGGAGCAGGGTACCCGAGTTTTGTGTCTGGTCTGTGGATGACAGGTAAAATACCTTGTCCATGTAGACGTCCAGACCGCCGATTTTCTTGGATCTTCCCTGGTCGACGTTGTCCTGCGAGGAGCTTACCTTGACGACACCGGTGTCGGCGTCGCTTGAACCGATGTAGGTGACCTGATACGAGGTGCCCCCAACGGTTACGGTCAGTGTTTCCCCACCCTTGAGAGTGACCTTTTCAGATCCTCCTGCAAGGACGAGCTTTGGAGTGGTCCCGAAGGTTGTGTCGCTGTGTATGGTGTATTCTTTGCCGAATAGGGCTATCTTATTGCCTATCGCTTCTGGCGTCGGCAATGCTTTGTCGAAGCTTACTGAGGTTCTATACAGGTAGGTCGTGGAGCTTGGCGATGTGCTGATGTCCTTGCCGAGGGTGTAATCAGGGTCTTCGGTTCCGCCTGCGCCAGGCTTGTCGAACTGGACTCTGAACGAGCTGCTGCTCGTCGTGTCGCTTGGCGTCAGGTAGACGAACTGCTGGTATTTGTAGGTGGAGTTCGTACCGCTGACCGTGCCATCAGCGAGCAGTGTTGGTAATTCGTCCTTCGTCATGGTGTTTCGCAAACCAGACTTGCCGAGGGTGTCCCCAAGGAAAACCTGCGTGTTCGCTGTTGCTACCGACTTGCCCTCGCCGTTCACTGTCATGCCCGAGGTCGTGCCGCCGACGGTTACCTCTCGTGTAGACTGGCTACCGAGGCGTGCCGCGACGTCGATTGCTCCCACGACGTCAGATGGTGCTGCTTTTTCGCCAACAACCACCAAGAAGTCAGGAGAGCCTGTGGCTGACATGAAAGGCTGCGGATAGTTACTGAGGTCAACTGCGAACGCTATGGTGGACGCTGCCATCACTGCGCCTATAGAACCTGCAGCAACGATTTTTCGTAGTTGCATGTTCATGCCTCCATGTTTTGTTTTTACAAGTTCCGTTTCATGTTTTTCGACGGAACAGTTCATTGTCCGGACAAACCGCTGCCGTGTGTGTACATTGCATGCAATGGTTTGAGCATGATATGTTCCTTAATCACATCCAGAATGCTGGATTTTTTTGGAACAGGTCATCCCGAATGCCTTGCGAAACAAGGCATTCAAGATAACAGGTAGACATCGCTACCTCTTTTCGTTTCTAGTACTATGGGTAAACTTTATATATAAGCCTGACGCGAAACAGTTTCAGGGGTATTGCAACTGTTGAGAATACTCAGAAAGAGGGTTTCAAGAGATTATAATACGTTTATAATTGTTCCAAAAGGCATAAATTTCCTTTTTAGGACTATTTCGTCTTTATTTAACCGTCTTATTTTCCTGCTTCATTTCCTCGGTTTTTTTCAGCTTTTTCAGGCGGATAAGGTTCGTCCTGCCCTTGCGGACGCTCTCGATGAGGCCGCGCTGCACAAGGTTCTGCACGATTCGCGATACTTTCGCCTTCGAATAGTCGAGCTCGGTGACGAGCCGCCGCTGGTCCGTATCCTTCTTTTCCCTGAGCAGAATCTCCACGACCTTCCGCTCGCCTTCGGTCAGGACCGGCAGCACCTCGTCGTACCGGCGTTTCCTCGAGTAGACGATGAAAAGAACAACGATGGTGACCAGGATGACGATGGCAAGGTTCTGCGCGACCTGGTTTATCTCAAGCACCCGCTCGTACAGTATGAGGACGTTGTGCGCCTGGCCTATCCGTGGCTTCTCGAGCTGCCAGAAGAGGTAGATGCTCCTCCCGTCGCTTCCCTCGGTGCCCCAGACAGGCTCGAACGGGTTGAGTCCCGTGTCCTTCAGCTTCGATTTTTCGGCGATGCCGAAGCCGAGCGGCAGCTTGACGGTGACCGTGAAAGCGTCGGTCAGTTCGGTGATGGTGAACCGGTAGTTGAAGTTGGAAAAACCGGCAAAGTCAGACACGAGGCCGAGCGTGCGGAACCGGTATTCTACCCTGCTTGCGTTGATGCCTTCGACGACGATGGACGTGCCGATGCTCTGCTGGGCAAGCCGGTAATCAACGAACCGGCCATCGGCAAGGACACCGGGCTCGGTAACCTTCGCCAGAATGTAGTAGTCGCTCCGGCTGATGTTTTCCTTGTATTGGAAGACCACATTCCACCGGGCGGTCCCGTCGTCTTCCAGCGAGATGTTGACGTCCCAGCGCTGCAGCTCGGCATGGGCAGCTGGCATGAGCAGCAACACCAGAACCGCCGCAAGCGCCCGCATTCGTAGCATTACGCAGCAAGACGTTAAAAGACCATGGTTTAAAAAGGCTCGCGTCATAGTGCCGTGCATGGAAGAGCAGCAAAGACATTCGTATATGGTATTTTTCAGAGATGCTGGCGGCAATCCTGTCAGCCATCTTGAAGAAGATCCCTATGTTATGGGAACGGTAAGATTGTTAGGCGCCCGCGGCTACAACGCCCGGCTTTCATTTGATACGGGTCCTTGGTATGGCTGGCACTGCCATACTGATAAGCCGGTACCTTTTGAACTCAGGCAGGAAATGGAAGCAACGGGCATCGTTCTTCGATGATTTATAGTTAACCAAGTAAAGAATCCGGATATTATAACTTGGTTCACTATATGTGACCAACTTGTGTAATACCTGAATATTAAGTTGGTCAGCTATAACCTTGTTTTCCCGGCGAGATGACGATGCCGCCCGCGCCGGCGGCCGCGAACTGGTGCACCACGCCCGCGAGCGTGTTCGCCATGGTCTGCAACTCGTCAATGGTTATCTCCTTCCTGGAAGGCCCCAGAATCTCCACTGCCGACGGCCCGTAGACCATGATAATATTAAATAGCGTGAAGAGGTCCTTGGCGAACAGGCTGGCTTCGGCAATCTGGGAAAACCCCTTCTTGTCCCCGACATCGACCGCTACGGTCTCGCCGAGCGAGGTGCGGTATACCGCGACATCCTTGGCGCGCCCGAGCCGCTCCATATGGTCCTTAAGCGCGCCTTCCACTGTTTCCTTGCCGAATGCGAATGCCTCGATGGAAAACCACGCCTCAATCCACTGTTCCTTCCGTTTCCTGTCCATCTCTTCCCTTTCCATGGGCATACTCTTCGCGGAAAGCTTTAATGCTTTATAGTGAAACAAGAAAATAATACCGACATATTACTTCTTGTTTCACATACATGGTAAAGCAAAGCTTTACCTGTACAGGTGAAACGTTGTTTCACCATGTATAGCAAACAAGGAAGTCATATCGTGTTTATTTCCTTGTCAGGCGGGAAAAATAATAGCGATGTGCATCGAAATACTGAAGAACCCTGCAGGGGCGCTTGCAAAGGCAAAGAAAGTCAAGGATTATAAACACGTGGCCACGGTTCTCCTCGAGGCAGCAGCGGCGGTCGGGGTTGCATTCGGCATCGCAGCCATGTCAATTACCCAATCGTATGCCGTGCTCGCGGCCGTCGCTGGCACGATGTTCTCGCTTGCCATCCTGTTCATGCTCCTGTTTGCGCTGGTCGTGCACCTGTCCGTCCGCGCACTCGGCCAGTCGAAATACGTGCATGCGCTGACAGCGGTCGTCTACGGCATGGTGCACGTCAGCGCAGGCATGCTCGCAGCCGCTGCGCTGCTGTACGTCCCGTCAATCGGCGAGTATCTTGCCGTCGTGGTGTTGTTCCCGTTCCTTGCCGCGTCGCTTGCAGTTTTGTACCGCGGTCTTACCGGGCTGCTCAGCCTCGAGGCAGCAGCGGCGTTCGCCGTGATGTTCTTCTCGATGCTCAGCGTTTTTCTTGCGGTGTTCGCGCTTCGCCTGCTTGTTGCCGTCAGCACACTCGCCTACTACGCCATGATGCTGTGAATATCGGCTCCTTATAAAAATCTTGTTTCATACTATTAGACACATGCCTCTGTAGCTCAACTGGCAGCTTTTCTCAAGAAGAAACGTCAGGAAAGAGCACCTGTTTCGTAAACAGGAGGTTGGGGGTTCGACTCCCTCCGGAGGCTTATGGAAGAGAAAATTGATGAATTGTTTGACGCAATGCGTGCAGACGCCGTGCTGCTGCGCACGAACGAGCTGCACATAGACCCGAATTTCTACTATTTCGCCGGCATCTCGCGCCTGAAACAGCTGTCAAGCTTCCTCGTGCTGCGGAGAGGGAAAAAGCCGCTCGTCATAACGAGCCCGCTTGAATACGGCGTGCTCAGGCAGCAGAAGCAGATTTCGGTCGTGTGCTACGCGAGCGAGCAGCAGCTGGCTGCGCAGCTCCGGAAGGCGCTCAGGGGAACTGTTGGCCTCAATTATGCCGCGTACCCGCTTGGTGCGTATCGCCGCCTCAAAAAGCTACTCTCAAGAAAGTCATTCGTTGACGTTTCGAAGGAGCTCGAGAAGGTGCGGGAGACAAAGACAACCGCAGAAATCAGGAAGCTTGCCGGCGCCTGCGCGATAACAGAGGAAATTCTCGCAGGCGTTCCCGGTATGTACCGGTCGGGCATGACCGAGGAGCAGCTCGCGTTTGAGCTCAACATGCGGGCGATGCGCGACGCAGAAGGCATTTCCTTCCCGACGATTGTCGCTGCCGGGAGCAACGCAGCAGTGCCGCACCACATAACAGGGAACAGGAAAATAGGCCGCGGTGTGCTGCTCGTCGATTTCGGCGTCATCAATGACGGTTACTGCTCTGATGTGACGCGCTGTTTTGCCATTGGGAAGCCGACTGAACGCGAAATGCACGTCTACAACGTGGTGCACCGCAGCCAGCAGGCGGCGCTCGCGCTCGTTCGTGATGGCGTTGCTGCACGTGACGTTTTTCGCGCAGCGAATGCCATACTCGTCAAGGAACTCAAACAAAGCATGCTCCACAGCCTCGGCCACGGACTCGGCGTTCTCGTCCATGACGTGCCCCACGGTCTCGGCGAGTCCTCGGCGTTCACCCTCAGGAAAGACATGTGCATCACCGCCGAGCCCGGCTACTACAAGGAGTTCGGCGTGCGCATAGAAGACGATGTCGTCGTCACGAAGCGGGGCTGCCGGGCGCTTTCGAAAGCGCCCAAAGAGCTCACGAGATTATAACCTTTAAATACTACTTAAGAGTGATAATATTAAACAGATTTTGGAGGAGTCATTGTGCAGGAAGTATTCCTCGTTTCAGGCGACAACAAAAACGCGGCAGAGGACGCGCTGCGGAAGGACGACGTAGTGGGCAGGCAGAGCATCATCGTCAAGGCTGCGCATGCGCTTGACATGAAGGAGGACGGCTATTTCATCATCATCGACGGCAGCGACGAGGCGCTCAAGAAAGCAGAGGAGCTCCTGAAGAATATAGCGAGGAAATATGAGCATAAGGATGTTGTGATGGCGAAGCTCAAGGAGCAGGAAGAAGCGGCAATCGAGGGACTCGGCGACATCCTCGGATAGATGTACATCATGGGATGCGACGAGAGAGCAATAGAATGGGATACGACACCAAAGGTGGGGTATTATGGTAACAATCGCAGCACGCGCAGACAGAGTGGCAGCAGGCTCGCTCGACGAGCTGCATTTCTTTAAGCAGAAGAAGTACAAGCATATCTTCTTCTGCCCGTCGTGCATTCGCAGCTTCGAGAGCGCAAAGGAAGAGGAATTGTGCAAGTTCTGCGGCGGTCATGTCAGGAAAGTCGGCGACCTGCACAAGCACGTGGTGGAGCCGGTGACGGAAAAAAAGCACCGTTTCTACTGCCCGAAGTGCCAGAAGATTTACGAGCACGCCCAGCGGCTCGAGAAATGCGCCGAATGCGGGACGCAGGTGACGCATTTCTACGGCTACCAGGATCTTGGGACGAGGGATAAAATACTCTACCATTTTCACCGGCTGTTCAAGGGACGACGCCAGTGGCGGGCAGAGGAGCGCACATCCCCGGCATCTCCTGCATCCAGAATCCCATTCAGGAAAGGCGAAGAGCTGCCGACGAAATGATAAGGTGAGGTATGCATGGCTACTATTTATCTGGAACCTGAAGATTCTGAGTTTATAAGGTCGGCTTTGCAGGCGGTCACACCATTCTCTCCAGACTGCCATGAATTACTGGCAAGAGCAGCTGTTGAGGAGCCTGACGGACAAGTAGGTAGGGATGCCATGGAACTGCTGACGCAAGAGGGTTATTTGGGCGTTGAGGTACGCGGTGGCGTACCATATCTTGGTCTTCCACGATACGTGTCAAGACCTCTTATTGAGGCTCTGTCAATTGTTTATGCACGACGTAATCCCGAAGCTGGACAACCAGTAGTTCGGTCAGTTCTGTCAATACCTCCGGAAGAATTCCCTGATGTTTACATAGCAATCCCTATAAACAATCCCTATAAAATAGGTTAGAAAAAATGGGCTTAGCCCGCAGATATTTGACGACCAGTAGTCTTCAGTCTCTGATAGGTTCTTATATTTGCGCGACCAAGGAAGTAACGGTGAGGCATATGTGCACCATGTGTGCAGCACATTCAGGCATGGCAAAGTCGAAAAAGAAGAAGAAATGATTGATGTTCCTCTTTCTGTTTATTTTTGGATTCTTCAAAGAATCCTGACTACCGTTTACACCAGAGATTTCATTTTTGTGCCTTGGCGATGCTGCGTATGCGCTGCGCTATGCCCTGCCCGTCAAGCTGGAACGCCTTGTACAATTCCTCGGGCGTTCCGGTGGCGCCATAGCGTTCCATGCCGAAGCGGTGCACCGGCATCTGGAGCGCTTCTGATACCGCGTCGCCGAGTCCCCCCTTGGTTCCATGGTCTTCAAGCGTACACACCGTGCTGCATCCCTTCACTGCCTGCGCGAGGCTTACGACATCGATAGGCTTTATCGTGGACTGTGCAATAACGCGGACGGACAGGTCAGGCAGCTGCGCTGCCTCAAGCGCATGGTTGACAATGGGGCCGCAGGCGACGATGGCAGCATCACTGCCGTCTCGTAAGACGCGTGCTTTGCCCGGCACAAAGTGGTCGCTTGGTACAAGAACAGGCGTCTCCTGCCGCCGCGTCCTGATGTACACCGGCTTGTCATTTTCAGTGACCGCCCACTGCATGAGCTGCGCTGTTTCAGCCGCGTCGATGGGGTCGAAGACGTACGCCATGCCGGGGATGGACGCCATGAGCGTCATGTCGGTAATCGCCTGCGCGCTCTCGCCGTCCTGGCCGACGCCGAGCCCGGCATGGCTGAAAACGAACAGCGCGTGCGCCTGCCGCCGCAGGCCCTGGAAAATCTGGTCGTAGCCCCGGTGGCTGCCGAAAGCAGCGAACGAGTTGACGACAGGGATGAAGCCCTCGTACGCCCACCCGAGCGCGCGCGACACCATATGCGCTTCCGATATCCCTGATTTGAAAAAGCGCCTGGGGAAACGCTTCTCGAACTCCTGTATCTTGTTGGAGTCGTCGACGTCAGAACCGAAGACCATGATGCGCTCGTTCGCGGCGCCCAGCTCGACAAGTATCTTTCCGTACGCGTCGCGCGTCGAAACGTTGTCGCCAAGATTGTACACGGATGCCACCTTCACAGGGAAGTTTTCAGCTTCTCGTATCCCTCAACTGCGGCCGCCCGGCTCGCGGTGAGCTCCTCTATCGCTTGTGCATACTCCCCGCCTTTCGGC
Organism: Candidatus Aenigmatarchaeota archaeon; assembly: GCA_016193585.1. Taxonomy (GTDB): domain Archaea; phylum Aenigmatarchaeota; class Aenigmatarchaeia; order GW2011-AR5; family GW2011-AR5; genus JACPRW01. The sequence continues at coordinate 236,786 of JACPRW010000003.1, forward strand.
GCCTTCCCGTGCCATTGCGCCTTGTTCTCCATGAACGACACGCCTTTGCCCTTGACCGTGCTGCAGAGCACGACCGTCGGCTTCCTCGCCGTAAGCGCCTCGGAGCACGCGTTGATGAGGAATACGAAATCATGGCCGCTCTCGCGGGGCGCTCCCCACGGAACGTCATCGCCTATGGCATCCCAGCCGAATGCAAGGAACTTGTCTTTGATGGGGCTGACGCTCGAAACGCTCTCGACCGGTGCCGTCTGTTGCACGCCGTTGGCATCGATGAACGCTATAACATTGCGCGTGTTGGCGGCGCCGATGACGCGCGCAGCCTCCCATACCTGGCCTTCCTGCAGCTCGCCGTCGCCGAGAACCACGTAGACGTTCGCGCGAATGCCCTTGCAGCTGACAGCTTCGGCGATTCCCTGGGCGATGGACAGTCCCTGGCCGAGCGAGCCCGTTGGCGCGTCGATGCCCGGCGTGACGTGCGAGGCGTGCCCCGGCAGCCCTCCCAGCCGCCTGAGTTTCGCCAGCTCGTCAATCGGGAAAAACCCGTGCCCGGCAAGCGCCGCGTAGACAATCGGCACGCCGTGGCCTTTCGAAAGGATGAAGCGGTCCCGCTGCTCCGCGTACGGCGTGGCGCTGTCGTACTTCATGAAAACCGAGAACAGGCACGTCGCGATTTCAGCAGCCGAAAAGCTGCCGCCCGGGTGGCCTGAGCCGGCGCCCGCGATGGCGTGGAGCGTGTTGATGCGGTGAATAGCCGCCTCTTCCTTGAGCGAAAGGACGAACTGGTACAAGAGAGCCGCAGTTTTGTTCGCCGCCGCCCTTTCCCGCAGGTCCTTTTCGGAAACGAACGGGGAAAAGTCTTCGATGCGCACGTCCGGGCGCGGGATGCGCCGTTCCCTGCTGTAATCGATAAATGGAGGCACAAGAATCTAATGGGCAGTACATTTTTAAAGAAATAATGCGATGCACCCATCGGGAATCGAACCCGAAACACAGGCTGTTTTCATACAATGGGATACCCGCACGATGAGCGAAGCGCTCGTGCGGGGTATTTGGGAAGCCCGTATCATACCACTAGACCATGGGTGCTCTATGGCAGATTTACATATTAGGATTTGCACAATTTATGCTTCATAGGATCGTGCAAATCCTATATAGCGAATTACGTTTCCATGTAGCACAAATAATGCAATTCTCTATACTTGAGCTATTTTTAAATTTGCCTTGCATAAGTAGTGAGCACGTGGGCTCGTGGTCTAGCGGCTTGCAGTTGCCCGTGGATGACGCTTCCTTGACGTACCCTATCGGTTCACGAAGAATTGGTGGCGGTTCTGATTGGAAGAGGTCGGCGGTTCAAATCCGCTCGAGCCCATAGAGGACCCAAGGGAAACCTCAGGTTTCCCTTATAGCAGATTGTAATAATAATGGAACTTTTAGCTGCAATCTGCTATAGGGAAAGAACATCATAAAATGTTCCAAAATCAATGTTCTTTACTATTAGTTCTCTCCGACTCCCAAACCCTTCCTACACAATCTTCAGTTCTCTCTGATTCCCGTCCTATATACTAAACTGCGAAACTTATAGTGAACCAAGTAAACAATCAGGTATTATATCTTGGTTCACGTACACTCAAAAAGCAAAGCTTTTTGGTGCACCGGAAAACCTTGTTTTCCGCGTGTAGCGGACAACAAAAGTAATATGTTGGTATTCTTTTGTTGTTCCACTATATATGACGCAGATTCGCAGTTTGTATACAGATATAGCAATACAAGGAAATAAACACGATATGACTTCCTTGTTTGCTATACATGGTGAAACAACGTTTCACCTGTACAGGTAAAGCTTTGCTTTACCATGTATGTGAAACAAGAAGTAATATGTCGGTATTATTTTCTTGTTATGTCATGCAAATTATGCAGTTATCTATATGTTGCAGATTTCTTCAGGACGAGAAGCAGATTCCTGCAGGTTTCATTCATTCGTATACCTTCACTTTGGCAATTTTTCTTTTCACGATGCCCTCTTTCAATTCAAGACAGTATTTCGCAGCGCTGCAACGGTATATTCGCCATGTCGCCGGGTTCATGGTGAGCGGCACTGCTTTCTGCACGCCAACGACACGGCGCTGTGCATCAAGAAAAACCAGGTCAAGGTTGTGCTTCACGAACGGCATCCAGATGCTGCCGCCATAAATCAGCGCGCCGTCGCATCCCCGCATGTCGTCGAACATCAGCCCGCGTACGGACGCGAGCCCTCGGCAGTCTTTGATGCACAACATTTTGCCGTTTAGCCGCACGGTGAGCATTTTCACAATCGGTTTTGTTTATGAAGATTTATATGCAAGGAGCATCATGCATTTTGCCGACCTCCACCTCCATTCGCACTACTCGCGCGCAGTATCACAGAACATGACCATCGAGGAGCTCGCACGAAACGCGAAGATAAAGGGGCTCGACATCCTCGGCACCGGTGACTTCACGCATCCGCTGTGGCTCACGGAGTTGAAGAAGCGGCTTTCCTTTGAGAACGGCATCTACGATTTTGACGGAATGAAGTTCATCCTGCAGGCAGAGATTGCTCTCGTGTACACGCAGGGAGGTAAAGGCAGGAGAATTCACCACATACTACTTGCTCCATCATTTGATGCCGTTGACCAGATAAACGAGTTTCTCGACAAGAAAGGCAGGCGCGACTACGACGGCCGGCCGATATTCGGCTTTTCATCCATTGAACTCGTCGAAGTGATGCAGTCTATTTCACAGGACATCGAGGTCATTCCTGCCCATTCATTTACACCCTGGTTTGGCATGTTCGGGTCTATGTCAGGCTTCGATTCGCTCAGCGAATGCTTTGGCGACAAGGCAAAGCACATCCATGCAACCGAGACAGGTTTGTCCAGTGACCCTTTAATGAACTGGCGCTTGTCGCAGCTGGACAACATCACGCTCATCTCAAACTCCGACTCGCATTCGCCGTACCCGCACCGCATCGGAAGGGAGGCGAATGCGTTTGATTTGAAGGAAGTGAATTATGAGAATATAATCGATGCAATAAGAAAGAAGAAGCTTGCATTCACTGTGGAAGTTTCTCCCGAATACGGAAAATATCATATTGATGGCCACCGCAACTGCAACTTCTCCTGCTCGCCGCAGGAATCAGCGAAATTAAAGAATCTATGCCCGCGCTGCGGCACCAAAATGACCATCGGCGTGCTCCACCGGATAGAGGAACTGGCAGACCGTCCTGAGGGCTTTGTGCCGAAGGACGCGGTGCCGTACAAGTCGCTCATACCGCTGAGCGAGCTCATTGCAGCCGCGACCGGCTCGGGCGTGGTATCGAAGAAGGTGGCGCAGTTGTACAACCTTCTTATCGACAGGTTCGGCAGCGAGTTCAGTGTTCTATTGAATGCGGAAAGAGCAGATTTGCTCACGGTGGTTGGCGGGCCGATAGCCGATGTCATCATCAGCAACCGCGAAGGAAAATTAAAAATCATCCCCGGCTACGACGGCGTCTACGGGAAGCTCGTGCTCAATGAAGTGCAGCAGCCGGAACAAACAGCCGCGAAGAAAAAATTCACGACACTCAGGGATTTCTAGGTATTGCAGCACACAACGCAGTCGCTCACCGCTACCGTTCGTTGCGATTTCCCAACGCATGCGTTGTTGCCGTCTTTTTCGCACAGCGGGCTTGCCCAGCCGACATCACGCGCATAAGCCCCGCATGTCTGAAGATTCGCTCGTTGCGTCCCGCGCACAATGACCGTTGCCGTTTTCTTGATAAAGTACTCGTAGTCAAGATCGATTTTGAACAGGATTGAATCTGATCGCGGGCCTGCCTTCCATTGGTCGACACCCACCTTAAATGCACACAAGACAGGCGCAGTGCCGTCAGAGCGGAGCACCATGTCGGTTGTATCGCAGATAGCTTTATCGGCACTTGGTGCACTAACCCCCGGACCGGTCACCTCGATTGTCCCCCACACCCTCCCTAATTCTCCAGCGCTGATCGGCCAGCCGTCCCCAACATTCCGCACCTCAAGCCGGTAGGAGAACGTGCGGTCATCAGTGGTGGGATCGATGAGGAGCGGCACTGCACCGCTCACGATGCTGACCTTGATGGGAGAAAAGTCGTCCTGCGTCACGATAATCGGGTTGGTGACATCCTCTCCCCTGCTCCGCAAAATCTTGTTTTCATCAGTGTTAAGCGCCCTGAGAAGCACCACCTGCGACGAATAGTAGTTGTAGGTCACCCGCGCGTCGACTGAAAATGGCGTTACCGAGCCCTCGGGAAGTGTAGATGGCCTGAGGCTAATGATGCAGAACAGGAGCCCTCCCGGTGTCCGGTCAATGGGGTTGGGAGGATTGAGGCTGTTCGCAGAACATGCAGCAGGGATTGTGCCGGTCCACGTATACTTTTTTTCAGCATCGCTTGGCGCTGCCTTTATGGTGATTCCCTCTATTTTTGTGGTAACTTTATCCGCGCGCACGCCCCCGATATTCTCCATCTCGAGCAGGAAATCAACCTGTTGGTTGTCATTGACCTCTGTCGGGTCAGCAGAAAACTTGTTGATGACGATGCCGTTGTTTCCGACACGCACGTCCTGCTGCGTGGTGCACCCGGCAACAACGGCGATAAGCACGAGAAGCAAGAGGTATTTCTTCATGATATCAGAAATTATATGGTACAAGCAGTATAAATATGTTTAACGCAGCGGCTCTGTAAACTCTTCTAACGAATAACCGGAAATCTAATTCTCAACCCAACAAAATTCACGGGAAATGAGCATAAAGAGGAATCTTGAGTCTGGCAAGATACGCTGCCAGCGATGCGGGCATAGTAAAGTTTGGAAGAACGGTATATATGCTTGGCTTCAAGAACGATACTACATGAAGCAGTACGTGGAAGGTTTCAGGCGTTCTGGAATGCTAAATTTTTTGGCTTTCATTAAGCAGTATAATTGGATTTACAGAGCCAACGCAGCGGCGCAGCATGAAAGTATTTTACTTTACCGGCCCGTGCCGATGACCTGCACCGCGACCTCCTCGCTGACGAAGTAGCTATAGAAGAGTTCAAACTGGAGGGAAATTCTGCCTTCCGGTTGCGTCGCCCATGCTGATTTGGTTATGTTGATGATGCACGGAATGCGGAACTTGCCATCCTCCCGCACGCGGGGCAGGATGTCACTTGATTCAAGGCGGACAGCTTTCTTTCCGATTATATCGGTGTCTGACGTCGCGAGCGTCTTTCCAAAGCAGCGGTCGAACGTGGTGCCCGGCCCGGTTATGTTGATAAGACCTGTCAGCTTTCCTGCCGTGCCGTCGGTTATCGGGAAGCCGCTGCCGACATTCGTGAATTCTATCATGAGCGTCTGTTGCTGAATCGTCGCAGTGTCATCGGTATCGATAATGAAAGGACTTGCCTTAAACCGATCCGGCACGGTCATCTTGAGCGGGCCAGGGCTGTTCACTTCCACAATAGTGCTGGTAATCGGCTGGTTCGCCAGTTCGCGCAGTTCGAGCTGCTTCCGCGTGAGTGCGAAAACGTCAATGTACCCAGAAGTATTGTAATTATACTTCACGCGCGCTTCGACCGGCAGCACGGGGCTTATTCCCTGCGCAATGCGCGGCGTGGTGAGCTCCCATTGTACGGTGATGAAATCTCCGGGGAGGTTCTGGTCGAGAGAAGGCGGCCGGAGGTTAAACGGCCCTTTCTTCTGGGTATCGGTGATTGGCTCTTTCTTCGGCGTCGTGTCGCGCCAGCGGTCCTGAATGCCGATGAGCTCAATTTCCACGTTCCCGGCAACAGTCCCGCCGACGTTCTCTACATCTATGTCAAACAGCACGGTGTTGCCTGAGCGCGCCTGGGGAGGAAACGCTGAGAACGCATTGATGATGATGCCGTTGTTCAGGTCGACTTTCGTCTCGCGCGGCCCGGTGCAGCCGGCGACGACAACAAGCACAACAATGGCAAGGGCGAATTTATGCATCAGTGTCACTACGGATACTATTGGGGCAGGCGGTTTAAATAATTAACGGAAAAAATTCGGCTAATCTCCCGGAGTTTTTGTAATTGACGCGTACTATTATTAGCTACTGAGCAGTGACGAAACATTTAAATACTTTTCGGAAAAGATAACTAGCGATTGGTATGGCTGTAGCTGGTCCTCCGATAAGTCCCAGAAGGGTTCTAGCATATGGAGCGATTGGTGCTGCTGCAGCCATCATAGGAGGTTCATGCCTCATAAACCCGTTCGAAATGTACGGTCCGAGAGGCCCTCCTGGAACACCGTCCCCTACAGCAGTTGCAGGCGCGCCATCTCCGGCAGGAACACCAAGAGCAGGAACGCCGGCAGCAGCAGTTACGGGATCGCCGACAGCTTCGCCGACAGCTTCGCCGACAGCTTCGCCGACAGCTTCGCCGACAGCTTCGCCGACAGCTTCGCCGACAGCAACGCCGGCATATACACCAACACCCATCGTGAACGGCTATATGTGCGGCAAGGTGAACAGCGCCTATTGGGAGGACAGCAAGCCTGGCGCACGCCCTGACGAACCAAGAACGCCCGAGAGGCTGGTGATTGATGGCCAGATGGGACAATGCAATACTGCTGCTAGACATTATGTAGTAACAAATTTTTCTGGTGCTGATAGGGCTGCCGCCAGACACACCGCTAATGTTATTGGGAATGGCGACGAGGTTCGATTTGAGCGTCGGGGTGGAGACGGTGTATACGGGACACTAACACTTGAACGTCGGGCGGACCGGTTCCCTTACGACAGGGAACTCACCATCAAGGGGATTAATGAAGACATTCTCCGTAATATGGTCACCTATGACGGCGCCGATGCCAGCCTGTTGCTGACGACAACGGACAGAGTAACCGGAGAGACATACAAAGTTCGTATCAAAGTGACTCCGGAACAGGCAAACGCCATTCTTCGGAATACCATGAGGACCGGCAGGGAGCCGCGGTCGACAACAGGCGCGGCGATTATCGTTCCGTTACCGGGTCGTTCCACACCCGGTTATATGGGTCGTGTGCCGGCAAACGGGAGAGGGACCGGGGACCTCAGAACTCGTTCGCCTGAAGGCGATATATACGATTTCGCCGGACCGGTGTATTTTGTGGTCAGTAGTGATACAAAAGTAGACATCAGGCCTAATGGCTCGGGCACGCTGACGTCACGTGAGTTTATCCTGCCTGACGGCAGGCAAATCCCGTACAACCAGGTTCCAGACTTTTTGAGGCAGGAGCTCTTCGGCGAGTTCAGGGACACGCCAACAAGCGTGCCTACGTCAACGCCGACAAGGACACCGTCAGCGACACCGACAGCAGTGCTTCCAGCTACGCCAACCCCTACACGAGGTCCGAGGAAATCCCCGAAAACAACGCGCCCTCAGGTGCTCGACCGGCGGCCTCGCAGGCACTAGACAACCTGTTGGCGATGGGCTTAGCCTATCGCCTGTTCATCCTTCTGCAGTCATCGTCGCTTTGCTCAGAGGCATCGCCATAGCAGCATAAACCAAGCGATGCCCTGCAGGTTTGCTGGGAAAATATGGTGTCTCCGTTGCAGTTAGCGCTGCGGCTCGTATCGCAGTTGCTGTTATCCGTAGCAGTGCATGTTCTCGCTGTCGCGAACAGGTCGCACGGCGCGCCGCCACCTCCCGGTCCTGCACCACCAGCAGCGCCGCCCACAATCGTCACGGGAATGCTCTTCCGCACACGGTACGTGTAATCAACGTTGACGATGACCGTGTGCGCGCTCGACGTCGTAACGCTCGGCATCATGACCCTGCACGTGAGCCGCGGGAAGGTCTTGACGATGGGCGTCAGCTCCCTGGTGTCGCACTGGACAAGGCCGCCTTCGACGCGGATGCTGCCTGCCGGCAGCCGCTCGACGAAGCCGTTGCCGATGTTCCGCACGGTGATGAACATGAACTCGTCCCTGCCGCTTGCAACGAGCGGCAGGTCGGCAGAGAACTCGATGTCAAGCTGCAGGTTCTTGTCGCTCGCCATGGAGCTCCGGGACAGCGAGGCGAGCGTTCCGGTCTTCTTCCGCAGCTCGAACTCGTTCTGCGAAATGACCTCGACGCTCCGCACCGTGCTGAGCCTCGATGAGAATTGCGTTTCAAGGCGTACCGTGTTTTCCACACGGCTTTCACTGACAGCTTTTGCCTTGAGGTCGCACACCGTGCTGACGACCGCATTCTTGTCGATTGAGCTGAAGGTTGTTGAAGAGCACCGCTGCAACGTCATATGAGGGCCGGGGTCGAAAACGGTAACGTCGAGATTCGTGTACTCCTTGGCGTCCTTGTTCGTGATGTCGACGAAGAGTTTTGCCTCGCCGTCGCTGAAGATGAACGCCGGGTCGACCTCTGCCTTTATTGCAAGCCCCTCGGAAACGAACAACGGCGTTGTCGAGCAGCCGGCAACGAGGGCAAATAATGCAACGAAATACCAATGCTTCATGCGCATACCTATGCGCTATATGTGCCTGGTACCGTATAAATATAATCAGGAGCTACGGCGCCGCAAGCGGCATGATGTCGATGTCCTTCGAGCCGCGGAGCTCGTACTGGTAGCTGACCGATGCAGTCATCGCATAGGTTTTGTACGGCGTTCCTGCCGGCAGGTCCGCGTCGGTTGTCGTGAACAGCAGCGGCGGCGACTCGCCCTTGAACAGCGGTATTGGCTCGGTATTCTCGCATTCAGTGCCGCCAGCCTGTCCGGTGCAGGCGAATAGCTGCGCGGCAGTGCCGCCTCCTCCTCCACCTCCGCCGCAATTCCTTGTCCCGCCGCACGTTACGGAGTTTGAGCACGCAATCCTGTTGACTTTGGAACCGGTGACTTCGCAGAGCATTTCGAGCTCGTCGTGTGCCTGGCAATGCAGACCTGCGCTTTGGCAAGGCACGGCGTGATTACTGTTGTAGCATTCACCCCATGTGTCGCCGGTGTTGTGGCTGCCGCAGTGCGACGAAAAGCTAACGACGTTCCCGTACGCCGTTTCATAGGATTCCTTCGACGGGCCTGCCGCGATGGACGGAGGGGTGATGGTCGGCAGGACAGCAGGGAAGAATACCTTGAGTTTATGCGGCTTTATCTCGCTGCCGACGATGGTTCCCCTGGTCCGGTCACCCTTGTTGAACACCTTGACCATGACCATCGTCGGGTAGCCGTTGACCGCATATTTCGTGCCGAGGAGCTCGATGTGCACCTGTATCGGCCCGCTGCCGTACGGGTCGATGCCGTACGGGACCGTGACGGTCTGTCCCTCGCGCTGCAGACGCTTTATTTCCTCCAGATCGACGACCGCGAAATTGAACAATGTCGAGCCGCTGAAGTTGTAGAGCACGCGGAAATTGACGTTCGTCTGCGTCTTGAGGCCGGCAATCTTGTCCTTGCTCGGTGATGTCATGTCGAACCTGATGAGCCGCTGTTCCTGCGGGAGGATGAAGCTGATGGTCTGGCTCGGCGTGGGAACGGTAAAGCTGCCGGTGTCGAATATCTCTGCCTGAATGTTGGTCGCTGATTTCCGGTCGTCCTTGTTCTCGATGACGAAATTAAGGGCAACAGCGACATTCCTGCCGGTCTCGCTCGGCAGCACCGGCGATTTCGGCAGCGTGTCGATGTCCTTGATGACGAGCACATCCTTGAACCCTTCCTCCTTCTTCTTCTCGTCGACTTTTATCACGCCGCCGCTGATGTCAGGAATCGAGCAGCCTGCGATAAATATAACGGCCAGAAGCAGTACTCCTATGCGCATGAACTCCACATACCTTTATTACCTTCCTCCATATTAAAACGTAGTGAGCCGTATGGCACTTTCTGAGCTCATTGCAACGTACTACGTGAATCCCATCATCTACGGCACCGGCTACAACATCGTCAACACGCTCACGTACGCGCTCGTTCTTGTCGCCGCGGCATTCGGCACCTACCGGTTGCTGCAGCGCATGCGGATAACAGTGGACAGGGATTTCTTCATCGGCATCGCGCCGTTCATCGCGCTCGGCGGCATGCTCAGGGCGCTCGAGGACTATTACCAGGCGGCGCACATCAACGATGCGCTCGCGCAAAGTTTGAATTTCATCATCTATTCGCCGGTGCAGGGAAAATACCTCAACCTCCTCCTCATCACGCCGGTCATGTACTTCACCATGTTCATTATCGCGCTCGTCGCGCTGCTTGCCGCAATTGGCATTGCATCGCTGGCGCGGAAACAGCGCGTGCGCTACCATCACGTCTGGTTCGCCATCGGTGCTGCGCTCATCGCGGCGGTGGCACTTCAATACAAAATCACTGACGGGAACGCGGCGCTCATGATGCTCGGCGTTTTCGGCGCGTGGGTCGCGCTCGCGCTTCTGGTGAAGCAGTTCGTTGCGCCGCGGTTCGCCAAGCTTAACGCATTCATGAGCGCTGAAAACACGTTCCTCATGCTCGTTCATCTGTTCGACGCGTCGACAACGTTCGTGTCGCTGCAGTTTTATCCATACGTCGAGCAGCACGTCGTGCCCCAGTTCTTCATCGGCATCTTTGGCCCGATAGCGATGTTCTTCATCAAGCTGCCGGTGGTTGCATTGGTCCTTTACTATCTTGACAAGGACCTCAGGCACGAGAAGGAAAAGCGCAATTTCATCAAGATAGTCGTCATGATTCTCGGGCTCGGTCCCGGCCTCCGCAACTTCTTCAGGCTCGCGATGCAGGCTTAATACGACTCTACTTTCAGCCCTTCAATTCTTGAGAATTGCCGGATATTCCTTGTAAGCAGTGTTTCGTTACGTTCGATAGCTATCGCGGCAATCATTACATTCTCGACGTCAATTGGCGTGCCCCTTTTTCCCAGAACCCTGCGGATAGTTCCAGCCTTCTTTGCGCTCTCCATGTCAAAAACCAAAGCACCGAATGCCTGAAACATCTCCAGCAATTTCCGCGCCTTCTCAGAGACCTCTTCAATTCCTCCCCACAGTTCGTATACCGTTATGGTGGTAATAAACAATGGTTCGCCTGTATTCCGAAGATGGTCGGCTTTGGTAACGGCGTCCTTCTGGTTTCTGAGAAAGTCTATTACAAAGGTTGTATTCAGTATCATCGGACCAGCGTCCTCAGGCGTTCATTCCTTTTTGAGCTGAGCCTTCTGTTGAGCGCTCTGTTTTCTTTTACAGACTTCTCCAGCTTATTCCCTTCCTTTCCGCTCAGTAAGCCTGCAAATTCCATTATATGGTGAATTGCACTGGGTATGTCCTGATATTATTTGCAATTCACCTATAGAAAATTGCGCGTTAATACGACATAAGCTGCGCAATTATCTATATCCCTTTTTCCTGTTATTCTGTTTATCACATCGCTGAAACTCTCTCCTCCCTTTTTCTTGGCAGCAAGCCGCTCGTAGGACTCCTCGGTTATTGAAATTGAGCTCAGCACGTCGCCGCCGTCCGCGCCGGCGTGCCGCAGCCGCACACGAAGCACGGGTCGACGTGCTTGCAGTCCTGGCGGTAGTCGGCAGTTGTGCCGCCCTTGTACAGCGTGAAGTGCAGATGGTTGGGTGTCGTCGTCGACGGGCAGCCGCTGCAGCCGACCGTGCCGATTTTCTGGCCTTTCGTAACCGGTGCGCCTGTCGCTATGCCGCTTTCTATCGTATCAAGGTGCGAGTAGTACGAATACCAGCCGGCCGCATACGGGTCGGTAGCAGAAACCGTTCCTGTATGCTGTATGACGGTGGCATTGCCGCCGGGGCCTGACGTTGCTACAGAGCTAATCGTGCCGTCATGTGCTGCCCGGACGTCCGTGCCGCGGGCCGCCAGAATATCGATGGAGCCGTGTATCCAGCTTCCTGCGCAGGTATTTCCTGCGGCAGTGTACGTGCCGTCGCACACGCCTTCCGGACCGCGCGGCGACGTATAGTCAGAGACAGGGCAGTTCACGCCCTGCACCGGGTTGGCGACGCCGCTGCTCGTCGTCACCGCAGCCTTGATGCACTGCTTCCACTGGTTGTAGTAGTTCATGACCGGAACGGTATAAACGGTATTAATAGTACAACCGCCGCCCTGATAATATTGCGTCAGTGCCTGTTCAATATTTCCGCCGCAGCTGGCGAGGTTGCCTGAGATGTGCACGGCGCCGCCTCTGAGGTTTTTCGCAGGGTCGAACCGCTCGTCATTCGGCTTGTCGCAGTTGGCAATTGACAGACCTGCTCCCGGATTCCTGCTGCAGACAGGAACGACATTGCTCGTGCCAGGGCAGCTGCCTGCAACTGTTTGCGTGGCGTACGACGGCACCTTAAGGCCTCGTGCAATTGCGGAAGCAGGCATGAGCTGCATCATTCCGGCAGCGCCGCACGTGCTCAGCGCATCCGCATTCCAGCCGCTCTCCTGTGATATGATGGCAGCGATGAGCGCCTGAGGATTCTCGCTGCGCGTCGCGAGTGCCTGCAGTGCCTGGGCATTGGCATCGGCAACCGCAGCATCTATCTGACCGGCATTCGCATTATACGTGCTTTCCCATGCCTGCACAGAGCCTGTGCATCCTGTCGCCACCGTGCTCGCGCCCCCGCCAGGCGGCACCACTCCACCGCCGCTCCCGGGGATGCCGAGCGGCGTCGTCACGATAAAGTTCTTCGTGTACTTGACCGTGAACTCGTACTTCGGCAGCTCCGCCCTGATGAAATCGGTGCCGGCGATGGTGACCTGCGCGGCGTCGAAGGTGCACAGGAAGGCAAAGACGACGTTGAAGCCTGATTCGATGTCGATGTCCTTCTTGACCTTGAACTTGTGCTTTATCGTGTCCGGTTGCTGGTCGAATCCCTCGTAGCTGACGAACGAGTCGTCGCACCGGAATGACCCCGTGCCGCCAGGAGAGGACGGCGGCACGGCGATCGACGTCGGCATGTAAATGAAAAGATTATCGCCTTGCTTGAGCCGCACCGCGCCGTCGTCGCGCTTGTTGTTCACGGCGAAGAGGAGGAAGTTCCGCTGCCTGCCTGCGTAGAGCGGCTGCGGCCCGACGTTGATGGAAATTTCACCAGGCGTCGGGCTGCCGGTGGCGACCACCGGCCTGAAGACGTCTTCGCCTTCCTGCTGCCGCCGTATGATTTCGTCCTGGTGCATGATGGTGGTCTTGAGCGTCGAGCTCGTGGCGTACGCGTAGGTGACGTTGAATACGATTCGTGCGTTGCTTGCCTCTGCTTCATGGGCCTGTTGCGGCGCCCATGCCATGATGTTCTTGAACTGCAGCGCCTGCGCTTCGCCTGGCTTGAGTAATGTTCGCAGCGTCGTCGCATCCGGCGGCTCGAAGTTCGGGTTCTTGCAGCTGTCGTCCTGTGAGTCAGGCGGGCAGCAATACCCCCGGGGACTTCGGTCGCAGTAGAGATTAACCTTGACATCGGTTGCCGTGTACTTGCCGTCGTTCTTGACGACGACTGCAGCGGCGAAGTAGGACGGCACGACGCCGCTTGCATCGCGCTTCGACGCGGCTACGGTCCGCGGGAATAATTCGAAGTTCTTGATTTCGATGCCCTTGGGAAAGTCCAGCGCCGTTTCGGGTTTGACGTTCTTCGCCGCCTGTATCTTGGCGTACTCGGTCGGGTTCGTCGTGATGAGCCACACCTCCTGAATCGTCTTGCCGACCGCGTTGACGACGACGATGAGCGGCCGCTTCACCTGGTCGATTGCCTGGGTAAAGTGGGCACTGTACGGCCCGAGCGCCACGTAGCCGAAGATGAGCATGACCGCGCCCATCTGGAATATGAAAGTGAACTTGCCCGACGGGTAGAACTGCATCGCGCCGAGGAAGAAGCAGAGCGCGCCCCAGATGAGGAAGGTGAGGAAGCCCCGTCCCGTGCTCTCGAACATCCATTCCGGCGTCATGATTGACGCGAGGAATATGTACGTGCCGTAGGCGGTGATGGCGCCCGCGATGATGTGCGTGAGCGCGTCCAGCGGATACTTCGTGTCCTCGAAGTTGAGCACGAGGAAAATGCCGCCCATGATGACGGGCGCAAGCCACAGGTAGAAGAACGGCCCGAACTGGCCGCCGAGCGCGGAACCAAAGACTTTCGAGTTGATGTAAAACGAAATCATCATCCACTGGAGCACGACCATGCCCGACCCGATGACCCACGGCCCGGCAACGACGCCCCATAAATTCTGGAGGAAGTCCATCCACACCTCGCGGAAGGTCTGGCCTCCCCGGCCGATGATGCGGAGCGCGCGAAGGAACGATTGCATGGCAGTGTTGCCGCGGGTGATGAGCTCTTCGGCGTAGTCTTTGGCGTAGTCGTCAAGCTCAGCTGCCAGTTGTTCCTGTATGTCTGAATGAAGCGGAAACTTGTACTGCCGTGCTATCCGCACGGTGACTACGCGCGCTTTTTCTTTCAGGTAGTCCCGCAGCGTTGCCGATGCTGTCTCAAGGTCGCGCTCGAACTCCTGCTCGTACTTGTCCCGTTCGTCGAAATACCGTTTCATGGTGTCCCGTACCTGGTTGAGCGTATCCATTTGTACCGGCGACAGACCGCCGCCTTCCGCTCCTTCAAGCACCCGTTCAGCCATCCCGAGCAGCTTCATCGGCCCTGCGGCGAGCATGCCGCTACCGAAGAGGCCACCACCCCGGCCTGTTGCTTGTCTTACTAATTGTCGCATCGTCCGCTGGGCTGTCCGGTACTGCTGCTCAAATTGGCGCAAATTATTCGCGCGCGTCTGGTACCGCACGGTCAGTCCCCGCGTCGGATGGAGGAACAGCCGCTCGTACTCAGCCTCGCCGTAGTCGTGGAGCATCCGGCGGCCGGTGTTGATGGCTGCAGACAATTGCGGCGATTCTGGCGCTCCTTTCCGGGTTACGTTCCCTCCATGTGTCATATCCCATCGCTCAGACCACCGCGTCCCGGCGAGCGCGAGCGGCGTGCCCGCAACGCGGCCGAGCCTGCTGCCGCTCATCTCGGTGCCGGCGATGTAGCCGCCCCTGCCGCTCAGCAGCGTCGAAGAAGGACGTGTGCTGTGCTCGGCTGTGCCGCCTTTATAGAACGCGGTCATCGCGAATTTCGCGACGCGGTGCTGGACATTATTGATGGTTCGCGTTTCGATTGGAAGCAAAAATTCCTCGGTAGATGGCCAGTGCGGCGGCTCGGGCAGTTCTCGAGGCCGGATAAGCCGCGCAGCGATGTGCTGCACCCCGCCGACGATTCGAGGGAAAAACTCTATCCTGACGTCCCCGGAACCTTCAGGGGAAATGAAATCTTCAGGTTTCATTCCTCCATGCGGCGTTTCCCAGTGGGTGAACGCCAAAACCATGTTCTTTTGTTCATCCGACAGTCCCTGAAACGCTTCTCTACTGATTTCTCGGACACGTCCTCCACTTTCTAAGATAAGAGGGGGGATCGAGACGGTCATGGGGCCAAGATTCAGCAAACCGAGTGTGAAGTCCGTTTCGCCGACAGGTTCTCCCACTTTTATTTTTTCCACTTCCCCCAGAAGGGCTTCGAGCAGGCGAATCTGGTCGAGAATAAGAACCTTGGCAGCACCGGCTGTTTCGGCGTCCATCTCCCGCTTGAGGTCTGCCATGTGCTGTACCGTATCCTGCTGCCACTTTTCCACAACTGGTATCGTTGTCAGAGGATTCGGTATCCACGGAGGATTTGGTGGTATAGGCAAGCCCGTCGACCACAGGAAAGCAACGCCATTGATAATCTTTGGGACAAGGATTCCTGGTGCCGTTATGCGTACCGGAACCCCTCTCGCCGGCATCGAGCGGATGGTGATTTCTAGGCGTATTGGCTGGCCGGGAGGCGGCGGTGGAGGTGGTGGTGGAGGTGGTGGTGGAGGTGGCAACAATAACAGAGGCGGGCCAGGTGGCAATGCCGGTATTGCCGGCCCCGGCGGCAGTGCCGGTACATGAGGTCCCGGAGGCAGCGCGGGTGGTGGAGCAGGACCAGGGGGCAACGCAGGATGCGCTGGTCCGGGCGGCAGGGCAGGCGGACCTGGAGGTCCCGGAGGCAACGCAGGATGCACTGGAGGCGCAGGTAGTGCTAGGTGTGGTGGTCCCGGAGGCAACGCAGGATGCACTGGAGGCGCAGGTAGTGCTAGGTGTGGTGGTCCCGGAGGCAATGCCGGGTGTTGAGGAGGCGCAGGCAACAGAGGGCGTTGCGGCGGAGCTGGTAGTGCTAGACGCCCCTGAGCCGGCAGAAGTTCGTAATGCGCTCGAAAGAGCATCGAGCCTGCTATATCGGTTTCGATAACATTATTCTCCACGCGCTTGCTTCCGCGTCCGCGAGTGAAAAACCACCATCTGAAGGTGAAAACGCGGTTTGCAACGTCCCTGAACTCGAGCGGAGCTTCAAGGCGATACAACCCTGAATATAATTTTACGTATGCAGGGGTTGCAAAGGCTTCGGAAAAGGTGAACTGCCTGTTCTTGTATTTTTTCTGCGCGTCGGGAAGATTATATCTGCCGCTCGGTCCCTTGGTTCCGTATTCAACTCCCTGTACCGTGACATTGGCATTCAGTTGTATCTTTCCCGCCTGCGCGACGATAGTGATGTCATTGCCTATAGTACGGCCGGCAGGTTTTTTTTGAGGAAGTTGTAGTGGAGGAGTGGCTGATTGCGGTAGAGTCGGTGAACGTGGTGTCGAACCAGCAGAGGGTAGTGGAATTGGCGTTGACGGCGATCTGTTCGGTAGTTCGGCAAAAGACGCTGGCTGAGGTGCCGGAAGCATGAGACGCTGGGGCGCGGCGGGGAGTGCACGTCGTTGCGCTACTTGGGCAGCCGGTGCATGTGTCGGCGGAGGCGGCGTCATGTCATAGTGCGCCCGAAAGAGCATTGAACCTGAAATATCGGTTTCGACAACATTACCCTCCACGCGCTTGCTTCCGCGCCCACGCGTAAAGAACCACCATTTGAACGTAAAGACACGACCTGACGCATCCTGTATTTCGAGCGGCGCCTCAAGTCTGTAGAGGCCCGAGAACAGCTTGATGTAAGCTGGCGTCGTAAAAGCGGCAGAGAACGTGAACTGCCTGTTCTTGTATTTTTTCTGCGCGTCAGGACGGTTGTCTCGTCCTGTGGGTCCGCGTGTGCCGTATTCGACGCCTTCTATCTTGATGTCTATGTTCAGCTGTATTTTTTCAGCTTGTGCTTCGATAGTGATGTCATTGCCGATGGCACGGCTGCCTGACTGAGGAGCTGTGACTGCCGAAGAAACACCAGCCCGCGATACTGCTGAAGCAGGCTGTGCAGCAGGCGGCAGTGCACTATCCTGTTTCCTTACAGTGCCTGTTGTCCTGCCGGCACGTTTCGCTTCTTTTTCAAGGACATCACGCGCTTCATTGATTTCCGTGGCGATTTCAGCGTATTTTTTGTCTCCTCCATGAAGGTCGGGATGGTAATTCTTCGAAAGCACAACATATGCGCGCCTGACGTCATCGCCGGTATACGCCGCAGGAAGCGGTTGCTGACCATTGCGCGTCAGATACATGTGGAAAATGATTTCGGCTTCTTCCGGCGTCATTTGTGCCATTGAGTCACACTCTGGATACTAACGACTATGCATGTCTCGTTGCCTACAAACTTATTGGAGAGGGCGTAATAAAAAGATTTTAACCGCTTTTCGCTCTGCAAGGAAAATTCCAAAGAATCAGCTGATATGACCTCCTGTAGAGAGTCTATGCAAAACTAAAGTAATAGCAAAGAACATTGATTTTGGAACATTTTACAATGTTCTTTCCCTATAGCAGATTGTGATATAAAGTTCCATTATTATTACAATCTGCTATAAGAGAAAAAATGAGAAGAAACGGGAAAAGCGTCGCTTTCCCCCACTTCCTCGTTTACTGAACGTCGTACTTCTTCAGTAGCCGCTGGTACGTTTCGTCGAGCAGGAAGTTGAATTCTTCCTGAGTTTCAGGCTGGCTGCCCCACTCCTGCAGAACGTCGACGTACGTAGTGTCGAGGTCTCTAAGGAGTTCCGTGTGTTGTGGTGTCAGGTTTACTGCAAATCTGATCGTGTTAAATCGCACTGCGGATTGCAGCGGTCCTCGTTGGGTATCACGATAGAATCCAGGGTATGTGGCCATTGTCGGGAGCCATACAAAACCTGGGTATGCACCTTCCAGTTGGTTTTCGAGTTGCTTTTCATACACTGCCCTGAGCGTGCCAGTCAATTCCCTTCGCGCGTTCCCGAGGTTACGCCGCTGCTTTTGCCTGCCGCTGAGGCGTTGGTCTCGTGCCCTGTCTGCCAGTGCAGCACGTTGGCTGTCTGTGTACGCAGGTCGCTGACCGATGGCGCCGAGTGCTTTCACTTCTTCCTGCACCGTATCAGGCGCATACCGTCCCTCCTTGAGCGGTTTCGGTCCCGCAACCGGAGCAGAAGGTTCCGCGGCTGTTGCAGCGCCCTGCATTTCTGCAGCTCTTTGTGCCTCGGTTTTAGTAGTAGTCTGCGGGTACTTCCCGCGCCGCATCCGGTCAGCCATCACCGCCGATGCATATGCGCGGGCGGTGTCCCAAGAAACACCTTCATGTACAACCGCACTGTCCATAATTCTTAAAAAATCAGATTGCATGCGCCCTTGGACATCTTCTGGTGCCTTCGCATAACCTTGATCGATGAACTCTTGGACATCAGGAGTGAGCGATGCCGCCCTTCTCACCGTTCTTCGCTCACGGGCATCCCTTCTTCTCGACGCTCTATGGGCAGTTGCAGGATGCTCTTCGGGCAGGGACAGCCAGTCAGGCAATTCTGAAGGCGTGTATGGCGCTGCCTGTTCTGTTGGGGCTGCAGGACTGTTTTCTCTAGGCTGCTCAGCAGCTTCCACAATGCGGTACTTCCCGCGCCGCATCCGATTGGCTATTACAGCCCGCGCATACAGCATCGGGTTTATCCCGGAAACCCCGTCGTATGCAACTGCTGTGTCTCTGATTCTTTCAAAATCCGATTCTATTTGCTTTTGGACATCGGATGGTACACTGTCGTAAAACCTGTCAATGAGACCCTGGTCATCAGCCCAGTTGAATGATGCCGCCCTTCTCTCAACTCTTTGCCGGCGGGCATCATTTCGTTTCATGCTGTTCAACGAAAGCTGCCCCTGCGGCACGGGCTCCTGCGGTGCTGGTTCCTCTGCAGCCACAGGCTCTCGATACACCATGCCCTCGAACTCCTCGAGCGGCAGCGGCGGCTGCTGGACAGGTTCTGCAGTAGGTTCTCCCTGTTTGTATTTTCCTCTCTTGATGTTTCGTGCCGTCATACGATAGGCGTAATAGAACGGGTCCTTGGCGCCCATGATGCCTGGTACACATTCGTACAAGTCATGTCCACGTCGCAGGAATCCGTCAAAATCATCCTGAATGCGCTGTGCTGCTTCTGTACCTTGGAGCGATGAAGTTGTTTCCCAGACAAGATTCTTGTCATCGTGGCTGTACCGTTTCGCTCGCTTGAATACGGCGTTTCCGCGGGCGATATCCCGAGGCGAGTACGTCGGTCCAGCCGGTGCCGGTTCTGCTGGTACTTCTGCCGCTGCGCTTCGCGCTGTTTCGTAGCCCTGTGCAACCATGCGCTCGATGACTTCACGGGATCTCTGGAATTCGTCTACTCTCTCCAGTGCGCGGGTTTGCACGCCACCAGCTCGTGCAGCATTCCATTCGTCCTCCGTCTTTCCTAATGCAAGACGGTACGCGGTTTCGACGTCAGCGCCCTTGGCGACGAAGTCGTTGTACCGCTCGATGACGTCCTGTTGTGAAATTCCAGCTAATGTCTGGTAACGAGTGTTAAGGTCTGCCCTTGTTTCCGCCGTTTCCTGCACGTTTGCGATGTGCGGCGTGATGTCACGTTCCTCGGCGAGAAGCGGATTATCATTGTTCGAAGCATAGGTCCCGTTCGCAGAACGATACACAGGAAGGTGCTGCTCTTCCCGTTGTTCCTTGAAGTCTCCGGTGACTTTAAGTGATCCCCCGATTTGTGCTACGTACGCGGCGACGTCCTCTGCCCTGTCGCCAGGCTTGTAGCCTACAATAGCAAGTCCTTCAATTCGCTGGCCGTTCGTCAGGTAGACAGCGGCGTTAGGAATGCGATCAATGCCTACCATTGCCCGTTCTCTCAGCGGTCGTACGCGTTCTGCAGTTACCATTTCATTTCACCTCGAACATGTTTTTGCATAACTTTAAAAACACCATCACCACAAATGCCTTCTTCCGGCGATTTCCCTGAGCCTGTCCATCGCGTTGTGCACGTTGTTCCGGTGTGCCTGATTGCCGGTCGCGGCAAAGCTGTTCAGCTCGGTAATCCCGTCCTGGTACGCGGCGTTGATGCGCTGCTGGCGGTCGTGCATCGCGTCTTCCTGCGCCCCGAGCGTCCGGAACGTGCGCTCTGTCAGGTTGACGCCTTCCCGCGTCAGATTTGTCGCAACGATGCCGGTGCCGATGCCTGCTGCGAGGTCGCCGAGATAGCGGCCTGCCTGCATGACCGGAGGCACGCCATGCGTGATATCATGAAATACTTGCGCCCCGAGCAATCCTGCAGTATAGCCGACTGCGCCGCTCGCGTAGTTTGCCCAGTGGTCGCGCACGTCCCGCGCTCTGGTTTCTATCCAGTTCCGGACACGCGGTGCAGGAGCGGCGAGGCTTGCAGCGTATGCTCCCCGGCAGCTCCAATGCCGGCAGCCGGAATGTCAAGACCTGCCCGCACGATGCCCGGCAGTTGATGCGCATACACGCCGTCATTGAGCAGGTAGCCTAATCCCGCGCCTACAGCGCCGGCGCCAGCTACTGCAGCCGTTCGCCAGTTCCTCTGGAGCCAGTTCTGCGGCGGGTTCATTACCATAGACACATCACTTTATCACTACTTAGTAGTAGATACTACTTAAAGATACTTATTGCAGAAAATAGCGCTTCGAGAATATAATTTCATACGAGTACATGATGACAAGAATAACTAAAAGGTGCCCACCTCCCCGCCCGTACCACGCACTCTCATCCTGCTACCCCCACACGTCATGCCGGGAATAATTCACTTTGTATTTTTCCAGAGCGTCTATGAACGCGCCTCTGCTCCGGGCAGGCACCATGACGGTAGCCCTGCCGAGCTTGATGCCGTTGGCTTTTTCAAGCAGCCCGGGGTAGCGCTTATGCCGGGCAGTGTAGCCGTAGAACTTGTTGAGCAGCGCTCCTTTGGATTTTCCCGGTGTTTCCCATGACAGGATGGTATACGCTTTGAGTCCCGGCGGCTTGGCGGTGTAGGCGCTGTACAGGACTATTCCATGGGACGCTATGCTGTGCGCAAGCTCTTTCCATTCTTCCAGCCTCCCCACCTTTATGCTCAGTTCATTGTCTGCGCCTTGTGATTTGAATGCAAGCGCAGCATTCGTCAGATAAAACTGCTCTGCGGCCTTGTTGAGCTTTGCCCGCAGGGCAAGCTGGAAGCGCCTTGGGGCAGCCACGTCGAAAAAGAGGTCTATGTCCGATTCCTCCGACGCGGCAAAGCGGGCTGCACTGCCGAACAGCAGCACGGTGCGCATGCGCTTTAATTCGCTTTCGGAAAGGCTTGCGACAAGATACGCAGCGGCAAGCACCGCATAGCGGAACAGCTCATAGGCTTTCATGCTACGTCGCCTACAGCCTCTTTTACTGCTTTCTTGAGCTCGAGGAAGTAATCTATTTTTTCCCTGAGGATACGGTCGTTTGGCAAGGGCGCCCCGTAAATAATGTCGTCCCTGTTGCGCTCGATTTCGCGCGCCAGTGAAAGTATGGCACTGGCATTTTTCAGGCTGTTCATATTTTTCGTAAGCATGCCCGCGAGCTTGAGCGTGAGCTTCCGTTCCTCTGATTTGAAAAATTCATGCTTTACCGTCGCTCCCGGCTTTATCGCGCGGGATCTGTGCAGCCATAGTTCAACGACGTGCTGCATGCCCAGCGAAAGCGCCGTCATCAGCAATCGCTGCCGGTGCAGCAGGTCTCCCGATTTGAGCGATTCGTCTATATAGGTGTGTACTTCCTGTAACGCAGCCGTGTGTTTCTCTTCCTGCACAACTCTATTTGTACCAAAGTCTTAATAAAGGTTTATATTCAATAGTAAGACCTAGGTATTAACACGGATACTGCTCCGTTCAGAGGAGTGGGGAGGGGAAACGCGCTCTCGCGACAAGGAAAGGGAGTTCAAGGTGATACATTTATATATCTTATGATACAAAAATGTATCATATGTTACAAGATTATACCACGTACCGCGTTCTCCGGCTCTTTTTCGACAGCCCGACGAAGGGCTTTCAACTGCGGGAAATTTCACGCCTTGCGAAACTGGGCATGCCGTCGGTGCAGATCCATGTACGGAGGCTTGAAAAGGCGCAGCTTGTAAACAAGGAAAAAACGGGGGTATATCCCAGCTATAAGGCGTCGCGAACCGAAGCGTTCATGATGTATAAAAGAATTGACATGCTTCTGAAACTCCACGAATCGGGATGTATTGAATTCTTGGTGCAGGAATGCTCGCCTGACGCAGTCGTGCTGTTCGGCTCTGCATCACGCGGCGAGGATGTCGAAAGCAGCGATATCGATATGCTCGTCATTGCACAGGAAAAGGAGCTTCCCCTGAAAAAATACGAGGCGGCAATGAAAAGACGCATCAACATCCTCTTCGAACCCAGCGTCAGGAAGCTCCCGAAAGAGCTGCTCAATAATGTCATCAACGGTGTCGTAGTCTACGGGTATCTCAGGGTGTTCTGATGAAAACATGGGAGGAATTGAAGCAGGAAGTGCATACGGTAACGGTCGATAAAGAGATGGCGAAATCACTGCTCGCGATGATGGAAATACGGGCCAGAGCTGTCGAGAGTCTCGATAAGGCGCAATTCGCCTCGATCATCGTCGAAGGATACTATGAAATTATCAAGGAGGGAATGACGGCGCTGATGGCACTGGATGGCTACAAGACGCTGAGTCATGAAGCGCTTGTTGCCTATCTCATGGAGTTTTACAAAGATTTTTCAGAGCATGAGATACGCTTTACCGACCAGTTGAGAAAAATGAGGAACAAAATCGTGTACCAGGGGTTTTTTGTGCAGGGGGATTATCTCGGTAGGAATGAAGCCACCATAAAAACAGTGGTGACAAAGTTGAGAAAGATAATAAAGCAAAAGCTGTGACTACCCTCCCCACCCGTAGTACGCGCTCTCGCGCCGGTGCAGGAAAAGCTCCCGCTCGTGGTCGGGGAGCTTCGCCGCGACGTCGCGGATTGCCCGCTCGAGGAGCTCGACCTGCTCCTTCGCGTCGCTCGTGTTTATCCTGTTGAGCGAGTGGAGCGTCTTTACCTCGCGGAGCTTCCGCTCGAGCGCGATGAGCTCGTTGATGGTGCCGCGGTAGCTGTTGATGTCGACGATAATCACCTGCTTTTTGTAAATGGGTTGACCAGACGAAGCCACGGGATTTTGAAGTCCTTCTCGTTTTCCGTATAGAGGTTCACGATTCCATTCTCCCGTACCGTGGCCGCAAGAAGCGAGTCCCCGTAAGACATTTTGTACTCTTCTGACAGCAAGGCTGCCTCAAGGACGGTGTGGTGGTTGAAATCTATTTTCATCCAGCCTGAGAAGTTCACTATATCGCGAATATTTTCAGCCGCTTCCCTTTTGCCGAGGAGGTTTCTTCGTGTGGTGACATAAAAGAATTCAGAAAGATTTTGGGATGACACTGCAAGAGCTGCGTGGCGATTCCAGCAGAGGTCTAAAAGGTCTTTCGAAATAGCATGCTTTCGTAGGTCTGATGCATCATAATTATAAATGAGTATATTAGAATCTACTGCGAAAATTTCATTTTCTGTCATAAATTTCTTCCCTGCTGAACTTCCAGTTTTTCGGCAGTCTGTACATGCCTTTTCGAGAGCGTTCCATTTGGCGTTCTGCTATTTCCTTCTGTATTTTTTCTTCGGTCCAGTGTTTCATGGCTTCAGCGACTGCCCTGCCGAGGTCGCCCTTTTTGCCGCCTTTGTACGCTTCCACGATTCTCCTGAATTCCCTCTCGATATCATCATCCACACTGACGGTGATAGTTCCCATACGTACCAGATATATTTAGAAGAAAGAAGTATTTAAATATTTCTTTTATGTACGTAATGGGACTTTAAATGTATGTTTAAACGTATGTTTACCATGGCTGTCAAAACGATAACGGTGACCGAGGAGGCGTACAACGCGCTCAGAAGGCTCAAAGGGGGAGGCGAGAGCTTCAGCGAGGTCATTCTGAAAGTTACGAAGAACAAGATAGACTTTACAAAATACGCAGGAGTCCTTTCAGAGCACAGGGCAAAGGAGCTGAAAGAACACGTGAAAAGAACAAGGGAAAGGATTTCGCGAGATATGACAGAAAGGGTGAAATATGTACATTCTCGATAGCACCGTTATCATAGATATTCTGAGAAGCGTTGCTGCGGCAGAAAAGATGAATAAACTGGTTGAGGATGCGCCTGCTGCTACCACCGCCTTCAGCGTATTCGAGGTTTTTCTAGGGCTAAAAGAAAATGAAAAACAGGCTGCGCATGATTTTTTCAGCACCATACCCGTTGTAGATTTTAGTCAGGATGCCTCGTTCAGGAGTGTGGAAATCGAAAGAGACCTGACAAAGAGGGGAAAGAAGACAAATCTCGTCGATGTCTTCATAGCAGGTATATGCCTGGCAGATAATCATACCCTTGTAACATCTGACAAGGGCTTCAGGCATATAAAGGAGCTCAGCGTCAGCACCGTTTCCTAGAGCGTCACGTTGACGTCCTTGACGCTGAACAGGGCGCCTGCTGCCGAGTGTATCTGCACGCGGTTCGCGCCGAGATAGACGTCGTTCTTGCCGAATTTGAATTCGTACTGACTGGCTTCGGCTTTGGCGAAATCGCTGTACAGTTCGGTCGAGTCGCCGATGAGCTTCACCTGCAGGCCTCCCGGCTTCGAGACCTGGACGACGGTGAACCGGATGGTGCCGCTTCGCGTCGCGAGGTTCTCCCACTGGAGGCGCGTCACGTTGAACGGCACCTCGAGGAAGCTCACGATGCCTGACGTGTACTCAATGGACATGTTCGCGGTGCCTGAAAAAACCGAGTTCAGCTCTGGCTTGAACGCGACGGTATTTTTCCCGAGCTTGAGCGCAGACTGGTTGAACCGGATGACATCGACGTCCTTGACCGCGCCTGAGCGGATGAGCTGGCCGTTCATCTCGGCATTGAACTGGCCGACGTTTTCATCGAGCATGACGGTTATCTTTCCTGACTGGAAGTTGTTGTACGCTGTTTCGAACACGTCGAAGTCGTGCTCCTTTATCTGTGACGAGAAGCTTCTGACGCGGAGCGTCACGTCCTCGAGCGCGTAGACTGTTGGCGCCCAGATGCGCCATGACGAGCTCTGGGGAGCGATTTCCACGGTCACGCTCTCGTTGAAGAGGCCGCGGTCAATGGGAACCGTGTATTCTCCGGGCACGTACGTCCTCTCTGACACGGTCTCGCCGTTGACCTGTATGGAGAGCGGCGCGTAGCTGTTCGTCTTGGCGACCGTGAAAAAGACGTCGATGGATTCTACATCCTTTTCGTCAAGGTGGTAGACCATGCGGTTGCTCCCGAACAGGAGCCCGTTGTGGAGGTAGTCCGAGCCCAAACCAATATCTCTCGTCGAGCGGATGTAGCTGATGTTGAACGAGCCGATGGCGATGCGTTGCAGAGCGGTTTCGCCGGTCGGGCCGACGAGGTAGGTGCCGCTCAGGTTGACGCCGGGCTGCGGCGGCACGCTGGGCGTTGGCGCGAAGACGAACCCGGTGACGAGCATGAGGATGGCGAGCACTAGCAGCAGCCCGATGAGCCCCCCGATAAATTCGTCCATTCTATTACCTACATCACGCGTAATGGGTGCGTGATGAATAGGTTCGTAGGGGAAGCTTTAAATAATTACCGATTAGTGACAAAAATCAGTGAATCAAAAATGGGACGAACTGATTCTGTAGAATCGTGGAAAGCATGGTGGTTTGCCCGTGGAAGGGAATCATGGCAGGACCTGGGAATAGATGGGAATTATTATGGCGCCGACGACTGGATACAAGGAAGAGAAATCAGGATATCCAGGATGCCCGGCATCGACGAAGAAGCAGTTCCGTATGTGACGAAGGGAATTAGGGATAAAATCGGCGAGATAGGGCTCGATTGTACCGTTGTATACAGGGGCGTTGATCCCGCGGTTGCCGGGTATGTGGCACAGGCTACTGAGGGTCATCGCGTGGACCCCCGAAAACTCGTGCAGATACTTGCTGCTGAAAAAGAGCGAAAGCCGCGCCTCGGTGGCAAAGCCCACGCAGATGTTGTTCTTTTGGACAGGTTCCTCGCAACAGGAGACCATGGGGGTATACAAGTTTCGATTTGGGCGGGATGTTGCTTTCACCAGCAGTCCTGCCGGGTACGTCGTCGCAGGGATATATGGTGAATTGCACTGGTTATGTCCTGATATTATTTGCAATTCACCTATAGAAAATTGCGCGTTAATACGACATAAGCTGCGCAATTATCTATGCATTTTTGATGCCCAAAAATACGAGGGACGTTGCAAAGCACGAGACCGGTCATCTGTTAGGTTACACGACGCATCATGACGGACCTGTCACCGACGTCAGAGGGTACCCTGCAGAACAAAGGTGCAACATGCTTTTTACGGTCCCGGCAGCATACACGTGCAGGAAATGTTCTGACGCGCTTGTGGCATTCTGGCAGGGTATGGAGTACAAGACAGGAGAACGGTATCTGACTGCCCCAAAAACGGGCAGACTAGCCAGATTGATGCAGAGATGTAAAGGGTATGGGCGGTGATGAGTGCGAGGGGTCGGATTCGAACCGACGAACCCACTAAGGGACGAGATAGCACAAAAGCCTTGTTGCCCTTAAAGCCCTTGGCTCTTTCTTGAGTGTCGCTGTCATCGGAATTGTTCCTGCAAACTCACGGATGGCTCGCGCCTTTTTCTGTCGTCCCTTGAGACCATGCAAGCAGCCTTCATTCGAACGGCTGTGACTTGGCTACCCTCGCTCAGCCACACAGAACGCTTAGCGCTTGTGGTGCTTCTTGGTGAGCTATAGGTGAAACAAGTTTTTATACAGGTGCCAGTACTGTTTCGCCATAAACACGGTTCAGTGACCGAGAATCAGTGCAATTCCTGCAACTCTTTTCTGAGCGCCGCAAGCTGGTGCTGGAGGTCGGAGAGCGAGCCCTCGATATGACGTATCTCTATCTCGCCCGGCGTTTCGATCTCGAACCCCTTCGGCCTGAGCAGTTCCGAGTCCACTTCAGTAACGGTCTTCTCGAGGCGCTGGACCGTCGCGCGGAGCATCTTGATCGCGTCAGCGCGCACCGCCTCGACGTCGTTGACGACGCCGAGCAGCTGCTTGACGCCCTCGATGAAGACTTTCATCTCCTGGACGTCGGAAAGGATTTCCCGGTATTTTTCAACCTTGACAAACAGCGGCGCCGACATCGGCGCAGCAGGCTCCTGGACTATTTCCTGCTGCTGTGGCGCGGGATACGGTTCTTCTATGGCCTGCTTTATCTCCTTGGTCTCCTGCTTTTTTGCATGGAAGAACATACTATGCTATCCTTTTCCGGCATACCTTAAATATCTATGTGCAGAATCCAGTTAGAATAAGATGGCTGCAAGGAAGTAGAGCTTCTTTGAGCTTTGCTTATCTGAGCATGCCAAAGAACCGTCCAATAAGCCACCTCTGGTGGCTTCTGACGTTGGTTCACTTACACCCAAAAAGCAAAGCTTTTTGGTGCACCGGAAAACTTTGTTTTCCGCGTGTAGCGGACAACAAAAGTAATATGTCGGTATTCTTTTGTTGGTCCACTATAATCACATTGCGATGGTAGTCTAGCTGGTAGGACACGGCCCTGCCAATCTTCTGAAAAACCTCGTGTATGCAGACCGGCCGAGACCCGGGTTCAAATCCCGGCTGTCGCATTCTCACGTCTAGTTAAGAAAACAAAACAGAAAGAGCAAAAAAGAAAACTTAGACTTTGACTTTCCTGACGTATCGCTTTCCCACGTCTGACACTGCGTCCTTGAGACCGAGACCGAGCGCAAGCGCAACGCCAAGGCCGACCGACGCTATGACAACGACGAGCACGTTATTGACGAGGGACGCCGTTATGCCCAGTGTTTCCAGCGCAAGCGCAATGGAAACGTAGAGCACAAAAAAGAAAAGCGTCTTGCCAACAACAGTTGCCCAGAGTTTCTGTGCCTTCTGGAGATGCGATTTGATGTACTCTGCCAGGACATAACCGACGACCATGATGACTGCTGCGCCGATTACGTTCGGGACAAATCGCCGTACGTCTGACATCCAGAGGGTGAGCTGCTCAACCTGCAGCACTGCGACCGCCGCGGTGATGAATGCTATGTAGATCCACCATCGCACGATCATCGAGAACATCGCTGCAAGGCTGTACACTGGTTTCTGCGTTTCGGAGACGTAGTAATCTAGTCGCACTCTGTCAAGCAGTTCGTGCACGACCCGCCCGACTACCTTGCCGATGACAAGGCCGATGACGAGCAGGATTACTCCGCCCACGAGATTTGGCAGGAAGACCACAGTTTGCGTTGTCAATTGTGTCAGAATAAGTCCGACATCCTGCAATACCATATGGTCACCTACGGTAGTCTTGTGCGGGCCCGTTAATAAAGGTTTCTGTAGTGGCGTAGTGCGGGTAAATTACGAAGGAAAAAAGAAAAGGCGCCGAGAGCAGGAATTCCAGACGGTTTCTTTTGGTTGAGCTTTTCTTTCCAAAAGAAAAGGTCATTTGAACCTGCGCGTGCCAGAGGCACACTAGCTCTCAAGGATCGCCTGTCATCTCATGTTGATCAAACCTTGAGTTGGCATCTAGCGCGTTTACCAAGTTCCGCCATCTCGGCATAAGGCGAGAACCTATGGTTCTCTTCCTTGCTCAAAGAACTCAAGTTCTTTGGCATCTCAAAGAAGCTTTGCTTCTTTGCAGATATGGTGAATTGCACTGGTTATGTCCTGATATTATTTGCAATTCACCTATAGAAAATTGCGCGTTAATACGACATAAGCTGCGCAATTATCTATATCAACCTTCTCTCCTAATGAAAATATTAAAAGAAGGTCGTTCCAGCCGCCATGCGTCATGACAGTCATCATAGCATGACCTTCGGCATCAGTGTGTAGGCGATGGTAGCCTTCTTGTACCGCGCATCGAGGCATACGTCGTCCGAGGCCGCGTAGCTGGACGCAGCTACATCGAGATAGTGCCGCTCGTCGTTTCTCCCGCTGTATTCTTGGTGGCGGACGCTGATTCTGTATTTAGGCCGCCCCCGGTGCCCTTCGTCCAGCTGCAGCATCGCGTTTTCTATTGATGCAACAGCATCGGCGTCGTAATCGTTGCGCAGCATGGCATCAAACCATCGCCGCCAGTAGCTGCCCGGGACATCGGGGTGGCCGGTGAATGCGTCATCCAGAAAATCTGCAATTGCTTTCGGAGGGACGCCATCCATTCGGTCATGGTAGCGCTCCGTGTCCATGAGCCAGTGTAGGTAATACTCGGTGTGGCAGTCTATGCTCGCACGCACAGAATCGTCAAGGTTCCTGACAAGTTCCTTCAGCTCCCAAAAAGTCATCTGCGTATCAGCTACCTTCTTCCTTCCTGCAAGCCAGTTTGTTATTGTTCTCACTGAATCACCGGTGCCGTATGGCGCGCAGCAGCTGGTTCTGCACGCTTTTTGGAACGCTTTCGAAATGAACGATGGTGTCAGACGGGTACTGCTTCATTTTTCTGGTCAGGTGTGATGCCGAGAGGTCGTTGTAGAGAGCATCGCTGTCGATGATTTTGTACGCTTCTCTTGCTGCATCGTACACGATTCGTACCCTGTGTCTCATACGCTTCACACCATGTATTATACGCGTGGGACACTATATACATATCAAAGAAATTAGAGGATAAAATACAGTATAAACGGAATTAATAATATTTTTTTAAATAAAAGAAAGCTTTTTATGTACAATTTCCAACAATAATGGCATGATAGACGTCACCGATATGGAGATATTGAAGGAGTTGAGCAAAAATTCCAAGAGAAAAATTCATCAATTGGCAGGCGTGCTGCGCTACCCGCGCTCAACCATCCATAACAGAATAAGGAAGATGGAGAAAAGCGGCATCATCAGGACGTACATAGCTGTTATTGACCATGCAAAAATAGGCAGGCCAGTCGCCGCGTTTGTGCACCTCGTCATAACTTCCAAGCAGAGCGCTCACGAGATTGCAAACAAACTCAAAAGCTTCCCCTACGTCGAGGAGGTGCACGTGGTAACAGGGCAATATGATATCATTGCCAAGGTCAGGTTCAAGGATACCGAAGATCTGGGAAAATTCATCTTCGACGAGGAGAAGGGCCTGCGCACCATGGAAGGCGTCGACAGGACGGAAACGATGATTGTCGTGAACACCGAGAAGGAATACGGTCTCGTCCAGAAAGAAAAGTGAGCGCCGGCGGCAGGAATAATTATACCTGCACGTATTTCTTATGCGCAGCTTCGGCAGTCATAATTTCAGTAACCTTTACGGTTTTGCTGTTCTCTTCTATAATGTAAAAAGCCCTGTAATCGCCTACCCGCATGCGGAAAGCGCTCTTCGAAGTGCCTTTAATTTCCTTTTTATCACCAATCCCCTGCCCGGGATACGGGGATTCTTTGAGAAGCCGCAATGATTCCTTTATGTTTTCCATCCTGCGCTGGCCAAGTGATTCAAGATATTTCAGGGCACCATGCTCAATAAGAACTTTCCACATCAGCCCAGCTCCACAAATCTGCCCGATTTGGCTATTCTGTGCTGTGTTTCGACAAGGTAATCATTCTTCAGCGCCTCTTCATAGAAAGTAACAAGCCTTTCGATGAGCGAATCGTACGTGTCTTCCATCGTCCCCAAACTTTTCAGCCTATCGCGGGTCATGGACTCTATCTGGATCGACGTTTTAGCCATATCTATAATCTTTATAGAAAATTATATAAACTTATTGCTCAGCAATGATAATACATAATTGAGGTGTTGTGAGCGCCGGCGGCAGGATTTTCAACGAGGAAGCGGTCTTCCTCGATTTTGAACCTGCATGTCCGAAGGACACCAGTTTTCGAGATTCGCCCGCCATGTCTGGCGCACTGCCAAGTTATGCGACGCCGGCTTCCTTTAATAAATTGCCGGATGATTTTTAAAGGGGTTCTATGGAGGTTTGCATCGACGGCAAGGCGTGTGCCGTGAAAGATAATGCAACGGTGAGCGAAGCGCTGAAGGAAACAGGGCTTAATCCTGAAATTTTTCTTGCCAAAAGAAACGGCGCAATCATCCATGAAAATGAAGTACTGAGGAATAACGACCGCATATCGCTCATCAAGGTGATATCCGGTGGATAGCGTTATCCTAAAATGGGATGCGACGCAGCATTCGAAAAATGCTGCGGGGCATTGCGCCTGCGGCACGAAGGGCATCTACTACCGGCGCTGGGAAGGGAAGTACTACTGCGCCTCCTGCTTCGCCCGTCAGGTGGAGACGCGTTTCAGGAAAACGGTCAGCGCCAACAAACTTGTTCGAAAGGGCGAGCGGGTGGCCGTTGCGCTGAGCGGCGGGAAGGACTCCGCTGCGCTGCTGTATCTGCTGAACGAGCTGCGGAAACATATGCCCTTCACGCTCGTTGCCGTCAGTGCCGACGAAGGCATCACCGGCTACAGGGATGCAAGCCTCGAAAAAGCGGAAGAGCTTACGAAAATGCTCGGCGTCGAGCACCACACTGCGTCGTTTGCCGAGGCGTTTGCCGTGACGACAGACGACATCGAAAAGAAGCACTGCACGTACTGCGGCGTGTTCCGCCGTTATCTGCTCAACAAGAAAGCACATGAGCTGGGCGCAGACAAGCTTGCCGTCGGCCATAACCTCGACGACGAAGCGCAGAGCATCCTCATGAATTTCTTCAGGGGCGACATCGCCCGATTCCATCGCCTGGGCGCGAAGCCGGCGTCAGGCGGCGACGGTTTTGTGCCACGCATCAAGCCGCTGCGCGACATTCCGGAGAAGGAAACAGCGCTGTATGCGCTCGTCAGGAATCTGCCCTTTTCCGGCAGCGAGTGCCCGCATTCCTTCGACAACCTGCGCAGGGACGTGCAGGCGATGGTCAACGGCTTGGAAGCGAAGTATCCCGGCACCAAGATGCAGATTGTCAGCTTCTACGACAGGCTGAAGCCGTCACTGACAGCAGCCCGCAAGGAGGCAATTGCGCACTGCGCCCAGTGCGGCGAGCCTTCTTCCGGCGGCGTGTGCAAGGCATGCGAGCTTCTGGGAAAGGTGCGCAGCGCTAAATTTTTATAATTACCTATGCATCATCTTCTATGGCAGATACCATTCTTGTCGTTGACTGCGGCGGGCAGTACGCGCATCTCATCGCCCGTGCAATCAGGAAGCTGCACGTCCATTCAGAGCTTGCTGCTGCCGGTGTCAAGGCTTCTTCTCTCGGTCCCGGCGTGAAGGGCGTCATCATTTCAGGGGGGCCCGCAACCGTCTACGAGAAGGATTCGCCGAAGCCGGAAAAAAAATTGCTCGCGCTGGGCATTCCGGTCCTTGGCATATGCTACGGCCACCAGTACATAGCGTACGCCCTTGACGGGAAGGTCGGGAAAGCCGGCAAAAAGGAGTTCGGGTTCACCGATCTCGACGTCCTGAACGACAAGGGCATTCTTGCAGGTTTGGGAAAGAAAGAAAAAGTATGGATGAGCCACGGCATAGAAATCCTCTTGCTTCCCGAAGGCTTCCAGAAAATCGCATCGACTGAAAACTGTGAAATAGCGGCTTTCGAAGATGCGCGCAGGAAAATTTTTGGCATACAGTTCCACGCCGAGGTCAGGCACACGAAGTGCGGGAAGCGCATCCTCAAAAATTTCGTTGACATATGCGGCTGCAAAAAGGACTGGAAGGCGCAGAATACCGTGCCCGCGATCATCGAAGGCATCAGGAACGAAGCCGGCGGCAAAAAGGCGATAGTGGCGCTGAGCGGCGGGATAGATTCGTCGACAGCAGCCATGCTGTGCCACAAGGCGATAGGCAAGAATCTTGTCGCCGTATACATCGACACCGGCATGATGCGTGAGGGCGAAACCAGATGGATAGAGGAGCATTTCTCGAAGCTGGATATCAACCTCAGCGTAATAGACGCCAAAAAAGATTTTCTGGAGGCGCTCAGGGGAATAACAGACCCGGAAGAAAAAAGGATAGCCATAGGCGACACGTTCGTTGACGTGTTTGCAAAACAGATAGAAACGTTTGGCGCCGACTACCTCATCCAGGGGACTATTTATCCCGACAGGATAGAGAGCGCCCAGGCGAGCAGGAGTGCCTCGAAGATAAAGACGCATCACAATGTCGGCTCGCCGAAAATAGAGCGGATGAGAATGGATGGCAAAGTCATCGAGCCGCTGAAAGACTTCTACAAGGATGAAGTACGGGCGATAGCAAGGGATATCGGGCT
This sequence comes from Candidatus Aenigmatarchaeota archaeon, assembly GCA_016193585.1. Taxonomy (GTDB): domain Archaea; phylum Aenigmatarchaeota; class Aenigmatarchaeia; order GW2011-AR5; family GW2011-AR5; genus JACPRW01. The sequence continues at coordinate 270,293 of JACPRW010000003.1, forward strand.
TCCGCAACCGCTCATATGGCGCCAGCCATTCCCGGGACCAGGGCTTGCGGCACGAATAGAAGGCGAGGTTACCGAAGAAAAGCTGGAAACAGTGCGGCACGCGGACAAAATAGTCAGGGAAGAGATAGAGGACGCATCCCAGGAAGGGAAAAGGCCATGGCAGTATTTCGCCGTCCTCAGCAACTCGTTCGCCACAGGCGTCAAGGGAGATGAGCGCGCCTTCGGGCATGTGGTCATCGTCCGCGTCGTCGAAAGCCACGAGGCAATGACCGCGAATTTCGCGAAGATGAGCTGGGACGTGCTCGAGCGCATCTCGACGCGGATAACGAACGAGGTTCCCGGCATCACGAGGGTCGTCTACGACATCACTCACAAGCCGCCTGCAACCATCGAGTGGCTCTAGCTTTTTTCTTTTAAAGAGAAAACAGCAAATAATTACGTATGCTCGTCACCAAATCGATTCTGAAGAACGTTTACAAGCCGCGCACGCCGTGGGCCCACAAAGGCAACTTCGGCTCCTTGCTGGTGGTCGGCGGCTCGCGCATGTACAGCGGCACGGTTGCCTTCAATGCGCTGGCTGCTTTGCGCGCGGGCTGCGACCTGGTTACCATTGCTGCTCCGGAACGGGCTGCTGACACAGCTGCAGCGTTTTCTCCGGACATCATAGCATACCCCCTGAAGGGCGATTTCCTTGCTGCAAGGCACCTGAAAGAGCTTGAGAAGCTTAAGGAAGGAAAGGATGCGCTTGTTGTTGGCGGAGGCATGGGAAGGGAAAAGGAAACGATGGATGCAATTAATACATTTTTGTCGGGCATCGAAATCCCTTCGGTGATAGACGCAGATGCAATCCACGCGGTGGCCGGAAACAGAAAGGTCATACAAAGCAATTTCGTCATTACGCCGCATACGGTCGAATTTCACGTGCTGACAGGAGAAAAGGCGGGCAATGATGTCAAGGAACGGGCGCTTCAGGCAAAAAAATATGCCGCAGAATTCAGATGCACGGTAGTGCTGAAAGGCCACGTCGACGTAATCTCCGACGGCACGCGAACCGCGCTCAACAGGACAGGCTCGCCGTACATGACCAAGGGCGGAACCGGCGATACGCTCGCTGGGATATGTGGCTCGCTGCTCGCGCAGGACAATGACCCCTTCACTGCAGCGTGCGCCGCGGCGTACATCAACGGCAAGGCAGGAGAAATCGCTGCAAAAGAGAAGAGACAGGGACTTCTTGCGTCGGACATTATTGAAAAGATACCCGAAGCCGTCAGAGATCATGTGCATAATGCTTCCTGATTATCGGCACCGCTCCTTTCGGCACGAGGTGCTCCCATCGTTTGCCTTGCTTGATGAGCGCCCTTATTCTGGTTGCGCTGTACGTCTTTGGCTTCAGCGCGTTCGGCCTTACGGTCTTGTAACCCGTGAAACATCGCTGCACCTGCCGGTTGCCGGTGACGATGACATCGAAGCGGGATTTTTTCTGTATGAGCGCCGCCCACGCGGCATCAGAAGGCATGTCAGGTACGCCGATAATCCTGCATGGTGAAGGCAGCGCAGCCCGCAGCATCGCCGCCCGTTCTCTGAACGAGAAAGGGTTTTTTTCGTCGTGTTTGTTAATGCTCCCGACAGCGATGATAATGCTGTCGTAGCGCTGCAGCAGGCGCTCTGCGGCGAATACATGCCCCTTGTGAAGCGGCTGGAACCTGCCGATGAAGAGCGCCGCCGCCATACCTTTATCTTATCGTAAAAGAGATTTATTGCCATGGGACAGAATAGACGCGGCCAGGCTGCGCTTGAATATATGCTCCTGCTGGGAGTGCTGCTCGCTTTTCTGGTTCCTGTGCTGATATATTCCACCGAAACAACAGCGCGTTCGGTGAGCGCGCTCGAGGGAAAGCATGCTGTCCAGAGCATTGCCGACGCTGCGGATAGGATATACGCCATGGGCGGCGGCAGGATATTCACGCTCGTCACCATACCTCCGGGAGTCGCACGTCAGTCGGTAGCCAACAAGACCATACGCCTGACGCTCAGCCGCGGCGATACGACCGCTGATATCGTCGGCAGTACGGTCGGCAACATATCGGGAAGCATACCGACCGGCTACGGGACGCATCGCGTCGCCGTCGAGATGCTGGCCGGTGGCATCATCAATATCTCATCCTGATGGCTATGAAAGCCCAGACAAGCATGGAAATCGCCGCTATTGCGTCGTTGGTTCTTATTGCATTCGCGCTTGCCGCCGGCCTTGCAGCAGCCAAGAGCAGGGATTTGGAAACAATGAGGGATGCGGAAGACAAGAAAAGGGCATGCAGCGCCTTTGCGCATGAGGTCAACAGCGTGTTCGCCGGCGGCAACGGGACCGTGAGCCTTCTCCAGATTGCGTATGGAATCCAGGTAGTCAATGACACGGCGAACACCACGGGCGTCGTGTGCGCGCTCTGCTGCAACACGACCCGAAACGGTCAGGCAGCGTTCACGCTGCCAGGCGGCTGGGTGCGCATTGAAAACAGGAACGGTGGCATCGATGTCGGCTAAAGGCCAGCTCTTTCTGGGCGATTTCGTCGTCGCGGTATTCATATTCGCAATCGTGCTTGCTATGCTGGCTGTGTCATGGGACACGGTTATGGAACGGTACAGCAGTCAGTCTGACGTGCAGGAAATGGAGCTGAAGGCAGCGTGGATTGCCGATGCGATGCTTACATCGGGAAAGCCGTCAGGATGGGAAAACAGCAACACAAGCGTCATCGGGCTCGTCGACCACGACCGGACGATAAGTCCGGCGAAGCTTGCCGCGTTCAGCGCAATGGACTATAACCAGAGCAAGCGAGTCATGGGCGTGCAGGGGTACGAGTACTTTTTCAGCCTGCCCGCAAGCAACGTGACAAAGGGCGACCGCGGCGGCAGCACGCGCGCCTTTGCCCGGCGCGTGGTCATGTACAACGGGGTTGAGTATCTTGAATTCATGCTATGGAAGTAAGGGATTCGCGTTCACAGCGGACATGATGCTCGCAGCAGGCTCGGTCATGCTCATGATTGCCGTTGTGTACGCAATCTCCTTCGGGCATCCGCAGGAATTCCAGGCGCGGCGCACTGCGGCGGATATCGTCGCGCTTCTCGATTACACGCAGGTGCTCGACACGTTCAACAGCACCGCCATAGCGAACAACCTCACGGCGTACACGCCGTCCAACATGCGGCTCGGCATGAACATAAGCCGTTACACAACAGCAGGAACGTTCGACAGCAGCATAGCAGTCATGTACGAAATGAACGGGACATTTTCTGCAGGCAGATGGTGGTTCGTTTCATTCGCCGACAAAACAGTTGATGCATTCTACATAGTCGATTACAGGGTGACGCTCAAATGAGATGCATGAATAATCATATAGTGAACCAAGTAAATAATCAGGTATTATAGCAATACAAGGAAATAAACAGGATATATTACTTCCTTGTTTGCTATATGTGAAACAAGAAGCAATATGCCGATGTTATTTTCTTGTTTCACTATATAGCTTGGTTCACGTACACCCAAAAAGCAAAGCTTTTTGGTGCACCGGAAAACCTTGTTTTCCGCGTGTAGCGGACAACAAAAGTAATATGTCGGTATTCTTTTGTTGGTCCACTATAAAGCAGGCTTGGTGTTCTGAAAATGAAGTCTCGAGGAAATAAAAGAAGACTTCTTTTCAAAGACACCGTTTATGAGATGCATGTGGTGCTCTGAAAATGAAAGGCATTGTGCTCGGCATCGGCGTGCTGCTGCTTGCTCTCGTGCTGTTCAGCATGGCATTCATGCTCGCCGAGAGCAGCGGCCGCAAAAGCAGGGACATCGACAGGCTGCATGTTTTCGACCGGCTTGACGACGAACTGAAAGCAACGGAAAACGCCTACCGTGATATCGTGGGCAAGGCAATCATCATTTCCAGGGGCAACCGCACCGTGTTTTTTAACGAAACGCTTCCCAGCGGCGATGCGGCAAGTTTCACGGCGAACGTGGACAACTTCAGGGCATTTGTCGGGAGTCATTCCCAGTTTGCCATGAAGCTGGATATGAGCCAAGTGACATCAACGCTGCCGCTTACCATACGTCCTGCAGGCGTTCGCTACGACCACCCGAGCGGATTCGGCAACGGCACCATCGACATAACGAATGCGCAGGCGGTTCTGCGCTACAATGTGAGCATCCTTGTCAACAGGTCGCATAATACCCCTACAAAATGGAAAGACGGACCTAACGTTGATACAAATGGCATTGGATTTGATATCACCATCAGCCACAATGGCGGTACTGATTTTGCCTATTCAAACAAGCTGAGCACAACACTGCCTTCCGCCATTGAGATAAAGCTTCCCGGAGGAAATAACGAAATAACCATTACCATAGGGAATGCAAGTATGCCAGGCATGCTGCATATTACAAACAATGACGCCACCATCCGCGCGTTTGTCGCCGTCAACATGACCGTGAACACGACGGACCTTATTTCCGTCAATTTTCCCGAAAAAAGTATTAATATGACGGCCCCTGAATATAACATCAGCAAGCTGGACGCGGTGCGAGTTGACTGACATGCCAAAACAGCAGGACGAGAAGCTGAAGAAGCTCGAGGACGACCTGAAGGAGCTGGAGCGCCGCATCGAAGGCGAGATCAGCGACACGAGGCGGCGTGTGAAGGACGACATGCAGCAGCTCGAGGCTTCGTTCAGGACATTCAGGGACGTGATGAAGAAAATCTACGAGGAGAAGAAGGAACTCGAGAAGGACAGGGACTTCCTTCTCGAAAAGCACAAGGAACTGCTCCGCAAGCTGCCGCTGCAGGTAGCAGCAGGCGTGCAGGAGAAGCTCGTCGCGCCGGTGCAGCAGGCAATCCAGGAACAGGCGGATTTCATCACAGTAGCTGCCAAGGGAGGCGATGAGGCCCAGAAGGAAACGACGCCCATCGACGAGCTGTTCGCGTATGTCGCCAAAAACGGCAAGGTCAGGGTGAACGAGGCTGCGAAAAAATTCAACGTGCACGAGGTTCGCATCGAGGAGTGGGCAAAAATACTCGAGGAGCACGGGCTCATTGAGGTTCATTACCCGCCATTCGGCAAGGCCGAGCTGCGGAAAGCGCGGATAGAAACCGCCGCAGCGAAATAAGACGTCCGGTTCATTAATCTTTAATTCTGCCAAAAGCCATGTACATGCATGGCTGTCGTGAAAAGCTACAGCGTTCTTGTTGACGGCGTGAAAATCGACGTTCATGTTGCCGAGAAGGAGGATTTCATCAGGACGTACCGCATTGCGCTGCCCGAAATCTCCTCCGCGACGCTCGCGCTGCTCGACACCGTAAAGGAGGAGCTCCTCAAGGAGACGAAAATAGCACCGGAGGAAATATTCGACCCGGCGAGGATACTCAGCCTCAGGGAGGAGTTCCGGAAGAAGGCTGACATGCTGGTGTCGCGCAAGATCCCCGGCGTCAGCGACAGGACGAAAAACATGCTTGCCGCGTTCCTTCTCCATGAGATGCTGGGACTGGGAAAGCTCGAGGTACTTCTCGCCGACGGCGATCTTGAGGAGGTCGTCGTCAATTCGGCGAAAGAGCCGGTGTGGGTGTACCACAAGACCTACGGCTGGCTGAAGACGAACGTGGTCATGGAAAGCGAGCGGCAGGTCCAGAACTACGCGAGCATCATAGCGCGCCGCGCCGGCAGGCAGATAACAACGCTCGAGCCGCTGCTCGATGCGCATCTCGTGACCGGCGACCGCGCCAATGCGACGCTGTTTCCCATCTCGACGAAAGGCAACACGCTCACCATCAGGAAATTTGCCCGGAAGCCGTGGACAATCGTCGACTTTATAGCCAACAAGACGCTCAATGAGGAAGCTGCAGCCTTCCTCTGGCTGTGCATCCAGTACGAGCTCAACATGATCACCGCGGGCGGCACGTCGAGCGGCAAAACAAGCCTCATGAATTCGCTCATGCCGTTCATCCAGCCGAATCATCGCATCATAACCATCGAGGATACGCGCGAGCTCCGGCTCCCGGACTTCCTGCACTGGGTTCCGCTCACCACGCGCCAGGCAAATTCCGAGGGGAAGGGTTCGGTTGAAATGCTCGACCTCATGGTAAACGCGCTTCGGATGAGGCCCGACAGGGTCGTTGTCGGCGAAATACGGCGCGGGGACCAGGCGGAAGTCTTGTTCGAAGCGATGCATACCGGTCACAGCGTCTATGCAACGCTCCATGCCGATACCGTTGACCAGGTCCTGCGGCGCCTTACCAACCCGCCTATCAGCATCTCGCAGGTGATGCTCGAGGCGCTGCACGTCGTCAACGTCATGTACCGGGACAGGAGAAAAGGCATACGGAGGCTGTACCAGGTTGCCGAGCTCGTGCCGACAGGCGAGAGCGACGAACAGATCGTTCTCAAGTCCAATGTCCTCTATCGGTGCAAGCCGTCCGGCGACATCGTCGCGCATGACGAGTGCGTGCGGGTTTTCGACGCGCTGAAGATGCATACCGGCATGACCGAGAAGGAGCTGGTAGCAGATTTGTCAGAGAAGATTGCTGTGCTTGGATGGCTTGTTGCGCAGAACGTGAGCGATATGCCCGATATAGGTAAAGTCATAGCAGCGTACTATGCCGATTCCGGGCAAGTCGTGAAGCTCGCCCAGGCAAAAGGAAAGCCGGAAAAACTGTGGTGAGCTGCATGCGCATCCCCTTGTGTCCGCTGCCGGTGAACAGGGCCAAGGCAGTTTCAAGACGGCTGTACGGAATTGCCGAGCCGCTGGCACGGCTTTCGCCTGGTCTGAAAGTCGAGCTCAAACAGGCTGATTTCGGTCTGGACGAGCGCGAATACATGAGCATAGCGCTCTTCACGTCGCTTTTCGTATTCGTCGTAACCGGCGTATCGCTGTACCTTGCCACGCTTGCGTCGCCGAAAGGCATTGCAGCAAGTGTCACGGCAGCAGCCGTCCTCTCGTTTGCCTCGTTCGTGTATCTGCGGAATTACCCACGTCTTATTGTCCAGCGGAAGGTGGCGGACATCGAGAAGAACCTGCTCCACAGCCTGCGCCACCTGTCCATACAGGCAAAGGCAGGCGTCCCGCTCTTCGATGCGCTCGCATCCGTCGCCGCAAGCAGCTACGGGACAGTGAGCCTTGAATTCAGGAAGGCAGTGAAGGAAATAAACTCCGGGCGCAACGTCGAGGCGGTTCTCGAAGATTTGGCAATGAGGAATCCGTCGCCGCATTTCAGGAGGTCGGTCTGGCAGCTTGCCAACGGAATGAAGGCCGGAAGCGACGTGGCGCGCATACTCAATGATGTCATCCAGGAGCTCGCAGCTGAGCAGCGCATCACCATACGCCGTTACGGCTCCTCGCTCAATCCGCTCACGCTTGTGTACATGATGATTGCAGTCATCATCCCATCGCTGGGTGTCACCTTCCTCATCGTGCTCTCAACGTTCTCGGGAGTGCCGGTAAGCGAAGGGACGTTCATTGCCATAGGCGCATTCCTTCTGGTCTTCCAGTTCATGTTCCTGGGCATCATGAAAAGCAGGAGGCCCACTATCATCTGAACAGGGCCGAAGTGAGGGATAATCATGTACGAATATATTACCAAGCTGCTGCCGAAGGGTATTACGAGAAGCTATCACGAGCTGCTCCGGTACAATGATGTCAGGATAGACAGTGACCGGTTCACAGGTTTTCTGCTCCTCTTCGGCATCGGCGCCGCCTTCGCGCTCGCATTCGATTCCATGGTTCTGCTGTCACTGCCAGGAGAGCTTTTTTTCCCCATCTTCGTAGCGTCCTTTGCTGCAGTCCAGGCAATTGCTTATGTATGGCTTTCCCTCGCCGCGGACGCGAAGGCGCGGTTCGTCGAAAGCATACTGCCTGACGCGCTCAGGCTGATGGCCATGAATCTGCGCGCCGGCATGACTGCCGACAGGGCAATGCTTCTCGCTGCAAAGCCGGAATTCGGGGTTCTTGAGCGCGAGCTGTCGAAAGCAGGCAAGCAGATACTGGCGGGAAAGGAGGTCAGGTATGCGCTGCTTGAAATACCGAAGCGCATCAGGTCCGAGACGCTTGAGCGCACGGTGCACCTTATCACGGAAGGGATAGAATCCGGCGGGGAGCTTTCCGAGCTGCTCGAGCAGGCAGCGGAGGATATACAGCATACGCGCCTCATCCAGGGTGAAATCCAGGCGCACGTCTCCATGTACGCCATTTTCATATTCATGGCCGCGGGCGTCGGCGCGCCGCTCCTCCTCGGCATCTCGACCTATATTGTCGAGGTACTGGGCAGGCAGTTTGCACGGTTTCCGGCGAGCGTTGGAAATCCGCTGCCCATCGCACAGGGCAGCATAGCGGTTTCTCCTGATTTCCTCATGGCGTTTGCAGTCGCTTCCCTTTCGCTGACAGCGCTCTTCGCGGGTCTCATCATCGGCATTATCAGGAAAGGCAATGCCAGAGAAGGAATGCGCTACCTGCTGCCGCTGCTCATCCTTTCGCTCGCCGTGTTTTTCGGCGTCCGCTGGTTCGTTGCCGGTGCCTTCTCGTTCTGACCGAAAATGCTGCAAGACTTAAATACTCGGGCAGACAGAAATATGTTAGGTGAACAGATGAAAGGACAGGGTGCGCTTGAATACCTCATGACCTATGGTTGGGCGCTTCTGATTATTGTCGTCGTCGGCGCGGCGCTGTACGCGTCCGGTGTTCTCAATCCAGCCACGTACACGCAGTCGCGATGCAGCGGGTTCGTCTATTTCTCGTTCCAGAACCAGAAACTGCTGCCAAATAACGGCTACCTTATCCAGGTGCAGAACGGCAATGCCGAGGTGAATATCACCGGCATCAAGGCGGGCATCATGTCGGCTTCTGCGGCGCCGTCGGCAGTGACCGTCGATGGCTCAACACCGGCAACCCATATTGCACAGGCGAAAAGCATCATCATCAACACGACCTCTGACGTGACCGACCGCGCTTCGGGAGACACGGTGACGGATTTCGATGTCGAGATAACGTACGACATCCGCAACGGCATAACAGGCATCAAGGATTCAGCCACGTGCACCATGAAGGTGCAATGAGGTAAAGAATCAGCGTTTTTTCTTTCGCTTCCTGACGGGCTTCGCGGGCGGCGCGGATGCATTGGTTTGAGCAAGCCTCACAGAAACTCTGCTCTCGTACATCCTGAAAATCTCGAACGCCCCGAAGAAAAGCGACGCCGATGCCACGAGCTTTATCCACGGGTTGATTACCGCGATTTCCGGTGTGTCGGCTATGCGCTCGTAGAAGTTGCTGAGGGCAAGGAGGATGAATCCCATGATGAAATACATCCAGTAAGGAGGCACCTGCATTCCCCGGAAGTGCTTGATAAGGGTAAAGCTGAGGAGCAGGGCGCTCGCGATGATGAGCGAAATAGACAGAATTTCAAGCACGTCAAGCATACGGGGTCACGATTCCAATAGTATTTTGTTCCCTTCCAATTTATACTTTACTTCCTGCTCCCCGGCAGGATGTTTGATAAGCAGGGTGCCGGTCCCGAATTCTATGGTGGTGTCCGTGAGCGATTCAAGCACTGAAAGTTCCTTTTCGTCATGCATGCCTTTTTCTACCATGATCAGCGTCGTCGATTTCTGCGCCTTGAGTTTCCCCATGTTGACCTCCATGAATTCCTCAATCTGGCTGAGCTTGTTGTGGAGAACGAGCGGCGAGATGGTGTCGAACACTACCCGCACCGGCGGCTTCACCGACCGCAGGACGTTGGTGAGCGCGATGCTTATCTCATTGAGCGCGTAGGGCCCTGAAACGCGGGTAACGGCGCTCTCGTCGAGCTTTGATATGCCGGCGTGGAGCGTGTAGCAGTCGATTATCTTCAGAGGGGTGTCGATGCCGCCTTCCATCTGGCGGAGTATGTTGTCGACAGCGTACTCGGGGAAGTTGTTGGTTATCACATAGATGCTGTTTTCTTTCATGCGCATGCCGTCGGCAAGAAACTGGCTTGCAAAGAGCGTCTTCTCGCTCCGCGGCTTGCCGATGACGAGTACCGAAGAGCCTTTCTTGACGAGGTCAAAGAGCTCCATATGATGCTATTATTGCACGCTGCAGAATTTAAGCAGTTGCTCCTTGAGAACGGCGCGCCCCGGTGCAGTGCGGTCGTAATGGCCGCGCTTCAGGTGATGTCGGTGAAGACCTCTTCTGACGGATAGACGAGCATGCCGCCGGGCCGCTCTATCTCAACGGGATGGATTTTTGTCGAGTGCTTGGTCGACCGCAGCTTGCGTATCGCCACTGCGCGGAGGAACATGTTTCCTTGGCGGAGGTAGTAGAGCACGAAGACGCCGTCTGCGACGTACTCCTCGACGCCGTACGGCGAAAGCTCATTCTGTCCCTCCCCTATTTCCGATATGGCAAGCGTCGTGCAGCCAAGCTTCTTGAGCAGCGTCTCGAGGTCAAGGAGCGACTTGCGGATCTTGAACGGCTCCTCGAAGTACATGCCTATGATCGATAGGGAATCGATGACCAGTCGTTTCGCTTTGACCTTGTCGATGGTGTCCTCTATGATGGTGAGCAGTGCCTCGTAATTGTAGAGTTCCGGCTGCACGATGAGCAGCAGCCCTTTCTCGATAAGCTCGTCAACCGGCCAGCCGAAGAACCGCATCTGGTTGAGCGTCTCTTCCATGCTTTCCTGCAGCGAAATGTAAATGCCCGGTTCCCCTGTTTGAGCTCCATGGATAAGAAATTTCATGCCAAAAATCGATTTGCCCGTCCCCGTCGTGCCGCTGAGAAGCACCAGGGATTTCTGGGGTATGCCGCCTTCAATCAGCTCGTCAAAGCCTTCTACTCCCGTCGGTACGCGCTGGAGTTCGCCTGGATTCGCGGTGTACGTGGTGAGAAGCTTTTCAGCCTCTTTCGTTATGAGCTCGATTTTTTTGTGGTGGTCCTCAAGCTCATCGTGAAGCGAATGGAATTTGATGTTCACGCCTGTCATGATATCCTTTGTTCGGCTGCAATAAAAAGATTTTATGGAAATGTAACACAGACGCGGTGGGGAAATAAACTTTAAATGCTCTTTTCATATAAGATTGTTGGGAGCTTTTCTCCGTGAATTTTCTTGGCGCGTGGTCTGCATGAAGACGCAGTGTGAAGTTGTTGTCAATGATATTCTGCCCGGACTGCGCGCCGCTGTGTCGCGGGAGCTCATCGTCCAGTACAATATGAACCAATCGGAGGTGGCGGAGCGTCTCGGCGTCAGCCAGCCCGCGATATCGCAATACCTGAGGAAGCTCCGCGGCAACAAGCTCATCGAGAACAAGGAAGTCTCCGACGGGATAAAGCAGCTCTGCTCGAAGATTTACGCTGGCGAAATCGGCACGACCGCCATTTCCCCTGAGCTGTGGAACATATGCAGGCTTGCAGCGCGGATAAACGACTGCCCTCTCTGCTTCAGCAACGGAAGGAAGTAGTCATTTCTTTCCTTTGTACTCGTACTTGAATTCGTCCTGCTGCTTCTCTTTCTTTTTGAATTTATTTTTGAGCTTGTCGAGAATCCCTTCTTTTTTCTCTTTGGGCGACCAGCCTTTTTCCGTATAGCCCGCCGCCTCCTTGACAGGCCAGAGCACGTACGCAAGCCCGCCGATGACGGCGAGGACAACGACGCCGACAATCCCGAAAAAGAGGTAATCAGGAGGCTTCGGGAGTTCCGTCGTCGCTACGTTCGATTTGAGGCTTTCCATGGAAGCGCCAACAGAGGCAAGCAGCTGGTTGGCCTTGAAATAATCCTTTGCCGCAAGCGATGCGTTCACCTCGCTGAGCTGCTCCTTGATCGTCGTCAGAAGCGCCGTCAGCGCCGTCGTATTCGCTCCCTTGCTTTGCAGGTCGGTGATGTTCCTCTCCAGTTCCTGGACGAGCAGCAGGTACGCGTCGTATGCCGGCGTTATCTGGGTCTCGACCGTCTCGTTGCTGGGAAGGACCTTCAGCTTGAAGGTTCCGGTCGGCTTCACGCTTGCATTGCTCGTGCTCAGCTCGATGGTCACATCGTATGATTGCACGGTTGCGTTCTTCGGGATGACGAAGCCGGCGACGAACGTGCCGGTCGCGTTAATGGTAAGGTTGGCGATGCGCGATGGCGAGATGGTCGTCCAGTTGCCGATGCCGCTGAGGGCAGCTGATATGTTGTAGAGCATGAGCTCGCCGTCGTTCTTCACGTCCAGGAGCTTGGTCGCCGAGTACCCCTGCACGATGTCGACGTCAATCGACGAGACGATTTTGAGTGATGCGGTCTTGTACGTTTTCGCGGACGTGTTGGTCGTTGTGTTCGTGCTTGAGGACGGACCTGTCGTGCCGCTCGTGGCCGACGGTGCTACACAGGACCCGCTTGAGCACACGTTCGTCGACGTGCAGGTCTCGTTTTCCCAGCTGCCTGCCGTGCAGACGCGCTTCACGGTCGTGTTCGCGCAGACATCGGTGCTGCCTGCGCTGGTGTAGGTGCTGTCGTGCCTGCACCGCGTTTCCGACGAGACAGCACACCATCCGGCATACGAGCCGCTGCTCGTGCCGTCGTAATCAAAGAAGCACCTGTCGCCCGGGACGCAGGTCGCGTTGCTGTTGCAGTACTGCCCGTACGTAGCCGCGTAAAGGCCGGTGTAGATGCCGGTCGTATTGGCAGTATTGTTATTGAGCGTGCCGTTGTATTCGGCGGTTACTGGCCAGAGAAGTAACAAAAGCACCGCGAATGCCTGTATCGCTGCATTCCTCATCCATCTTCCTCGCTCCATCGTGATTATGAAACCGACCTGAATATCATGTTATAGGTGGCAGCCCATGTGGAGGATGCTGTCGACACGCTTGACGGTATAATCATCCTGAGGACGACGGTTATGGGGCTGTTCTGGTTTGCGGTCACTACGACACCATGCGTACTATCATACTGGCTTGTCACGTTCACCTTGTTGGTGGTGTTGAAATCAGCAGTGAGCCGCAGCGTTGCGAAATTGTCAGTGCTGTTCGAAAGGCCGATGATCACCCCGCTCGCGTCGGTCCAGTTGCCCATCTTCATCTGCAGGAGGCCGGTCGTGCTCTCCCCTGCGGTAATGTTGATAGTGAAATTGAATTCCCAGTAGTCAGTGCCGTTGAGGTATGCCGAGTTCTTCGTTGCCCTGATGTTCGTCACGTTGGCGAGCTGCTTCGTCGTGACGTTCGTCTGGTTGTTCACCACGTCGGTGGGGACGGACGTCAGGTTGCTCCCTGAAACGGTCGCGTTGAAGAGCCCCCATAGGACACCGGTCGCATTCGTGTTGGCGGTGAAATTGACGACAAGTGGCAGGGTGGTCGGCGTGACGAGCGTTATGTTAATGGTGTTGCCGCCGACAGCGGCCGTATAATCGCCGGCGATGAGCACCGACCCGCCGCGCGTCACGTTGACGAGGACGAGGGACGTGAACCCGTCGGGGAGTGTGATGTTGATGTCCCTGATGCCGTCAACGCCGCTCGGCGTTATGTTGTAGATGAACGTCTGGTTCGTGACGTTGGTGTCCACGTAGCGCGGCGTGATGTTGCCACCGGCGTGCATGTGCTGCAGCTGCACCAGGCTCGAATTTGCCGGCAGCGATGTCGTGTTCGTTATCGTGCCGTTCGCAACAACGTCCGCCACAGAGGTGACGTTGGCGCCGACGGTGACGCGCGACATGGCTGAGTTGTATAGTTCATACACGATAAGGATTGTCTGGTTGCCGTGCGCAGTTACGTTGAGCGGCGTCGAAAAGTTGATGAGCGTGGTATTCCTGTTCGTGAAGTTCGCCCATGTCGTGTTGATGCCGAGGAGCGACTCGGTTTTGTTCAGAACGCGTACCGCAGAGATGTTGCCGACGGTTCCCGAGCCCGTGAACGTCACGTTGAGCGCCGTTATGCTGATGGGCATTTCCCATCCGTAGAACGTCATGTTAAGGACGGTGACGTTCTGTCTGGTATTGGCATACATCGTGAGCGAGGCGGCATCGCCCCACGCCGTCAGGTTTGCTGCAAACACCGGGGCTACGGAAAGCAAAGCTATCAGTATGAAGAACTCCTTCCTCATCGTCACAATTAATACTATACGAGAAGACGAATATAAAGATTATCCGGATTTTGACATGCCACAGACGGCGTACGTATGTCCCTTCGGCAGGCTGAGTGCTGTCATGCCCTGAAAACATAGCTATCCGTTATAGTGGACCAACAAAAGAATACCAACATATTACTTTTGTTGTCCGCTATAAGTGAACCAAGATATAATACCTGATTATTTACTTGGTTCACTATAAGCCGTAATGTAGTAAAGCGCCCCCGGCGCGATTCGAACGCGCGACCCCCTGCTCTCAACAGGAATCTTCATCCGGGCAGAGCCCGTCAGTTCACCTCTAGGAGGCAGGTGCTCTATCCAAACTGAGCTACAAGGGCATGCATAGTGTTATTGGCTATAAAAAAGCTTTAATAAAAGCCGCGGCAGGATCAGACGAAGATCTTCAGCGTGTGCTTCACGATTGCCTTGAGCACGTCCCTTCCCACGTCGGCATCCTTGCTGACGCGGATGACACCGCCTTTGCCGACGGTCGCCGAGAACAGGTACTCCTCGCCGATGTAGAAGTTCGCTATCTTTCCCGTCATCTTTTCCGGCAGCGTGACGACAAGGTACGCGCCTGTTTCCTCAATGGAGAAGGAGACCTCCTTGCCGAGCGTCGCGATCTTCGGCAGCACCTCGATGCTGATGCCCAGCTTCTTTTCGAGCTCCTGCACCGTTTTTCCCTGCTTGCCGATGAGGCGGGGGATGACGTCGTTCTCCACGCGTATGGCCACCTTGTTGTCGCCGATGATTTCGACGTCCGCATGCCGGTCGAATTTTCTGACCTCAGAAAGGATGTACCTGCGCGCGAGGGCGCTGACGGCAGATTGCTTGCTCCCTGTCACCGGTATGATGACTGTTTCCTCGCCGTACGTGTAGAGCTCGTACTCCATTTCGTTGTTCTCGAAATTCCTGACCTCGACCACCGGCCGCGCCAGGTCTGCCTCGGTCATGCCGGTCGGCGTCCGCACGACGAGCACGAGCGAGTACACCTTCTCTATCCTTCCCGCCCTGATGTAGACGATGGTATCGATGACGTGCGGTATCATGCCCAGCTCGACGCGCCCGACGAACCGCTGCACTGCGTCAACAGGATTCGTGGCGTGCACCACGCCGATCATGCCGATGCCGGCAAGCCGCATGTCCGAGAACACGAGGAAATCGTTCGTCTTTCGCACCTCGTCGAAGACCGTGTAATCAGGCCTGACGAGCAGGAGCATGTCAGCCGTATTCTCGAAGCTGCCTTTCAGTTTCGAGTACTGGGTTATCTCCGGCTTGACCTGAAGGTCGCGCGGCGATTCCATCGTCTTGACTATTTTTCCCTGCTCCTCGTAAAACTCGGCTATTGCTGCTGCAAGCGTGCTTTTCCCCGACCCCGGAGGGCCGGCAAGTATGACGCCTTCGGCGCGCTTCGCGAGCCGCTCCTTGAGCTTTTCGGAGAGCTTGTAGTCGTCGAGCGACATCTTGATAACCGGCCGCACCACGGTGATTTCGACACCGTCCGAGAACGGCGGCCGCGCGACGGCGATGCGCATGTTGCCGTGCTGGATGACGCTGGCGGCATGCCCGCCAACCTCGATGAACGAGTCCTCCTCGTAGCGGGCGGCATCCATGACGTCCTTGATGATAGCTTCCATCTCCTTGACGGTCATGGGCTCTTCCCTGATGGGAACGAGCGCGAACGAGTCCGGCTTGCCGCGCTTGGCGAGCGGGATGCAGTTCTCCTTGAGGTGCAGGCTCATGGTGTCCTCGGTGAGCATAGGGGAAAGCTTCGTTTCCTTTTTTTTCTCATACGGCTTGAAGAAAACAGTTTCCACGCCCTCTGCTTCTGCGACAAGGCTCTGCACCATGTCGCTCGTGTACAGCACCGCCTTTGCGTCGCGGGCCACGTCGAGGATGAGCGCGTCGATCCTGCCGTATTTGGCGAGCTGTATCTCCTCCATCGTCTGGCGCCTGCCGAGGCGGGCAACCGTCACCTTTTCCTCCTTCTCGAAATTCCGTATCTTCTTCAGTTCGTCAAGGCCCTTGAAGCCTATCTCTCTGCCGCGGGAGGCCTGCGCCCTGAGTTCCTCGACGACAAACTCGGGAATGAGTATTTCAGTGTCCTGAATCTCCCCTTTCTCGATGAGTTCGCTGAGTCTGCCCGATATGATGACGCTCGTATCAGGGACAATTTTCTTTTCCTCTTTCATGTAATCACCTTGTATCTTCACGTAAGCAAGAAGCATCCTGTACGAAACAAAAGCCTCTGCTAGAGAAGTAAGAGTCTTCTAAGAGTATAGCCGGCATGCTTAAATGCTTTTCTTTATTGCTGCGTGAGCGCCTGCAGTTCCTCGAGGTTGATGCGTATCTCCCGCTCGCTGCCCGATGCCATGTCCTTGAGCTTCAGTTTGCCCTGCTCCAGTTCCTTTTTGCCGACGATGATGACATTCCGGACGTTGAGCTTGTTTGCGTACTCCATCTGCTTCCTGAGGTCGCGCCTGCTGAGGTCCATGATTGCGGGCAGGCATCTCTTCCTGAGCGCCTGCACGACATTTACGGCGTCGGCAAACATGTCGCCGGTGGCATAGGCGACAAAGTACTGGTCGGCGGCGATGGTCGCAGGCAATAGTTTCTTGGCTTCCAGTGTGATGAGGAGGCGCTCGATGCCGCCGGCAACGCCAGTTGCGGGCATCGGCTTGCCATAGATGCTGAGCAGGTCATCGTAGCGCCCGCCGCCGGCGACAGCACCTGTCTTCCCGTCGACCCATGCCTCGTAGACGGTGCCGGTGTAATAGTCGATGCCGCGTACGATGCTCAAATCAAGTGTACATCTATCCGCAATCTTGTACGTCCCGAGGAGCGCGAAGAGCTGCTCCAGCTCCTTGTAACCTTCCTGCGCCAGCTCGTTCTTCGGCATCGTCGCTTTCACGGATTCGAGCGTGGCGCCGCCTTTGCACAGCGTGAGAATTGCATCCGCCTGTTTCTTGCCAACATCACATTTCGCGAATTCCTTGATGAGCTGCTGCTTGCTCAGTTTCGCCGTCTTGTCGATGACGCGGAGGACGGCCGCGAGCCTCTTCTTGTCGATGCCAATGCCGAGCACGAAGCCCTCGATGAGCTTGCGGTTGTTGATGCGTATCTGGGCATCAAGGCCAAGCCCTTTGAACGCCTCTATCATGAGCGCGATGATTTCCGCGTCAGCTTCCGCGCCCGCGCAGCCATATACCTCGGCGTCCCACTGCCAGAACGAGCGGTAGCGGGCGTACTGCGGGTTGTCGTAGCGCCACATGTTCGAGATGCACGCAAGGCGCAGCGGCTTCGGCGCGTCCGTCGAAGCAACGTAGCGTGCCATGCCGACAGTGAGGTCGAAACGCAAACCTATTTTGCGTTTCGCTTTATCCTCGAACGCGTATATCTCCTTTTCGAGGTCAGGCCCGCTCTTCGCCGTGAGCGTTTCCAGGTTCTCCAGCGCCGACGGCTCGACGAGCTGGAAGCCGAAGCGGCGCAGCGCGTCCTTCAGCCTGGCGACGACGTATTCCCGCTTCGCCATCTCGTCAGGCGCAATGTCCTTCATGCCTTTGGGCAGGGTGAATTTCATTGCTTCATCAACCTCATCACGGCTGATTTTTTGTGGGCATCAAGCCCTTCCACTTCGGCCAGTTGTATCGCCTGCTTGGAAACCGTGTCAAACCCCTTTCTTGTTACATATTGCCCGGCGCGTATTAAAATAAAGTCCTTTACCGAGAGGACGGAGGAAAATCGTGCGCTCCCTCCGGTAGGCAGGATGTGGTTCGAGCCGGTGACGTAATCGCCCAGCATATTTGCCGAGTAATAGCCGGCAAAGAGCGTTCCATAGTTCCTCAGTCCTCTATATTTTCTTGGGTCTTTTACTTGGAGTTCTATGTGTTCAGAAGCCAGCTCGTTAGCTAGTCGAACTGCTTCTCCGGCAGTTTTCACGAGGATGATTTTCAAGTTGCTTTGCACCGCGCTTCGTGCAGTCCTGCTGGTCTTTAATCGCTTCAGCTGTTTGGTTACCTCCTTTCCGGTTTCACGTGCTACTGTCTTCGAATTGGTGATGAGGACAGGCACGGCATCTTCGTCGTGCTCTGCTTCAGAGAGAAGATCCGCGGCTACTGCACCGGAATCCGCGCTTTCATCAGCGATGACAAGTATTTCGCTCGGTCCTGCAAGCATGTCAATGCCGACATCTCCGTAGACGAATTTCTTCGCCGCTGTCACGAATCTGTTGCCAGGACCGGCAATTTTGTCGACTTTTGGGATTGTTTCCGTGCCGTATGCCATGGCTGCGATGGCATGCGCCCCGCCTACCCTGAAAATTTTTTGGACGCCGCACAGGTCAGCTGCTACAAGGATAACGGGGCTTATGGAACCTTTGTACGATGGCGGGGAGCACAGTATAATTTTCTCGACTCCGGCGACCGTTGCAGGGACAGCAGCCATGATGACGGTTGACGGAAGCGGGAAGTTTCCTCCTGGAACGTATATGCCTACCCTCGCTACAGGTATCGTCTTTTGTGTTATGGTGACGCCCTTAACAATCTGCAGTTCAAAATCGCCGAATTGCCGCATCTGCCTTTTTGATAGCTTCTCTACGTTTCGTTTTGCAAGCGTTAGCGCCGCAAGCGTTTCCTTCCCGACCTGCCCGTACGCAGCCTCTATTTCTTTGTCCGTGATTTCTAGATTCTCCAGTTTAACCTTGTCGAATGTTTCTGTAAATTTGAGCAGCGCTTTATCTCCTTTTTTCTTCACTTCGCGGCAGATAGACGAAACTAATGCTTCTTGTTGCAGGCTCTTCCGTTTCATTTTCTTCTCCCCCCGAGTTCGTTCATCACATCCCTGAAACTGATCCCGGTCTTGGCCGCCTTTACTGTAGTAAAGTACACGAGGTCAGCCAGTTCATGAATGAGTTGCTCTTTCGTTCCGGCGGTCGTGACTTCCTCGGACTCTTCAATAATTTTTTTGTCGAGCTCTTCATCGGTAAGCGAAGACGTATAAGAGCCTTTTGTGGGGTTCTGGAGCCTGTTGAGAACAATGCCGTAGAACTCTTGCATGCCGAATGCTTTATTCCCGAAACAGGAATAGCTGCCGGCGTGGCACGCGACGTTTTTCTGCTCCACGGTGAAAAGCAGCGCATCGCTGTCGCAATCCTTGCGCAGTTCCACAAGTTCCTGAAAATTCCCTGATGTTTCGCCTTTTGTCCACAGGCGTTTTTTTGACCTCTTGTAATACGTCGCCTTTCCTGTAGCGATGGTTTTTCGTATCGAGTCCTCGCTGCTGTACGCAAGCATCAAGGGCTGCCCTTCGCTATCCTGCACAAGCGTCGGGATAAGGCCATTATCAAAACGGAGCGTCTGGATGAAAGCCTCGGTAAGGTCAAGAACTCCGGACGCACGCGCCATGCCTACGACCGCATTTACCCCGCGTGCTTCTATCTCCTGTATCTGGCCGGGTGATGAAATGCCACCTGCGATAGTTATTTTGCTTTTTATCGTTGCTGCCGCATTTTGCACAAAAGACGTGTCGTAGCCTTCAAGCGTGCCTTCTTTGCTGACATCGGTAAAAAGAAATTCGGAGCAGTACGGCTCGAGAGCCTTCGCTTTTTCTATTGCGCGTGCTTTCTCTTCTTCGCCGTTGACGTCGAAAGCGGCAATGATGCAATCCCGCGGCAAACGACGCAGGAACTCCTCCGTAGCCATCGTTCCGATGATAATCTTCCCGGCCCCTGCTTTGAGTAACGCTCTCGCCTTTTCTTCTGTTCGTATGCCCCCGCCGACGCGGCATCGTGCTGCCTTGCAGAGTTCCTTCACCAACTCAAAATTATCTCCTTTATTCAAGGCTGCGTCGAGGTCGATGACCTGAATCTCCCCGAACAATTTGAGCTTTTCAGCTATTTCAATAGGATCGCCGATGTCCACCCGTTCCTTCCTCCGGACAAACTGTACCGCTGTGCCGTCCATTATGTCGATAGCCGGGATGATCATAGTCTCACCAGTATGCCGCGTTTCCTGAGGTATTCCTTCACTTCCTGTATCCTGTATCGTCTGTAGTGGAATATGGAGGCGGCAAGTGCCGCATCGGCGCCCCCCTCCAGAAACACGTCGGCAATATCCTTCAGCGAGCCGGCTCCGCCAGACGCAATCACCGGTATCCCCACCGATGTGGCTACCGTCCTTGTCAGTTTGATGTCGTAGCCGCCAGTAGTTCCGTCAGAATCCATGGACGTCAGGAGTAGTTCTCCTGCGCCAAGATTTTCAGCCTGCCGCGCCCATGCTATTGCGTCGAGCCCTGTATCTTCTGTCCCGCTCCTGGTGAAGACTTCCCACCTTCTGTTGCACTTTTTTGCATCGATGGCGACAACTACCGCCTGCGAGCCGAATTTTTCCGCCGCCCGTTCTATGATGCGGGGCTTTTTCACTGCCGCGCTGTTTATGGAGACCTTTTCAGCCCCCGCGTCAAGCAGGCGGCGCATGTCAGCGATGCTCCGTACGCCGCCGCCGGCGGTGAACGGGATGAAAAGGTTCTTTGAAACGTTTCTCATGATATCCACCATCGCAGTTCTTTTTTCGAGCGATGCTGTTATGTCAAGGAATACCAGCTCGTCGGCGCCTTCGTTGCCGTACAACCGGGCTAGCGCCACCGGGTCGCCGGCGTTCCTCAGGTTCGCAAAGTTAATTCCCTTCACGACCTTGCCGTCTTTGACGTCGAGGCACGGTATTATCCTTTTAGTCAGCATCCAACCACCGTGCAAGTATCTCCAGACCGAACGCGCCGCTTTTTTCAGGATGAAACTGTGTCGCCATTATGTTCCCTCGCTTGACAGCGGAAGCGAATGGTATGCCATAGTCACTCGTTGCCGCTACAATTCCCTTGTCTTCTGGTAGCGGATAATAGGAATTGGCGAAGTAGGCAAATCCTTCCCGGAATGGTTCTTTTTTCACCGGCCTGACGAGATTCCAGCCAACCTGCGGCACTTTGCCTTTCCTGAACTTGACTACGCTTCCTTCCAGTATGCCAAGGCCCCGTATACCAGGGCTTTCCTCGCTCGCCTCAAACAGCACCTGCATGCCGAGGCATATGCCGAAAAATGGCACGCCATTTTCGAGCGCCTTGGTGAGCGGTCCGATGAGGCCTTTCCTCTCAAGATTCTTCATCGCGTTGCCAAAAGAGCCCACTCCCGGAAAGATTATTTTCCCTGCTGTTGCCACGGCTTTTTTCCCCGACGTTATGGTGCTCTCAAAACCAAGGTAACGCAGCGCATTCTCAACGCTCCTTGCGTTCCCTGAGCCATAATCTATTATTGCTATCATTCGATAACGCCCTTCGTGCTCGGAATACCATTCAGAAGCTTCTTGTCGCGCGAGCACGCCATGTACAGCGCTTTTCCGAATGCCTTGAACAGCGCCTCGCATTTGTGGTGGTCGTTCTCCCCGTACGGCATCGTTGCGTGCAGCGTTGCCTGCAGGCCCCTGGTAAACCCCTGGAAAAACTCCTGTATGGTGTCTGCTTCGAGGTCGCCAATTTTCGGCCGCCTGAATTTCACGCCAAAATTCAGGTACGGCCTGCCCGAGATGTCAACAGCTACCAGCGCGAGGGATTCGTCCATGGGGAATGCGAAATAGCCGGCGCGGTTTATCCCCTGCTTGTTTCCCAGTGCCTCCCTGAACGCTTGCCCAAGGGCTATGCCGCAATCCTCTACTATGTGGTGCTGGTCCACGTCCATGTCTCCTGTCGCTTTGACGCCGATGTCAAATGCCCCGAAAAGAGAAAATGTTTCCAGCATGTGTCTGAGGAAGCCTATAGGCACGTCCAGCTTTGATTTTCCAGAGCCTTCGATAACCAGGGAAATTTCTACCGACGTTTCAGACGTGGTTCTTGTAATTTTTGCAGGCATCATTTCAGCACCTCGCTCAACCTGGCCACGTCATCCAGAACGTCTTTTGCGCCCTCTCTGAGAAGCAGCGTTTTCGTGATACTGTCCGAAGTCACGCCTATTGATTCGATGCCGGCATTTTTGGCAGCGATGATATCCTCCACGGAATCGCCTATGTAAACTGCAGAGGCGACGCCGATGCTGGTCACCGCAAGCTGTATGCCGTACGGGTCGGGTTTCAGCCTGTCGCCGACATCATCCATCGCAATGAGCGTTTCGAAAAGTTCTTTGGTTCCTGCAGACTGCAGGGCGTACAGCGCCTCTTTTTTCGGCCTTCCGGTGACCACGCCCAAGGCGTATCTCTTTTTCAGCGAAATGAGAAGGTTCCTGTCAACGAGCCATCGTTCATTTGTCTTGTAGCTTGAATAAAATTCCTGGAATTTCCCAATAACAGTCTTTAGTTCAGGCGCACAGACTTTTCTTCTGATGAGCTCGAATGACAGTTTCCAGTCGTTGTTGTAGTTCCCCGTGTTTTTCAGCGATCGTATCGCTTCGTCGGTCGGGTACGTGCCGGTGAAGAATTTGACCGTTTCTTGTATGGATTTTCGGTACGATCCGCCGACGTCAACGAGGATGCCATCCATGTC
Source organism: Candidatus Aenigmatarchaeota archaeon (assembly GCA_016193585.1). Classification (GTDB taxonomy): domain Archaea; phylum Aenigmatarchaeota; class Aenigmatarchaeia; order GW2011-AR5; family GW2011-AR5; genus JACPRW01. The sequence continues at coordinate 292,903 of JACPRW010000003.1, forward strand.
GAACAGGATCGCCCTGCTTCTGAGGACTTCTCTGAGCGTCTTCAGGAACCGGCTTGCCTGTTCTTTTGTCCCAACCCCGATCCTCAGGAACCCCTCAAGCATGGGGTAGCCTGAAACGTTCCTGACAAGGATGCCCCTGCTTTTCAGGCCGCTGAAAACGTAGTCGCAGTTAATGCCGAAATCCGCAAGAAGAAAATTCGCGTCGGTCGGGAATGTTTTTATTCCGAGATTCCCCATTTCTTCGGACAAAAAATTCTTTGCATCGCTGACTTCTTTGACATAACGTTCTACAAATTCCACATCGTCAAGTGCAGCAGTCGCAAGCTTTGCTGCAACGCTGTTCACGCTGTACGGGGAGGCAGCCTTCCGCACGTAGGACATGTTCTTTCTGTTTGAAATAATGTAGCCGATGCGCAGCCCGGCAAGACCGAAGGCCTTCGAGAACGTCTGAATGATAATCAGATTCTCAAATTCATTTATTTTTCCCTTGAAACTGTTCCCTGCATATTGATAATACGCTTCGTCGAGAAGGACAATGGCATTTTTTGCCTTCTTGATAATTGCTGTAATGACAGCATCGTCAACCGACGTCCCTGTGGGGTTGTTAGGATTGACGAGAATCACCATTCTTGTTTTGCCGGTTATGGAATCAAGGAATTTTTCTCCGGGGAATGAAAGGTCTTTCTGGTAGGGAATTTCTCTTATTCGTGCCCCTGCGATGCGTGCGTAGAACCCGAACATGGCAAAGGTTGGCACTGCGAGAACCACCTCGTCCCCCTTTTCAAGGTAGACGTCCATGACGAGTTTTATCGCCTCGTCGCTGCCGTTTGTCGGAATTAGTTCTTCTTCGCTGAGCGACAGGTAATTTGCCAGTTTTCTAGTGAGCGCGCTGTATTCCGGATACGCCGAAAGCTCTTCGGAGGTTATTTTACGCAGCGCTTCCATGGCCTTTGGCGAACAACCTGCAGTATTCTCGTTGAAGTCAAGCCGCAACGCTCCCAATCTCCCGGTATTCGGAGGCTTGTAGGGCTCCATCTTTATTATGCACTTCTTAGGCTGAACCATTGGCACCACCGATGACAAGAAAGTCGCTCCCGAAAATCTTCTGGTAAACCTGCAGCTTGTTGTCCCTCATCGAATCGCCTGTATACACTATGTCGATAACGAGGTCGGAAATCCCTTCCGCGCATGCCATTTCCACGCAGCCATTGAGGTACGTTTTCCTGAACGTGTAGCCCTGACGCTCAAGGGCATTGAGAAATCTCCTCGACATATTTTTGTATTTCGCGTTTATGCAAACCGTAGGAATCGGAGGCACGTCGTCAAGGCCCTTGCCTTCCGGTCCGAGCAGACAGAGCGTTGGCTTCCCGAACATGGCGCTTGGGTCATTCCAGACAATTCGTTGTACGACAGAGAGCCCGCCTCTCCTGTTTCCCAGGCACCATTCCCTGTACAAGTCCTCTCCAGTGAGTCCCAATGTTTGCTTTCCCAGACTCGAAAACTCGTATACCAATGACGGGACGTCCTCTCCCCTCGCCTCTATTATCTTGCTTCCGTTGATGTCCATGGAAGAGAGGGCTATTTGCCGGTATGCTCTGAGGCCGCTGTTTTTCGGGACGACTATTATGGAGTTCATGAAACATCACGTTTTCAGGGACGCAGCCGGGAATTGAACCCGGGATAAAGGATTCACAGCCCTTTGTGTTTTCACTACACCACCGCAGCCATTGGCAACAGTAAAAGAGACGTAATCTCCAGAAGCAAGCCCCAGGGACCTTCGTATGTCTGCCGGGACGAATACCCTGCCCTTCGCGTCGAGGCAGTATCGTCCGTTGCCGGAGATGACTACCCTGCGATTGGGCAAATCAGCAGAAAACGATGCAGAAGGAAAACTGCCCTTAAGGCGTGCAGGGACATAGATTCTGCCGCGGTCGTCAATCTTCGCGGAAAACGTCCGGGCGGCAAAGCTAGAGAAATCGCGCTTCAGATTGCCGCGCTTACTGCAGGTGAAGGCACTCGCCTGTGGGGTCTATCAACTCTCACTGGTAACACCTTCCATTCCTTACCGCACAGTTCTACTTAAAGATTTTGTGGGTAAATGGTTGTGTTTACTTATAGTTAACCAAGTAAAGAATCCGGATATTATAACTTGGTTCACTATATGTGACCAACTTGTGTAATACCTGAATATTAAGTTGGTCAGCTATAAAGGTTGATTTTTCCCATGTTAAAAAATTGGTTGTTTCGTTGTTTTTTGTTAAATTTTCGGTTACATAAAGTAGAATTAAAAGGTTTATGATTCATGTAATAAAATCTGATTTTAATGACAAAATTAAATCTCATACGTCCTTTAGCTTTCATTGACTTAGAAACTACTGGTCTCAATACGCAACAAGATCGTATTGTAGATATATGCGTAACAAAAATTTACCCAGATGGAAAAGAAGAATCATTGAGTTCTTTTATTAATCCAACTATACTGATTTCTGTTGAAGCTACAAATATCCATGGCATAACAAATGCAGATGTTGAAGGTAAACCAGTTTTTGGAGAATTTTCATCACAATTATTTGATTTTATAGATGGATGTGACTTGGCCGGATTCGGAATAATAAAGTTCGATTTTCCTGTTCTTGAATCTGAATTCAAGAGAGCCGGAATAGTTTTTTCAAAAGATGGCAGACAAATAGTCGATGTTCAAAATATTTATCACAAATTAGAACCCAGAGATTTAAGTGCCGCACACTTAAGGTACTGTGGCAAGGTTTTAGAAAATGCACATAGAGCACAGTCCGATGTTAAGGCAACTATAGATGTGCTTGAATCTCAATTGGAACACCACACTAATTTGCCACATGATATTTTCGGTCTGAATGAATTTTGCAACCCGAAAGACCCTACGTGGATTGATGAGGACGGAAAATTTGCATGGTTTAAGGACGAGGCTATTGTAAATTTTGGAACTCACAAAAGCAAGACACTTCAATCTATATGTAGGGATAAACCTGACTACCTTCAATGGATTATAAGTAAAGATTTCTCACCGAAGGTCAAACAGATAGCTGAAGACGCCCTTCGAGGCAAATTCCCAATACGGCAAGCATAAAGTTAGGTCTTGTGAATTATAGCTCTACAAGGAAACAACCAAGATATTATTTCCTTGTGAGCTATATGTGAAACCAGTTGTAATATATCCAGATTATTTACTGGTTTCACTATAATTATAATACATTTGGCATGCTGGTACACGCGCTCAATCATGATCGCGCTATTATGGAGCGTGTGCTGAATGAGATGTATGAAATAAACAATTGGAAAGAGAGAAAAGGGCTAAAAGCCGAATGCTGCAAGAGTACTTCTGTCCAAATCGACATGATGCCGAGTTACTGAAAAAAATTCTTCCGGATATATTCCCACTTTTCACTCTCATACGCTCGGCGCGCTTTTATTACAACGGGAAGCTAATACTACGCATGTTCTCGCTTTCGCCGACGGCGCTCAACGAGTTCCGTGACTGCCCGCTGTGCTTCTGGCTGCACCGGAGGAAAGGCATCGCTTCTCCCGGCGGCCCCTTGCCGACCATCACCAACGGCTTGGACCGCGTCATCAAGGAGTACATGAACCGTTACCGTCCGCGCGGCAGCATCCCGCCGTTCCTCGAGGGTAAAGTTCCGGGAAGGCTCATTGAGTTTCTGCCCGCGACGCTCGCGTGCAGCATCGGCGGCAATACGCTTTCCGGCAGGCTCGACGAATGCCTCGTCATGGACAGCGGCAACCACGCGCCGCTCGACCACAAGACGCGCGGATTTGCGCTCAAGGACGGCCATGAGGTGCACCCGTCGTACCAGCTGCAGATGGACTGCTATGCGCTGCTCCTGCAACGGAGAGGGCATGCCATCGGCGACGAGGCGTTCATCGTCTACTACTATCCTGATTTCGGCGAACTGCACCAGGGCATCCCCTTCAGGGTGAGCGTGCACCGGCTCAGGACGAATCCGCGCCGCGCGGAACAGGTGTTCGCGGATGCGGTAGCGTGCCTGCAGGGAGAGAAGCCCGAGCCCGGAGCCGGCTGCGGCCTGTGCGCGTACGTGGGCGAGCGGTTGCAACCTTCTTAAACCACGGCAGCAGTAAGTAGTTTGTTGATTCCATGACGACGGCAGAGCGGGGCAGGCACATCAAGGCGTTTGCCGGCTTGATTATCATCGTGCTGCTCATCACTACCATCTATTTCTTCTACATGGGCACGCTCGACTTCTTCGGTCGCAAGCCTACGTATGTCCAGGACTACGGCATCGGCATCGTGTCGCTCATGCTGCTCTTCGTTTCGGTCAAGGTCAGGGACAAGCTCTAATAGTAAAGAACACTGATTCTGGAACATTTTATGATTGCAATCTACTATAAGAATAAAATTCGTGCGCTGCTGCGGCGTCTATTTAACATCGAGCTTGAGACCGCCCCACCGCTTGGCGCCGAAATTGTAGGCGAGCGCCACAAGAAAGCCGAGCAACGCCCCCAATGCGACCATGATGACAAAAAAGAACAGTGCAAACAGCACGCCGAAGCCAGCCATCATCGGTGCAAACAGCGACAGCAGCGCAAAAAAGAAGGCGTACACTATGCCGAGCATCCCGTAGAAAACGGCAAATACCTTTGCCGCAGAGCCGGGGTCGATGCGCGTGATTTCCCTTTTCATGCTAACCGTTGCGTGGCAAATTATAAATACAAACCTTTAATTGCCAGTCCATCTATAGGTGCGTATGGCGCGGAAAAGAAAAACAGCCACGAAGACGCTGCAGGAAATTGAGAAGAAAGAGGAAGCAATCGAGAAGATCGAGGAACGCATCGAGCAGCTGGAGGAGAAAGACCAGGAAACGCTGGAGAAAATAGAGCAGAAAGAGGAAGCAATCGAGCAGATAGAGGAGCGCATTGAGAAAGCCATCGTGGGCTTGGGTAATTTCACCCTCAAGAAAAGCTATCTGCTCGAGACGACGCGCGCGCTCGCTGGCGCAGCGCTCGGCGTGAGCGTCGGCATGGGGCTGCGCATCATCCCGGAAATCGCCGAAAACCTGCCGTGGGTCAATATCGCCGGCATCCTGATGTTCATCGTGTTCGTGGCCATCGTGCTCATCTACCGCACGGAGCGCGTCACCGGAAGAGGTCATGTCCTCGGCAAGCTGTTCGAAATAGTGTTCATTTCCCTGATGGTCGAGATCACGGCACTGTCGCTCTTCAATATATTGCCGCCAGACGCCGAAAGCGTGGTGAAGGTGCTTGTTGTCGGCCTGTTCCCGACGATGTCAGGGGCAATTACGTTCAGGATAATGGATTGAGGGCCGCTGCCGAGATTTGAACTCGGTCCGAAGGCTCACCGCAGCACGTTCGCCAAGTGCATCCACAGGCCTGCATGCTGCCGTTACACCACAGCGGCCATGTTCAAGTCACCGGCATTGCGCCTCCTAATGGCCAAGCATACTAGTTCAGCATGAAATTTAAATCCGTGAAAGCGGGCTAGCCGAGTTTCCGTTGTTTCTTCACTTTCACGTCAGCGACGTCGCCTAACGTGATGTCAGGCTGTTTTTGGTGCAGGGCAGGCGGTGCTTTCGCCTCGTAGCCGAGCATGCGTATGCCAAGCGCGCGCTCGAGCTTCCGGGCAAGCTGCTTGTCCGGTCGCATGCCGCGCTCAACGCGCTCGATGGCAGACAGCTTTTCGTTCAGCTGTGTGGCAAGCTGCTGCCGCGTGAGGCCGCGCTGTTCGCGCGCCCCCTTAACGAGCTGGGCAAACTGCGGATGAAGAACAAGCTCTTCCGGCGGCTTTTCAGGCAGCGGCGCCGCGGGCTTCTGCGGCGGCTGCTCGGCGACGGCGGTGCCGAGCGTGCTGCAGCGCTCGCACACGCGCAGCACCGTTTCTTCGATGAGCGCCCTGCGCACCGCTTCCCTTCCACACAGCTCGCATTCCATATCAAACCACTCGTCGTAAATCCTGCGCTGATGAAGCTTTTTAAGTATTGGCATGCTACATAAAAGGAGTGGGAAACAAGTGGGTGAACAAGGATGCGAGTTGAGTGCCCCATTGGCAGTTGATTCCGGATTCTTTAGTGTTCACGAGATTTCTCTGATAGGAATTATTACGCAGATTATTATCGTCATCGGCCGCTAGGCCATCGATGACGATTGCTCCGCCGCTTTCTTGCGTTTTGAAAAAATTTCACGGTGGAGACGTCACGCTATACAACGAAGCGAGGTGGAAGATGATGGAAGAAATGAACGGAAACGGCGAGTATCTGGGAAGAAGAACGGTGCTCTGGGACAACGGCAAGTCACGCGAAATGGACGTATACAGGAGGAACATTCCGCGAGGCGGAAGCGTGTACGAGACGCTGTACATGGCAGCGTCGAACCCGCATGTGGTAACCCTAAGGTCATTAGATAACAGGACATTCGCGCGCGTGTCGCGGTGAAGGAGGTGTAAAACATGGTGGAATCAACAGGAGTGGTGAGTGGAAGGCCCGCGCGAAGCGTCGTGAAGGTGTATACGACAACTGACGGCAAAGAACCTGCCGCTTGCCTTGGCAGGGGCGCCGGTGTGGCACGAAAACGGTGCGCCATATGGCGACTTGCACCGCTACGGGATGGAAGAGGAAGTTCCTCTCGTTCGTGCGACTGAAGGCCGCAGGAAAGGCGCGTACATGGTTCCCGACGACAAGAAGCCCGATGAGGGAGAAGGCACGTTTCCCAGTGGAGCAGACTTTTACAACATACGCGACAGCGAGCTTGGACTGAGGGGGTAAATGATGCAACAGGCACTTGAAGTCGTAAGGACAACGCGAGAGTACGATCTTCGAAATCCATCATACAACGCAGCAGTGCAGTTGCTTCTGAATGTCAGTAGGCATGCGGTAAGCTCCCAGGAAAGGCGGCGATTTGGGCTCCTCTTAGTTGAGCATGTACCGCAAGGCTATATGCAAGCATTGGCTCAGTACAATTCAGCTGCACGAGAAGTTCTCGGCATGTACCCTGCGCCAGATCCGTCACAAGCTTAAAAGTTATGAGCGGCTATTGAATGGTATGAACAGGCAACACGAAGAGGAAATCATGGCGTTCTGGAAGGAGAACGCCGTTTATGAGAAGGTAAAGGCAAACGTCAAAGGAAAGAAGAAATTCTATTTCCTCGACGGCCCGCCGTATGCCACGGGCGCAATACATATCGGCACCGCGTGGAATAAGATCCTCAAGGACGTGTACATCCGCTTCTGGCGCATGTCCGGATTCGATGTGTGGGACCAGCCGGGCTATGACACGCATGGCATTCCCATTGAGAACAAAGTCGAAAAAGAGCTGCAGCTGCGCGCAAAGCACGACATAGAGCGGCTGGGCATCGAGCGTTTCATCCTCGCCTGCAGGAAGTTCGCGACCGAGCACATCGGCACGATGAATGAGCAGTTCGCCAATCTGGGCGTGTGGATGGATTTCGACAACCCGTACCTGACGCTCAGCAACGAGTATATTGAGGGCGCATGGCACACCTTCAAGGTGGGCTATGATAAAGGATTGCTCTATCACAGCTCGTACTCGGTGCATGTGTGCCCGCACTGCGAAACGGCGGTGGCGTACAACGAAATCGAATACACGAAGCTCACCGACCCGAGCGTCTTCGTGAAGTTCCCTGTCGCCGGCAAGGAGAACGAATTTCTGGTCATATGGACGACAACGCCGTGGACGCTGCCCTCAAACACCGGCATCATGGCGCACCCGAAAGCCGACTATGTCAGAGTGAACGTGGATAGCCAGACACTCATCCTTGCAAAGCAGCTTGTTGAGAGCCTCATGAAAAAGATCGGCGTTTCTTCCTACACTGTGCTCGAAACAATAAAAGGGAAAAATCTTGAAGGGATGAAGTATGTTCACCCGCTGACAGACCTGTTCCCATTCCTCAAAAGTCTTGGGAATGCTCATCGTGTGGTATTGTCAGAACAGTACGTTTCCCTCGAAGAGGGCACCGGTCTGGTTCACACAGCACCAGGACACGGCAAAGAAGACTACGTCGTGGGACTGGAAAACAAGCTGCCTGCTGTCAATCCGCTGAAAATGAACGGCACGTTCAATGAGGAATGTGGAGAATTCTCCGGCATGTTCGCCAAGCATGCTGACAGGAAGATAATTGACATACTCAAGGAGCGCGGCCTGCTCCTCCTCGAAGAAAAGGTCACGCACGACTACCCCCAGTGCTGGCGGTGCAGTTCGCCGCTGCTCCAGATGGCGGTGCCACAGTGGTTTTTCCGCGTCACGGCAATACGCGACAAGCTGCTCAAAGCGAACAAGAAAGTCGCGTGGAACCCGCCGTGGGCGCAGCAGCGCTTCCAGAACTGGCTCGAGAACCTGGGCGACTGGCCTATCTCGCGCCAGCGCTACTGGGGCATCCCGCTGCCGATATGGATGTGCGGCGAATGCAAAAGCGTCAAGGTCGTCGGCTCAAGCGACGAGCTTCCGGATGCGCCAAAAGATCTGCACCGGCCGTATATCGACAAGGTCGTCTTCGACTGCGCGTGCGGCTCGGTGATGCGCCGCATTTCCGACGTGCTCGACGTCTGGTTCGACTCGGGGCTGGCTGCGTGGGCGTCGCTCGGCTACCCGAAGCACAGGGAAACGTTCGAGCGCCTCTTCCCGAGCGATTTCCAGACCGAAGGTCCCGACCAGTTCAGGGGCTGGTGGAATTCTGAAATAATCACCAGCATGATAACCTTTGACAAAACGCCGTTCAAGAGCATCCTGCTCCACGGCTTCGTCCTCGATGCGCACGGGAACAAGATGTCGAAGAGCAAGGGCAACATCGTGCAGCCCGAGGATGTCATAGAAAAGTACGGCAGGGACGTCCTGCGGCTGTACCTCGTCTCCAGTGCGCCGTGGGAGGATTTCTACTTCAAGTGGGTCGATGCCGAAACCACGGCTAAATCGTTCACGGTCATCGAGAACACGTTCAACTTCGTGAAAAGCTATGCGGTCCCTATTGCAAAGCCCAAGACCCTCGCTCCTGCGGACAAGTGGATTCTGTCGAGGCTCAACTCGCTCATTGCCCAGGCGACAGCAGATTGCAAGTCGTACAATGCGCACAGGGCGGCAACGGCGGTGCATGATTTCCTCCTCAACGACTTTTCGCGCCTGTACATCAAGCTCGTGCGCGACCGCGTGTGGCCTGCCTACGATGGCAAGGACAAGGACGCAGCGATGTACACGCTCTTCACCGTTTCTCATAAATCCGCAGCGCTGCTCGCGCCGTTCTGCCCGTTCCTTGCAGAGCACGTATACCAGCACGTCCTCAAGCCGCTCGGCGCCGAGCTGGATTCGGTGCACATGGAGAAATTCCCGAAGTTCGACAAGAAGATGGTTGACAAGGAGCTTGAGGCGCAGATGGAGCTCGCGAAGGCGGTCACTGAGGCGGTGAACGCGCTCCGTCAGGAACACAAAATCAAGCTTCGCTGGCCTCTCGGGAAGGTGGTCGTTTCTGCCGAGGTTTCAGAGGAGATGAAGGACATCATAAAGTTCATGTGCAACGTGAAGTCAGTCGAGACGGGCAGTGGTGCACCGTTTCCCTCGAGGGAGTTCGCCGGCGGGAAGGTCTATCTCGACACGACGATCACTGGGGAGCTGAAGACCGAGGCGCTGCTCCGGGAGGTCGTGCGCAGGGTGCAGGACATGCGGAAGAAGGCAGGCATGGTCGTCAGCGACCGCATCGTGCTCACGCTCGAGCAGTGCGACGAGCTCAAGCCCTTCAGCGAGCAGCTGCGCAGGGATGTCGGCGCGGACCAGGTGCACTATGGCAGCGCGCAGGGCGAGAAGCTTGAATTCGAGGGCAGGACGGTAGGAATCGCGGTGGAAAAGCTTTCCTGAGCCCCTGCCTTTCCTTGGATGTGGATGTCTATAAATACGCTTATTCTAATGTGGGTGTATGTCCATTGATGATGCAGCGCGTTTCCTCAGCGACCTGAAGCCGGGCGACGAGGTTGTCATCGTCTTCAACAACGATGCAGACGGCATCTGCTCGTGCATTCTCGTCAAGTCCATCATCCAGTCGCGGACAAAGAAGAAGCCCTATATTATTTCCCAGCCGATGCCAACAGAGAAGAACCTCATACGGAAAATACAGACGACGCTGCCGACAAAGATAATCTTCCTCGACCTGGCGATGGACCAGCAGGAGGGCGTTATCAAGAAGCTCAAAGGCATCTGCGACATTATGGTTATAGACCACCACATGGTCATGAAGGACCTCAATGCCAAGGGAATTGTCCACTATAATCCGCGGTTCGCGGGCAGGGAAATATACCAATCCACCTCGTATTGCGCGTACAGGATATGCTCCCGTATCGAGGACGTGTCAGACCGGTTGTGGATAGCGGCGGTCGGCATCATCGGGGATTACAACCTCAAGGATTCTCAGGACGTTGTCGCGGAGGTGCGCAAAAAATACAGGAGCCTTGTCGGCGACCGCGAGCTCTACGAGACGCCGCTCGGCAGGATAGCGGACATGATAGCGGCATCCAAGGCGACCAGGGCGCTCACGTGCGAGCGCGTTGCGGAAATCCTTGAAAACATGCACAATCCCGACGAGGTCTTCGGGAACGAGAAGATGGTCGAGGCGTACAAGAGCGTCGAGCTCGAGATGGCAGCCCTTGTTGCAGATGCAGAAAGGAACGCGGAGGTGCACAAGGACCTGATGCTGTACGAAATCAAGTCCGCGTACAATCTTGCCTCGCCGTTTTCCACACGTTTCAGCGACAAGTTTCAGGAAAAGTTCGTTGCCGTATACGAGCGTATCAATAAAATTGTGAAAATATCGGCGCGGAACCAGTCGGGAACATACGACGTCGCGCACACGCTGAAGCGGGCTGCCCGCGGCCTCAGCGCATCGGCAGGCGGCCACGACAGGGCGGCAGGAGCTACCGTGAGCGAGAAGGAATGGGAGCAGTTCAAGGTGCGCCTGATAGAAATACTGTCGAGATGATGCTCCTATTTTATGGCGGCGATGAGCGCATGCTTCTGCTCGTACGGCTCGAGGTTGACGAGCTGGAGAACGCTGAAGCCGGCCTTCCGCAGTTTTTCAGCCTCCTCCTTGTAGACTTTGCTCGGGTCCTTGGTGACGTCGATGCTCTGCGATTTTACCGCGATGAGCACAAAGCCGCCCTTATTGAGGAACATATGCGCATTCCGGATGGCAATCTCCGTCTCGTCCGGCTGTGCCACGTCAGTGACGAGCGTGTCGCATGCTTCAATCCAGTTGTAGAGTTCAGGCTTGCGCGCATCGGCAAGGATGGGTGCTATGTTGCCCCGTGCTGCTGCAAGGTCCGCGATATTCCTGAAGCTTCGCTCGGAGAATTCGATTGCGTACACGATGCCTTCCCTTCCTGCAATATCAGAAACGTGCGACACTGTTGTCCCGGTTGCCGCGCCGAGATAGAGGACCTTCGAGCAGCTTCTGACTGGAAACTGCTTGATGCCGTTCATGAGCGCTGCGGCGAGCTTGCTTCGCTCAGGAACCCATTCCCGCAATTCGCTGCCGCCCTGCCTGACAAGGCGCTCGCCGTACACCTTCTTTCCCGGCAACAGGTTTACGGTGTAGAGGCTTTTGCCTCCCCTGAAAATTCCTGGAAACAATTCCTGCATGCTGTTCACAACCTACTTTATGGAATCGATTTCCTCGTCCATTTCTTTCCTGAGTTTCTCCTCGAGCCTGCCCGAATAGTAGTCTATGCGCGCCGCAACCATGAGCTTGGAGGCGATGATGCGCGCGACCTTCCCGCGGTTCTCGGCGCGCGCGTTCTGTATGCGGTTGTCGAGGAACAGAATCCCGTATTTCGGTGATTTTCCCTGTTTCTTGAGATGCCTGAACAATGCCTTTTCCGCCCCGAGCAGTTGGATTGCCGAGGCAGGAAGCCGCGCGAGCTTTTGCAGCGACCCCGCGCCCGCAAGCATCTTCGCTGCCAGGAGCGGATCGACGAGCGAGCAGGTCGTCGGCGCAATCTCTGTCATGACGCGGCGCACGTAGTGCTCGAGCATTCTTCGCTCTTCGTTGACGGACGCGATCATGCGCGCATACGCGAACAGGGCTTCCTTGTCGCTGTCGGTCAGCTCTGCGCCGGCGCTCCCGGCGAAATCAGGGAATTGCTCCCGCGTCCCGTATGCAAGCGTTTTGGCAAGCAGCTCTCTCCCCGCTATGCGAAGCTCGGGATAGTGGAGCGTGTACCATTCGGTCAGGCGCTCGAGGAATACGGAGAGGACCTTGTCGAGGCTTTCGAGGGCGTTGTTTGCATGGACTGCGAGTTTGTCCCTGCCGATGATGCCCTTGAGTCCTTTGCGCGAGAGTGCGAGCGCAAACTGTGACATGAACCTAACCCATGCACTATCGTCGGCGACAAAGCCGAGGGAAATCGCGTGCGGGCGCAGGCTGGCGCCGATATACGCTGTCTGCTCTGGCGCCGCCAGGAATTCATCGACGGCCTTCTCCGGGTCGGTGACGAAGAGCGCATGCTTGGCAAGCCTGCCGTCGTCTGAGAACGTCAGTATGCCGATGGGCGTTTTAATCGGTGATGCCATGCGTATTTAAAATTAAGGAAGGTATTAAAGCGTTTGACGGTGGATGCATTACGTTGTAAAATGGGATATAGATAATTGCGCAGCTTATGTCGTATTATAGCAATACAAGGAAATAAACACGATATTACTTCCTTGTTTGCTATATGTGAAGCAAATGTATAATATCGGTATTATTTATTTGCTTCACTATAACGCGCAATTTTCTATAGGTGAATTGCAAATAATATCAGGACATATAGTGAACCAAGTAAATAATCAGGTATCCACTATAACCAGTGCAATTCACCATACATGCAGAAGCAATGCTTCTGCTGTACAGGTGGAACAGAGTTCCACCATGTATCTTGAAGAGCAAATCTCTTCGAGGTGCTCAAAAACCAAAGGGTTTTTGGCATGCCAAAGAAGCGCAGCTTCTTTGAGCATGGCAGAAAGCATGCGCTTTCTGAGCACGACACGCGTAATATGGGATACGACGCACGGAGTGCGGGGTATTATGGGACGAATCAAGACTGCCGATATCAAGAAGGCTTCAGGGGAACTTCTGTCTGCCTATAGCAACAAGTTCTCAACCGATTTTGCAGCCAATAAAGAGGTACTCAAGGAGTTCAATATCACTGACGAGAAGCGGACCAAGAACAAGATAGCCGGTTACATCACGCGGAAGATGAGGCAGCGGGCGTAGCTAGCCTGTACGGCTCTCGAGCACCTTCTCCAGAATAAGCTTGAACCACGGCGTGTAGCTATCGGGATGCTTCTCGACGTCTTTCTCAAGCGTGGCGACATCGACATATTGGTAATCCTTTATTTCCTGCGGGTCCGGCTTTACATGCCCACCGTAGGTGCCGATAAAGACCCAGTCAACCTCGTGCTCCCCCCATTCGCTGTCGTACGTTGCGTTGTACTGGAACTTGAACAGAAACCGGAGGCTGCACGAGAACCCCAGTTCCTCTTGCAGCCGCCGGTGCGCAGCTGCGGCAGTGTCCTCGCCCTTCCGCGGGTGGCTGCAGCAGGCGTTCGACCAGTAGAGCGGCCACGTTTTTTTCTTCCCGCTGCGCTGGGTGATGAGCATCTTATCCCCGTCAAAGATGAACACCGAGAATGCGCGGTGGAGCATTCCCTTGCCGCGGTGGCACTGTTCCTTCCCTTCGTAGCCCAGCTCATCATCGTTGTCGTCAACAAGAATAATGCGCTCCATATCGTTAATCATCCCAATAAAATATTATAGTGAAGCAAATAAATAATACCGATATTATACATTTGCTTCACATACATGGTAAAGCAAAGCTTTACCTGTACGGGTGAAACGTTGTTTCACCATGTATAGCAAACAAGGAAGTGATACAAGGTGGATTCCATGAATCCACCTGTACAGGAGAATCTTCGATTCTCCTCGTATCGTGTTTATTTCCTTGTATTGCTATAATCCTGCTTCACGCCGCTGCCGTCGATTGCAACGTCAAGCGTGCGGATGCCTGCCGCATCCCACGCTTCCCTCACGCGACGTGCTGTTGCCTCGTCGAAGCACACCGCAATGCCGCAATCGCCGCCACCCGCTCCTGAGAGCTTGCCCGCGGCTCCGCATGCATTCGCGGCTTCTGCCAGTTTTCTGAGGTCAGGCGTTTCGATGGGCACGCCGGTCTCGTCGCCGAGCCGCCGCAATGCGTCCTCGTTCTCCCTGAGCAGCGCGATTATTCTTCCTTTGTCACCGTTCTTCCACGCCTCTACTGTGCTTTCCGCAATGCCTCCTATCGCCTGCATGAGACCGGCGTACCGCTCCTTGTTGATTGCCTTGAATTCGTTCATTCGTTTGACCATCGTGCTGGTGGACGCCGGCTCTTTCGTCCAGCCAACCAGCAACATGAGGCCTGAAGGATTGGCGAGTTTCTCGACATGAAAGCTTGGCCATTGTTCCGAAACAACGTCCGAGAGTCGTTTCTTTTCAAGTTCTCGCACGAGCCATTCGGGGTCAAAGCGGCTGTATACAAAGACGCCGCCGAACGTCGAAGCCGCAACGTCGAAGCCGCTTCCCACTTTCCCCTGTCCTGTGTAATGGGCAATGGCCGCAAGCTTGTAAATCTCCTCGTTCGTCGCCTGGTGCCCGTGCAGGTCGAGTATCGCCGCAATCGCGGCGACGACAACGGCAGCCGACGAGCCGAACCCAACCTTTGTATGCTCGCCATCGACAGAAACAAGAGTTTCTCTGCTCTCTGTGGTTATCTTGAACGGGACAAATTTCAGGCCCTTTTCTTCTGCGTACTTCACTGCTACGGTTACCGCCTCGCCAAGCAGCCTGAGCGTTTCCTTGGTTTTGTCGTCAGCGTTCATGAAAACGAGCTTGCCGTTAAGCATCTTTGCGCGGGCATCAGTTATCTTGAATTCCCGTGCGGTGACAGAAATGCCATTATATCCGGCAAGCGGCTCGACAAACACGTGAACGCGGCTGTTGACTGCCGCAACAATGCCTTTGGTTCCCATTTCAAGAATAGCCCACTCGCCGCTGACGAAGAGCTTGCCGGGGGCGCTGTAGTGGATCATACAAAACACTTATAGGAGAAGCATTTTAAACAGCGTATCTGTATAGCAATACAAGGAAATAAACACGATAGTACTTCCTTGTTTGCTATACATGGTGAAACAACGTTTCACCTGTACAGGTAAAGCTTTGCTTTACCATGTATGTGAAGCAAATGCATAACATAGGTGTTATTTATTTGCTTCACTATAAACGCATTGCGGGCAATAACGGTTATATGGCAGCCCTATACACCCCGAAGGTGAAAATTGCAGTTGCGAGCAGCTTCGAGGGCATAGTAAATAACGGAGCACCGGAATGCGCACTTGTTTCACTGAATGCATATCATGAGCAAAATCCCAGCTCGTTTTTCGAAAGAAAATTAACCGCATCCGAGTTTAATCAGTCATATCGAAGTGCTGATGCTGTACAGAAGTTTCTTGCGCTGCGACCGCTGGTAGAAGTCGCAGAGGATTACAGAACGGTACTTGACGTGATAGAACGCTATCCAGCAGAATCCGGTGTATTTGCTGCAAACCCCAATGACGTCAAAACGTATCTGTTTCTTGCGGAAAAGTTCAACGGGCTTAAGCAGGAAAAGCAGGAAGAAAGGGATGAATTCGGCAAAGGTAAGGACAGCTTTTTCTACAAAGAAAGACGCGCATTGCAGAAAGCCGGCTATGAGGCGTGGCTTAACACGCAAGCTCCTTTTGATGATGCGTTGCCACAATTCCGCCACTTGGTCGAAACGCAAGTATGGGATGGCGGAGAGCCTGTCAGCGGCTTTTTCCCTCGGTTTGCGACGTCAAAAGATGAAGCTTCGACATACGCGCTCTGCAGGTTCTACGCGGCGGTGAAGAAACTGGATGTGTCGGACATGGAAGGTACGCGATGTATCATCCCGCGGGATGGTATCATAGGCATGGAAACAGTTCCTTCACGCAATAAAGTGCAGCAGCTCGTTGTTATTGCCGACCGTCTGGAAGTCCCGCGAAGCCAGGTATGGCGGCTGAACGACCGCTACGACCCTCGGCAACAGGAAGAATTATTTTATAACGGATTCGTGTACCAGTTTTTCGTGCCAGGGTATGCAGCACCTGTTGAAATAGAAAGAGCCCGGCATGACAGGTTTGTCAGGGTTCTTGAAAGAAAAAGCTTTGCACAGCAACTGGCAGCATATGCAGAACAGTGGGGGTTCTAGCTTTCAATCCTCACCCCTTCTGCGCCAAGCTCGGCGTCCCACAACTCGTAGCCCAGCTTATGAACAGCTGCAGCGAGCTTTGCCTTGTCCTCGTGGCAGCAGAGCACGATGCCCCCTCCGCCTGCGCCGCAGAGTTTGGCTGCGCCGCCGATTCGTTTCACCGCTTCATGGATTTCATCAATTTCCGGTATTGAAACGCCGAGTTCTTTGAGCAGCAGTTGGTTTTTGTTGATGACGTCTTTAACAAGCCTGGAGTCCTTCGTGCCAAGCGCTTCCTTCATCATGTGCACGAGCTTTCCTATCTCACGTACCCTCTGGCTGCGGTACGCTTCGTCAAGGTTCCGCACGTGCTGCACGAGTTCGCCTGTCGTCTTCTCCGGCGGTCCCGTGTAGACGAGGCCGAAGTGGTCGAGCGTATGCGGTGTGGAAAGCGGCTCGATGACGTTGTGCTGTCGCTTCTGGAACCAGATGAGGCCGCCATAGCAGGCAGTTGTATTGTCGCCGCCCGACGGCGTCCCGTGGATGAGCTGCTCAAGCTCGAATGCAATGGCATTGATCGCTGCAAGATCCAGCTTCACTCCTTGAAATGATGCCATAGCTTTGGTCAGCGCAACCGCAAGTGAAGCTGATGACCCTAGCCCTGCACCAGCTGGGATGTCGGATGTTATGCGGATGTCGGCGCCGTACTCAAGGGAAAATTTCTGCGCGAGCGCGCCGACAACCGCTTTCCGGTAGTTGCCGTAGCCGTCGGCTTTGATGAACGCAAACAGGGCGGAAAAGTCGCTGGTGACCACGCCTTCGTCCCACAAATGCCGCGCCGTTTCCACAGCATATATCGCATCCTCCACCGTAAACCTGACCGTTCCACGAAATCTGCTATCACTATATGCAAAGCCTTCGAGCGGCTCTACGGAAACCGCTGTCCTCCGCCCGACTGCCGCGATTATCGCCGGCTCGCCGTAAACGACGGCATGTTCTCCGGTAAGGATGCATTTCCCCGGGGCTGAAGCGCGTGCCATCACAGAACCCTCGCATAGAGCTTGTTGAGTATCTTCTTCGTGTAGTGCGTCAGGTTCATGCGCTGCATCTGTTTGAGGGTGAACCAGCCGAGTTTTTGCGCGTCGCTGCGGGCATGCATGCTGCCTGCTGCCATGCCGCGGAAGAGATGCGCTCTATGACGATGCCCCAGTTTCGCGTCGTGGGTGAATGTGAATAGCGGGCGATTTGGCGTTATGTGCACCGTGCCCACCTCCTCCTTGCATTCACGGACGATTGCCTCGAGCAGCGTTTCTCCTTTGTCGACGTGCCCTCCGGGAACTGCCCAGTAGTTCCGCTCAGGCTGGTACAGGCGCTTGACGAGAAGTATTCTCCCTTCTTTCTCGATGACGGCTGAAACAGTATCGTGCAGTATCATAGCAGGTCCCGTATCTGCTTGGTCAGACCTGCTGCAGTAAGCACAGGTATGCCACGCGTGCGCGCTTCCTTTACTTGAAAATTATTAGAGCCCCACGATGCGAGCGCCGGCTCCACGCCCGTCGATGCTGCGATGTCAAGCTGATCGAGGTTGTTGTCGATGAAAAGTATGTCCGGCATTTTTATCTTCAGCGTTCGTGCTATGTGACTGAAATGCTTTTCCTTGTCAGGTGAGAGTTCCTTCGAAAGGATGCGGCTTTCAGGAACTGCAATTGCATACGCTTTCACTTGTGCGAGCGTCCCTTCCTTGTCGGATGCGGTGGATATGTAAACAACATGGCTCCGGGAAAGCTGGTTGCATGCGCGTATGGCAAAGCTGAAAGGCTGTATCATGGAGAGCCATCTTTTGTACGAGTGAGCGATGAGCGAATGGCGGGAAGCATAGAATGCTTTCTTGAACAGCGCTGCCTTGCTCGTATCGTATGCGCCGAGAGAGGTTACGCCATGTATCTCTTCATTCCCTTCTATGAGCTTCATAACCGCGTATATGTCTTCAGCCTTTTTTGCGAAGGGGTAGAGGCTCCTGAATTTTTCCAGATTCTTTTTGCTCTCAGCTACAGTTCCGTAAGCTGCAACTGCTTCATGAAATATCTCCCTGAGCGAATCGACCAGGACGCCGTCCTTATCGAACGCGATGGCTTTCATATCGATCAAAATAAGTGTTTGTTGACAAGCTTCGCCCCGTCTCCGGGCTTGCACAGGATTGTTTTCTGCACGCCCTTCAGCCTGAGCAGTCTTTTTGTTATTTCCCGTTCGTCCTTCTGCAGGCACATGACCTTCACCTGCGGTCCGCCGTCGATGGTGAAGTAGGCCTCAATCCCCTGCTCGCGCATTGCCATGACTGCGTGCATCACCTCTACTGTTTCAGGAATCCAGTAGAGTATTGCCGGCTTTGTCGTCATCATGAGCGCGTGCATCTTGAGGCAGTTCGCTTCAGCCGTTGAGCCAACCAGCGCAAAGTCCCTTGACCGTATTCCTTTCCTTATGATGTTCAGGTCGTCCTCAACAGTTCTGAGCCATCCGCCATAGAACGGGCATGTTTCGACCGTTTGCTTCATGCCTGCCCTGCTGCCGGTTTTCTTTTTTTCTGTTGAAACAATAGTCGCAATCATTCTGAACTCCGGCCAGTAGTTCTTGCGCACGATGCTTTCCGCAAAACTGTCCGAGCCGTCAGGCATGACGCCTTTGTGCCATTCAACAAAGCCCTCGCATATGCTTCGCGAAGCCGATCCAGACCCCTGCCGTGCCAGTATGCCCAACTCCTTCTCGTGTAACGAAAGCCCCGCTGCTTCAGCAGCAGCCACCGTCAGCGCCGCAAGCCCGCTCGCGCTGCTCGCCAGGCCTGCAGCAACAGGAAAGTTGCTTTCGCTCACGACCTTCGCTTTCTCCTGTATGCCTGCAAGCTTCCGTATCCGTTCAATATGCCCCAGTATATTTTTCTCGTCCTTCTTCAGTTCTTCGTCGTTGATGACGATGGTATCGCTCCGGTACTTTTCCGAGAACTCGGCGGTCGTTGTCGTCGACAGCCCGTCGCAGCTCATGCTGATGGACGAGTTCTGCGGCAGGATGAGCGCGTCGTCCCGCTTGCCCCAGTACTTGACGAGCGCGATGTTCGCGTTTGCCGTTGCCGTCGCCTTTGCCATAACGAACCTTTTTGCAGAAAGTAATATAAAATGCACGGGAGGGGAATCAGGAATAGGAGAGAACATGAGGAAGGGTTTTGGAGTCGGAGAGAACTAATAGTATGTTCAGTTTATTTTGGAACATTTTATCTTGAATGCCTTGAAAATTGCTGCCATCGTACAAAAGACTTCCGTGAAGTCTTTTGGCGACTTAGGTTAATCCTCGATTAACCTCAAGTCAGGCAGCAGATGCAAAGAAAAGCAACGCTTTTCTTGCACTGGAAGACTGCACGTCTTCCTTGTGCAACAAGGCATTCGGGATCTTCAAAGAGCAGAGCTCTTTGAGATCTCAAAAACCTCTGGTTTTTGCAGATGCCATGCTCCACGGAAACCACCGACTGCAGTCGGTGGTATAGAGGAGCATATCATGCTGAACATACAGTATAGCAGGTTCGAACGAAAAGTTCCAGTATTATTCGAACCTGCTATAAGGGAAACCTGAGGTTTCCCTTGGGTCCTCAATGGGCCCGGCAGGAATTGAACCTGCGACCTTCGCCGTTTCTTCAACACTTTCCTTCTGAAAGCTTAGTGAAGGCGACATTTGGTAGACACTCGTCTCATACCACTAGACTACAGGCCCTCAGCACTGCTTGTTCTAGCATTCTATTAAAGCCTACCGGATACTGATTTAAAAATTCACTCTGATGAGTAGAATGTGTATAGCGTGAAAAAATTCGACATGCTTGTCTCCGTCTACGTCTTCTGCATCGCGGCAACCGAGCTCATGGGCGCCAAGACCTTTCCTCTGGGGGAGTTCTTCGGGATTTCCTTCAACGCGAGCGTTGCCATTCTTGTCTTGCCGCTGGTTTTCACGATAAACGACATTATAACAGAAGTGCACGGAAAGGAGCGGGCGCGGAGCGTCATCATGTCCGGGCTGCTCGTCGTCGCCCTCATTTTGCTGTTCTCGCTCGTGGCCACCAGCCTTCCGCCTTCGACGCGGTTCCAGAAATCAGAAGCGGCGTATGACGCGGTATTCGGATTGTCCGCCAGAATCGCCGCGGCAAGCCTGACGGCATTTGCCGTTGCAGAATTCCTCGATGTCATTATCTTTGTCAGGATGCGGCAGGCTTTCGGCAAAAAGGCGCTGTGGCTGCGGAACAACGCCTCCAACTTTATCTCCCAGTTTGCGGATACGGCCATATTCATGTTCCTTGCATTTTACGCTATCGACAAGCCGTTCAGCGAAAATGCCGTTTTCTTGTTCGGGCTCATCCTTCCGTACTGGATACTGAAATGCCTCATGTCCGTGCTCGAAACGCCGTTGGTCTATCTGGGAGTTCGATGGCTGAAAAAAGGCGAGTGAATGAAAGTTGTCATGGTCGCGGTTTCATCCCTTGACGGGAAAATAACCAGGGGCAGCAGCGCCGACATATACCAATGGACATCCGGGGAGGATGCCGCCCTGTTCTCCTCGTTGGTGAAGAAACATAATCTCATTATAATGGGCAGGAAAACGTACGAGGCAGCAAGGAAGAAAATCAGGTTCTCGCCCGGCAAACTCAGGGTTGTGCTCACGAAAAGTCCGGGAAACTTCAAGGACAAAGAAGGGCTCGAATTTACCGGCAAGCATCCAATAAAGCTGCTCAGAGATATGGAGGCAAGGGGTTACGAAAGGGCCCTTGTGGCAGGAGGTGGAGCCGTAAATGCATTGTTTCTGAAAAATAATCTTGTAGACGAAGTCTGGCTTACCGTTGAGCCCTGCATGTTCGGGAAGGGAAAATCACTGGTAGAAGGCGCCGTGAAGACGCAGCTTGTTCTCATCGGGACTAAAAAACTCAACAAGCGCGGCACACTGCATTTAAAGTATAAGGTCAAGTCTAAGGCGTGAAGGTTTCGCCTGTAAAAACAGGAAAGATTGTCGCCGGGCAGGACCTCTATTCTTTGCTCGACACGTGCCTGGAAACATGCGAAGAAAAATCACTGCTCGCCATCACGTCCAAGATAGTTGCTCTATGCGAAGGCCGCATCGCCAGCATGGATGCGGACAAAAAAGCCCTTATACAGCAGGAAGCCGAATATTATCTGCCTCATGAAGAAAGCAGATACAACACCACGCTTGCGATAAAAGGGAACATCATCGTCCCTGCTGCTGGCGTGGACGAATCGAATGGCAACGGCTGCTACGTGCTGTGGCCTTTGGACCCGCAGAAATCAGCGAATGAGATACGGTCGTACCTGCGCAAAAGATTCTTTCTGAAGCATGCCGGCGTGCTTATAACCGACAGCAGGACAACGCCGCTGAGACGGGGGACGACGGGTGTCGGCATCGCGCATAGCGGCTTTTCCGCCATCAAAAATTACATAGGTCGTAAAGACGTATTCGGCCGTACGATGAAGATAACCAGGGCAAACATACTGGATGCTCTGGCAGCAGCAGCCGTCGTCGTTATGGGAGAAGGTGCAGAACAGACGCCCCTTGCTGTACTCGAGGACATCCCGTTAGTGGCGTTTCAGGAAAGGAACCCGACACGAAAAGAGCTGCAAGACCTGAGCATAAGCATCGAGGACGACCTGTACGCGCCTATCCTCAAAAGGGCGAAATGGAAGAAGGGAGGGCAATATAAAAAATCTTTTTATAGTGAAGCAAATAAATAATACCGATATTATACATTTGCTTCACATACATGGTAAAGCAAAGCTTTACCTGTACAGGTGAAACGTTGTTTCACCATGTATAGCAAACAAGGAAGTAATACAAGGTGGATTCCATGATGCCGTGGCACTCGCATACGTTGTATCCGTTCTCTGGCTTCTCAGGATAATTTAGCCGATGAGCGTGCCTTTTTCCTTGCCCTCGAGAACGTCGAGAAGCGCTTTCGGTTCCTTCCCGTTCATGATGACGGTCCGTATGCGGTGCTTGGCGATGAGGTCGATGGCCAGCGGGTCGAGGATGCCGTAATCGCCCGGCATGCCTTTTTTCGCGTACGCGCGCAGTTCGCCAAACGGGATGAAAGGGATTTTCTTCGCATGCGTGAACGTGTTCGGGTCTTTGTCGTAGACGCCGTCGACGTTCGTCAGTTTTATGAAATAATCAGCCTTGATAGCCACCGCCGCGTACGCGGCGTTCGCGTCGGTGCTTCTCCCCGGAGCGATGCCGCCGATGACGCCGCTCGTGGAGGGGGTGATGTCCCCGAGCGCGAACAGGGGTTTTTTCCCCACGAGCAGTGAGAGAAAACGGACGTTGGCACGGAGCAGCTCTATCGCGACCAGTTCCATTTCTTCGTTTTTCATGCCGAGTTGCTGGAGTATCCGGTAATAATTCCGTACGAATGCGCCGCCGCCGATGGAAACGATGAGCTGGTGCTCATGCAGTCGTTTGAGAACAGGGACGAGCTTCTTGAAATAGGGAACGCGCGGGCCATCGTCAGCAATGGCAAGCGAGCCGCCGATTTTCACGACAAGCTTCATAGCAAAACAAGTCTTTTATAGTTTCGCTTGTTTAATAAAGTCATGGTCCCTGCTGAGCGATACAAGAAGATGCAGGAAAAATTCCAGCTCCCGCACCTTACCGAGCTCAGGCAGACGTTCAAAATCGAAATCGATGAGAATGGGGAGATTATCGACCAGATTCGCAACGAGATTTCTGACCATCTTTTCACGTTCACCGAACGCATCATAGAGCCGATAATATCCGGTTCCGAAGCGCTCTGCTGCCTCTACGAGCAGGGAATGCTCACGAAGGAGGAAAAGCAGCGCCTGTTCGAACTCTACAGGCAAATCCAGTCGCTCAAGTGGGAAAACAACCTGCTCCTCATCAGGCACGACGACAAGGCAACAGCGAAATGGATACGGAAGACGTGGGATTTCTGGAACGAGGACCTCGAGAAGGACATGACCAAGCTGTGCAAGAAGCTGTCCGCAAGCTGGAAGGATTTAAGATTCAAAAAGGAAAGAACAAGTTATCATGGTTAAAGAACAAAAAACAAAAAACGCATTATTTTATTATTTCTTCTTTTTCTTCTTTGCCATTGTCACCACCAAAATATTTCTATACTAACACATGAGGTCAGTTCATATATATAGTTAACGGTATTTCCGTACACACGATCGCAATTTTTCTGATTGAGTTCTCGGCGAGCGGATGCAGCGCAATTGCGTGAAATGCGTTTGGAAAAGAATCGTACATGATGTTGCTGTCATTTGTCTCGCACATCAGGCACGCTGTTCTTGTGGAGCAGCGATGTGTTCTTTTACAGCAGCAACAAAGGAAAGAACACGCCGTTGCGAATCGGGAATGCCGTATCCGCTGTTTCCGGTAAAGTATTTATACTGCGGACTGCATTATTATTTAGAGCATTATGAAAGGCCTTTCACTGCCGATAAACCTCATCGTCATTCTGGCGATTGCGGTGCTTATCCTTGTCGTGGTTTCTGCGTGGGTCGTCGGAGTCCTCACGTCAAACCAGCTATCACTCAACGACAACGACGCGTGGCAGAAAGGCTGCGGAATCGCCAAGGCGCGGGGCTGCGTGACTAGTGATTTTGCACCGGCCTCGGCCGTCGCAGGCTTGTACATCAGCGGTTACGACCCGCTGGGAAATGATCCCCGCGATTCTACCACAAGAGCAACGACATGCTCCCAGACGACCATAACCACGAGTGGCTGCACCGATGATACGGTAAACAATGCATGCACGAGAGCAGTCCAGGGGACGGGCAACGAAGAATGCAGAAGGCTGTGCTGCGGCTTCTAAAGCCACCGGTCGAGCGACTTCTGGCCTTTTTCCTTCTCTTCGCCAAGCTTGCGGATTGCGCTGTCGATGCGCTCCTCCGAGAAGTCGTGCTCGTTGCACAGGAGCTTCCTGAGCAGCTGCTTGTTGACCTCGCCAAAGGTGATGCGGTAGTCCCCTGCAGCAGGGTGTGTGAAGAACTCGTATATGTCTTCGGCAGCCACGTCAAAATTCCATGAAACCGTCTCAAGCACCCCGTCGAGCGTTTTCTTGTCGCGGACGAGTTCCAGCGCCTTCTTCGGCCCGAAGCCGGCAACGCCTCCCGGGTTGTAGTCGGTGCCGACGAGGATGCCGGCGATAATGAGCTGCTCCTGCGTGATGCCGAGGCGCTCGAGCGTCTCCTTGAGCAGGATGAGCTCAGGCTTGACGTCAACAATGCCCGTGCCCCGCTTCCGCTTGCCGGTTATCGACAGATTCCGGACGAGGCGGGGGCAGCCGAACAGAAGCGCATCATAGTCCTGCGTCGCCGTTGCATAGGCATCGCCGTTTCTGGTCATGAGAGAGCAGAGCGCTTCTCCCTCCGACGGCGCCTGGACGACGGGGACGCCGAGCGCCTCAAGCAGCAGCTTGCTGTCCTCGATGATGGCATCGGTAACCGTTACGCTTCGCTGGGCGTATTTCCTGGCAGCCTCGAAATCATTCCGTGCGAGCGCTTCCTGCCATTCGCGCATCGCCTCTGCCCTGACGTCGCGCCGCTGTTCCGCTGTCGCGTGCTTGAGTGCAGGCGGCTCGCCGTCAAAGACGTAGATAGGCCGCACGTGCGCCTCGAGCAGCTTGAGCGTCCTGTAGAACAGACCGGACAGGTGAGAAGTGACGTTGCCTCGCGAATCCTTGAGCGGTGTCCCGTCCTGCTGCCTGATTATTGAAAGGAACTGGTATATCCAGTTGAGCGCGTCAATCGCGACCCTTTTTCCTGCCAGCTGCTCGAAAGAAATTTCATTGCTCTCTATAAGTGCCGTCAGCTGTACGCCCATTGCTCATACTCTTGTAAACAAAGTTTAAAACGGGATAACCTTGAAGAGCAAAGATCTTCGAGTTGCTCAAAAACCAAAGGGTTTTTGGCGTGCCAAAGAAGTGCAGCTTCTTTTGGGCATGTAGAAAGCACGTGCTTTCTGAGCACGACGCAGCATACAACAAGGAGTTCCGAAGAACTCCTTGTGTACACAAAGACTTTCGAAGAAAGTCTTTGTTGTAAGCCAAGCGTTGCTGCGGGGCATGGTCCATTTAATATGGGATACGACGCAGCATAAGCCAAGCGTTGCTGCGGGGTATTTAGACAAGCGTCACGTCGCCTGCCTCGACGCTCTCGACGTCGGGAATAGCTGCAAGAGCCTTTTCAATGGCGTCGGTTCCGTGGGCATCGGGCATGAGCAGCAGCACGCTAAGCGCCTTGAGGCCGAATGCTATCGGCTTTTCCTCGATGCTCTGCAGCTTGACGTCCTGTACCGCGCTGGCAGCGCCGCGTATCGCCTCCTTGATGCGTTCCAGGTTGGCGTCAGGCGATGCGGGCATGACCTGCAATGTTACCGCAACAGTTCCCATAATCATAACCCATGGAGAAGGAAGTCAAGGTCCTTCGAAGTCGCATTTCGTGCAGGTGTAGAGATTCGTCTTTCTCCTGCATTTGGTGCAGCGCACGGTGGTCGTTTCGAGGCACTGGGGGCATGCGAACTTCGTGAAATTTTCCTCTGACATGAGATTTTCGTGACACGTTGTGCACTTCATAGTCGAATCACTCAAGTAACGTGCGTTTATTCGGCTGTAATCTTTTTAAATGTATAATCGCACACCTGTGTAGACGGGCTCCTGTGGCCTCATGAACAGGAAGAGTGGTTGACGAAAGCCCTTGTAGTCTAGCTTGGATATCTGAGGAAAGCAGAGCTTTCCAAGATCTCGAAAAACAGGTTTTTCGAAGAGGACACGAGGTTGCGGACCTCGGAACCCGGGTTCAAATCCCGGCGGGGGCACTATTTCTTCGGGGTCTTATACCAGGAGATAGGGATTCCGAGCGCCATTTTCGCCAGCACGACGAGCACCACCCCGATAGAGAAAAGCGCGAGCAGGGAGGCGATGAATGGCGCGCCTATCGTTTCTGCTGCCGTCAGGTAGCGCGCAGCCTGATACATGGCAATGAGCATGGCAGCAGCCACGCCAGCCAGCGCAAGCGCATTGCCGGTGAAGAAGAAGAGCGCGGCGAGGAGCGGGATGAAGGCGTAAAAGTATACGACGGTCACGACAACGGGGAACATGAGGATGACCGACATGAGGTCGGTGCGGCCGGCTTTTCCGACCTCGCCTATGCAGCCGCGGACCCAGCGCTCGTGCTGCCTGAACATATGGCCGAGTTCAGAAGGGACGAGCTCGCTTCCTCGAACGCCGGGATGGTAGAGGATTCTGCTCTTGCTGTGGAACAGCCGGTGGTTGAGGTTGATGTCTTCGGTGAGCCCGTGGCGGAAGCCGCCGAGATGCATGAGCCTCTTCCGGTATATGGCAAAATTTCTGCCGCCGATGCCGGCAGTCATGAACACGCGGGAGAACAGGTAGTTTGCTACAGGCAGGAGGACAAGCTCGAGACGTGCGAGGAGCGGTGCCATGCCTCCTTTGTTGGTGCCTATTGTTATGCCCACGACAACCGGCGTTTCATCAGACAGCGATGACGCGATGGCCGCGAATGCGCCCCGTTCCGGCGTCGTGTCGGCATCGAGGAAATACAGCACCTCATTTCCCGCTTTTCTGATGCCTATGTTGAGTGCGGCGCCCTTTCCCGAACAGCGCGTGTCCCTGCAAATCTTTGCGCGGTAGGTTCGTGCAGCCCGCGCGACGTCCTTCTCTCCGGTGCTGTCGATGACGATGATTTCTATCGACCGCTGCGGGTAATCAGCCGCCCTGATTGCGGCGAGTGTCTTCCTGAGAATCCGTCCCTTCTCGGCATTCGCAATGAGGACGGAAAACGTCGGCCGCCCTGCGCGCCGGCGCGGTTCGTAGGGAACCAGCATGCAGAGGAGCATTGCAGCATATACCGCCGTAAATCCTGCGCCAACAAGGGCGGCAATGTCTGCCATGCAGATAGTTGCAGCAACGAGAATAAAAAAGGTGTTACCCGGCCAGGTTAATCCATAGGAGATGAAGAAAAACGATGGAAAATCCGATGACAAGAAGGAACCTGATTTTCTTGTCGCGGGCAATGAACGCAGCGCCGTTGATGCGGGGGGAGCGGTACGTTTTCACGAGGAAATTGAGGTAGACTGCTACGGGGACAAGCGTGGCGAAAACGTACAGCGGGAAGTAGAGGTACGTGATGAGGGCGAACAACAGGATTGAGGCGGCGTACAGCACGATGACGAGCAGGATGCTGTTGCGGATGCCGAGCGTGCACACGGTATTCCTGAAACCCGCCTTCTTGTCGTACGCGAAGTCCCGTATCTCGCCGTAGAGCGCCTGCACGACCGAGAATATGAACATGAGCAGCGAGAAAAGCGCTATCATGGAATCGGCAGGAGCAAACAGGAGATAGCCGATGAGGATGACGACAGAACCCATGGCGCCGTGGGTTGCCACGTCGATGAGGAAGCGTTCCTTGAACCTGAACGGCTTTGCCGAGTACAAAAAGCTGATGGTCATCGAGGCGAGGAACAGGTGGAGGATGAAAGACGGCAGCAGGAAGTAGACGATGGAGAACGCGATGGCAAGAGAGGCTGCCGCAAGTCCAAGCGCCGCCCCTTTGCTGAGCTTGCCCTTGGCGATGGGGTTGGTGTTGTTCTTCTTGAAGCGGTCGTACGGTGCGTCGAAATAGTCGTTTATTATAAAATAGGAGGACGTGGCGAACAGGAACGCCGCGAAGATGGCAATCAGCGGTCCCGGAGCCGCGGCGTACGACAGCAGCGCACCGAGAAGGATGACGCTGAAATCAGGCAGCCACTCGCCGATGCGCGTGACCTTGAGAGGGTCCATGTGGTAGTAATCCTCAAAAAAGGTTAAAATAGTTCATAGGGCGATGAGTATAATGAGTTACGGCATTATTCTCGCCATTCTGGCATCGCTGTTCGTGGCAGTGTCGTTTTACTACCAGCGTATAGCCCTCAAGAGGATGAGGAAGTTCTCTGTCCGCGGCATGCTCCTGTCAAGGACGTGGCTTTTCGGACTCGTGATAGTCGGCGGCATTTCATTCATATTTTATCTGCTGGCGCTGAGGAGCGAGCGGGTGGCGCTTGTGCAGCCGCTCATGAATGCCTCGATTGTGTTCTCCCTGCTGCTCGGGCATTTTCTCCTCAGGGAACGCATAACGAACAAGGAGCTCGCGAGCATCGTTGTCGTGTTCCTGGGTATTATGCTGACCGCGGCGTGATGCGTATGAACCCGAGCGTCCATGCAACCATTGCTGGTGTTCTCATCGGCGCCGGCGCAGTTTTTCTCAAGCTCTTTCTGGAGGGCTTGCAGTTCCCCATAGCGCTCGCGAGCCTCGTGCTCGGCCTTGTGGGAGGTTACCTGCTCCAGTACAGCCTGAAGAACCAGAAGATGCATGTAGTCGCCTCGCTAAGCTCCGGGTCGTCGTCGCTTGTTTCAGCAGTCGGCGGCATAGCTCTGCTCCAGGAAACGCTTTCGTTGCAGGAAGCAGCGGGCATCGCCTTTATAATAATTGGCATCGTCTCATTGCTGTATACCGGCGGCAAAAAACGGAAACAATGATGGTATGTATGGTGAGGGTAAATTTTATCGTCGAGGGCATGGGACTGGCCAGAGGCAGCGGCGTTTATTCAGCGGCCTCCCGCCTTGCATCGTTCCTCAGGGACGAGGGGGTGGACGTCGACATCAACGGAAGGGGGTATACGTACGACATCATGCATTCCCATACCCCGCTCTTGTTCTCGCTCATGAAGCTGAGGAAGGCGAAAAAGCACGGCGTCAAAATCATAACGCATGCCCACACGACTGCTGAAGATGCGAAAGGCAGCTGGACGCTTACCGAAAGCGACAGCGTTCTCAACATGGTCGGCAAGTACCTGACGTTCTTCTACAATAACGCTGATCTTGTCCTGACACCGAGCCAGTGGACGAAGGAAACGCTCATGAAGCGGCACGTGGTGAAGCCCATCAGGGTTATAAGCAACGGCATCGACCGGGAGATTTTCAGGTTCAGCAGAGCAGGAAGAAAGCAGTTCAGGGACCATTACGGCATCACGGGCACAGAGACCGTTGTGTACTGCGTCGGGCTCATCTACATCCGTAAAGGAATAGAGCAGTTCGTGGAGGTTGCACGGAGGTTTCCCGGCGTCAGGTTCGTCTGGATAGGGAAGCGCTACCCGTCTTTTTTCATCGGGTTCTCGAAGATAGCGAAAATACTCAACGGCATGCCGGACAACGTCCACCTGCTCGGTTATGTCGACGACATCGTGGCCGCCCATTCCGGTTGCGATGCGCTTTTCTTCCCGTCATATGTGGAGAACCAGGGAATCACGGTTCTCGAGGCGCTCGCCTGCGGCAGGCCCGTCGTGGTGAGGGATTTGCCAAGCTACAGGAGCTGGGGATTTGTGCACGGGCAGGATTGCATGATGGGGTCATCCGTAGACAATTTTACGGTGCACATCGAAAATGTCATCCGGGACGCGAAGTTGAGAAGCAGGCTTGCACGAAACGGCAGCAGGCATGCGGAACGGCACGACATCCGTCATGTCGCGGCAGAGCTCGCGGAGATATACGAAACGCTTGCGGACTGATTATTTGTTCTTCCTGGCGAGAAGCGTTGTGTAGACGCCCAGTAACTTCCGGGACATGCGGTCCATGCTATGCAACCGCACCGCCCGCGCTGCGTTGCGCCTCAGGCGCTTTCTCAGGCGCTTGTCGTAGACAGCCCTGCGGATGCGCTCGCCAAATTCGCTTCTCCTGGCAACAATGCCGGTGCCGTATGCGCGGACGAACGAGGCAAGGACCGGCGTGTCAAGCACGACAACGGGAAGGGCAAAGGACGCTGCCTCAAGGAGAACGATTCCCTGCGTTTCGGTCTCCGACGCAAGAACGAAGACATCAGCAGCGGCGTAGAGCTTTTCCAGGTCGTCCTGGCTGAGGTATCCGGTAAACAGCACGTTCTCCATGCCGGCTGCATGCTCCTCGAGCCGCTCCCGGTAAGGCCCGTCTGAAGCGATAATGAGCTTGATGCGTCTGTCCCGGAGCTGCCGTACCGCGTCGATGACAAGCTCGATGTTCTTCTCTTTCGAGAGCCTGCCGACATGGAGCACGACCTTGTCGTTTGCATGGATGCCGAATCTCCGCCGCGCTCTCGGTATCCGCCCGCGCGGTTCGATGCCTGTCGGAACGACCGTGATGTTTCTGATGCCCTGCCGCTCCAGAACGCTCCGCGTTTCCTCCGACGGGACGATGACGGCGTCGCAGCTGTTGTAGAACCACTTCGTGTAGTTCCATACGCACCACCGCAGCACGGACTGGAGCATGCCGTTGCCCGTTACGTAATGCACGTACGCGGGAAGCAGCGTGTGATAGGACCCGACGACGGGGATGCGATTCCGCTTCGCCGCGATGAGCCCCGCGATGCCGGCGGTGGCTGGCGTGTGGACATGGATGATGCTGAACGTTCTGAAGCAGGTGCTCGCGAAGGACAAGGGAAAGGAAACCTTGTACTCGGGATACGGGGGGAAACGCACGGAAAAAAAGCGGTCAGGAGAGAACACCTCCACGTCCGCAGCGAGGTGCCGCCTGAACAGCTGAATAGACGAGACAACGCCGTTTATCTGGGGGGTGTAGGTATCGGTGAAAAAAGCCACCTTGAGCATAGAGTAGTTATGGTATACGTAAGCTTTAAGTTACGACGCTCGTCACCAGCGGCTCGAACACGTAGAGAGTGACGGCGAGCGTGACAACGAACACGACGAAGCCGATGATAAGCGATTGGGCGATGATGTGCTGCCTGCCGATTCTGTCCTCGCCGTTCTCTATGCCGTTGATGAAGATGCCGAGGACGAAGGCGCTCTCAATGAGGTACACGCCAACAACGAGCGTGAATTCGAAGGGTGATACGCTCACATTCCTCAGGGACTGGAAGAAGGGAACTATCTGTCCGGGAGCGCCCCCTATTTTCGCGGCGAGGTTCTCGATTATTTCCAGCATGATGATGGTCAGCGTCACCACGACGCCCGATATGAGCGGGGAAAGGAAGTAGGTCTGGAATTTCATGGCGCTGAGCGGCTCGGAAAGCTCTTCCCGTATCTCCTCCTGCGTCCGGTGCAGTCCCCGCAGGTATTCCGACACGGCGAGCATGGCAAGCGAAGCGCTCCGCGCACCCTTTTCCGAGCTTTCCACGATCGTTCTCATAACCGATTTTATAAGGCGCGACGGGAAAAACCTGACCGCGCCGTACGTCTTGTCAAAGAACGCCTGCCTGAATGTCATGCCGAGAGCCCGCATGTTGGTCAGCGCGCGCGAGAACAGTTCCTTTACCTTCAGGTTTTTGGAGTGGTTGACCGACTGCGTGACGGACATCTCTACCGGAACTCCTGTGTATATCTGGTTCCCCATCTGGAACAGGGTTTCAGCGAACTCGCTTTCGATTTCTCGCGTCTTCTCGCGGACCGACATGCGCTGGAACGAGAGCAGGTGATAGTACAGGGCGATGCTTGCTGTGGCGCCGCCTATGATGACCATCGAGGCGAGAATGCCGCGCGGGTCGCTGCTGTAGAGGAGCAGCCCTGCTGCCATCGAAACACCGGCAACCACTGCTGCCGGTATCCATGCAGGGATTGCTTTCCCGGAGAAAAAGAACGAGCCTTCCGGAGGCACGTCAGGATTTTCCGATATGTCTATTTTGCTGAACGTCGACGGACGCGTCTCGAGTATGTTGGTGATGACGAAGAGGAGGACAAGCGGCAGCACGATGTCATAGCCGATGAAGAGGATGAACGGCCCGACGCCGAGAAAGATGGCCACAAGCGGGAAGATGACGAGACCGAGAACAGGAAGGATGATTCCCAGCGCATGGACAACGAGCACCGGCATCCTGAGCCTCTGGTTGAAATGTTTTGTCCTGTCGCGGTTCCCTTCGAGGATGATTGATACCGCTTCACTGAGCAGCGCAACGCGCCTGTCTCCCAGTTGCCGCAGCGACGTCACGATAAGGTCGATAGACTCCGTAAACTCCCTGTTTTCTTTCCATTTCCTGGCGTAATCGATGAGCGCATCTTCCATGGTCAAGTAATTCCCGACATGGACATCCCACATGAGCTTCTTGAGCTCGTAGCTGAGGCTCCCTGTCACATTGTCCGCGGCGAACCGCACCGCTCCCTCGAGGCTTGGCGTGTTGCGCATGTACATGGCGATATAGAGAATCATCGAGACTATCTCAGAGCCTGCGTCCATTTCATACCGCCTGCGGAGATGCACAGGGTACATGTAGAGGTAGTAGACGAACGGCAGAGCGAGCATGAGAAGAATCATGCCGCTGCCAAACGTGACAGGATTCGCATACAGAGGCTTTCCGTCTATGATGAGCATGTTGAGTGTCATGAGAACGAACGTCGGAATCGTGACGAGTGCGGTGAAAAGCATGGTGAGGGAGGCGATGCCCCTCGGCGTCGCTTTGAGATGGGAGAACGTGATGGCGTCTTCGAAGCGCTTTGCCGTCTGCTTGTCCGGGTCTATATGCAGGTTTTCGGCAAGCTTGCACGCCTTCTCGTAGAGGGTCCTCGGCAGCGACTGTACGCGCTCCTCTTCGAGGAAGATTTTGTACTCCCGCGATTCATACCGGTCGTCGCGCAAATCCATGAGATTACTTGTGGTTCTGTCCTAATAAATAGGATTCCGGGAAAGAGGGCTTTTCAGCGGTTTTTGTTCTTGAGCCAGTTGCTCCACCGTTCCATGATGAGCTTGCTGTCGAGTGCGCCCACCTCCTCCTTGACCTCGCTGCTGAACAGGTGGAAATAGGAATTAGACTCTATCACGAACGGCGCTTCGAGCGTGTCGGGGGATGCTGCTCCGTAATGCGCGAGCGCCTGGAGCACCGATGCGCGCAGGTTGATGTTCTCCCAGACGGCATCCCATCTGCCTTTCCATTCGCGGACGCGCGATGCAATGCTGTTGAGCACCTGCGATTCGCCGACAAGCAGCGTCTGCGTCGGCCTGAGCGCATCCTGAAGTGCCGAGTATTCGAGCAGGTTGACGAAGCCGCCTTCCTCGGTAGGGTCATTTTTCCAGTGCTTCCTGACCTCGGTAATCTCCACGACGCGCCGGAAGCTCCGGAGATAGTCGGGAGACCTCAGCATGTTGCAGACGAGAATGATGTCGGTTGCCTTGAAGCTCGTCGGCGGCACTCCCAAATCATTGACGACGCGGTCGAACACGCCGTATGCCGATTCGCCATGTATGGTGCCGGCAACAACGTTCGCGAGCGCGCCGATGCGCATCGCTTCGTATAAAGCCAGCGCTTCCTTCGAGCGCACCTCGCCGACGATGAGCGAAGAATCGCCGAGGCGGAGCGCGGTGCGAAGCGCTTCTTCGGCAGCGAGCTCGGTTTCGACGTGCGTTATCACGCTGCGCGCCTTCAGACGCTCCACGTTGTATCCCAGCTGGCGTATCTGCTCGATGGGAAGTTCTAACGTGTCCTCTAATGACACAATCCTGATTTTCGGCATTATCTGGACCATGCATGCGGACAGGAACGATGTTTTTCCAGAGGACCGCGTGCCTGCAATGAGCATCGTGCGCGCCCCGTCGATGATGAACCAGAGCAACCCGGCGGAAAACGCGTCTATCATGTTGTTGCGGATGAAGAGCGGGAATGTCCACGGCTTTTCCCTGTGGCGGCGGAAGGCGAAGGCGAGCCCATCGGGCGACAGCGTTCGCGTGATTGCCGCAACCCTTGCCCTGCCTCCGGGAACGTTGAGTTCCGTGTCAAGGACAGGGTTCGCCTCATCGAGCGGCCTCCCCGAGCGCAGGCGCAGCCGTGTCGCCCATACCTCGGCGTCCTCCATGCTCGGGACGATGTTCGTTTCGCACTCGTAGTGGTTTCCGTGGAAGAGGTAGATGGGCGACATCCCGATAGGTGAGTTGACCATGATGTCCTGCACGTTGTCGTCCTGAAGCAGCAGTTCCAGGATGCCGATGCCAGCGGTGTATCGCGTGAGTATGTCAGCGAGCCTTCGCAGCGTGTCTTCCGAGATGTAAATCTTGTTCGTGCGCGCAATGTCACGAAGCAGGTCGAGGCCGATGCGGTACAGGTTTTCGCGCATCTTTTCGGGCTCCTCGATTTCAATGTCCCGCGGCTCGTGCCTGCCGAGATAACGCCTGCCGGCGTCCAGCAGCGTATACTCGTCTTCGGTGAGCCTGAATTCGGGAGGTATGATGTGGTACAGCCGCCTGACCTTGCCGGGAATCTTGAAGATTTCGACGTGCGTATCCCCTATTGTGTAGCGCTCAAGAAACTCGGCATTCACCGGCGGCGTGGCGATGTATTTGGTGTACATGAAGTTCGGCCGCACGCTCGGATGGAATATCCGCCGGTAGAGGCTTCTGTTCTTGTGTTCGGACAGGCTGCCCTTCGCAAGCTGTATGAGATTGCACCGCTCAAGAATGGTCTGCAAGGGTACGAGGCTGGAAGCGAGATAGTGCGCGAGGCACTTCCGCCTCGCCTCGTCTGTTTCGCGCTCCAGTTTCACTTTGACATGCCGGATTTCCCTTAGCAGGCTCTTGTACGCCTCGATGGGGTCATATTTTATCCCTCCGGTTATCGTCTGGAGGATCTTGTAGCGCTCGGGAGCTTCGCTCTCACAGTCCGCAGTGACGATGTTCTTGAGCGAGACAATCTTCTCCCTGTTGATGAGCTCGAGGCCATTTGCTATTTCAAGAAGCAGGCGCACCTCGTCAAAGTCGTATTCGTACTCGCGGCGCTCGGCGAGCACTACCTTGACGACGCGCTTGAGCTCGATAAGCTTGTCGATGACCGCAGCCATCCAGACATCGTAGTCCTCGATGCTCGGGCCGTAGATGGTGCCGAGGCAGTTGACCCTCAGCTTCTGGGCAGCCTCGTCGTACTCGTACTCAACGGCCATGGCTATACTTGGCGGTGCAGCATTATAAGCTTTCCCCAAAAATGAGCCTGTTGCAGCGATGCAGCATAGTGCGCACAGAGCGACCAAATGCACAAAAGGTTTTTCAGATGTTTATCTTGAATGCCTTGAAAACTGCTGCCTTCGTACAAAAGACTTCCGTGAAGTCTTTTGGCGACTTAGGTTATAGTGAAACAAGAAAATAATACCGACGTATTACTTCTTGTTTCACATATACTAAACTGCGAAACTTATAGTGAACCAAGTAAATAATCAGGTATTATATCTTGGTTCACTTATAGCGGACAACAAAAGTAATATGTTGGTATTCTTTTGTTGGTCCACTATATATGGCGCAGATTCGCAGTTTGTATACAGATAACTGCTTATAATATGTCATGCAAATTATGCAGTTATCTATACATGGTAAAGCAAAGCTTTGCCTGTACAGGTGAAACGTTGTTTCACCATGTATAGCAAACAAGGAAGTAATAGTATGTTCAGTTTATTTTGGAACATTTTATGCTGAACATACACTATAGCAGGTTCGAACGAAAAGTTCCAGTATTATTCGAACCTACTATAACAGAAAACGTTGTTTTCCGCGTGTAGCGGACAACAAAAGTAATATGTCGGTATTCTTTTGTTGGTCCACTATAATCTTAATAAGCACGCACGACCAACTTGTTGAGTAGAGAAAAAGAAAATAGGATACGAACATATACCGAATGACATACATTATTGAACATTGTATAGTGTCATTCAGGATATGCCAGAGACATTAATTTGTTCAAATAGTAATGTCTCTGGGTATACTATGGGATACCTTGAAGAGCGGAGCTCTTCGAGGCGTCAGAAAGTGTATGCTTTCTGAACGCGACACGCGGAGCGTGGGGCATTATGGACGGCAACCAGACGCAGATGATAGTGCGCGAGCTCGTGAGAAGGAGCAACGACGAGACACGGAGGCTTCGCGAGCTCGAAGACCGGCTGCAGGCAGTCGAGGACCGCGTCAATGCGGTCGAGACGTCCGTCGCATCCAAAACCAAGGTGCTCCAGGACAAAGTCCTCGGTATCGAAGTAAAGATGAGGATGGTCGAGGACGAAATCACCAGGCTGAGGAATGCGATCGAGCGCATGAGCAAGCAGACTGAGCGGTTCGCGACGAAGAGAGAAATCAGGGAAATGGAGCGGATGCTCGACCTCCTCTCGCCGCTGCGCCAGGAGTTCGTCACCAAGGAAGATATGGAGCTCGTCAAAGAGCAATAATTCCTGCATCTTCAGAAAGCTTGTAGTAGGTTCAGTTAACAACCAAACGTTTCGCCCGAACCTGCTCTACGGTATGTTCTGTATAAAATGCTCACTAACCAACAGAACATACTATTACCATCCGAGGGAATACTTCGGACGTTACGCCCGAAGATATTTATACTGCAGAAACAAAGTAATAGCTAGGGGTTCACCGGAGGTATCGGAGATGCGAGTATAATGGCATGCCGTGAAGAGCGGAGCTCTTCAGGGTGCCAAAGAACCTAAGGTTCTTCGAGCACGACTCGCGATGCGAGGGTATTCTGATTATGCTGTTTTTCAAGAAAAAGTCGAAGGAAGCGCGGCCGCCACCGGTTGAGGAGATACAGCGGCTGTCGGCGCGCGGCATGAGCGACAAGGACATCATCAAATCGCTCAAGTCAGAAGGCTATTCCTATGATGAAATAGAGCAGGCAATGATGCAGGCAGTCAAGGAGGGCGTTGAGCCATCTGCAGAGCGGCCTGCAGCGGCAATCGAACAGGTATATCCCTCGCAGGCCGAGTCGCAGCCGACATCAGACCTCATCCCGGAACTCACCGCGTCGTCAATGCAGGAACCGATGCCTGAAATAGAGGGCATGGCGCCGGAAGCCATTGTCGAGGAGCTGGTAGAAGGCGTTGTCGAGGAGAAGTGGCAGCGTTTCGAGGAGCGCATCAAGTCAGTGGAAATCGAGATTGCGTCGCTCAAGCAGCGCGCAGCAGTTCCGCAGCTCGCAGGCCAGGAAGCAGCCGCCGTTGATAATACAAAGGCTGAAGCGCTACAGGACAAGCTCGACGACCTCGAAGCGCGCATCGGCGGGCTCGAGAAGGCCTTTAAGCAATTTTTGCCGAGCCTCACGCGGAACATCGAGTCGCTGTCGCGCATCATCCACGAGATGAAGACGCGCCAGATGCGGCCGGCAGTGTAGCACAAAGATTATATCTCGAGAGCGCACTGGACGTTGCTTTCAGGAAAAAATGAAGTAACCGCTATTTCTTGTTTTCGCAGCCTGCAGGCATCAGAAGGTATAGTCGCTGACATTATAGTGAACCCAGTAAATAATCAGGATATGATATGACTGGGTTCACCTATAGTTCACAAGGAAATAATATCCAGAATCTTTCCTTGTAGAACTATAATTTTCAGACATTGTACATGTCAGCTCGCGAAGGCACTATCTTGTATAAAAATTTCTGTCATTTGCTATAGCTACTTCGCTATCAGGGCGACAGCGACGAGTATAACGACGATGAAGAAAACCGTCGCCGCGACAGGGCCGCTAATGACGATGCCAATGCTGCTCAGCGCGAGGAAGAACACGACGACGCCGATGCCGGCAACGAACATCATGAGAAGCCTGCTGTCGCCGGCAATCTTGCTGATGTCGCCGCCCGCCATGCCGATGAAGAGCGCAATGACCAGGATGCCGGCGAGCACGATGGTGCCGATGCCGAAGAGGCTTGAAAAGAACCTGCCGAAGATGATGCTGCCGAAGCCCAGTATGAACAGCGAAAGGACGAGCGAGGCGGCAACCATGACCTTCTGGTCATCGCCGAGCGCTTTCGTCTTCAGGAGCAGGCCGTAGCTGACAACGAAGAGGAGCAGCACCGGCAGGAAGAACCCGAAGAAGCCGAGGTCGGTCAGCTGCTGCACCATCGCTTCGAACGGCGATACCATATGCGTACCTATTGTCAACGCCTATTTAAATTAATTTTGAACAAAGCAGGGGAGAACAAAAACCGGCTCACTCTTTCTTGGCGCCGCCCGCATCCTTGTACGCGACCATCCAGATGACAGCGAGGATGATGACGCCCCAGAATATCAGTGCCGCAAGGTCAGGGCTGATGAGGACACCCACCGCCGAGCCGCTTGAGGCAATGAACAGGAAAATGCCCAGCAGCACGAGGCCTATGAGAACAATCATCTTGGATGTTCCGCCCTCCCATTTAACCCCGGCAAGCGTCGTGAACAGCAGCACGACGAGGATGCCTGCCAGGAAGATGGCGCTGCCGCCGAACAGGGCGGAGAAGAACGCCGCCATCTGCGGGCCGCCAACAGCAGTCACAAAGAACGCCGCCACCAATGCAATGGCTGCGGCTACCTCCTTTTTCTCGCCGACCGGCGTCTTCCCGGCCAGCGCGTACACGACCGCAAACGTGAATATCCATGGCAGCAAAAAACCGTAGAACTCAGGGCCGAGTTGCGCAAACGGATTTCCTGAACTGAGCATAGACGCTACGTCTCCTTATTTGTAGGCGATGAGCCAGATGGCTGCGATAATGATGACAGCCCAGAATATCAGTGCCGCAAGGTCAGGGCTGATGAAGACGCCCACCGCCGAGCCGCTCGACGCAATGAAGAGCACGATGCCGAGCAGTACAAGACCGATGAGAACAATCATCTTGGACGTACTGCCCTGCCAGTCAACACCGGCGAGCGTCGTGAAGAGCAGTATCACAAGTATGCCTGCGAGGAACACCGTCGCGCCGCCGAACAGTGCCGCGAAGAACGCCGCCATCGACGGGCCGGCGACTGCCGTGACGAAGAACGCGGCAACGAGCGCAATAGCAGCCGGCACGCCTTTACTACCATCTTTAAACGGCCCGATTTTGCTCGCCAGTCCGTACACTACCGCGAACGTGAATATCCACGGGAGCAGGAAGTTGTAGAAGTCAGGACCTAACAACAGGAACGGGTTCGTGCTGAGCGACATCTGA
This sequence comes from Candidatus Aenigmatarchaeota archaeon, assembly GCA_016193585.1. GTDB lineage: Archaea > Aenigmatarchaeota > Aenigmatarchaeia > GW2011-AR5 > GW2011-AR5 > JACPRW01. The sequence continues at coordinate 332,145 of JACPRW010000003.1, forward strand.
ATATCCTCTTATAGTAGATTGTAATCATAATGGAACTTTATATCACAATCTGCTATATGGAAAGAACATTGTACAATGTTCCAAAATCAATGTTCTTTACTATTACTTTATTTGTTTCCCCCTATTTATATGTTTTTTGCGGCGATTGAAGGCACCGTATTTTCAGCATTGAAACCATGCGCGCATCACCGAGCCACCACGTCTGAACTACGCTGCATGGCCGTGCCGGTACACGACATAGAGCAGCATGAGCACGAGGAAAATGCCGATGAGCCACAGCATGTTATCGGGCGTCGTCGGCAGCGGCAGTAGGGGCCAGATGCTGTTCCACAGCGTGCCGATGAGGATGAGCGATATGCCGAGAATAACGGCGATAGGAACCGCATCAGCGCCGGGCGCGCCTCCCATGAGCACCCGCTGCACGAACAGGAACAGAAACAAAATTACCAGCAAAATCGACGCGATAGGAAGGATGCCCACGAGGAAGCCGACGAGCGGCGCGTACATTGCGGAGAAAAGCGCGATGACCAGCGCAATCACTACCGATGCGCCTTTCGTCCCCTCGAACATCTTCGTGTATGCCAGCAGCGCATAGACGATGGCGAATACAAAGAGGAACGACGCGAGGACGTTGATGTCGATGCCGAGCGCGGTGTGGAAGGTCATGAGGGTCATCCTATTCTTTCAGCGCGAATTTCCTCATGTCAGCGTTAATCTGAGCGACGAGCCGGTGTTTCGGGTTCAGGCGCTGCAGTTCCAGCTGGACTTCGCGAAGCTCGCCGAGCAGCTGGTTGATGAAACTCCGCGTCTGCGCAAGCTCGCCGACGGCGAACGACGTGTCGCCTCCTTTCTTGCCGAAATCCATGTACTCTTTGCGGTGTTTGTCCATATCTTTTTTTGCCGCTCCGAGCTGATCCAGAAGTGCTTTGTAGCGCATTTCGAGCATCGCCTCATCGGTGGCGGTGCCTGCCGTCATTCCCGTCGCGCGCCCCGGCATGCTCGGGGGACGGGTGGTGCCAGCAACGAAATGTGACTTCAAAAACAAAAGCAATCCCATGATGATGACAAGGAAAAAGAAGTACGGCCCCGCAAGAAGCGCAAACACGCTGTAGTATCCCCCGAAAATTATGAACAGGTACAGGGCGATGCTCAGCAGCAGGTCAAGCTTTGTGTTGTCAACAATCCTTCCGGCAACGGTATAGACAACGAGTATAATGAATACGGTAGGGATGAAGAAGAACATGACAATGTCCTGCATGATGTCGCCGCTGAACGGCGGGCCGGGGTATTGTGGCATGCGAAGGAGATTGCGGAACAGAATCTCGCCGACATCCTGCGCGAACGCGATGTGCGGCAACAGGAAAACTGCGACAAGGAACAGCGCTGCGAGCTTGTTCATGTTGCACATATGCATTCGGAGAAATAAAAAGGTGCAGCAAATGCGCGTCCTATGGATGATACAGCCATCGGTACGCTTGCCGTCCTGCGAGAAAAGCCCCGGTTGCGGCTCCGGCAACGTTATCGACAATAGTCGAAGCTGCCTGCCTCGTGGTGGCGTCGCCCATGCGGTCGAAAAAGTGTACAGTACCCGTATCGCGTCCGTGGCTCAGATAGTTAGCAGCATCGCGCATCACGTATGGTGCAGTGGCTATCGCTTCAGGTGCCATCAAGCCGAGCACGCCGCCTGCAGCAGTCGCTGCTGCGACCGCCGAGCCGCGCGGGTGGTCTCGCACGAAGCGCGCGCCGTTGCGGATGCCGCGGCCTGTCTGGCGAGCTGCAAATCGTGTCGCTTGCCATGCCTTCCGGCCGGCAAAGCGCGCCGCCGGAGGTCCGTAGCGCCTGGTAGCGCGATAACCTGCGGCAATTCCTCGTCCTGCCTGCTGCGCGGCATAGCGCCCCGCGATAGGAGCGTAATGAGCTGCAGCCCTGCCCGCTGCCGCAACTGCCGGACCTACTGGACCTAATGCCATATCAACAACTCTGTCATGTATTCATTGTGCACGTGCTATGCTGCGACAGCTGCTCGCTGCGGGGGCCTGATGGCATTACCTAGTGCATTCCATGGACCGGAAAGGTCTATTGCCACCGGGTTCAGTTTGCTTGCAGGCGCTATACCGTATTTTTGTGCTCTGTTCTGATTTGCACCGCCTTCTTGTATCATATAAGCCCACGCAACTCTTCCTAGGTCGGCGAAGAATGCTGCATATCTGCCAAGAACCGCGATGAGCGCTTCACCACTGATGCCAGGGAAGGCTATACCCGTAGGAATTGTTGGCGGTGCCTGCCCCGTCGCCCGCGCGCCTGCCCACTGGTGCTGAATGGTCTGTGCGGCGTTCGATGACGATACCGTTACCTTTATCCCGGCGTCCTGCAGCGCCTTCGCGAATCTGGCCATGTACGGCCTGACCGTCGCAGGCGTGTCAGCGATCGAATGCGCGATTTTGTACGGGAAGCGGTATGCCTTGTACGCCGCGCCCTTTACGTTCACCATGCCGTCGGTAACAAAATGATATTCCTTGATACCCTTTTCGGCGAGGCGCCACGCCACGCCGTATATCGCGTCGCGGTAATTCCTCATCCTGAGCGAGGGGCCTGCTGCAAGGCTCGCGTCATGCGTGTACGCAGGCTGCATGCCGAGCACCTGCGCCCGGTCTCGGTCAAGTTCAGGAGAATAGATGCCAAGCCCGCTCGCGTCTTGCATTGCCCGGTATTCTACCTCATCGTGTGGCGCATAAGCGTTTTCGTGTCCCTCATGTAGTGCCGTGGCCAGCTCATAGTCAAGCGGCTGTATCTTGACCGTGCTGCCGAGTTCGAGATACTCGTCCAGCCGGTCAGTGGTAGGGCTGCCCCTGTAGAGCGTTCTATTATACGCAGGCTCGCGGCCGTATCCGGTTTCCCGTGCCTTATGCTTGCGCACAGGCTTGTCGGCGAAGATGCCGTCAATGCCTGCAGCAATCTCCCGCACGTCAGGTATTCCTAACATATTTGTTATCACCTTTCAATAGCACTACCTATCTATAGCACACAGACGGTATATAAAGATTTCGCTACTGGAAAGTAGTATAAATACGTGACTCTCACCCGTGCACGAGCCCGATACGCTCCATGGGGAACGGATAATGGAACACTACCAAGACAGAGGGAAAGTTTTAATATGTTTCTCTATATCTCTGACGGCGAGTGGTCGGTATGCGGTTGAAGCTCATCGATGAGAAAGCAGGAAGCCCGTTCAGGGAGTACCCAGGTATCGGACGGCAGTACCATGAGGACCCGGAAGCGATGAGGTACTTCTGGTCGTCATTGTTGCCTGTCCTTGGTTTAGGCACCGATATCAAGAGCTTGGAAATAGGGCCGGGGCGCAATCAGCAGCCGTCGCGTGCGCTGCAGGAGCTCGGCGCTTCAGTATACGCTCTCGGGCACTGGAGCGAGAAGTGGTGCACCCGGATGCCACAGGTGAACGACTACCACGCGTTCCTCACGGAACGAGGCGAGGAACGATACGGTGTCCCGGTCCTTGCCGGCACGCCAGACAGCATGCAGTACTATCTGGGTGACGTCGAGAAGCTACATTATCCGGAAAGCGAGCTTAAGGACAAGTTCTTTGACCTCGTATTTTTCTGGGGGAGCATATGGAGCCTCGGTTTCAGCAAGGGCGTCGAGTACGAAACGCGCTCCAGCCGCGGGGATGCAAAGCTCGGCAAGGCGCTGTTGCCCGCCATCGACCATGTAAAGGACGGTGGAAGACTGGTCGTCGTATCAAACTGCCTCAGTTATGCAGAAGGCGTAGATGATGTATCCTCTATAGACTACATGAACCGGCGCCACGTAGATCTGGCTTTGTATCTCGCATCAGAATGCGACCGGTGGCCGATGGACATCGGGTTTGTCGGGCTGTCGAAAAGAGCGGTAGCACGCATGCTCATGCGACGTCACGACCCTGCGTTCCTCAGAAGCATTGGCTACCCGGAAGAAAGAATAGACGGAGAACGGAGGGACATGCGGTATGAGATTCAGCACCACCTCTACACGATCCCATTGACCGGCTCATTGCAAGCAACGAACAGTCGCTCTTCGGAGAAGAGAATGGCTACAGCCGCCTGAGAGCTGCGATTGACCGGTTCAGCTACCCGGATAACATGAGGCTTCGCCATGGTATGGGAAGTATAGACGCGGTGTACGCAGGGTTCCCTGCTGCAGCGACACATTAGCGGTATCTGCACGACGTAAGTTTGTTTTCATTGAACTCATCGCCCGGTGCAAGAACGCCCTTCTGGTTATAGTTAACCAAGTAAAGAATCCGGATATTATATGGTGAATTGCACTGGTTATGTCCTGATATTATTTGCAATTCACCTATAGAAAATTGCGCGTTAATACGACATAAGCTGCGCAATTATCTATAACTTGGTTCACTAAGGAAACTCACCTATTTCCGCGCCCGCGGCACGTACAAATCCAGCTCCTCGGCCGGCACGAAATTATACGGCAGCCGCGGGCTCTTGGAGTTGATGACGCCCCATGCCTGCACGCCTTCGCTACCGGGGATGAAGACAGCCGTCGCGTCATGGGGGATGTCGCCTATAAAGGAGCTTAGTTCACCGTATCGTACGCCTTGTGGATTGAGCGAATAGAGCAGTCGCCGTGTGAGCCTTCCTGAATCGGTGCATACGCCTTCGAGCGTTTCGTCGCCGCGCGGTGCATACGCTGCTCCTGCTATTTCGAGTGCTTTCCTGGCCGAGCTGTTTTGGGAGGTAAAGCGCATGGAGGTGTTGATGATGTACCCCGCCGTATCGAGCAGCTCAGGAAACGGTACGCTGCCTCTTCCGAGAAGCTGCTCGTAGGCGCGCCTCGACGGTTCGTTGAGCGGGGCATCAAGGACGCCTGTTGGCTGCAATTCTACCACTTCACGAACGCCGTATGCACCATCAGCAACAGGAATCCGGATAAACGCGCCGCCTCTGCAGATGCGCATGAGGTCAAGGTACCGGTCACCGCTTCCCTTGTTGCCGAATGCGTACACAATAGGTATGCCCATCACGTCGCCCTCCTGCGAGGCATGACGCAGGACTTCTTCTGCAGCGATGTTTGTTACACCGGGGTCCCTGGAGTAACGGCTCAGGAATTCCTGCATTTCCTCGTCTGATAGATGGAGTGTCATAGAATCTCACGCTGCCTCTAATGTAAGGTCCCCTGCCCCCAGTACGACGTCTTTCAGCAACCGTGCGTACCTGTCCGTTGTCTCCAGAAACAGAGGGTCGCTGGCATCAGGTGCCTTGTAGCAAAACCCGAAATCAGAAATACAATGTGTCATGCGTTCATCACTTTATTTTTTCAAAACATTCTTCCCTGCTGCCTTCACGCCTTCAGCGATGAGCGCAGCTCCGGCAGGCTGCACCACGTCGCCAAGGCTGCCTGCGTGCTCAAAGCCCTGCCTTGGCAAATCCCCTATAACAGGAGCTCCATCAGCAATGCCTTTCAAAAGATTGTAACCAGCTTCTGTGCTTCCCAGGCCTTCGTATGCTTCATGAGCAACAAGAGGCAGAACTGCCCCTGCGGCAAGTACCCCAGCCTTCTTGTACCATGGCAAATCGTGCCAACCTTCTCCTGCCCACCTTCTGGCTGTTTCTGCGCCTGCGAGCGAGAGAAAGAAATGAGGCGAAAGCCTTCCGTACTCGCCGAGAAGCTCTCCCGGAGGCAAGCCGGCAAGCCGTTCGGCGCCGGCGCCTGCCGCGTATGACAGTGCCGAGAGACCGGTAAGTATCAGGGGCGCTTTGTAGGCACGAGCCGCTTCTTTCCCCTTTTCCAGTGCCCTTGAAGCGAAATCACGTACGGTCATAGAGCACACACCACTGCAAGCATGTACTTATCGTCTCCCTTCTTTCCGGAGAGCTTTTTCATACTTCCGTTTGGCTTTTTCATACTGCCGGCGGTCTCTTGCTGCCCAAATAATCTTCCTACATACTGTACGATTCCCATCAAGGTCACCATAACAGGTTGCTTATTTCTTCTAATATGTTACTGGCTAGTGCAGTGACTTTTGCTGTGTCCTCTCCTGCGACAGACGTGCTGGTTCGCTTTCCTGCCATCACATAGCCTGGTGGTATCGGGTATGGCGCTCCTGGCCCGTTGTTAAAAAATGTCGGCTGGTTGGTCATGAAGTCCCTGCCGCCAAAAAACACGCCAGTTCTGTACTCGCCCCTGCTTCTGGATGGTAAGCCGTATAGTTCCCGTGATTCCATTGTTTTATCTCTTAAGTAGCTTCTGAATGCTCTCTGCGAAATTTCCGGTCCGGCATTCGATGAATTGGTCCTTATGGATAAATCTTGTACGGTCATGTCACCAGCCTCACTATTTATTACTATTAAGTAGTATATAAATATTTGGATGGTGCAGGAGGAATTTAAATGTCTGTGTACATATACACATACATGGCTACAAAGACCATCAGCATCATGGAAGAGGCATACGAAGCCTTGCTGCGGGAGAAGAACAAAGGAGAAAGTTTTACTGATGTAATTCTGAGGTTGGCGGAAAGGCGCGGAAAGCTTGCCGATTCTTTCGGCAAATGGAAGATGAGAGACAAAGAGTGGAATGCTGTCAGGAAAGAGCTTGACCGTGCATGGAAAAGCTGGAAGTAGATGATTATGAAGTGTCTGGATTCCGACTTCTTGGTTGCAGTTCTGCGCGGCGATGCAAGCGCCGTCCCTTTCATGGAAAAGCTTGATCAGGAAGGTGGAGCTGCAACGACAGCGATAACCGCCTATGAATTATTGTTCGGTGCCCGGTTGTCTAAAAAGTTCCAGGAAACAGATGAAGTGAGAAAGCTCATAGGGAAACTCGATATACTGCCATTTGACGAAAAGGTCGCGGAAAAAGCCAGTGAAATTCATGCGAGCCTCAAGGAAAGGGGGCAGGAAATAGGCATCAAGGACATGTTCATTGCCGCTATAGCGCTTTCTCACGGAAGCGTTGTCGTCACCAGAAACACCAAAGACTTCTCCCGCGTTGCGGGGCTTGCAACAGAGAAATGGTAAGATGCTGTATTCGATGATGAGTATGGTAGAAGAGAGGCTCCACCGAAGTGCTGAGGAATACGCATACGATGAAATTAAGCAGGGTGTTTCACGGGGCTCAAAAACGCACCTTGGCACAAGTGTCATACGTTCTGTATAGAAGAGCATGCCATGCCGCGTTTGCAGTTGTCCTGAAAGAAAAAATACTTTCCACCGACCTTCCCCTCGATACGATAGGTGGCGTGCAGCGGGTAGACCCAGGAGACCTGAAGTAAAGTAGGTTAAATTAACCTACAAATAAGCGCTATAAGCCTCTGCACCTATGAGTAGCTATGAGGCGCCTGCTGCCCTTGTTGTTCCTGCCGCTGCTTATGCCCGTCCACGCCGCTACCGTCACCACATTCGCCGCCCCGGACAGCAGCTTTGCCGTGGTGCAGGGCTTCATTGCAGCAGCGAACGAGACGCTCTCCCTGAGCACCTACACCTTTGACCATGCGCGCATCACGGACGAGCTTGTCAGCGCGCGCAAGCGCAGCGTTGCAGTCACCGTGCTCGCCGAAGCGAATCCGGTAGGCGGCCTGCAGAACGAGAGCAAGGCGGTATTCTGCGAGCTTGCGAAAAATGGCATTCCGGTACATCTCCATACAGGCAAAACGCTCATTCATGCCAAATATGCGATACGCGACAATGCGTCCGTTCTTGTTTCCACGGAGAATTTCGGCTATGACGGCTACCCCGCGAACGGCTATGGCAACCGCGGCTGGGGAGCAGTGGTCGATGATGCAGGCATGGCACAGGAAGCTCTGTCCATATACGAATCAGACCTGCGGGATGCAGTGCTGTTTGCCTGCACGCGTTCGTCGTACAGCGTACGCTCTGCGGCGAGTAACTTCGTTGTCCCTCCGCGTTTCCTTCCCCGTTCATTCTATAATCAGTCAGTGCAATTGATTGCAGCCCCCGGCGCTGTCGATGACATCATCGGGCTTATCGCGTCAGCGCACGATACGCTGCTCGTGGAGCAGTTTTACGTCTACCGGAACTGGGGCACGAAAAAGGAGCCGGAGCCGAACGCGTTTCTGGAGGCGGCAATCAGCAGGGCACGGAATGGCACGGACGTGAAGTTGCTGCTTGACAGCACATGGTACAATGTCGAGGAGCGTGACCAGAACGACAACGATGACGTCGTCGCGTACGTCAATGATATCGCCCGGAACGAGAGCCTGCCGCTCGAGGCGAAGCTGGCGGACACCGAACGCATCGGCGCCGAGAAAATCCATGCGAAGGGCATCGTTGCCGACAACCGCGTGCTCATTTCCTCAATAAACTGGAACGAGGCGTCGCCGACGAGGAACAGGGAACTCGGCATTGTTGTCGAAGGCGAGGCTGCGAACTACTTCAGGGAGGTTTTTGCGAGTGACTGGGAGCCGCGGGCAGGCGGCGCGACAGGAAAAGCAACTGAAAAACCATCGGGCATCGGTTCTGTTCTTATCATCGTAATCGTACTTATCGCGCTTGCAGCGGTGCTCGTTGTAGCGCGAAGGGGCAGGTAAGAAGGAGACCGTCTGCCTAATCGTTCAGAATATGTATTCGCTTGTATATCTGGCCATAGCCCACGTTGGTTGTAAGCCAGCCATCGTTCGTCGCAACAGAAACTTCTATACCGTCTCCTGAACGCCGTGCGCGCAGATTCGGTCTTCTTTCTATTGCGTCCACCAGTTTGTCCGTAACCTCTTCTTTCATCTGCCTGCGTGGCTGGCTAGGAATTCCGTAATACCAGCTGTCACTATTGCCTGCTGCAATACCTTCTACCAGATGAACACCTAATCTGAAGTTGTAGAGCATTGTCGTGAAATCCCTGAGGACATTGGTGACGTACAGATTGAATCGTTCAGGGAATTCGCCTTCCGGGCACGGTTCTGCGAGATTGATGCTTTCAAGATCGGCAAAGTAGAGGCCTGTCGGAGCGACGACAACATCTTTCGATGTGAAATCAGATGTGACGCCAAAGCGAAACTTCATGTTCTCTCGATCATTGTATGCAAGGTCGATGTCCCCGACCCGCGGTATGGTGAATGTGCCTCCTTTTCCTTTGAAGTAGTGCGTGTAGATGCCGAGATACGGCGGCACGTCATGATAGAAACGTTCAAGAATTTGTCGCAACTCATCAGGATTTTCCGAGAAAGGCGTTATCGGATTGTCCTGATAGGACATGGTTTTGAAGTTGCCTATTCTCACATGATCAGGAATTATGTTCACTGCCCTGATGTCTGAAGGGACATACCGGCACTCTTGTCCTATAGCTATGGAAGGAGGCACACCATTACAAACAGTCAGCTCCTGTATAGCAGCTTCTATTTCTTCTGGCATCTGGTACGCATGCACCACAGGGCAGATCTTTATGCCCGGCAAATCGCGCAGAATCCGGTCAGTTGTCTGGACAGTCCCTATGGCAAAGGAGTTCCGCTGCCCCCCTTCTGGGCGCTCAAATTCATAACTCTCCCTGGTGATAACATTCATGCCGTCCAGTCGCTTGTCAGAATAGAGATAATTGCCAAGCATGCGCACAGGAAACGGAGTCGCCTTTTTCGCAGCTTCGCGGAATGTACGGTACGCTTCTGCGCCATGCTTTTTGACGCTCTTGCTCCCGCCGATTCTGGTTCCGACACCTTTTCTGTTTTCCCTGAACACCTGCCTGACAGATTCAGTCGTGTAGCCTAAGTCCTTGAGGTCGAACACCGCTTCATTTCCTGTGGTGCACGTCCTGCCGCCGCTTGTTACAGGAATGTCCCGAAGAACGCTGACCGTTCTCCTGTTTCCTTTCAACCCCATTGCAACCAGAGGAGGGACATATAATTCGTTTCCTGCCCTTTGGAGCTGAGGATATCGCTGCAGCATCTCGGCAGAAGAGATAGTCGGCTGATCAACGGGGACAACGGTCATTTTTGTCCTTTGCCCGTTTGTTCCGGTGTATGGATGAATGATTACCGACATAGTACCACAACGATAATTTATACTACTTATTAGTAGTAAATAAAATGCCTTAAAGATTTCTATGGCTGAGAATATACAGCAAATGAGTCGTCTCCTGAACAACAGTACCCTCACTGCTAAGTAAGCTTTAAATATATAAAATCTTACTTATAAGAGGTGAGTAAGATGGAAGAGGCAAAAGTTTCCTCAAAGGGGCAGATTGTAATACCGAAGCACCTGCGGGATGAGCTTGGTCTGGAGAGCGGAAGGAAGGTCATCATTAGCAGGGTAGGAAAAGAGCTCAGGCTGGTCCCAAAACCCAAAGACCCGGTAAAGGCGCTCATTGAACTGGGCAGAGAACTTAAGCTGGGGGACATGCGAAAAGAAATAAAGGAAGCGAGAAAAGAGGTTAAAAGAGATGCTTTGCTTGGATAGCTATGTGATTATGGACATTCTTTCTGATAATAACGAAAGAGTAGCAAAGGCACAAAAATATTTGGCAGAAGTAAAATTAAAAGGCGGCACTGTATCTGCCACAGCCCTTGCAGAGGTTTTTTTCCACATAGCAAGAAGAAGAGACGAAGAGAGCGCATCAAAGGCGATGACGTTTATAAAGTCTATAGAAAACCTGAAAATAGTTGATGCTGGCGAGAAGACGTCCATTCTTGCAGGCGCGTTGAGGGCAAAATACTATAAGAGCAGACAAAGGGAGATTTCATTTCTGGATTGCATACACTTGGCAACAGGAATTGTAACAAACTGCAAAAAGTTCATCAGCGGCGATAGAGATTTCGAAGGAATAGAAGAAATACATGTGGAGGTGTACTGATGCTCGAAAACTATTCGCCGGAAATCCGGAAGGCGCTCGCCGCCCACAAGATAGCAGCAGGCGACCGAATCTCGGTGGAGCGGGATGGAAAGCGGTACGAAGGTCTGCTCATGCCGAAGAGCGCCGGCGACCCGAACGTGATCGTCCTTAAGCTGGACAGCGGCTACAATGCCGGCGTATCGTTTGCTGGCGCGAAAATCGAGAAAATCAAAGGGAAAGACGAGAAAGCGAAAAAGGCAATTCTCGGGAAGTACAAGCCTGATACAGGGAAGCCCACCATTGTACTGCTGCACACCGGTGGCACCATCGCGTCCAAGGTCGATTATCGCACAGGCGCCGCTTATCCGGCGTTCACGCCCGAGGAGCTGTTTTTTGCAGTGCCCGAACTGCAGGAAATAGCCAATTTCTCAACGCGCGTGATTTTCCAGATGTATTCGGAAGACATGGAGCCAGAGCACTGGATTGTCCTGGCAGAAAAAATTGCGCAGGAGATACAGGAAGCAAATCCTGATGGCGTTATCATAACCCATGGCACCGACACGATGGCGTACACCGCTGCAGCGCTATCACTCATGCTGCAGCATCTGCCGATTCCGGTGCTCCTTGTTGGCGCGCAGCGCTCGTCTGACCGCGGCTCGAGCGACGCAGCAATGAATTTGCGCTGCGCCGCGCAGTTCATTGCGCAAACAGATTCTGCCGGCGTCGCGCTCTGCATGCACGGCTCTATGGATGACGAGTACTGCTTTGTGCTGCCCGGACTCCACGTCAAGAAGATGCACACCTCCCGCAGGGACGCGTTCAGGAGCATCGATGTGCTGCCGTATGCGAAAGTGCATCTGGACGGCGAAATTGAAATGCTCCGCAGCGACTACCCCAAAAAAGACAAAGCGAAGAAGCTTCATGTGGTGAACAGGTTCGACAAGCGCGTTGCAATCGTGAAAATACGGCCGGGCATCAACGCCAAAGAGCTTGAAGCGTACGAGCAACTGGGCTACAGAGGGCTAGTGCTCGAGGGCACCGGCTTGGGCAATGCGCCGGTGACCGTGCTCGACCAGCATACCGCGCACCACAAGGAATTGCTTACAGTGCTTGAGCGCATGACGAAAAGGGGCATCATCGTGGCAATGACATCACAGTGCGCCTACGGAACGGTGAACATGAACGTTTATTCTCCCGGCAGGGATTTGCTCAAGGCAGGCGTCATCCCACTTGCGATGACGAGCGAAGCCGCCTTCATCAAGCTCGGCTGGGCGCTCGGCCACACCAAAGATAGCGAGGAAGCGAAGAAAATCCTGCTCGAGAACGTCGCCGGCGAGTTCACCGAGCGCGTCGACCCGAGGGCGTTTTTGTACTAAAGAGCTTATTCCTACGTCTAAAAAGGTAATACTTAAATAGATGTAATACCAATACTTTTGTATGATTAAGAAAATAGAATACATGACGAGGCTTGGCCCTAAAAGCCAGATAGTATTGAAGAAAGAATCCCGTGAATTAATGCACCTTAAGCCAGGGTCTCTTGTTATAGTCAGGACTGTAAAGGATAAAACCGAGCTCGAGCCGGTAACAAAAGAGCAGATGATTGCAGAAGTCAAAAAGATAGCCAAGTCTATAGGCAAACGCTGGCCGAAAGGCAAGACTTCTGCAGACCTTGTGCGCGAAGAAAGGCGATAGCAACGAAAGTAGTTATAGACTCTACGGTTTTTGTAAGCGTGTTTTCCGACAAAGATAAGTTTCATGACGCAGGTCTTTCTGTTTATTCGGCTGTTCTTGACAAAAAGATTGAAGCCATAGCGCCTGCTTTGGCACTCCCGGAAATATGCGGCGTAATACGGAGGTCTTTTGGCGAGCAACCGGCACATATGGTTGAAGACAAATTACTGACATTAACAGAGAATAAGTTGGTGGAAATAAAAGAATTGACGATGGAAAGAATGAAGATGTCTGCAGAAACTGCCATAAGATTCGGCATAAAAGGAGGCGATGCGGTATTCGTGTCTTTAGCCGAAGAATTCAATGCTCAGTTGACTACATTTGATGAAGAGCTAAAGAAAAAAATTAAGGACAAGGTGAAGCTGTTCAAGGCGTGAGTTTCATTAAAGACGTGAGAGCACAACAGATGTCTGGGGGTTTTTTCAACCCGGTCTATATTTCTCAAAAATTTCGTTACGAACATTCATGCCAGAGACATTAATTTGTTCAAATAGTAATGTCTCTGGGTATAGCTGCGAAACGTTCGACACCCTTGCCTTGAGGATGATGTCAGAATAGCCGGTTAATCGCAGTCATCCGGGACCGCCGGCGAATTCACCGAGCGCGTCGACCCGAGGGCGTTTTTGTATTAACGTGAAACGTCTCCAAGCGTATAGGGAGGATATCCGTTTACCGACAACTCTGGGGGCATGACGACTTTTTTGAGGTCTTTTCCGTAGACGCCTAACCGGCTTCTCACGTGGCCGGTGTACCTGTTGACGCAGATGTCTGCAAGTTCGCCGTAGCCTCGTATCCGCCCGATGGCATCGACATGCGGGGAGCCCAGTCTCATTTTCACATCCTCATCTACCCACTTGTCATAGACGAGCACATGACTACCGAGCTTGCCTGTTGCATATGTCAGTAGTTCATCGGACAACTCGGCGGCTCTACACTTCTCGACGCCTGAGTATGCCTTGACAAAAACGAGCCAATCGCGAGGATGCAGTTCGCTTAAAGCGCCCCGCCATCTCACTGTTTTCAGACGCGTTACCGAAGGATCAACACTATAGCCGTTTCCTTCAGTGAAATACGGGTGGACAAGCACATCAATATGCTTCATACAGCAGCACCATGAACAGTGTCATAATTATAACTACTTATAAGTAGTTAATTATTTTTAAAGATATGTATGCTTAAGTGTTATGCGACAGCGGATATTGAGCCACTGAATTGAGTATAAGGGGGAACCTTTATGTTCCCTCCTGAACGTTCTTTGTTTGTGCAAACAAGAACAAGGAGGTTGGTTCCCCTATGAAGTATGATGAAGAGTTTGTT
>JACPRW010000005.1 GCA_016193585.1 Candidatus Aenigmatarchaeota archaeon
CTTGACCACATGAACGAACTGCTACAGCAGTTCGAGAAGCAGTACAACAACACGCCACACAGCAGCCTTAAGTATATGACTCCGCTAGAAGTATTCAGAGCCAAACAAAGGACTGGCTCAGTATGGGCTGTCGGTTAACACTTAAGAATATACACTGCTTTGAGCCACCGTGAATAAAAAATCGTAAAGGAAAAATAAAAGCAGGGACACGGTTATTTCCCGGCGAGCTTCTTGCCCTTCACATAAGCCCAGAGCTTCTTGGTCATCTCGCTCGGCGCGAGCGGCGCTGAGCCGAAAATCTGCTCAGCGGTTTCTGTCCTGCCCTTGAACGAGATGGTATACCCGCCAAATGCTTTTTTCACCATAAGCGTATAGTTGTCGCGACTGGATTTATAGTGAACCAAGTAAATAATCAGGTATTATATCTTGGTTCACGTACACTCAAAAAGCAAAGCTTTTTGGTGCACCGGAAAACCTTGTTTTCCGCGTGTAGCGGACAACAAAAGTAATATGCCGGTATTCTTTTGTTGGTCCACTATAAACGCTCTTGGCTCGTGCGCTTTCTGCCGAAGCCTCTTAAAAACATTCACTGCAATCTTGTATAAATGGACTATGCAAAGCTTGGCTTGCGGATTGGCCTGGAAATCCACCAGCAGCTCGACTCCGGCCACAAGCTGTTCTGCAATTGCCCGCTGCAGAAATCCGAGGAATTTCCCCTCGAAACGCGCCGCAGGCTCCGCGTTGTTGCAGGCGAGACGGGCGCGTACGACCCTGCGGCGCTGTACGAATTTATCAGGGGACGGCTGTTCGTCTACAGGAGCAACGCCGACTCTTCTTGTCTGACGGAGCTGGACGACGACCCTCCGCATGCTGTCAATCCTGCTGCGCTCACGACGACGCTCCAGATGTGCAAGCTTCTCGGCTGCGCTGTGTTCGATGAGTTCCATGTGATGCGGAAAACGGTGATTGACGGCTCGTCTGTTTCCGGCTTCCAGCGCACCGTGCTCGTGGGTGCAGGCGGAAGCGTCGAGACAAGCGCCGGCACGATTGGCATACAAACGGTATGCCTCGAGGAGGATTCTGCGCCGGCCATGCGCAGGGAAGGCGGCACGGTCGAATATCGCCTTGACCGTCTCGGCATCCCGCTTATCGAGATTGCCACCTCGGCGAGCATGCACACGCCGCAGCACGCCCGCGAAGCCGCCGAAACAATCGGCATGCTCCTGAGGTCTCTGAACGTCATGCGCGGCATCGGCACCATCAGGCAGGACGTCAACATCTCGATAGAGGGAGGCAGCCGCGTTGAAATCAAGGGGTTCCAGGAGCTCGAAAAGATGGAGAAAGTAATCGAAAGTGAGGTGCAGAGGCAATTATCACTACTACAGATAAAAAATGAATTGCATAAGAGGGGCTTGAAAACAATAAACATAAAACCGGTTGATGTCACGTCCATTTTCAAGAACACAAAAAACAACTTCATCAGGAGCGCGGTCGCAGGCAGCGGCACGGTGCTCGCGCTGGTGCTCCCGAAATGTGCAGGGCTGCTCAAGCTGCAGTGCGGCGACCGGACGTTCGGCAAGGAACTCAACGGCTACGCGCAGGCGTACGGCTACGGCTTCATTCATTCTGACGAATACCTTGACCGCTACGAGCTCAACGCTGAATTCGGCCAGCTGCGGAAAGAACTGAAGGCAGGCGAGCGCGACCTCGTTCTGGTCATCGCAGGCAAAAGTCCTGAGCGTGCAGCTGATGCGGTGCTCAGACGCAGCCGGCAGTGCCTCGTGGGCGTGCCGGAAGAAACGCGCATCGCTGACGGCATCGGCTCGAAGTACACGCGGCCGCTGCCGGGTGCAGAGCGGATGTACCCTGAAACCGACATTCCGCCCGTCCGCATAACTCCCGAGGTGCTCGCGGCCGTGGAAGTGCCGGAAACGCTCATCGAAAAGGAGGCGGCGTTGTCCAAAGAGCTGCCGAAGGAGCTTGCCGCCCAGCTGGTGAAATCACGGCAGTTTGCCTTATACGAAAGAATCAGGGAGAAAACCGGTGCAGAGCCGGTGCTCATCGCAAGCACGCTGCTCTCGACCTGCACGGACCTGAGGCGCCAGGGCCATGCTGTTGATGTCATCGCGCCTGAATCGCTTGAGCAGCTGTTCTCGCTGGTCGCCAGGAAGCGGCTATCCAAGGCGTCGCTTCCCGATGCGCTCGTCCTGCTGTCGCAGGGAAAGACAGTAAGCGAAGTGCTCTCTTCGTTTGAGATGCTCAGCGATGCGCAGGTAACGGCAATCGTTGCTGATGTGCTCAGGCAGCACAAGGGCAAGAAAGAGTCGGTCCTGATGGGTCTTGTCATGGAAAAGGCGCAGGGCCGCGCTGACGGCAGGCAGGTCGCGCGGATACTGCGCGAGCTTGCTGAGTAGTAGGGGGAACCCCCTACGGCACCGCATCGTATAAATAGGGGGCGCGCAGATAATTCCATCATGGCATCGTCAGGTGACCGGAAGCGGTGGCGGTCCTACTACAGCGAAAACAAGCCGCACACGGCCACATACGTTGCCCTGTTCCTCATCGCGCTCATGGTTCTCGCCGCCATTGCATTTCTCCCGGAAACTGCCAGCACAGAAGGATTGAAGAAATTTGCTTCTCCGGAAGAACTAAAGCAGTTCATTGCTGCGAATAGTGGGGGATATGAATATGGATATGCCGGTACGATGCAGTCTGACATCACCATGGTAAAGGCAACAGGAGCAGAGGAGCGGGCAACTGACTATTCTACTACCAACATCCAGGTTGAAGGCGTTGACGAGGCAGACATCGTCAAGAACGACGGGAAATACATCTACACGGTCACGGGAAATGCGGTTGCCATCGTCGATGCGCACCCCGCGGATACCGCGCAGCTTGTTGCTACCATCAACACAACCGGTACCGTCCATGAGCTCTTCGTCAACGGCGACCGCCTTGTTATTTTTGGTGTCGGCAGTCAGCCATACGCGTACATGGAACCTGCCCAAAGCGTAGCATCCCTTTCCGTGTACCCGTGGCGTGAAACAACATTCATCAGGGCGTATGACATAGCCGACCGGGCGCACCCAGTACTGCAACGCGATATCGTACTGAACGGCACCTACGTCGATTCACGCATGATCGGCGATATGGTCTATGCAATTGTCACGGCGCCGGCATACACGTCAGGAGGCGATGTGCCAATTCCCTATGGCACTGGCGAGCGGTTTCCCGACATCTACTATTTTGACATGCCGGATTATTCCTACACATTCACCAATGTCCTCTCGCTTGATGTGAACGATGCAAAGGTCGTTGAAAGCAAGACGTTTCTTCTGGGTTATTCGAGCACACTCTATGTGTCGCAGAATAACATCTACATGGTATACCAGAAACAGGTACGGCAATCGGTTATCTTCGACCGTTTGGTCACTGATGTTGTCATTCCCGTCGTTCCTTGGGACATTGCGGATAAACTACGGACAGTTCAAACGTCGTCCAACTCATCCTATGAAAAGCAGGCCGCAATCAGTAGGATACTGCAGGACTGGCTCGCATCACTCAACCCGGAGGAAGCCGCGGCAGTGCAGAGAAATCTTGAGGCGCGGTATGCTGCCGTGCAGCAGGATATTGCCAAGGAAATGGAAAAGAGCGTCGTGCACAGGATAGCGATAGCAGACGGCGCAGTGACGTACACGGCAAGCGGCGAAGTCCCGGGACAACCGCTCAACCAGTTCTCGATGGACGAATACAACGGCTATTTCAGGATTGCGACGACGACGGGTGAGGTTTGGGGAAGCGAGCCGGCGGCGCGGAACCATGTGTACGTGCTTGACAGCGGCATGCGCATCACCGGGAAACTGGAGGACCTTGCTCCCGGCGAGCGCATCTACTCGGCGCGTTTCATGGGAGACCGGGCATACCTGGTGACCTTCAAGAAAATCGACCCGCTCTTCGTCATCGACCTCACGAATCCGCAGCAGCCGGCAGTGCTCGGCAAGCTCAAGATACCGGGGTATTCTGATTACCTGCACCCCTACGACGAAAATCATATCATCGGCGTCGGCAAGGAGACCGTCGAGGCTGAGGAAGGCAATTTCGCATGGTACCAGGGAATCAAGCTCTCGCTGTTTGACGTGAGCGACGTGGCGAACCCCAAGGAAATCGGCAAATTCAACATCGGCAACCGCGGGACCGATTCGTACGCGCTCAGCGACCACAAGGCGTTCCTGTTCAGCAAATCGAAGAACCTCTTGGTAATACCGGTGCTGCTCGCTGAAATCGATGAGGCGAAGTACCCCGGTGGCGTCTCAGGCTCGGCGTACGGCGATTTCGTCTGGCAGGGAGCCTACGTTCTCGGTGTCGACACCACCAGCGGCTTCACGCTCAGAGGGAGGGTAAGCCACGGCGGCGAAGACCTCGCCAAGAGCGGCTTCTACTTCCGTTCGCCGTACGCCATAAAGCGGTCGCTGTACATGGCCAATACGCTGTACACGGTCTCGGACAAGATGGTGCAGGCGAACGACCTCGGAAGCCTGGAGGAAGTCACGCGCGTCGAGCTGCCGTACGAAAGCCGGCCTGAAATCATCGTTTACTGAAGCACGGCAGGTCAGAAAATTTTTAAATACCGGCCGAAGCAATAAATACGCATGGCGGACATCGATTTCGTGGCGCTGCTGGGCGTGCCGCTGACGCCCGCCGGCATCGTCGCGCTCCTTGCCCAGGCGCTGGTCACCGCGCTGGCGATACTCATTTCTGACAGGCTCATCGCGCACAACTTCGAGGTCAAACACGCGGTCATGATGAGCTTCGCCGCGTATTTCGTGACGCCGCTTGCGTTTGCAGGGATCGCGCTTTCCGGATTCGAGGTTCCGGCGCTCGTCGCGCGGTACGTGGTCCCGCTCCTCGTCTGGATAGCGCTCGGCGAAATCCTTCTCCAGAGCGGCGACATGGTGACCAAGCTCAAGGTCGCCGGCGTCGGTTTCGCCGTATACATCATCATGCTGCAGGTAGGAGTAGCGCAGCTCATTTCCTCAGCGTTGCCTATCTAGTGTACCTCGTTGGTGTTGCGGTAGAGGCAGTACAATCGTCTGGCCAGCCTGTATCTCGTCAAGGTTATGAATATCGGGATTCAGCCCCTGCACTTGGTTTTGATACGCATCCCATGAACGTATGACGTGTCCGGAGGGTTGCGACTGTCTCCAGTAGTCCCAGACGGTATCGCCACTCAGCACTTCACGCGTCACCGGCACGTACAGGATACTGCCGTGCCCGTCTGGCAGGGCACTTGTCGTCGGCGGGCTCGGCGCGCGGGGTGTGTACGTCACCTCACCAAAAAGTTGCTGCGCCCATAAAATTGCCAGGCTGGATGCAAAAACGCCTGCGCCTGCCAAAAACCATGTGGCGAAGTTGTGGGTATCCGTGTCAGAAGGCGCCCTTTCCCCGGGCCTGTGTTGCCTGTACGCAACCGTCGTACCGGTAGGTGCCGGCTGACGCGAAACCACTGGTGCATTATCGGCATGCCGAGGGTGGCAAATGTATGTTTCCGCAGCTGCTGCAGTCTTACCGTCAATTCGGTAATCAGGGTTGATGCGGCGCCTCACGGCATCGATGATGCTGCCGGGTAGGGAGGTATCCTGCCAATACGCGCTCCGCACCTGCTGTCGTGTAGGATACCGTTGTTCGAGTCCTTGTGCAAGTGATTCAGGAACCAGGAACTCGCGCCGCCGGAGCCCGTGTCCCAATTGCACGCTCCTTCCGCCAGCACCCTTTTCAAAGGGTTTGTAGCCATGTTCCTGCACGATGGCCAGCAGACAGTGATAATCCTCTGCCGGTACCACTATTTCATGGTACCTGCCGCTGACCCCATCGGAGATGTA
Source organism: Candidatus Aenigmatarchaeota archaeon (assembly GCA_016193585.1). GTDB lineage: Archaea > Aenigmatarchaeota > Aenigmatarchaeia > GW2011-AR5 > GW2011-AR5 > JACPRW01. Next base: position 5,880 of record JACPRW010000005.1, read on the forward strand.
GACGCCCTGCAATCGGGCGGACGGGAATTTCATATATGTCACTCCTATATAGTAAAGAATTTAAATGGTTCTTGGCTGCACCGCTGCTGAACTCACGATGGCTCAGCAGCCCGCGCCAATAAGGCACGTCGGCCTTGCATCGATAATCTCGACGGCAACCTCTTGCCCCAGCCCGAAATCGCCCTTGACCGCTATCGGCTTGTACGCGTAGTTGCGGGCGATGAAGTTCTGCTTTTCCCCGCTGAATTCGTTCACGAGCGCAGCGCCACTCCAGCCAACCCAGAGCTTGTTTCGTTCCAGCGATGCTTTCTTGACAATTTCTGAAAGCGCCCTTGTTCTTTCCTTGACAACTTCAGAAGGCACCTTTTCCATTGAAGCGGCCTTCGTGCCGGGCCGTGCAGAATATGCCGAAACGTTCACGAAATCCGGCTGCGTTTTCCTTACGAGGTTCACCGTCTTTTCAAAATCATCTTCTGTTTCCCCCGGGAAGCCCGCGATGATGTCCGTCCACACCGTGATTTCGGGAAATGCATCCCTGAACGCATTGGCGATGAGCGCGTAGTCCTCCGCAGTATGCCCCCGCCGCATTGCCCGCAGTACGCTGTTTGAGCCGCTCTGCACCGGTATGTGGATAAACTTGAACACATGCTCGTCGCGGTACGCGTCGGTGAGTTCCTGCAGGAACCGCTTGACGTGCTGGGGGTTCGCCATGCCGAGGCGGAGGTAGTATTTTCCGGAAACCCGGGCGATGATGTTCTTCATCAGCCGCGCGGCGTTGGTGCCGTGCTCAAAGCCGTAGCAGCCGCAATCCTGGCTGGTCAACCAGAATTGCTTGTAGCCGCCGCCAACCTTTGCAGTTTTTATTTCTTCAATAATTTTTTCTTCGCTGAACGAAAATAAGTTTCCCTTTGCAAGTTTGGTCGAACAGAATGTGCACACGGAAAGGCAGCCGGATGAGATAGGTATGATGTCTACCACAGGATTCGTAGCGATTCTAGGAAGCCCTACTTTCTCTGTTTTTTTCTTTCCCAAAAATTCTGTTCTGTTGCCTACGGCAAGGTGTACTTTGTCAATATGGTTCGTGCTGAGAAGGCTCGCCTCAGGTGCGATTTTTCTGACCACCTGCGGCTCTGCCTCGACAAGGCATCCGGCAAGCACCAGTTTCTTTTCCGGATACGCCCGCTGCAGCTCCTCTATCCGGTAGCGTGTCTTGTTCTCGGTCGCAGACTTCACCGAGCAGGTGTTGACGATGATGGTGTCCGCGTCCTCGATAGCCGCAAGCGCATGGCCTTCCCTGCCGAGCACGCCTGCCATGATCTGCGACTCCGCATGGTTGTTCGAGCAGCCGTACGTCTCGATGTAGACTTTTTTCTTCTGGACAGGGCTGTTGAGAATGGGGAGCATACGTGAAGGTCGTGCAGAATTCTTTTAAAGAACATGAATTTATTTTCCGTAGCCGTTCACAAAAAATGTGGCTAGGGGTCTAATGGAATCCCTTTCTATCATTGTTTCTCTGCCCTGAAGGCCCCACATGAATACACCATGGAGCTCCGGATGCCAGCCTTTGAAATATTGCCGTACTCGTCGATATGTCCCGCTTTCATAAAGAACGACTTCATTAAGAAGCTCATACGTTTTCTCTTCGTTTGTCCTTTCGGGTGCCGCCGTAACCATGGAACTACCTGCCATTTAGTGTTGCTAAACAATCTCTTCGAAAATTTTTGTATCTTTCCACCGTCTGCCGAGCAGCTCGAGCACCTTCTCCAGCCTGTTTCGGTCTGCCCGTTGCACGAGCCGCCTGAAAGCCCGGAGGTCAACGGTGAACTCGTCCGCTTCCATGTCCTTCACGTGCTCCTCCTCGTGGAGCAGGACGAATTCCCTCACTGCCCTGTCTATGCTCTCCCGCATCGCGATATGCCTGCCGTCCGTGAACCCGAGGAGCGAATCGGGCATCTCGTGCCTGCTGAGCGTCACGATGTCGATGCCGAGGTAGGATGGGTAGGAGTAGAGCGCAGGAAATCCGCCGGCATCTCCAGTGCCGAATCGCCGCCGTGAAGAATACGAGTCGGTGTGCACGACGGCGTAGCGTGTGAAATGATACATATGAATGCTATTGAATGCTATTCCGCCGCATCTTTTAATAACTTGGAAACAGGAGCAGCGCTCCGCTGCACCTCGATTTTTAAACGTATCCTGCTAGTATTAGCAGGTTCTCATGGCGACGGTCTTGGGCTTCGACGGCTTCGGGGAGCATATCGCGCAGCATCTCGGCGCCCGGTACGCGAGGATAGAGCGGAGAGTTTTCCCGGACAGCGAAGTCTGCCCGCGCATCACGCACATGCCTGATGAAGCGCATGTCATCGTTGCCAACCGCCTGGCGCTGCCGCTCAACCCGAACAGCTATCTGGTCGAAACGCTCCTGATAGTCAAGAACCTCGCCGACAGGGGCATCGAGCACATCGACGTCGTCATGCCGTATTTCGTCTACGGCCGGCAGGACAAGGTATTCCGCGAAGGCGAGCCGTTCTCTGCGCGCTACGTGCTCGAGATGCTCCGCGACGCAGGCGCGGAGCGCGTGTTTACCGTCTCTTCCCATGCGAACAGGAACCAGGATATCGTCGGCATAGCTGATATCCCCGTGCATAACATAAACGGCTTTGTGGCACTAGGCAGCTACCTGAAAGGGAAGCAGTTCAGGGAGCCGCTGGTCATCGGCCCTGACAAGGGCGCCGAAGGCTTTGTGAAGACCGTTGCATCGGCGATTGGGTGCGACAGCGCGCTCTTCGAAAAGGAGCGCGACCTCGTGACGGGCGATGTCATCATGAAGGGCGGCGTTACCGTGAAAGGCAGGGACGTCATACTCGTCGACGATATCATCGGCTCAGGCGGCACGATGCTCAAGGCAATCGACCTCTGCAGGGACGCGCACAGCGTGTATTGCGCGGTTGTCCACCTCGTTTCCGACAAGCGCGTGCGGGAATTGCAGGAGAAGACCAAGGAATTCGCCGTGGCCAACACCATCGACTCGCCCCGCTACCCATCGCTCATCAAGGTCAGCATCGAAGCGCTCATTGCTGAAAAAATAAGGGAAGTAAGCAACGTACAAGGCCATTAGTAGCGCAGCAGTTTTGTCCACGAAGGGACCGTGGCGCTTTTGACTTCGTCGTACGCCGGCGTATAAGGCTTTATGTCCAGTACCGGCGTGCCATTGATTGCATCGAGCCCTTTGACCGTCAGCACAGCGCCCTTTCGCTTCACGATTTTGACTGCTGATATGCCAATGGGGTTCGGCCTTCCCTGGCACCTGCACGCAAATATCCCGATGAGCGGCGCGACGCCCTGCGGCCGGTGCTTGATGACGTGCTTCTTCACCCCGTGCATCCAGTACACGATGAGCGCGTGCGAATAGCCCTCGATGCCGTCGAGCGCAGGAGCGAGCTTTTTCCTGACAACGATGCGGCTCGTCACCGAGCGCCACCCGCCGAAGTGCTGCTTTTTCTCCGCATTTTTCACAGTGCCGATGGGGTGCAGGGTAACTGCCATGTGCTCCTTATCCTCTTAAATCGTTTTAAAGAAAATAATGGAAGATGAGGCTGAAAGCAGGGCAGCAGGCGCCTGATTTTTCGCTGAAGGGCGTCGGCGGAAAAACGTATTCGCTGGCATCCTTCAAGAACAAGAAAATCATTATCGTCATGTTCTACTGCAACCACTGCCCGTACGCGAAGGGCTCTGAAGCGCGCATTATCGAGCTCCAGCGCGTGTACGGCCCGAAAGGCGTGCAGGTTATCGCCGTTAATTCGAATGACGACGAGAACTATCCTGAAGACAGCTTTGAAAACATGGTCGTTCGTGCCAAAGAAAAAGGATACAATTTCCCGTACCTCCGCGACGAGACGCAGGCAGTGGCGAGAGCCTACGGCGGCGAGGTCACGCCCGACTGCTTCGTGCTCGACGAAAAGCGCGTGGTGCGCTACACCGGCCGCATCGACGACAGCCCCAAGGATGCAAACGCCGTTGCCTCGCACGACCTGAAGCTGGTGCTGGACGCGCTCCTCGCCGGCAAGGAGCCGCCGTTCACCGAGCGCCGCGCCATCGGGTGCTCGATCAAGTGGAAGGCAGGATAATCACGCTTCTTTGATATAGATTTTCCGCTACAATAATGTATATAAAGTATTATTTACTATTTAGTAGTAACAAAATAGAACAAGAGGTGGTAAGGTGATAAATCCAATACGTTGGTTAGTAAGTGGGAGTTATCGAGACGAGTGCGCGATGAATAAAATCCGCCGGGAAGTTCGAGCATATGCAGATAGAACTGGCGGAGACTATCGCGGTGTCGAACAAACCGCGCGGGCTATCTATGCACAAAGAACCGGTGACCAAAGACCTCTCGACAAATACATGGGAAGACAGAGCTTTGGAAGTCAAGAACAAGACTTCGGAAGACAGGGCTTTGGAAGTCAAGAGCGTGGTCGCGTGCAGGATTGTACCGACTCGGAACGCAAAGAGGATGAACGACGGGAATGGCGAGCGAAGTGGGCAGCACAAGATAGAAATAATCTACTTCGCAGATAAAACCCAATTAATGAAAACCAAAATTTTTTAACACGAAAACCAGATAAGGAATGCGCCGCGTATCTGCGGCGCATAGGCTTTTCTTTTTACAATAGTAGTAACAAAATGTGAATTAGGGTGAAACAACATGGATACGGGAGCTGGATTCAGAAAGCTTATGGCTGAACAGAAAGGATACGGTCGTGATCATGCTATTGTAGCCGGGTATGTACTCGGTTCTCGAATAGTTCCTGTGCCCGGTGGGTACGATCAGAGGGTTCATGATATTTCTCGGGCCATTACAGAAAACCCAGATACTGCGCTTGTGCGCTTTGGCGTGAACGGAATTCCCCAAGACAGGAACAAAGTGCCCTTTGGTGCAGACAGAGGAGGCATGTACATAACGACAAATCGTGCTGATACGAATCCGAATGCTGTTGTCCTTCGTGATTCTCCAGAGCAAAACCTTTTCAGAAGGGCTTTCACGGATGCGCACAGATGGGGAAACATTCCGGGTGACAGAGAGCTCGCCGAAGCAGTTTACAGCCTCGGCGACGAGAATCCGCTGCGGCAGTTGCTCTATTGTCCGCTGCCTGAGCGGAAAACTGAATAATCTGGGATGCACCATGCATCCGCAGTGCATGGACTTTCACTTTCTTTTTAAAGATTTCTAATAGCTTCACACTATGCTACAGCCTCTGGACATGACACTGGATGTAAGGGAGTACAGCCTCACGTATCCGCAGGTTGGCACTATAACACAGGGAGCGTATAGAGCAGGATATGCATCGCAGTTGACAAAACTGCCGCGCATGCCGTACGATAAGGTTATGCAGCAGTTACCCGCCGGCTATGCGATATCGTCTGCAGGCATGGAGCGGGCAATCCAGAAGGCACTGGAAGACGCAGGCATCGACCCCCGAGAGGACATCGTTTTTCGTGACTTGTTTTCCCCGGGTGGTCTTAGTGCACAACGACGCGCGTATCCGTTCCAGTGGACGACCACCGGGCTCCGTGTACCGAAGGGATGGGATGACAAGCACGACAGAACAAAATACCGCCGTACCGGAAAGAAATTCTGGCCGAGAATTGTGCTTGAAGGAGACAGAGAAGTCGCCGAGCTGCTTATTCCGGGAAGCGGTATCGTCACTGCATGGTATGAGCCGCTGGGCATACCGCAAGAAACAGCAGCGCCAGCGCGTCACGAGCGCCTGTTCGAGTTCTCGAGGGATGTCCCACCGCAAGAAACAACAGCGCCACCATTGACTCACGAGCCGTACACAACGCATTTCGAATTTCATCCTGCAACAGCTGGAAAGGACATTGCGGTGGGCAGAAGCGGCGTTTGGGACATCGACAGGAGACGAAGGTGCCTGCTCGTTGATGCACACTATCGGCGTATAGGTGATGCACCGTTCAATAGCGCGTACCGTCTTGCCGAAAATACCATTGTGCCGCCAGTGTTTGAGAGGAGCGCCTGAAAGGCAGTAAGCAGAGGACAGAAAGCGGTAGTTTCTATACCCACGTCACATCAAGCGGTGACGGTTCTGAGGTTTCGTACTGCACCCAGTGCGGATTGTAGTGCACAGCAACGTAATCCACTCCTTCCATGGGAAAGGATTCATACGGCCGCCGAATATAAAACGTATGACTCTGGTCGGGAGACAGCGCAACATACGCGCCCTCCCCGTTCATATCGGGGTAAAGGATAAGCCGTGCTACATTGCCGTTGAGGTAGGGGAGAGACGAATGAGGCGGCAAGCCGATGCATCTTCCGACGTGCCCCAATACACTCTTAGTTGCAAAGACCTTGACGCTTGTGCCGTTCATAGATTCACACAAGTACGTTATGAACCTTCTTCACCAGTTTCGCCTGCGCGACAACGTAACCCGAGCGGGTCTTCTCATCCCATCTGATTTCAGAATCAGTTATCGCTACTTTTGCTGAAAAGAACGGCGCATCGCAGACGAACGTGTTGTACGCCCCGCCTTCGCCGAGGGCGTCAAAGCCGTGTTTGCTGCTCAGTGATTGCAGCGTTCCAAGCATCCCTTCATCGATTCTCCTCCCGAGCAAATCCCTCGTCAAGCCGCCGGCAGCAACTTCGGTAAGCATGATATCCAAGCCTGATTCAATTTCCAGCTTCAGCAGTTCTTCTGACGACAGATGCGCATACGGCACGATGGTCTGCATGCCGTATTTCTTCGCGGTTTCTTTCACTTCGCGTATCTGGGTCTCCTGCAGCCCGACGCCGCCGAGAACCACGGCATCGAATCCATTAGCGGCAAACACGCCTTCAAGAACAGAAGCTTCTTCCTCCGGACCTATCGAAGGGCATTCCACATAGATGTGCGGCAGCCCGAGCGCCTGCGCGGAAAGCTTCGTCAGTTCAACGGTCGGGTAATGCCAGATGTACGCCTCCACCGAAGGCGGCTTGACGGAAACGAGCGTCACGTCCCACCCCCGGTCGATGCAGTATTTCGCCGCAAGCGTGGAATCCTTGCCGCCGGAAAACAGGACTGCAACCTTCATAAGCATCACACAATACACATTTGCCAATGCTTATAAATTTATACCATGATACGGTTCCCATGAAATCCGTGATTGTCGCGACAGGCAACAGGGACAAGTTCAGGGAGATTGCAGTAGCGCTTAACCAGTTCTCCATCAGGGCGAAAATGATAAAGGTGGACTTGGAGGAGCACGGGAATAGCCTGGAAGAGATAGCTGAGAGCAAGGCGGTTCAGGCTTTTGAAAAAATAAAAAAGCCTGTGCTCGTCGATGATACAGGCGTTTACTTTGAAGCGGTGAAAGGGTTTCCGGGGCACCGCGCGAAACGGTTGTACCAATCACTGGGATTCGGGGGCATCGTCGGCAGAATCAGGGGCAGGAGCAGAAAGGCGTATTTCAAGACCGTGCTCTGCTACAAGGATGCCTCGACAACGAAGCTGTTTGCCGGAGTGCTGCGCGGCGTGATAGCCGATACAATCCATCGAGGAGGAAGGGCAGAACTGCCGTACGAAAAGATTTTCCTCATCAAAGGAAGGTCGCTCGCGTCGCTGCCGCTCAGCGAGAAAATTGCAATGTCGCACCGCACGCAGGCTGCGCGGAAGTTTGCGAGGTGGTTCGTGAAGCGCAAGGTCAGCGCCGCATAGGTCGTTTCTTCATTTTCTTCAGCCGTATCTTCTTCACGTCCATGACGTTCTTCACTTCTATCTCCGGAAATAAGGAGCTTTTGTATCCGCAATTTTGGCAGAGGTACATGCCGCTCAGGAAAAAGAGAAAAGATTCTGCAGAAACTTTGGGAGAGTTGCAGCGCGGGCAGATGCGGAGCTTCATTAGTATCCTATCTGATTGAAGGTTTTATCTATTTTGGTCATACAGTAGACTATGACTTTAGTAACATACATCGACACCCGGGACATGACAGCAGCGTACGGCGATCCGCGCTTCTCAAGGGTTGCAGTCAGGAGTCTTTTGGGTGCAATGCGAGACTTGGGCATTAGTCGCAGGGCTTATCTGAGGTTTTTTTCTTTGGAACGCAAAGAGAAAATGATTTATGATGGCACAGACAGGGACGAGAAATCGCCGCACAGGAACAGGCAGCTTGAGGAAGAGCGCAACATAGGACCAGCGGATTACACGTATGTACACAGGCTGCCTTACACCTATCCTCTTGGAGAGATGGGGCTTGCAGACGGAACTCACGGGGTTGCTGTTTACGGTCACGATAAGATGGAATACATGGGTGTGGCCGAAAGGTATGCGGCAATTTTCAAATGCAGCCCGTCAGAAGCCCTTTTGGCAGTAATTTTGCCAAAAGGTTCAGGATAGAAATCAGTGCCCCGATATCGTCACGATAATGTCCCGCTTCCGCGGCTCGCGGTCAAACTCCCAGAGGATGATGCGCTGCCACGTGCCGAGGATGAGCTTGCCGTTCGAAATGGGTATGGTCCGCTCGCACGACAGAAGGTTGGCGCGCAGGTGCGAGAATGCATTGCTCGGGTGCGCGTAGAGCCTTTTCTCCTCTATGGTTTTGAAGAACCGCTTGAAGTCCTCCATGAGCATCCGGTCGTGCTCGTTGACCATCAGGCCTGCGGTTGTTGCCGGCAGGAAGATGTTGCAGAGCCCCTCCTTGATGTGGCATGCACCGACGATTTTGGTTATCCTTTCCGTTACGTCCTGAACGTGCATGCCGCCGTCCGTTTCAACGACGACGATTTCCCGAAATATCATGATAACGCCTTGCACAAGCTCAGCCATTCACCACTATCAGCAGCAACGAGGAGCTGATGATGGCGAACATCAGGCCGAGTATGTAGTAGATAGATATGTCGCGCAGCATTTCAAGGTCATTTTTTCTGGCTCTTCGTTTTTTGAGGAAATGATAGACGATAATTCCATAGACGATGTTGCTTATGGTAACGCTGAGCGCCCAGAAAAACCAGACAAACGACAAGGCCATGCAATCATCTTTGGTGATGGTGAGACTCAATCGCTGCTTATTATTTAAATACTTTGCGCTGTATTTAAATACTCACTTAAAAAGTGATTTCTTGGGTTTTTCCGGTTATTGCGGGTGTAGTCATGGCAGAGAAAATAAAAATCGAAAACGTTGTTGCTTCTACTGACATCAAAAAGGTCATTTCGCTTGACAAGCTTTTGACGATTCTGGAGGCGAGCGAATACGAGCCCGAGCAGTTCCCCGGTCTCGTCTACCGTTTGGACGAGCCGCGCGTGGCGACGCTCATCTTCCGCTCGGGGAAAATCATCTGCGTCGGCGCGCGAAGCACCGCCGCGGCGAAGATTGCGCTCAAGAAGACGGTCAAAAACATCAAGCGCATCGGCATACGCATCAACGAGGAAACGATCAAAGTCAAGATCGAAAACATCGTGGTCGCCGTCAATCTCGGCAAAGATCTGAATCTTGACCAGCTCGCGTTCCAGCTCGAGGACAGCGAATACGAGCCCGAGCAGTTCCCCGGTCTCGTCTACCGTATCTTCGACCCAAAAGTGGCATTTTTACTGTTCAGCAGCGGCCGCGTCGTGTGCGCAGGCGCGAAAAGCCTCGAGCAGGTGAAGACTGCCGTAAAGAAATTAGAGGCGAAGCTGAAGAGTTTGGGCGTGTAATTCCGTTTCTTCATTGTGAAAAGTGGCGCGAGGACTTTCACATCTTGGTATCCGGTTCCAAAAGAACATGGGCTCATGATATAGATAATTGCGCAGCTTATGTCGTATTATAGCAATACAAGGAAATAAACACGATACGAGGAGAATCGAAGATTCTCCTGTACAGGTGGATTCATGGAATCCACCTTGTATTACTTCCTTGTTTGCTATACATGGTGAA